>JBHLLU010000172.1:0-2581 GCA_048938895.1 Promethearchaeota archaeon
GAAAGAAGAGAAGAAATTAAAGCTCAAATATTTAATTCTAACCTAGAAAGTAGAACAAGTATATGGAATAAAGAAGTTATATTAAGGTTGACCCAAACTTTTTTAACCTCTCTAATAAGTTTCATGTTTACAACAAGTTTTCCATTAGTATTATTCGAAAGATATGGGGCAGATGCTTTAATCATTGGTTCAGTGATGGTGATTGCAGGTGTAGGGCTTTTAATTTATGGTGTTGTACTTATGAAGCCATTGATAAGAAAAATAGGTGAAAAAAATCTCTTGTTAACAACATTTACGTTGCTCATTATACTTTTTGTATTGTATCCTTATCTCTCACATCTTTGGATGGTTTATATATTTATTTTACCCTTTGCTTTCTGTATGGCGTTTATGCGACCTTTAATTTCGGCAAATATAACAAAGGCGGTCGATCCTCTCAAGCAAGGCACAGTGAGTGGATGGGCTGTTAATCTTCAATCATTCGCTCAGATTATTGCTCCTTTGATTTCATTAAGCTTTTTAGATCTAGAAGAATTAACAGTAGGTATTGTAGTATTTAGTTCATATCAGTTAATAGGATTTACAAATGTGATATTTGCAGTAATACTTTTTATAATCGGGTTTACTGATCTTAAAATTCATCCAAACCTCTATTTATATGAAAAACTAAGGAGAAAAAGAGAGGAAATAAGGAATAGAGAATCCAAAAATGGTGATCATAAATTTTAATTGATAACTAAATCATTTTTACGACGAGAAATGTAGTATAATATGAATGCCTGGACTCAATTTTAATTTCATTTTAAAATTCTTTCTCATTTCTTTTTTATTCGTTTATGTTTTAATGGGATGAGAAAACTCACTACTAAGCATAAAATACTTATTATTAACATCTGATCATAACTAGAAATGATTTCTTTAGTATCTTCTAACTTTCTGGAAAACAAATAAATGTTCTCATCCTCACCCCCTGCTGTTGCGAGATTTCCATCTGATGAAGTTGCTACTGATAATATAATATTCGCTGTAGTATAACACCATATAGGCGTTGAATTTTCAGTATTAAAGAATAGGACTTCTCCTCCAGATAAATTAGATCCTATCGTTCCTGCTACTAGAAAACTCCCATCTTGAGAAATGTCGAGTGAAACAACACCCCCATTCTGAATAGAATAATTCCATATGGGTAAAGTTCCTTTATTTTCAAAAAAAAGTATTTCATCACTTGCACCAGCAGCTATATATTCACCATTACCTGAAATCACTGCAAAAATAGGATTATCAGAAGTATAATCCCACTGGGGGGTAGAATTTGAAAACTCGAAAAGAAAAAGCCTATTGCTTCCTAGAGATTTTCTACTTCCTATAGTAATATAATTGCCCGTGTTAGATATCGAAACAGAAGTTAAATGATCATTGACTTCATAATCCCATAAAGGGATCTTAGACGAACGTTCAAAGAAAAACACATGAGAGAATGAACAACCCGCAATAATATAATTTCCATCAGATGATATATCTACATATCCAACACCTCCACCTAAAGAAGTCTGCCAAACAGGATTGGAGCTACTTTTATTGAATAGGTATAACATGTTGTTTTTTACCCCTGCTACAATATGTTCCCCATCAGAAGATATCGCAACTGAAAATACTATTTCATTAGCATAATAAGACCATAATGGAGTCGAACTGGATTTATGAAACAGATATACCATACGACTGTCAAATCCAGTACCTACTACGATATAATCACCATTAGAGGAGATAGCAACCGAAATAACTCGTCCATTAGGATTGAAAGTCCATAATGGTTTAGAACTTGATTTATGAAAAAGCATTACCAAATGATTAGTAGTGTAGTTAGTACTAGCACATATAATGTAATTTCCATCAGAGGATATATCAACTAATTCAACATATAACCCGGTTGGGTGATACCAAATTAAAGACACATTTGAACTTGAAGTATGAATGAGATTATTTTCTTCAAGGGTTTCGTATTTATTCTCCAAAATTAAGCTATTTTCTGAGTCATTTACAATAAAACTAGAATTATAAATCATGAATGTAAGAATTAGTAAAAAGAAGATTAAAACCTTCCTATTAGTGTTAATCATGTATAATTACCATCTAGATTTTTTGTGAAAAATACATTTAATAATGATATTGGAAAATATACAAATCATGAATTTAAGTATTATGGGTAAGAATCTTCTCTTTCATAATTAACATTTTCCATAAAAGAATTAAATGTTTTAAGTATAATCTAATAAAAAAATGATAGTATTTATTACAGCTTATGCTTTGGCAGCATTAACTGAAATAGCATCTGTAATTTGTTCCCAAGTTTCTGGAGGTAGGCTGTGTCCCATACCTTCGATGAGTATTAACTCTGATCCAGGGATAGCTTCATGCGTATCTATTCCACCTTCTACAGGTACAAGTGGATCATCCTTTCCATGAATGATTAATGTTGGTACTTTTATTGCTGAAAGTTTAGTTTTCCTATTTCCGTTTGCCATAATTGCTAATAACTGTCGACCAAAACCATATGGATAAAAACATCTGTCAAATGCCA
>JBHLLU010000043.1:0-34183 GCA_048938895.1 Promethearchaeota archaeon
ATAGTTTTAGATCAACAAATACCGGAAGAAATTGAAAAAATTTTATCAAATCTATGCGCAGAAGAATCTGAGAGATTAAAATCAAATGAGGAGATTTATACTGCTTTTTACATTAAAGACCTAAATAGTTTTGATGATAATGATAAAGAAATTATTGCTAAGAATGAAACACTTATAGAAGCGTGGGTAAATAACTTATATTGGGCTATACTTGAGTTTACATCGGAAAAAACTGAAGAGGAAAAAATTGCAATTTTGCTAAATGATAAACATATTTTTGAAACTCTAGAAAAACTTTCGAATGGTCCAATTCCTTTAGAATGGTTAAGAGAGTGGTTTATTGAGGAATTCCCTGAGAAAAACTTTGAAGAAATCATAGACACATTGGTTGATAAACAATTTATTTTTATAAATCAAATTGGTTTAGTAGAAAAATATGTGCTACTTTTGAAAGAAGTAAATGCGGAGAGGATACCTCCTGATAGTGTGATTGAATATATTGATGATAAACCAGAATTAATTGATTTATTGCTCCCTAAAGTCCAAGAATATTATAGTGAATATGAAAAGAAAACTGAGGAGCAATTGAAACAAGATAGTTTTACTCTATTTAAAATAATGGCAGATGCAAAAAAATATAATCTTCTTTCCGAGTTGAGAAATGGATTAATTGCCAAAGATAAATTACACAAGTTAGTTTCAAAAAAATCACTTGATTCTTTAATGGAAAATATTGAATATCTAAAAAAATATGATGTTATCGAAGAGCTTGATTATAATGATGAAACTTATATTGTTTTGAAGACGAATCTTCAAATAACCACTGCCTTCCCCGAATGGATGAGAAAATTATTACCGAAGGAATCCGAACCTATAGTAGCTAATAAGTATAATTTAAAATTAAATGAACAGGAGAAAGAAAAGGAAATAAATTGAAATTATGCTAAATGAGGAAGAATCAAAAGAGGATTTAAAAAATCTTTTAGGATATATGGGAATTGAAATACTATTTGCAATAGATAAGGGTGCGAAGAATTTTGAAACAATTAAATTATTTTCGGGATTACCAATTTCCTGTATTAAAGGTAGAATACCCGTTTTACTCGAATTAAATCTAATTAAAATTGTTAAGAAAGAGCATTTTTTAACAGAAAAAGGAGTAAATTTCAAAAATCAGCTCGAAAATAATGTTAATTAGCTAATTTTTCTTCCAAATTTTTATTTTTAGAGAAAAAATCAGATTGGGGCGACAAGAATCATAACTATGAGCAATAGTTCTTTTTGTCATAAGTTCATCATTTTTCTTCTCATATAATGTTAGATTCTATTCCTTAATTCTTTTTTTCTTAAGTTTTAATTAATTTAATCTTCTATATTATTTTGATTTGATGATTCTTCTATTGTATTTCTAAATTTCTTTTCATAGTACCCTGGACTTTTAAATCCTCCATGTTCTTCAATAAATTTCTTTAAGCCTTCCTTAAGAAGGATTTGATTTTTATAGGAATTATATTCATCTATAGAAAGTTCCTTTCGTTTTACTAAAAAATCTAATATTCTGAGAGCTTCCTCTTTAGTAGTGCATCTCCTTATAAAGTCAATTGCTCCAGGATTGATTAATTCTCTTGGAATATTTGTTCTGTTAAAAGATTTATCTATTTTGAAAGCTGGTTGAATTGATTCAATTTTAACGATTTTTTTCTTTCTTGTTATTTCATCTAATAAATGAGGAAAATCTTTGTCTAGTTTATTTTTATCATAATTAATTGTTAGTCCATCCTGTTTTTTAATGATTGGCTCAATTCCCTCCTTTCTTTTTTCTTTTTTATTATCGACCATCAAAAATTTCCTTTACCAATAGATATTTGATAAAGAAATAATTAAATAATGTAATAAAATTATCGATCATAAATTAAAAAGAAATTCAACGTTACCAACTTCGTTTGTAAGGATCTGTTTATCATAAAATTGAATTATATATATCATAAAAGTAATAAAATATGCTTGTTTTTAATTACTAAGAACTCAAGGTCGTGTAAAAAAAATTGAAGTCTGGATATAAACATATAAAAGATACTTTTGAAAGGCATGAGAAAGGATATCAGACACCATATTGGGAGCGTGGAATTGAATATCGAAGAGGTAAATCTGTCCAAAGAGTTGATAAACCTACTAAACTTCATCGAGCAAGAGAATTAGGGTATAAAGCTAAACAAGGATATATTATCGTTAGAACACGTATTAGAAAAGGTGGTATGCATAAAACCCGCCCTAAAAGAGGTAGAAAACCTAGAGCTATGGGTGTTTCTAAATATACAACAGGAAAAAATCTCCAATGGATTGCAGAAGAAAGAGTTCAAAGAAAATATCCAAATATGCAAGTGTTAAATTCATATAAAATTTATGCTGATGGTAGAAATTGGTATTATGAAGTTATTATGGTAGATCCTTATCATCCTGTAATTAAAGCAGATCCGAAGATTAACTGGATCTGTGAAAACCAGCATAAGAAAAGAGTCACAAGAGGATTAACATCTGCTGGAAAGAGAGCAAGAGGTTTACGTAAAAAAGGATGGGGTTCCGAAAAAACTAGACCGAGCATCAGAGCAAATAAAGGACGAGGAAAATAATTCGATCCCATTACCAGCTCAACATGAAATATATTTATTTTAGAGATATTATTATTTTTTGAGATTTTAAATTAAGGTAAAATTTGAAGAATATCCCCATATTAGTAATAATTTCAATAAGCGGACCCGGCAGGATTCGAACCTGCGACTTTCGGATTAGAAGTCCGACGCCCTATTTACTTGGTTATTATAAAGAAAAAAACCACCAGGCTAGGCTACGAGTCCATTTTCAATTCTATTAATATTTAAAATATTGATTAATCTTTAAATTTTTGTACCCCGATTATTCACCTTCTTACCATCAAAAAAATCTTTAAATATATAGAGCCGTGATAGAAAAGGAAGCAAAAAAGGAAGTTTTAACCTTTTATCGCTTTTGAACATAAATCTTGTTATAGCGAATAAGTCTGGCTAAAATCAGGTTCATAAATTAATAAATTATTAATATATTTCTTTTAATAAAGTTCATCCCTAAATTAAATTTAAGATGAATGTTATATTTAGTGTTTTAAATTAGAATCTAAAAAGAGAGTATTTCATTTGCTTAAAAAAAAAATATATATACATCAAAACATTCCTTATGCATTTAATTGGAACAAGGGGCATCATAAAGAGAAATACTCTCAATTAACTGCTAATCGAAGGGAATTAAATAATCTTAAACGTCATTTCAAAGAAGTGTATGAAGGAATAATCCCGAATGATTTATTCAATTCACGATACCTTCCTAGAGTATCACAATTTAAAATTAAGGGTATTAAAACTGCATTTATTAGAAGTTTTAGCAAGAAATTGATAAGAGCAGGTCAAGTCCAATATTCTGGTTCAGATTCTAAATTACCTCGATATGCCCAAAAAGTAATTGAGACTTATAAAATCGAAAAAAAGAAGAATATCCCAGGACACGATCCTATATTGAAAAATATTCTCATTAAAGATAAAGATTCAATCGCAATAGAAGTACCTGTTTGGTATGAAAGAGAGGATAACACAATTACAGGCCATATCGATTTACTCCAAGTTCAAGATGATTTAATTAAAGTGATTGATTATAAGCCAGAAGGAAATTTTTTAATTTCTTTGCCACAAGTTGCAATGTATGGATATATTTTAAAGTCTAAATTAGATATAAAGAATATCAAGTGTATATCCTTCAATAAAGATGAGGTTTGGGAATATGATCCTAGTATTCTTATTACAGAAATCAAAAAATATTTAATTTCTCATCAAATTAACCATAGACCTTGGGAGAAATTCTTACAATAAAGGATTTAACTATTTTTTCTCTTTTGGTTCAGTATTTTCAAGCTCTTGTTTTGTCTTTAAATAGCCTTTTAATAAGAAATAACAAAGAATAAGTGAAATTGTTTCTAACAATAGCCCAAAAAAAATAATCACAGTTCCATTATATCCAAGATATCGCAAAAAAATCGCAATAGTGAGCCCGGATGAGGCTAAAGCAAAAACAATAATTCCTCTAATAATATCAATGAAAGAATTCTTGATATAGACCAGTTCTTTCTTAATCCAAGAGAATAACGAAGACATAAGGAGTAAAAGTTGTTTTCTAATATTTTTTTATATAAATTAATTAAAGAATATTTTAATATCTTTTTTATTTTAAAGTTAAATCTCTTTAAGCTATTTTAAAAGAAATTATTTTGTCTTAAACTTAGAATACAGTGCTTTATCTAGTAATAAACCAATTTTCTTAGCAATTTGGGAAGCAATTTCATATCGTTCCCCATCAAGTAATTTTAGATTATCAATAGGTGTCTTGAGATCGCCTACTCTTTTATTTAGTACATTTGTACTAATTTCACCTACCATCTTTCTTAACTTTTCAGAATCTGGCAAATTTATTTTAGGATCAAAACTTTTAATTTTTTCAACTGCAAAATTAAAAAATTCGACGATTAGTTCAATTGAGTTTCCCCTTAACTCGCTGTGAAGCTTAATATTCTCTGTGGCCGTTTTAGAATCCTTTTCTTGCCAATATAGTTGATTTGGGTTAATTCCGGGGCTGTTTATCCTCATCAATGAACTAGTTATTCTTCTTTCGATCCAATTTAACGTACTTAATTCTTGCTTTTCCCGGATTTTTTTAGCTTGAAGCTCTTTTTCTTTCTCCTTTGCCTCAATCTTTTGCTCAACACCTTCTTTACGAATTTGTTCAAAATATTCAAGTCTTTTTACTATATCATAACCAATACAATAAGAAATTGGAGATATTAAATCAGGTTTTAACTTTAAGGATGCTATATCTGCGTAAACCATGCTATTATCCTCTTTTAAAAGGTAAATTCCTTCTTTTAGAGAAATTTCAATCAATCGAGCTAAAATAAAACCGTTCACGAGAAAGGGTTGATTAGCTGCGTTTAAGACGATAACTAACTCTTCCTGCCTTTTATTTAGTCGTTTTATTATTAATTCTTCTAATTTTATTTTTACCCACTCTTCTGATTCTGTAGTACTATCAATTTTTTTTAGAGCTAACAATAATAGCGATCTATCATTTGATACCTTAGAATAAAGTTCAATTACCCTACTGAGCTGTCTTAAAATTTTGGATAGAATGTAGAAGAAAATATCCTTTACAATTTTATTAATAATATCTTCAAAATCTAATATGAATAAAATATGAGAATAATTTTTTAAGTTCAAATCAGTTAAAAAAACTTTATCAATAACTTGCTTTTTTTTAGAGATTCCTTGATTATTTTTTTGATCAGTTAATGCCAAAATATCAAGTTTCTTTATATTATACCTAATCATATTTCTTTTAACATCTTCAGCCACAGTATCATCTAAATCTAAAAGATAAAGAATATTATATACACCATATTTATTTAGTAAAAAGATGATTTCATCGAAACCAGATTCGTTTAACGATTGTAGGTAATAAATGAAATCATTAGGATTTTCACGTAACTTCTTAATTAATTCTGATTTTAAATAGTTAAGTAGTTTACTTTCAAACTGCTCGTAATTAATTTTTTCACTTAGAGCATTTTCTATTTTTTCGATTAGATCCTTCTTAATGTTATTACCCTCTTTAAAGGCTCTCAAGCCAGGTATAGAAATAGGAAAACTCTCAAAATTAAAATCTACAACCTTTCTTTTTATCATTCTTACAGGCATAGCTTCTACTTGTAATTCCTTATAAGATTTAAATTCATAATCACTCCGAATTTTGTTAATCAATCGATCAAGCGTTGCCAGTTCGATGAATTTATCTTCCTTTTCTTCCACCTGTAATTTTTTTTCTAAATCAACTGAGAGATCTTTAAAGGCAGAGCTTTCTTCTAGAATATTCATTTTAGTTTCATTAGTAAGTCCAATTAGATCCCCTATTAAATCGTAAAAGTAAAATGATGGGTAATTTCGAACAATTTCTTGTAATTCCTGTTCAATTTGGTTTTCTATATCCTTAATCATCTTCTCTTTTTCAGCTTCTTGAAGATCTGTGTTTCTAATTTCAATCAGAAAGGAGATAAATCGGTTTTCCAATTCAATTCTTTTATTGAGAAGATTAATTTCTAATGAAAATGAATTTTTTAAAAGTGTGTCCAATTCATCCATTAAAATTTCCTTTTCGGATAATTCCAATTTCTTGGTTGAATCGAAAGTAAACTTATTTGAATCTATTTTATGTTGAACTTTTAAGCCTAAGTTATGATAGATATGAACGGTCGCTGTTGCAATTAAGAGGTTTTTAAATGTTGAGTCTTTTTTAGCAAGTTCAAATATCTTAATTTTATCTGCTTCTCTTTTGAAATGTGAAATTATTAAATCAACTGTTTGGAAAAATCTAAAAGTACTTTCAATTGCAGTTGTCTTTCTTTTTATCCCACTAATCATACTTTATCCACTCTCTATATACTTCTTTAAAATTATCTGATAATTCATATCTTACGTTATTATGCCAAAATTTAAAGTTAATTACATGAAAAAGGTCTCCTTTGAACAACTCCTTTTCCTCTTCAGTTAAATTATGCTTTAAAATCAATGTTAGTGGCTGTGGTATAAGTTTTGAGAAGTAAATTAAATATATATTTTTGATATAGTTATAAAATGCACTCTCACCATTAATTTTTAAAAATTCAATAGGAATTAACTTTTCTTCTTGAAGATTTGTGAGTTTTAATTCACTTTTTACCTTGCTTTTAACGTATTTAGGAAATTCTTTATTGATTCCAAGACTAAATTCAAATTGTTTATAAAAATCAAGTAAGTAATTTCTCTCCTCAACATTGGGTATTTTCGCAATGTAAGTATCTAAGAATTTTAAAAAGTTCTCATGTTTCTGTTCATTTTTTTCCCGATTTTCAAGATATTCCAAAAAATTATAATAGATTTCAGTTAGATCCCAGTTCTTCTGATTTTCAATTTTTAAAAACTTCTTTGTATAATCTATAATCCAGTCAAGAACATAAGATTTCCATTCTAAATTTATCCCACCAATCCTCTTTTCTAAAAATCGATGAAATTTATTTGCAAAACTTACTGGATCAACTATTTGATCATTAAATTCATCTTTAACATAGCGATTAATCGTCGAGTGTCTTAGAATATAACTTAACAAAAAGTTTAATTCATTTGAGAATTTTTTAAATTTCTCTAAATGTCCTTTAATTAATTCTCTATTGTTCTCCATTTGGATTTCAGCAAATGAAACCAAATCTTCGATTTTTAAGTTTATTTTTTCGAAAAATGATTCCAGATTTTTCATTACTAACTTATTAAATTCATTTTTAAGACTTATATCATTGAATTGTGAATATTTCCTTCCTGTGATTGATTCTATTTCTATCTGGTTAAATAAATATTCCTGGAATTTATCCAATAATTTAATACCTAAAATTTTAGCGGGGATCTGCTCTTTATTAAAAGAGGCTTTAAGATTTTTTATTAAATCCATCGTTAATGTTTTCAAACGACGACGAGAAAGAAAATTTGGAAGAGCCATTCTAATCAAATCAACACATTGTTTATTCATTTCTGAAAAATAGTTAAATACAGATGTCAATTCTACTACTCTCAAATTTTCCTTGGTGACTACAGAACGGTTGATAAAATTAGTAGCAATATTACAAATATCCCCAAAATCCTCATTTTCTAATCTACCTTTATTTATAATGAATTGTTGATATCTAATTAATAAAGCCGATAATTCCCCCATTTCTCCGGATGTTAGAAACGTATTGGAATATTGTAAAAACTTATTTAAATATCCTTCTAGATTAAGCATAATATTCTTACATTCAGTGACTAGCTCGTTAGCTGTTTGAATTGCAGTAAATGTATTGATTTTTTCTTCTAATCTTGATATTAAGAAATTTATTATATCGTCTTGAAATTCATCTAGTGTACCTGTATTTGCTAAATTAATGAGACTTGTTCCTAGGTTTAAAGTCTTATCAGTAATAAAATTAGCACTAGGTTCTGATATTGAATATTTAAGATGTTCTTGTGCATGTTGTCCTTCATAAGGAGTACTAACTTTTTCAAATTTTGAATTTAATAATCTAATCTCAATTGGGTTTTTATCCCATAGAATCTCTACATCTGATATAATTTTGGCATAAGTAGTTAACAATTCTTTTTCCGTAGGGAGAGATGCGCTTAAGCCAATTAATTTCTTATTCCACTTGTCTTCAATTAATTCCCCAAATAGTCTCTTGCTAAACCTTGAAGCAAATTTATCGTAAAATAATTGTTTATCCTCCACCGTAAATTCTGATCTATCAGCAAATTCTTCAACTTCATAAAATAATTTACATATATCGTTTACTGAATTCCTTGATTTATGGATATTTAGATATCCTGTTTCTGGTTTTAAAGCTAGTAATAGACTTTCACAATCTTTAAATCTTCCTGGTAAAAAAACCATAGATTTCGGGTAAATGTTTGTTCTTGAACTTTCTTCATCAAGGTTGTATAAATTAAATTCAATACTAAATACTTCTGATCCTGTGTAGTCTCTTAATATTGCATTGTACATTGATAAAAATTGAATTACCTCTCTTGAGAGTTCATTAACCTTCTTTCTTGTCAATCTACCGGGACCAATGACATCTCCTGTTATGAGATCGTTCGGGGATGAATAACCAAATATTAAAGAAAATTGATAATTTATTGATTCCCTTGTGGTTATCATGATATAACAACAGTTGTTAATTGTAAAATTAATAAAATTTAAGTATTAATTCTTTTTGCACTTTCTTTTCAAAATAATTTTATTATCCTTAAAAAATTCAAAATCTCCTAGATAGGCAGATGTTTTTTAAGGTTTTTTTTGATTATTGCTCTTAGACGTCTAAGATAAATAATAATTTAGAATCTTCTATCACATTAAAAAATAAAAATATAATAAGAAAAATTATTATTATAATTATAACATTCATTACATATTCTTTTAAGCATTTAAGGTGAATAGATATACAGTTTGGTTCTGATTTAGGGATAAATCAAGAAGATATAGAAAAAATTAGTCCTCAGATAACATTTATAACTTCCAATGCAGACATAGAAGCTATTGCACTAGTGAGTTCCGAAGGTTATCAAATTGCTTTTTCTGCCCTACCACAATATCACGTTGATGGTGATCAATTCTGTGGACTTGCTAGTGCATTATTAATGACGGGAAGATCTACTATTCAAACATTATTTCAAGAAGATTTAAGTGAAGTTATTGTAAGGGCAGAAAATGGGTATATTGTTATTACAAATGCGGGAAGATTAGTAATTGTTTGTGCAGGAACAATAATAGATACCTTAATGAAGACTGTAAAAGTTATGCGTATTGCTGCGAAAAACCTTTACAAGGTATTCGAAAATAGATAAGTTCTATGAATTCTGTTTTCGATAAAGATATTCAATTGACTTTTTTGAAAGTCTAAACTCTTTTTATTGTCATATTGTAAAAAATATTGTGTGAAAAAAGTTAAGTTTTTAAGTGAACCGATAAAATTATCAGTATATTAAATAAATCATTCAAATTTTGTTCATGAAACTTGCTACTACCCCTGAGTGGTGCTGGCAGTGGCCTTGGCGTTGGCGATGACGCCCTTACATTGGATGAAATTTATTTAAACCTTACATTTTCTTAACATTAATTTTTTCATAAAATAAACTGATTTTCGTAGTGTGCATTAATCTATTGAATTCCAATATTTTAACGATACACATTTAATGTATAAAAACAATTATTTGTGGTAAGAAAAATGGTAGATTATTTCAAAGCACGGATATTTTTAGAGCCAAATGAGGTTCCTAAGGAATGGATAAATATTGTTCCGGATTTACCTGCTCCTATGACTCCTTTGGTCAATCCTATGGATGGAAAACCGGCACCACCGGAAATGGCTTTCGCGATTTTTCCTAAAGAATGTGTTCTTCAAGAAGTATCTCAAGAGGAAACAATACCCATCCCAAATGAAGTCAGAGAAATATTCATCAGTACTTATAGACCAACACCTCTCCATCGCGCTTTAAGGCTGGAAAAAGAGCTAGGAATAGAAGGAGATGATATAAAAATATTCTATAAAAATGAGTCAGTATCTCCTACAGGATCACATAAACCCAATACTGCTATTGCTCAGGCATTTTATGCGAAGAGAGATGGAATAGAAGAGTTGGTCACAGAAACGGGTGCGGGTCAATGGGGTTCAGGTTTAGCATATGGATGTAACTTATTTGATATTAAATGTACTGTTTATATGGTAAGAGCAAGTTTTATCCAAAAACCTGGTAGAAAAATTCTAATGAGAGCATATAATGCTGAAGTTCATGCGAGTCCTTCAAGTCTTACGGAATCAGGCAAACTCTTCGTAGAGAAAGACCCAGATCATCCTGGAAGTCTTGGAATTGCAATTTCCGAAGCACTGGAACATAGTTTGAGCAGTGATAAAATTAGATATTCTTTAGGGAGCGTTGTAAATTTTGTTCTTCTACATCAAACAATTGTTGGTCAAGAAGCAAAGGTTCAATTAGGGAAAGTGGGGATTAAGAATCCTGATATCGTAATTGGATGCATGGGTGGTGGATCTAACTTCGCAGGGTTGATGATTCCATTTGCTAAAGATAAATTAAATGGAATTAATCCGGATATTGAGATTATAGGAGTAGAACCGCGCGCTTGTCCTAGTGTCTGCAAAGGTGAATATCGATGGGATTTTGGGGATACTTCAATGAAAGGTCCAATTGTGAAAATGCATACTCTTGGTCATACCTTTATTCCAAGCCCAATTCATGCAGGTGGATTAAGATATCACGGAATAGCTCCTATTGTTTCAATATTATATAATAATAAAATAATTTCGGCAGAAATGCATCATCAAACCGAGGCGATAGGTGCGGGTTTACAATTTGCTAAAGCAGAAGGGATCCTTCCTGCTCCCGAAACAACACATGCAATTAAGGAAGCTATCGATCAAGCTTTAAAAGCTAAGGAAGAGAAAGAAAAGAAAGTAATTCTCTTTAATTTTAGTGGTCATGGGTTTTTTGATTTATTAGCCTATAAGAATTACATGACTGGTGATTTAGAAGATTATGAATTACCAACTGAAGAAATCCAAAGGGCTCTAAGTTCAGATGAAATGCCAATAATTGATGAATCTCAATTTTAATTATATTTTTTTTTTTTTTTATTTGGAAAATCTTAATACTTAAGGATACTTTAAATATTAAATATTCGAGAGATGGGTAATTATTGGATCCCTTTTCCTTCATAATTGTTTTCTTTTTATACTTTATTGGTTCTATTCTCCTATATATTACACTATTATCAAAACAGAAAAATGAAAGAATAGCATTTGCCAATAATCTGGTAGTTTCTTTAACCTTTTTAGGATCCATTACAATCAATTTAATTATTATTCATATTATAAATCCGCATAATCCTCGCTTTATTGCATTCCCATTTGATATTTTAATGCTCCTCTTTATAATCTTATTTATCCCCCTTTTTTCCCTTGTTGTACTCCAAGAAAAGAGAAGAGTCGAAAAAGGAAGAATTTTTTTTACTGAGTTCAAAAAGCAAAAAACATTACCCCTAAAATATGATATCTATAGAAAGTTAGCTCATTTAGTTGTATTAGGGATCATCTTCTTCTATTTCACCCTGGGGTTTTTAATAAAAAATGTTTTTAGGTATATTGCGGAATTCTTACCAAATTTTATGATTGAAATGTTTGAAATGGGTGATGATATTATGACTTTCACCCAAAATTTAGTAGTATTTTTAGTCGGTGTATCATTAATAGGATTATTAATCGCTGATTTTACTAGAATTTTAAAACCTAAATATTATCCTCTAAAACCTGTAAATCAACTACTCAAGGAAAAGGAATTGTTTACGAGGCTAGGCCCTCATATTTCTATGAGTATTGGTTGTTTTTCTATTATTCTTTTATTTGGACTTATTCAACCGATTGGCCCTTTAATAATCTGTACGTCTATGACTATGGCTGTTCTAGGAGACACTGCTTCGAATCTTTTTGGTCGGGTGGTTGGGAAAAGAAAAATTCGTGATACAAATAAAACCTATGAAGGATTATTTGCAGGAATTATTGTAGCATTTATGTCAGGAGTAATTATTTTGGTGATACTAGAAAAGTTTTACATGCCAAAAAACTTTGGATTATTCTTAATACCCGCAATTGGCGCCGTAATCATTGGTTTTATTGATTATATAGATTTAGAAATTGATGATAATTTAACTTATAATTTTATTCTGTCAACGGTATTATTTTTTAGTTCGATTTTTCTTTTTTAAATTAATTAATTTTAGTTATATCAAAACTTTTTTCAATTAAGATGGGTTATTAATGAAAATGATGGAAGAAAAATTAAAAATTGATAAAATTTCTAAAGGTACTGTTATTGATCATATTGATGCGGGGTATGCTTTAACTATCCTTAGTCTCACGGGTCTAGATGAATCTAAAGATTTAATAACCATTGGTGTGAATGTCTCTTCAAAAAAATATCAAACAAAAGATATTATTAAAATTGAAAATGTTTTTTTGAATGAAACTCAAATGCAACAAATTTCAATACTTTCCCCAAATGCCAGTATTTCTCTAATTGAAAATTACAAGGTAATCGAAAAGAAGAAAGTTAACCTTCCAAAAATTATAAAGAAGCTTATTCTCTGTGTAAATCAGACTTGTATTTCAAATTCTGATAAAGAGCCAATATCAAGCGAGTTCATGGTCCTAGAAGAGAAACCACTTAAAATTCAATGTATATATTGCGAACGGATCTATAAATTAGAGGAAATTGTCTTTACTTCTAAAGAGAAGAAAGAAAAAATATTGAAACAACGAATCCAATTGTAATGGAAGAAAAGTTAGCAGTTAGATGAATAATTCCAATATCGAAGAAAAATCAGGTATGAAAAATAGAATGGTGTGAATAAAAACACCACCGATCATAAATAAAAAAAAGAAAATACCAATTCCTGGTAATATGACATTTTTCCAACTCCATTCATCTTCAATGAATTCGTATTTTAAGACAAAAAAGTTTATGACAAAAGGAAATACAAACCACCAAGTTAACATCCATAAAAATAAAAACCATCCTATCATTCCAAATATCAATCTTCCTATAATAGCACTTAAAAAACCTGTTATAGCTCGTATCCAATATAGTTTGGTTTCTTTTTCTAATCGAAGATCTAACCCTTTTGTTGACTTCTTTTCTACTTTAATTGATTTCTTTTGAAGTTCTTTCTTTTTCTCCTTTATTAACTTTTGCCTTCTTTTTTTAATATCAACTTTCTTGCGTTTTCCCATAATTATTAATATAAATATTATTTACTATAAAAATAATTATATAACTTGATAGACTAAAAAATAGACTAACTCTTATGAAGATTACAAAGGAGTTTTCCAATTTCGATGTATTTGCCATTACGAAAGAATTGGATATTATCCTAAGAAACGGATCAATTTTGAATATCTATGAAGTTCAAGACTTGTTAATAATAAAAATAAATACAACGTCAGGAAAAAAGAATTTAATTATTAAAAAAGACTCCCGGATAAATATTACAGAATTTGACTATCCAATCCCTGCATATCCTTCTCAATATATTAGATCTTTAAGAAAATTTCTAAAAAACCGAAGGATATTAAGTGTTTCTCAATATAAATTTGATAGAATCGTTTTATTCGAATTAACGGACAGAGAGGGGGGATCTTGGACATTTCTGATTGAGTTATTTAATAAGGGGAATTTCTTGCTATTAGATCAGGACAATGTCGTAGTAATTGCGAAAAAATATCGCAAATTTAAAGAGAGAAGCATCCTGGCAAAAAAGGAATACAGTTTTCCTATTTCCCAAGAAGAGGATTTCTTCTCAATAAATAGACTGAATTTTAAAGCTCTTTTTAAAAATGCTGAAAATGAGATTGTGAGAGAGATTTCAAGAAATTTAAAGCTTGGAGGGTTATATAGTGAAGAAATTTGTCATAGGGCAAAGATCGATAAAAAGTTCCATGGGATAAAACTGAATGATAATGATCTTAATAATCTTTACGAGGGATTTAAGGATTTAAGGAATCAACTTCTTTTCGGGTCAATTAAAGCCCATATAGTTAAAGATGACCAGGAAAATGAAATTACTGTTTTACCATTTGAATTAGAGATATTTAAGAATTTTGAAAAAATAGATTTCCCGAGTTTTAATGCTGCTGTTGATGAATTTTATTCAAAAATTGATTATGATTCTGTTAAAAGCCCAAAAAACCAAGCAATAGTCAATCAAATTAAAAGCCATGAGAAAGTTTTAGAAAATCAACAAGAATATCTTGATGAGCTCAAGATTAAAAAGACCAACTACTATGCAATAGGAGATTTTCTATATGCTAATTTCAATAATCTTGAAAAGCTTTTATTAGTTGTATCTGATGCGAGAAAAAAGGGTTATTCTTGGAATGATATCAATGAAAAATTACAATACGCTAAGGCTCAAGGTGTAGATGGAGCAGAATTTTTTGTAAAAATTTTACCTTCAATGAACCAACTTTTACTTGATGTTAATGGAAATGACGTATATTTGGATCTGAGCGAAAGTTTGGGAGAAAATGCAAATTTAATATATTCAAAAGGTAAAAAGGCTGAAAAAAAGATAAAAGGAACAATAGAAGCAATTAACAATACAAAAGAAAAAATTAAGAAATTAATAATTAAAAGGGATTCTATTGATACTGGTGTAGATTTTCTAATTCGAAAACCTAAGAAAAAATGGTTTGAAAAATTTCGGTGGTTTTTTTCTTCTGATGCCTTCTTAGTTATTGGTGGTAGAGATGCCACTTCAAATGAGATAATTTATAAAAAACATTTAGACAAACATGATTTAGTATTCCATACCAACTTTCCAGGTTCTTCGTTAGTAGTGATTAAAAACCCAGATAATAGAGAAATTACAACTAAAACTATCAATGAAACCGCAGAATTTGTTGCTAGTTTTTCTCGAGCGTGGAAGGAAAATTGGGGAGTTGTGGATATATTTTATGTAGAACCATCTCAAATAAGTAAAACACCCCCTTCAGGAGAATTCTTACAAAAAGGCTCTTTTATAATTTCGGGAAAGAAGAATATTATAAGAAATGTAAAGACAGAGTTAACAATTGGTTTATTCTTTGTAGAATTAAATGGTGCGTCAAGAACTGAAGAACAGATTTTATTTCCCCAAATTATTAGTGGTCCTGGGATTGCAATTAAAAAGCAAACAAAATATACAATTAGAATAGTACCATCCAAATCAAGTAATTTAACTGCTGGAAAAATAGCTAAAGAAATAAAATCTCATTATCTTAAAATGGTAAATAAGGATTTAAAAAAGTGGGTTGAGATGTTGTCTATTGATGATATAATTCTTTTTCTTCCAAGTGGCTCATCTACCATCAAACTTTCAAGTTAAATTAGGTTTTTCCATTTTTTAATTTCTTGTATGTTTTTGTAATTATCAAATAATAAACCACCAATACCTAATGTAGTTAATGATTTTATTTTTTGCAACGGATTTTTATAATTCAGAAAATCCCATGATAATGGAATAATCTTATTCTTATGACAGGCTTCAATAAATTCGCTTGAAATCAAATTCGAACGCAAACTTATCATGTCAAATTTCAATTTCTCCTTTTTAGAGTTACTCAAGTTCATAAATTCGTTTAAGGATAGTCCTTGTCCTTTAGTGATGTTATAACAAATTTTACCTTGAGGATAATTATTTTTAAAATAATTCAATTCATATAAATTTCTTCCACTAATAATACAATCTTCTACTAAATCATAGCCATCAATAATCTTAACGAGTTCGTTGAGTATGTTAGGTTCTTTTAAATCAATCATGAATCTTGCTCTTCCTTTTAGGATATCAAAGACAGTAGTTAGTAGTGGGATTTCTAACTGTTGAAGCTTAGTTTTGAAAATTCTGACTTCTTTAAACGTAAATTTCTGCAATAAACCAGAACCATTTGTTGTCCTTTCCAAAGTTGCATCATGTAGTACTAGTAATTTTCCATCTTTCGTCTTTCTTACATCAAATTCAACATAATTAGCCCCATATTCTATAGCTTTAATGAAAGCTGAAATTGTATTTTCATCAAAATCAATTCTAGTCCCTCTATGTCCAATAAATAGAAATTCTGAAATCATTATTACTAGGATTCTTGGACTAAATAAAAATAAATAATTATTACAATCAGTCCAATAAAAGTGAGTGAGAATACTAAAAAATTTAAAAGAGTTTGTCCGATAGAAAGAATAAATAGCAATATCAATTCTTTCCAACTGAGTGGATTACCAGTTAATTCTTTATAATTTCCTAGACTAATCATCATGAACAGGAAAAATAAAAGAATTGTTACAATTCTTATAAGAATATCTATAATGACAAACAAAATATTACCATTTGTGAAGACCGAAATTATTTCAAAATTGAACAGAAAAGATATCACGTATAAAATTACACCAAAAATACATGAAATAATTACTGTTCGATATGCAAATTTATCGTCAGATCTTCGTTTGATCTTTAATTTTTGTTTTGTTATTTGATCTTTCTTTAAATCTTTCGGTACCTTTGACATTTTAACTTCTTAATCGTTCAATTTTTTCTTTTAATTTAAAAATTTTATAAATATAAAACCCAAATAAAACTCCAATACTGCTATATACTATTATTGAGAAAACCATAAGTACCAAATCTGTTATTATTATTTCTCTTTCACTTGGTGGATTAATATTAATAAGAACAGTTTGGCTTTTTATAATGCCCTGTGGATAAGAAGGAACTTCTCCATAAGTTATGTTAAATGCATAACTATTATCATATTCTAATATTGAATCTTCTGTATCCCCATTTGTACCTGCTTGTTCAATTGGGATTGAAAATTCATAAATAGACACATCCCCTTCTAATGTAGCGGCACCATCACCATTATGGTTCGTATCATTTAAAAAGACACTGTTATTAATATGAAAATCAAGGTAATTAAATTCATTCGCACTGATATTGATAAATTGGATAATTTTTGCATCAATAAAATCCTCTAAATTCTCAGAAGAATTTGTGGATATTAGTAATCCAAAAAATTCTGTTTCATTATGATATTCGCCTACTATATCAAGCTGAATCGATATAAAAAGATCTTTTTTGGTTTGCATAACCCATAAATCGATTGGTAAATCTATTAAGTCAACCTTAGTTTTAACAGCATCGTTCCATTCGTTCGTTGAATCATCAATAATTCCATCTATAATTGGAGCCTCTCCAAAGTTAGGATTAATCTCCTCAATAGCCCCATAACCACTAATGACACACAAAGATGAAACTATAGAAAGATTTACCATTAAAATCCAAAATAAAATGTATAAAGATTGTTTTCTCAAAATATTGTTATATTATTAGTTTAGTTGAATATTAAAATTGATAATTAAAATTTAATTTAATATTTTTCCTTACAGTTTTCAATAATCAATCAATATTGAAAAGAATAAAAATTCATATAAAAATAAGGAAGGATAACAAATCAAGTTCCAGATTAATTAGGATAAAAATCTAGGGAGGAAAACGATGCAATTAAATTTATTTATATATGTAATAATATAGTTTAATAGGTTTCTGATTTCTCGCTTAGCATCAGATTGATTAGAATTGTTGTATTCAGCAAAAGGTTTTGGTCCAATAGCTACAAGAACTCCAGATAAATCCTTTTCCCTTTTGATAAAGAACCAAAATGGTTTATTTTTTTCATTATCCTTTACAGTTATTAGCATCCAAGGATTTAATGTCCAATCACTTTCCTCAGGGTTCAAAACTTTTTCTATTGCCTGTTGAATAATGTATTTTTTAGACATTTTTATTGATTTACTAAGAGCATTGAAGAAACTTCTTTTTATTTTTAAGTATCCTTCAAAATAGATTTTAGCATCAAATAATTCTAATTTTTTATCTACTCCGTCTGCAATTTTTAAGGTAACAATCCAAGGTTTCATAATTGATTGTTTTTACTATTCTTTAATCTTACTTCTTCAATTTTTATTTCTTTAAATATATTTTTAATTTTTTCTAATGAAGCATTTAAACTCTTGTTTTTATTGTCTGAAACGCTTAAATTCAAGTAGCACTCATAATAGATATTTTTTTTTATTTTTAAAAATCCGGAGGTATGTATAACTTGAAATTTTTGAAGGAGTTTAGAGATTTCCTTTAATATCTTTTTCGATAATTTTATTCCAAAAAGTGTTAATTTAATTACTTTTCCTTTCTTTATTGGATAAATTGATAATTTAACTGAATTTTCAATAGACGATTGTATTATTAATAAATTATCGTATGCTTTTAAGTCTTCAAATTTTGAGAGAGAATCTTCTAAATTAATATTCAAAATCCCTTCTGATTGTTGAATGTACGCATCGGTTATGTTTAATTTATCCATTTTATATAGAATTGATATTTTTATTTAATTAATATTTTAATGATTTTTATTTACTGATTTAATGTTTTTTTCTTAAGAGCATTTATTGTACCAGAAGTCTTTATAGGTGAAAAAATAACTCTTTTTCCGTTAATCTCTTGTACAAGCGTTAATGCTGTGATAATTACTTCTTTAGTTTCGTAAGAAAACCTAATAATACCATAATCTTCTTTTAAATTTAGTTCCACCAACCATAATCCAATTTTATTTGCTTCTCTCATACCAAAATACCGCCATATTGATTTCCAAATCGCCTTTAAAATATTGTTTTGATCCAAAGACGCTTCGGGCTCACGTATTATTTTAAAAGCTATATATCTTTGCCTTTCCAATTTAACGATCCTTAATCTCCTCACAAATTTTCTGTTTTAATTTTTAAACCTTTATTATAACGGGTTTTTGATTTTTCTACTAAAATTAGAGGGTTTTTTATATAAGCATTTTTAGCGATATTAATAGGAATTCCTAATAAGGAATAGCATATGCTTATTAAAGCTCTTGGGTGTCTGTAATTATAAATATTCGTAAAATTCCCACTTATAATATAATTTGCCTTTAAGGATGTCGCAATTTGTATATTTTTATATAATGTTCTAAAATTTTTAGACTGAATAGTATTATTACTGACCATAAGAGGTGCAAGTGAGAACTCTATAAAAGATTCATTTTGTTTCGTTAGTGAGATTACTCCTGGTGTTAGCATTTTAAGAATTTCTGGATCCGAAAATGAAACCAAATCTACTCTTGAGTCTTTAGCAGATTGTAATTGGACCTCCTTATTCATCGATTCTATTGAAAGTATATCTCGCGTGTTAGTAAATTTTCTAATATTGGTTTTAAATTCCTCAAGATTTTCTGGTTTTAAAGTGGTTCTGAAGTAGATATTAATATCTGATCTGGTTTGTAATTTCTTTCTAAGCTCTAAAGGGATTTTGTTTTTATTATTCACAGCTTCTAAAATTACATTTTTAATACCTAAATCCTTACATAATTTTATTTTTGTTTCTATTTCCTCTAAATTATTGAAATCTACAGGTAACCTTGATTCAAAATATGACACAGAGTTATAAACCTCAAAAAAACTGCTTTAAACTATATAATTAATTAAGATTTTTTAAAAATAAAAAAATTTTAGTATAAATGAATATTTAAGATGTTGAATTTCCAAAAAAATGGGGTTTTTTGTTATTAAAAGAAGAAAGCTCTCAGAAATGAGAAAAAAAATTGAAGATGGAACTGCTGTAGTTTTGACGGTGCAGGACTTGTTAAATATGATACATGATGATGAAAAAGTTGAATTTGAGGATGTCGATGTAATCACAACCGCTACGAAGGCGCTGATGAGTGGAATTATGGGAATTTTTTCATTCAGACTAAGCCCTCCTAGAACTTTACGAAAATTTACAGAAATAAGTATGAATGGGATTCCGTGCTTTCCCGGTCCCTGCCCAAATGAATACCTAGGTATAGTCGATTTGATAACTTATGGAACTGCTCAAAGTGGTACCATTGAAAATTACTGTGGAGGTTCCCTGTTTAGAGATCTTGTGGAAGGGAAAACAATTGATATAGAAGCAAAAAGCTCTGAGGGGGAAATTGTAAAAAAAGATTTGCTGTTAGAAGATATGCAGTTTGCTAAATTAATGGGAACAAGACAAGCCATTAAAAATTACAATGCAATGATAAATTGTGAAACATATAGCGTAGATACTATTTTCTCTTGTCTCCCTTTTGAACCCAATAAATCAGAAATCACATTTTCTGGTTGTGGAGCCCTAAATCCTTTTCAAAATGATCCTGAATTTGAATCTTTTGGGATAGGATCACCAATCCTAGTCAATGGGAATATTGGATATCTCATAGGTCCTGGAACTCGAAATTATATTGAAAAGCCCAATATGATGACAATATCCTCTTTTTTAGGTATGAAACCAGAATTTATGGGTGCTTTTAAAACCTCTTTTGGACTAGAACCAATATGTAGTTTAGCAATCCCTATACCTATTTTAAATGAGAAAATTTTTAATAACCTTGTAAAATCGGACAATGAAGTTAAATTAAATGTTTTAAGCTTAGTTGGAAGGGAAAAAGTAGGGGAAGTTACCTATGGAGACGTTTGGGATAATAATTTCAGGATGAAGTTTAATTCAGATGCATGTAAAGGATGTGACAGTTGTAATGCTATTGGAAAATGTCCAACAAATGCATTCATTATCAAAAGTGGAATCATCTCTGGAATAGACCGTTCTCGTTGCTTTAATTGTGGAAATTGTGTACATTTGTGTCCAGAAGCATTTAAATTGGATATGAAGCGGGTTAATCTTGAAGGAACTGAGATCCCTGTTGTATTAAGGCAATCAGACAGATATGGGGCAATTTTACTGGCAGAGCAACTGAAGTCTATGATACTTAATGGAGAATTTCCATTAAAAAGGCCTATCAGTAAATTAAAATTTGCTAAGGAAGTGAAATAAGAGATTAATATTATTTCTGCATTTAAATCCATTAATCATATTGTTAATAAAGTTTATTTTTTATTTGTTATTTTGGGGAACTATGAGTAAGCAAATTATAAATGGTGGAGATTTAACTGTTAAATGCCTTGTAAAAGAAGGAGTTAGTAAAATATTTGGATTAGTTGGTGGTGAATTATTAAGAATATATGATGCTGTAGAACGTTGGGGTCGAGAACAAGGCATTGATACCGTTATGGTAAGACATGAACAAGCTGGAGGACATATGGCAGATGCTTGGGCTAGAGCGACTGGAGAGCTTGGTGTTTGTTTAGGGACTGTTGGACCAGGGGTAACTCATCTTGTCCCCGCTGTTGCCACTGCTAATGCTGATTCTATTCCATTGTTAGTTATTGGTGCTCAGATTGGGAGGATGTTTGAGGATACAGGTATTCTACAGGGAGGAATTGATCAAATTGCTTTAATGAAGCCTATAACAAAAGCCCAAATACAAGTAGAGGAACCTTGGGAAATTCCAAAAGCAATCCAAAAAGCAATAAGAATTGCATTATCTGGAAGAAGAGGTCCTGTTTACCTTGAATTTAGGGAAACTGCATTAGTCAGAAACGCCACCGAAGATGATAGTAAGAAGATTTTATCACCTGACAAGTATAGACCGTTAACTAGACCTAATGGAGAATTAAAAGATATTAACCATGCTGTTGAAATCTTAAAAAATGGTAAAAAACCATTGATAGTTGCAGGAGGTGGTGTAATAGCTTCAGAGGCTTCAAAAGAATTAACCCTTCTCTCTGAAACCTATATGATACCTGCAGGAACCACTATTAATGGAATTGGATCAATAGGGAGTGACAAAAAAACATTTTTAGATTCATACTTAATTAATGATTCTTATCGTACTGCTGCAGCTGAAGCGGATATAGTATTATCTTTTGGATGTAAGTGGGATTATTCATTATTTTATGGAGCCTTGCCACTATGGAATCAAGATCAGAAGATAATTCAAATTGATATCGATCCAAATGAAATTGGAAAAAATAGACCAATTGAAGTTGGAATTGTTGGTGATTGTAAAGCAGTTCTTCATCAAATCTTAAATGAAATGGAAAAAAGTCTTCCCAAAAGTAAAATTACTGAATGGACAGAATGGAATAATTATTTACAGGAAACAAGAAAGACTCAGTTAGATTCGAATCTTAAAATATTAGAATCAAAGAAATTACCTATGAAACCAGAGAGACTTGTTTATGAAGTATTCGATTTTATCCCTAAAGATGCCCAAATAGTATTAGATGGAGGAGATATTGCAGTATTTTCCTATAAATTTATTAATCATAAACCACGGTCACCTAGAACTACGTTTTTTCCAATTTCAATGGGACATCTAGGTATTGGTATTCCTTATTCTATAGCTGTGAAAATAGCAAAACCAGATAAACTTGTTATGTGTTTAACGGGAGACGGGAGCTTTTTATTTAATGTTCAAGAATTAGAGACTGCTGTAAGATTAAACTTACCAATAATTATAGTTATTGCTAACAATTGTGCTTGGGGAATGATAAAAAGTAATCAGAAAAAAGCTTTCAGTAGAAGATATTGTGATGTTGACTTTCCATCGATTGATTATTCAGAAATTGCTAAGGGTTTCGGTTGCTATGGAGAAAAGATTGAAAATCCTGAAGATGTTAAACCTGCAATCCAAAGAGCAATAGAATCACAAAAACCAGCAGTTATTGATGTTAGCATTGCATTTGAAACACCAACACCAATGAGATTTTTAGCTCAATATAAAAAGAATAAAGGGCTTTTCGGTTAAACAAACGTATAAACAAACCAACTTTTAAGGTGAGATGAAAAATTGAGTGAAAAATTTTTAGAAGGAAAAGTAGCATTAGTCACAGGCGCAGGAAGCGGATTTGGGCGCGAGATGGCAATTGCTTTTGCGAGTAAAGGGGCAAATTTAGCATTAAACGATATTAACCTAGAGGGGATTAATGAAACTCGGGAATTGATTTTAAAATCATATAACGTGGATATTGTTCTCGCAGAAGCGGACATTTCGAATGAGGAACAAGTTGAAAAAATGAGGAGAGATGTCTTTCAACAATTTGATAATCTTTTTCTCTTGGTAAATAATGCAGGAATAAGAGGGGGATCATCTACATTAAAGACTAAACCGAATGATTATGATAAGGTAATGGATGTAAATGTGAAAGGAGCGTGGAATGTAACAAGAGTATTTTATAGAAAGATGAGTAAACAAAAGTTTAAACCCGTTGCAGGGAAAATTATAAATATTACATCATGCGCAGGAACAGAATGTGGTCTCAATCCTTTTATTGGAATGTATAGTGTGAGTAAAGCAGCTCTTATTGCCTTTACGAAGCTTTGGGCACTTGAATTAGGGCAGAATAATATCACTGTCAATGGTATTTGCCCAGGAATATTTCTCACTCCCATCTACAACAATGATCCGGAATTCATAAGAGAATGGATAAAGTTAAGAAATATTAAAATCCCAATAAACCAAATTGGTGAGGCTAAACAGGTTGCCGAAGTAGCATTATTCCTAGCTTCACCTGCCTCAGATTATATAACAGGACAAAATATAATCATAGATGGTGGGATGACTTTAAGTATAAACAAATTATAACACTATTATGTTTTTTCTTTTTAGGTTATTTTTTCACATTCAGAATTAATAGCTTTCATTGTAACATTGAAATCCTGCCACCAATCTTGACCTTGTTGAGCAACCAGCATAGGATCAATTTTTCTAGAATCTAAGCATCTGATTTCTTCTTTATGTGCCTTAATTTTGGCTTTCCAAATTTCCGAAAAGATACCCTGTATATTTATTTTAACTTTTTTCACTAATTCTTCATAAGAAACTGAAACATCTTCCGTTTTCTGGAGTTTTTGAAGTTGCTCGAATTTTACCTTTTCTTTTGCTCGATTTAAATCTCCACAACTAATACTAATTGAAAAAGGCTCATCTTTACCCCATTTACAGAACTGTTGAATTTCACAGAGAGAACAATAATCATTGAACCCTATTGTATAATCCTCTAGTCCGACAATTGAATAATTTAAAATTTTAGGCATAAATACCACTAAGTTGTTTAACTAAAATAAATCCTATATACTATTATATTTTAGGTCAAAAAATTTTTTAAATACTTATTATTAAATTTAATAGTTAGCTATTGTTTTTTATTAAAATATCAAAGTATCAAAATAACATTTTATTCCCAAATAAGGGAGAGTGGCTTAGCCTGGTATAGCGCACGGCTGATAACCGTGAGGTCGGGGGTTCGAAGCCCCCCTTTCCCATTTCTTTTTTTATTTGAGTTAATTTCAATAAGGTTCATTGACTTCATTAAATATAGATCTATCTATTAAAATTGCATATGAAAACTATAATAATTTCTGGAACACCTGGTTGTGGTAAAACCTCTGTTGCGCATGAATTGTCAAATTTAATTCTAGGTAAAATAATTTCTTTAAATGAATTGGCTATTTCTGAAAATTTTTCTTTTGACTATGATGAAGATAGAAAAACCGTGATTGTTGATTTTAAAATATTTCTTCCAAATGTTTTGAAGAAAATTAAAAACCTTAAAAAAAAAAACCCACATCATATCATAATAGAAAGTCATTTTTCTGATGTGATTCCAAATAAATACATTGATTATGCATTCATTTTAAGATGCAATCCAGATGAATTAATTAATCGTCTAAAGAAAAAGAATTATAACTCAAAAAAAATAAAAGAAAATATTCAAGCGGAAATATTGGGAAATTGTACGAATTATTTTATAGAAAAAAATACAAAAAAACCTTTATTCGAAATTGATACATCAAATTTATCAATAGAAGCAGTTGCCAAAATAATTGAAGAGATTATAAACGGTAAGCAGGAAGGAAAGGAATATAGTATCGGTAAGATCGATTGGCTAGAAAAATTATATCAGGAAGACAGGTTAAAAGAATTTTTTGATGAATAATAAGTATCAAATTAGGGCAGAATTGTGAATTGGGAAATATTAGATACTGATGCTTTAGGACGTATAGGGAAACTATCTATAAATAAGAAGGAAATGATAACTCCAAATTTATTTCCTGTAGTGCATCCCTATATAAACATTCTTAGTGTGCCAAATATAAAGAAAATTGGTGCTCAATGTGTATTTACGAATGCTTATATCATTTATCAAAACCCAGAGATACGGGAATCTGTTTTAAAAAAAGGAATTCATAACTATCTAAAGTTTAATGGAATTATAGCCACAGATAGTGGTGCTTTTCAAAAATATATGTACAATAAAACCGATATCGACATTAATGCGGAGGTTATCGAACATTTCCAAGAAGATATAGGATCAGATTTTCCTGTAATTTTAGATATTCCAGTTCAACCTGATGATGATTATAGGGCTGCTGAAGAAAAGGTTCATTTATCAATACAAAGGGCTAAAGATAATATTAATCGTAGAAGCAATCACATCTGTCATTGGTTTGGACCAATTCATGGAGGTAAATATTTGGACTTATTGAGAATTAGCACAAAGGAGATGAGTAAACTAGATTTTGATGTGTTCGCAATAGGGGGATTGGTCAAACATTTATTGGATTATAGATTTGATTTAGTAAGTAAAATTCTCTTAAATGTAAAGAGAGAAATTATCAGTAGTAAACCTATTCATATGTTTGGATTAGGTTTACCTCAATTCTTTTCACTTGCGGTAGCATGTGGTTGCGATCTCATGGATTCTGCTGCATATGTACTTTTTGCCAAAGAAAATAGATATTTTACTTTATCCACAGGGACAAGAAGATTAGAAGAACTTGATGAATTTCCATGCCACTGCCCTATTTGTTGTGAATATGAGCCTAAAGAAGTAATAAATATGGATGAAAACTTTCGAACTGAAACGTTAGCGAAACATAATTTGTATATTTCCTTTTCAGAATTGAGAACTGTTCGTCAAGCGATCAAAGAGGGGAATCTATGGGAACTAGTTGAGCAAAGAGTAAGAAACCACCCCGCATTAGTAAAAGCTTTAAAAATGATTAAGTCGGAATTACCATTTTTTGAGAAGTATGAAAAACTCTATAAATCACATGGGAGACTATATACATCCTTAGAGAGTCTAGAACGTCCTCTATTCTACCGATATGAGCAAAGGATACGTACTAACTACAGAATACCACAAGAGGTTAAATATTTAGTTTTATTACCAGAATTGGATGTAAAAGGTTTAAAATCACCAAGTATAAAGAAATGGTTGGATGTAATTGATGAGAATGTAATTGTTCCCAGAAAATTGCTTCACATCGCATTCATCTCTGACTTTTATGGAACTATTCCTCTTGAATTAACTTCTACTTTCCCTATGGGGCAAAATGAGGCTGTTGATATTCTAGAACTCGAAAATGAAGGTTATACAAGACTAGAAAAAAGGATTAATACATATTTTACGTTGTTTGGGCACTATTATAAGAAATGTGGAGTATTACTCCCAAACAATTATATTAATCAATTCAATGAGATAACTAGCTACTCAAAAAAAGATATTTATATCAACTTATTTGAGAATATCATTTCAGATTTATCATATAATATTTCCATTTTTGATGATTTGGGAGATCTTTTGGAATTCTTTAAACAGGGATGATTTTGAAAGTTATTGAAAGAATATACGCATGGGGTCATGAAAAAATGATGTGTACTCATCGTACTACAATAGAAATTACTAAAGATAAGAATATGTCGAAACAAGGAGATTGTATTATAGGTGTGAGTGCTTCAAAAGCGTGTGTTGACTTATCTAAAAAGTTAAAAATCCAAATAAAAGACGAGAAAAAGATTAAAGTTATTTTAAAGGTGGATGAGATCCAAGATAGTTTCTACGGTTATGGAAATAGAAGATTACAATTACTGGATAGAAATGATATGGTTTTTCGTAAGAGCAACTTTATATGTGAAAGAACTGCCTTAATCAACTGCTCTAAGTCCTCAATTGAAATAGATAGGGATTTAATTAAGAGTTTAAGAAATTCTAATAAAAAATTATCAATTATTTTTGAAGTGGATGAATGATCCAGACCTAAATGATAAGGAAAATGTATTTTTTGTAAAACTAAGGGCCAAAGATGCTCAATATTTTATTCAATTTATAAAAGAAAACTTTGGTAAAGAAATTATAATTAACCGAAGGTATAAAATTGAGCAAGAAGGAAACTTTAAGCTTTTCCCATTATTAGACAGAAAAGAAATAATTGATAGATTATTTAAAGAGATACAAAATCACAATCCAGTCGAAATTGTTACCAAAAAACCGATTTTTAATCCAAATTTCAAATTTAAAACCCTTGAGGAAGCGTTACGTGGAAAAATCTCTGCTAGTTATATTAATATAATTCCAAAATCCTATGATGTTATCGGAAATATCGCAATCCTCGAGTTTGAGAAACTAGGCGAATTTAATAATAGTGGATTTAGTAATTTTAAACAACTAGTAGCAAAAGCGGTAATTGAAGTAAATAAAAATGTCTATTCTGTATTTGAGAAAAAAAGTGAAATCAAAGGACCATATCGACTAAGAGATTTGGGATTTTTGGTGGGTGAAAATAATACAGAGACTATACATAAGGAAAATGGTTGTACTCTTCACTTAGATATAAAAAAAACATATTTTTCACCAAGATTAGTGTTTGAAAGGCAGAGAGTTTCGGAAAGTGATATAAATGAAAAAGAAGTGATTGTAGATATGTTCGCGGGTGTAGGTCCATTTTCTATACAAATAGCTAAGTTAAATTCGGTTCTCATACATTCCTTTGATGTGAATCCTCATGCTTTTAATTATCTTCAAAAAAATATCAATTCCAATCAACTGAAGGGAAAAGTTATTGCTTATAATATGAACATCAGAGACCTACTCAAACCATCGAATCAAATTGGAAAAGAATTAAGTGGTTCAGTTGATCGAATAATAATGAATTTGCCTGAAAGCTCCATGAATTTTATTGATGTTTTAGTTTATTTGTTGAAAAAATCAGGAGGTTTATTACATTTCTATCATTTCGCAGAAAAACCAAACCCAATTGAAAATACATTGACGGATTTGGAAAACAATCTAAATGAATTCAAATGGAAAATAAAGGATATTATTAATTCCAAGATTGTGAAATCATTTTCTCCTAAGGCAGAGTTAGTTGTACTAGACTTAAGCATTGCGTATTTAAATCCGTAATTTGTCTTTAATTCTAGTCCTTAGGTATAAGATTTGGATATATTGGCTCAAAATCTTTAGTAAAAAGTTTATGATTCATCCAGATTTTATCTTTTTTGTTCCATTTAAGGTTGAGTAGCGGATTATAACTCCTCAAGAATTCTAAATCACCATATATGTTTTTAAGCAATGTTTCTCCTTTAACTAAATCTGTTAGAATAAGATAATGCTTTATTTCCAAATATTCAAAGAGAAGATCGAATACATCAAAAAACTCGTCCAATTCGCATTTAGGGAACCAAATTTCGATCATAAAGCCACTTTCGAATGCCCTAGACTTTTCAAAACCATGAAAGTAATATTCTCCTTCAATTTCATAAATACGGCATATATTAAAAAAACAAAAAATCATAAAAATCTGGTTCTTTTTATCAGTCTCTACATTTGGTAAAATTAAGGTAACCTTATCCTGTAAATCTAGATTTTTCATACTAACATACGGGAAAATTAATCCTTTCTTTATAAATGATTCAATAATTTTGATAATGGAATGGTTATTTGTCCCTAAATAAGATTTAATATCAATAGATCTCCAATTATAAATTTTAGTTAAATCTTTAAATTCAGAAGTCCCTAGACCAAATTCTTCTATAGTAGAAAATTGCTCTATATTAAATTCTCTTATATCTTGGTCAGGAGTAATATAGTTAGGATTAAATAAGATATTTTGAACATAATTTTTGAATCTGTTTGAAGAGTATTGCCATCCTGATAAGCTTAAACTATGATTAAAGTGAGTTATTTCGAAAAATTTCTTAATAAAAAAGAAACAATACTCTCTTATTGCTTTTTTCGATTTTAGTAACCAGTTTAAATATGATTTATTTGGCTTTCTATATGGAAAGAGATATTTAATTAGTATTGGTTGCTCTTGATCAATTTGAGCAGGATACTTAATAGTTTGAAAACTATTAAGTATAAGTAATTTTAAATCAATATCATCCCAATTATGAGGAAGAAAATACATAAAATATTGAGCGTATCCGAATTTTCTCAATGCTGGTATAAAATTTATTGAGTTAATATAGGTTGCAAAAAACTTACTTAGTTTTGCATCATTAAATCTGCTTCCATTAATTAGATAAGAATCTAATTGACTTCGGAATTCAATAAATTGATTTAAAAGCTTTTGGTCAAAAATATTAATTTGACGAGAAACTCTTTTTCTTACATTATTTACTAATTGATTCATACTGCTTTCTACTGACCAGAATAGTTTAAAATTCCTATATTTTTTCACATTTTTATGAAATCCCAATTCTTTATCACCTAATAAGTTCTGAGTATAGTTGAAAAATTGTTCAAATAATTCTTTTGTATGAAAAAACTGTCTCTTTTCAAAATCATAAAAATCTTTAGCTGATATATTAGAAATTCTTATTAAACCCCTCCAGTAGTTCCTTCGAATAGCAATTAAATTTTCACCAAATAAATTATGAATACTTGTAATAAAATCTCTCTTTTCTTGAATATTTACAGAATAAGGTATAACGTGTATTATATTTTCACTTGTATCTTGGTTAATTGCTTCTTGTATGAATAACCTTGGAAAATAGGATTTTAAATTATTAGCTTTCGTTCGAACTTCATTATTTTCCAAAAGAAAGATTTCAGGATAGAATTTGGCAAATTGACTTGTCATGATTGTATTTAAAAGCATAGGAACTATTACTGGGGGATTATTAAAAAGGAACTTATGAATTATAGATTCTATTTTTTCATTTGTGATCTGGTATGATTTAAACGATTTGAATGCTCTTTTATTCATTTCTTCCTTTCTTCTTAGAATCTTCATTAATATTTTTCGATCTTCAATTATTATTTTTATTGCCTTTAAGCTAAGGATTTTTAGGTTAAAACATGAATTAATTATATCATGATAAAATTTAATTTTCTCAATTTCTTTTCTATATAACTCACCAGATTTGAAGGATAATGGTAAAATGTCATTAAAAAGGACTTTATGAGCGTATTTATCTCTTAAGATAAGATTTTCTTCTAATAAATTAATAGTACCACTTTTTTTTATGTGTAATTCTAATTGATTAATATTATTGAAGTTTAAATTCTCCCCTAAAATCTTTTCAATTGAGACTGAAAGGTTTAATATAGAACTAATTTTCTCAAGTAGAACGAAAATGCCAAATTTCTGATTTTGCTCAAGGAACTCTAGGAATTCTTTTTTGGTCTGTTTTGATTCAAATAATTTAGTGAAATTTTTTTTAAAGCTATTTATATAACCTTGTTGTTTTCGATATTCATTTTCAACTTCTTCTTTAATAGCATTTAAGGTCTCTCTTCTTTTGTCAAAGGTTAGGCCTGTAACTGAAAAGTTACGTATTCGGAAGAGAATTACGTACTCTAGGATTGAAAGAGGATATATTAAAGGATTAATGGGAAATTCTGTTAGATGTTCAATTTCATAGTTTTTCCGATAACCTTTGATTGAGGGGTTAACAAATGTTTTGGAATAAATCTCATCTGTAAAATAGTTAAAGTTAAGAGAATTCTTTACCGTTTTATATAGAAGAAAATTCTTAGAAATTAAATATCCTTTTAGATATAATTTATTTAAATAACTTAGAATATCCTTCAAATATATTGAGGGTGCATGCAAATTAATAACTATTTTACAGGCAAAACTGTTTTCGATTATTCGAGGATGAGTCATGAAAGGGAAATTTCCCAATAATTTTTTTATTTTAAATTTTGGTATAATAGGGTTGAAAGTTAACTCACATATAACTGGGGATATCCCGATTGTCGTGTAAACTATATTATAACTAGGTGCTATTGATGTACAATTATTAATCCATTGCAAATTTTCATAAAATTTCCTTGAACTCAAGTAAGGTTCAATGGTCTTAGTTTCTTTTAAATGCTTATATAAACCAAGGTAATCAGTACTACTTAGATAATTTTTATTTTCATAAAAAATTTTAAGTAGAAATATAATTGTTTTAATTATTTCTTTATTATAAAGAGATTTTGAAGTTTTGGTTGTATATTTCTCGAAAATTTCATTGTAGTAACTTGAAACGCTACTAACACCCATAACTGTAGCATTTTCATGTATATCCATAAAAAAGAATTGAATTGGTGATTCATGAATTTCATGGGATTCCATTTTAAAAAATTTTTTCAATTGATCCAATTGTGATATTAAGAAATCTCGATCAACTATAACGTCTCTAATCAGATTATGCCATTTTTTGAATCCAGAAGCTTTCTCGAGTTCATTTTCAACAATTTGATTAATAAATATTTTTATAGTTTTATTGTTTTTTATTTCAGTGGGGATAAAACAATATAATGCTTCACGAAGAAATATAAAGGGCAGATAAAACTTTTCCATTTCATAGATATTTATAATAAGAACATCTTTGTTATATAATCGATTAACTCCCCAATCAAGAATTGAATTTTTAATTTTGTTCTCATCCATTTTATTTGATAGCAGGTTGAAAACAATTTTTTTGTTAATTGGTTTTAATCTTAAATAATCACTAATATCAGATATTAAAAATTCTAAGATATTTTGAATTTGATTAGTAAATTCTCCTTTTGACAGCTTAATTATCATGTTAGAATCTATTATGTTAGGCATGAGTGATAAAATGCATTATTTTTGACTAAAATTAGAAGATCATATATCTTTTGAATAATCAAGCCATATATTTATATTTTTACTTCAGAATTATATCTTAATGAAGGTTATTGCCGCCTTTTTAAAAAGAAATTAGAGAGGAATTCATAAAGAATTCTCATAAATCTTCAGGCATGACTTCTCCACCGTGTGGCATGTAAATTTATTTAATTTGATATATAAAAAATACACAAAAATTCTATATCCCAGATTCAAGCTTATATTTTTTTAATTCAAGACAAGAAATTTTTTCTTGGAGTTTATATATAAATTAAAAGAATATATTTAACATCCCATTAAAAAAGGGGATGGGGGTTAAAAGTAATGCCACGAGCAGGTGAAACTCTTCTTTAAATGGTTAGTAGAATCCATCATGGATTCCTACTCTATACTTCTTAGACTTATTTGAATCGTGAAATATTGACATTCGTGGAATTTATAATTTTGTAGAATAGGATCAATTCCTAATAAAATATTGGTTGGCGGTTAAATATTATGCCACATGGAGGAGAAGTCTGCCCTTAAATGATTATTAGAATCCAATACGGATTCATACTCTATAGTTTCCTTAAAAAATTTTTTTATGGATTTAATATTTGATATAAATCAATGGAATTATTGAAAGATTCAACAAAAATGCACCCAAAATGATTAAGATTTCAGTCATGAAAAAACTAGACAACATGGTGCCTAAAGGAATAAAAAAGAACAAACTCAAATTCTTAAATGTAGCGATAACATGAAAATACAGTGATTTATTTCCTTTTTTAAAATTCATCACGAGGATTGATATATTAAAATTTATTATAATCGCAAAAGATGACCCAATGAAATATAGGAAAACAAAAATCGTAAATGGTACAATTGTATACAATATATATGCAAGTCCCACTATTGGCATGAGAACAAAAATGAGTTTCTTTGATTTTATTCTTTTTATTAGAAATGCCGCTATACCAGAGCTCATTATGCTTAAAAGGAAGTAAAAAATAAGAAAAAGATTAAAAATTTTAAAATTATTGATTCCAAATTTTCCTAATAACCATGGAAAGAAAGGGTAAGTAAATATTGCGTCACTAAATGCAAAAAATGTAAATATACATAATAAAATATAGACAGTTTTTAGGTTTTTATATAATATTTCGTTTTCAGATTCAATCAAATTAGTACAAACTGGATGAGCTATTTGTGAATTTGACTTAGAACGACCATTTTCATTAATAAATGGTAAAAAAACCAGAAGAGGAAATAAAAACATATAACTAAAAATGAAAAAAGTCATCCAAGAAGTAATAGAATACACGTCACTAATCAATGTAGAATATAATAGAAAAGGGAAGAATCTACCCAATGCATCGCCGCATAAAACAAAGAAAAAAGCTTTTTTCTTAACATCATCAGTAGGAGAGATATCTAGAATAAGAGATTTTGTAGAGACATCTAACATAGTGCCGGATAAGAATACTAATAGTAATAGGACTCCAAATATAATCATATTCTGATAGGTTAACCCCATTAACATATATATCAGAGCCAATATATATCCTGAAAAGATAATATAATATTTTCGTTGATACCCATTGAGTTTATATCTATCCGTTATCGAAGCAAAAACAGGACGTAGTAATATAACGGAATATGCTAAAAATTGAATGAATGCAAGAATAATTCGGTTAATATTTAATACATCAAAAAATAGGATTGGAAAATAGCTATTTAGAAAGACAAAAACCGAAGAATACACTAAATAAATAAATACAAATGAAATGTGGTTTACATTAAAATAAGATTTAGTTCCTAACTTCTTTAGTTTTAACATGATTCAATTTTTGACAATACATATTTAAAGAAAACAAAAAGCAGGGGATAATTACTTGATTATTTGTAGACTTTAAATAGAGGTATTTTAACCTTAATGTGGAATGGTAAGTATCCTCATATTCGATTTCAAATTAATAGCTCAATCATCAGAAAATATAATAAAAGATGTAATCAACGGATTAGAGAACTGGTGTATAGCATTTAACGAATTTTTCTTACTTTTTAGCAAATATCTCAAATACATTTTTGTTTTTATAATTCTTTTCATAGGAATTTTTACATTATTGCGATTTAGAGGAATTTACCAACAATCGAGGAA
>JBHLLU010000105.1:0-8889 GCA_048938895.1 Promethearchaeota archaeon
TATTATCTTACCCTCCCATGGAAATATTATTGAAGATCCACAACAGGATATTAAAATATTGGTAAACAGATTTGAGCATGCAAGAACAATTCTGGGTACAGAATGGGCAAGTATTGAACATTCATTCAGAACAGATCTTCCAATTGATCCCGGAATTCCTCCTGTCAGTCTTAAAGAAGTTTTTCCGAATATTATTCATAGAGGTTTTAGTCCTCCATATATAATCAGAGGAAGCAATCAAAATTGTATTCTTATCGATTTTGCTGGTTGTAGTTTCTTTGGATTTACTGAATCAATGTTAAATAAAATATTAGAAGATTCCCATATAAAAAATATTGATTTTGTTATCCCTACTCATTATCATGATGATCATACTGCAGGATTTTCTCTCTTACAGCAGAAATTTGACTTAAAAATATATGCTCTTGAAAATATTGTAGATGTCTTAGAAAATCCAACTCATTATCGTATAGGCTGTCTTACTGAAACTTCAATTAATGTAGATAGAGTGTTAAAAGACGGAGAAATATTTGAGTGGGATAAATACAAGTTCAAAGTCTATCATTTTCCCGGTCAGACTGAATATCATATGGGGTTATTTACAGTAATTGATGGAAAAAGTTTATTTTTTACAGGAGATAGTGTTTCGCCACGAATGTTTTCTGATCGTCATAACAATGTAAACAGTATTAACTTTTGTAAATTGGGAAATAACGTGGGATACATGAAATGCGCAGATATTTTACTTGAATGTAATCCAGAATATCTGGCAATCAGTCACTTAGGAATTATAAAAGTAAATAAGGATCTGCTTAAAAAATATAAAGAAATTGTGTCTCAATATGAACCTATCCTATCTGAAATCATTGCTCAGGATAATCCAAATATGGGATACGACCCGAATTGGATTTCTTTTAAACCAATAAGGGTAATTACAAAACCAGGCAAAAATTTTGATACGAACTTATTAGTTCGGAATTATACTGGTAAAATGGCGACCTTTGAATTCAGACTTAATCTCCCAGTCGATTGGTCTGCAAAATATAATGATGATTTTTATTCTATAGAATCCAAAAACTTTAGAGAGATACCTATCAAAATTTCTATACCACAAAATGCAGATTCAGACGGTAGAACAATTCTTACAGCAGATGTTATATGGAATGGGAAAAAACTCGGACCTATCCCAGATTTAATGGTTGATCATGGCTATAAACCTTTATATACCTGGTCAGGTTGGAAGCCAGATAACAAGGAGAATCTATTAGATTGGATCGTAAACCATATGACAAGAGACAATGACTTCTATAGATAGCTTTATTTCAGTCTAAAACTCTAATCTCTTTAGGCATTTTATCATTTAGAAAGTAGAGAGATTTCTTAGAACGATATTCTTTTATTATTACTTTGTATTCCTCAAGAATCTTCAAATATTTGCTTATCGTGTTTATATGCATTTGTAGATCAACCGAAAGTTTAGTTTTTGAGATGCCAATATCATTTTGTTTTAAGTAATTAATAATTGCTTGACTTTTTTTTTTCGAAACGTAATAAGATAACCTAATGGTCTTCATGTCAACGTCAGGAGCTGAGTATGCCTCATGATCATCAAGAATTTCTTTTTTTATAAAGTTAAATTTAAGGAGCATATTTAAATGCCAAACTACAACATGATTGTTTATTTCTAGCTCATGTGTAATTCTATTGAAATGTGTTCCTGGATTTTTAATAATAAAATGGAATATTTTTTTTCTTTTTTCATTTGTTAAAATATCATCATAAGTTAATTTCGAAGCTTTCACGATTAACTTTTTCTTTAATAGAGATTGTAGAATTAATTCAATTGCATAGAAAGTAAGGTAAATAGATGCTTCTCTTAGTCTTGATTGGATAAAGGGGATAATAGATTCTGGATCTAACGTACGATTTTTGTTTAAATACCCCCGAATTATTTGCAACACTAATTTTTCGTTTTCTACTAACTGTTCTGTCATTTTAGATTTGAATTTTTACTAATTTAGCAATTGTTTTTAATTCTTATTTGACTTTTCAATCATTTCATTAATAATTTTATCTCTCTCCTTTGGGGATAAGGAAAACATTTCATTTAGAAACTGTTCCTTCTCATTTATATCCCATTCAAACTGATTAACTACATTGTAAAATTTCTCCGAAAGTGCTGTCACCTCAGCATGTTCTAGCTCAGATAAATCAGTTCTAGATATTTTCTTTTCTTTGATTTCTGGTCGATGAGTTCTTTTTGGATAAGCAGATCGTTTATGTTCGTGTATGTAATAGTAAACAGGGACTGACACACTCACACTCCCTACTACAATGATTAGTAGAATAAAAATAATATTCAGTGGAGGGTTAGTAAGTAATTTGGACCTCAAAATGCTTTCTATCCCTATCTTTGGGTCATGTTGAATAATTGCTCCTTGCTTATAATTTAGGTAAATTCTTTGGTCATCTGAACCGTTGTCATCGGATTCTAAGCTGCTAGCTATCACTTGACTTAAAATTCCATCAACAGTGGCATTTTCATTCCATGAGAAAATACCTGTAAAATCGTTACTTGTTGTAGATACAGCCCTTTCATTTGAGGCATAGCCTTTTTGTTCATCTTCAGTAAGATCATCCTCTTCATAGGATATTTCTGATTCTAATCTAATATCTAATGCCAATCGTGAAGAGCTGTTTAAAAAGTCGAAATTATTTATCTCAATATCAATCTTTGGTTTAGATGGTGTAATCAAGGTATTATTTAGTAAATAAAATTCTTCTGGTATGTAAATATGTAGAGTAAATATCCCATCACTTGAGTTGATAATTAATTGGTGTAGAGAAGTTAGTGTAGTTAGTTGTTCTTTAACATAGGTTGGGACTTGAAAAGCATCTAAATCGTGTTCTTGAATCAAATTATCAATTAATGGGTCATAAATATCATTACTATTTAAATCAACATATTCAATGATTTTTCGAAAGGATACTCCAAATTCAACTTCAAAATCTTCACCTCCTTCAGATATAAAATCTGACTCATAACTAACCTCAATTGATACACCTTCCTCATCATATAGCACATTTATAGCAATCTCGTCTATTTTTTTACCAGATCTTAACATTGATTCGACTTCTGTCTCATTTGTATCAAAAGAAATTTCTATATCCCTGAAATTTAGTTCTTCTATCTTGTCATCAATGCCGTCATCATCATTATCAGAGGCGAGAACAGAATTTGCATTTACTGAGATTATTATTGTTACCAATAACAAAGTCCCTATCAGGTAAAAGCACTTCTTCATAATTTATTCTCAATAAAAATTCAATTCTAAAATATTATAAAATTTTTTGATTGTAATTTAAAAAAAAAATATTTTTATTTTTGATAATTTCATTTTCTCTTGCGGATGATAACAAAAACAACTCCAGCTATAGCTAAAACACCTATAATGCTTCCTATTATCATTATTGGAAACGTCTGGGATGCACCAGTTAACGTGGAAATACCAATTTTCGGGTCATGGTAAATCTGATTACCCCGAGGATAGTTCAGATAAACCTTTTGTTCAAATTCATCATCGTCATCTACTTCTATAGTGCTTGATAATACCTCTTTAGAAACCCCATCAATAGTTGCATTTTCATTCCATGTAAAATAACCTAGATTTGCATTATTCTTCACAGCTACTCCACTTTCATGAGAGGCATATCCATCTGATTCATCTTCAGTTTTCTCTTCAGTTTCATATTCCGCTTCAGATTCCAATTTTACGTACAGCGCTAATTGGGAATTTAAATTAGTATAATTAAAGTTATTGATCTCGATATCGACTTTTGCAGCGGTTGGTGTAACTAAAGTTTCATTTACTATAGTAAATTCCTCAACTACAAAGACATGGGCAGCAAATACACCATCAGTTGAATTTATGAATAGGTAATGTAATGTTGTATCACCAGAAATAGTAGATGTACTATACTCAACCGGATGAAAGCTATTCAATTCGACTTCTTTTATTGTTGTATCGATAGATGGTTCATATATTCCATTGGCATTTTGGTCCACAAATTCAATTAATTTACGAAAAGTAACACTGAATTCAATTTCAAATTCAGTTTCGTTCTCAGAAGTATATTCTGATTCATAACTAACTTCAATTTCAACACCATCAGAATCGTATTTAACCTGCATTTCAATTTCATTGATAGTACTTCCCTGTCTTAATTTTGACTGTATTTCGATTTGACCCGTATCAATTTCGATTTGAATGTCTCTCTTCTCCGAATCTTCGTAATCATCATCCACACCATCATCATCGTTATCAGTAGCAACTGAAACTCCAATGGAGGTACTTAATATAAATATTGGTACTAATATTACCCCTAATAAGTTATATTTTCTTAATTTCAAAATATATCACTCCTAAATGGTAACAAAATTTTAGTTTAGATTGATATTTATTAGATTTTTTATCAAGTATTTAAAAGACTATTGTAGATAATTGAGGTATTGATCTTTTAAAATAAAGATTTGAATGAAGATTGGAGCGGGATTAAAGAAAAAAGTAATTAATTTTATTAGCATTAGAAATTTAATTTGAAATATGAGATTTCTAAATAAAAACAAACAAATTAATTAAAAAAAAGGGTAAATGTTTTTTATTATGAATAATTAAAAATTTAAGAATAAAACTACTTGGTTTAAATGGCAGGACTTACTTATTCTGTAGCAGAATTTAATACAATTATTACAATGCTTGGGTGCTTATGTGCAACTGTACAAGTAGCAACAGGGGCATATGCGTTTCATTTCAAGAGGAAAAAAGCTCTTTTGAAGACTAATGACATTTTGTTCAGATCACATCGAGCATTTGGGGGTTTTGCAACAACATTATATTTTTTAGGATTATTTGCAGGAATGGTTGGATTTTTTGGTGGAATTTTTTTTGGGGAACCTCCATTTGAGGGCACAAATTTAAGTTATAATTTTCATGTTTGGCCTAATTTTGTGATACTTGTAATAATTGTCTGGAAGACCTATCTGTCATATTTTAAGAAAGCAACTATTTATAAGCATGCTAAATGGTTAGGGATTGCTACATTTATAGGATGGTCTTATCTTTGGATTACTTCTGCATTTTCTTATTACTTAAGAACTATACCACCAAATGAACAACATGAGCCCCCCACTTATCTGTTGCCGATTGAATTATTATGGCTTCAAATTCTAATGCCATTTTTAATAGGATTGGTGATAATCTTTTTGATATTGAGAGCTGCCTTAAAATTGGAGAAAAGAAAATTAAATAAATAAAAAAAAATAGATAATTAGTTTCTTTTTAAATATATCTCTGATTAATGACTGTTTGGAATTGTAGGTTTGATCGTATTTGCTTTTGATTTTGATAACCTCCTCGTTTTGAAACTAAATAAAACTGTGCCATAATTCCGTCATAAACTAACGTAATTCCTCGCCACTTATTGTCATCAGAATTAAATTCTACAACATTTCCAAGTCCAACTCCCTTTCGTGTGTTAAAATTAAAATCTATATTAAGCAACACATTGATAAAATCAAGGTGAAAATCAACCTTTTCAGCTTTAGTAAATTGGTTTTTAAATCTTAAAGACTCAATTGAGAAGGCCCTTAAAATGTCTTTACTCATTGTTTTCCAAGCATTAGGATTTGCATAAAATTCCATACCAATGAATTCACTGTTAATAAAAACTGCAATACCACATTGGTTTTGGATATTTTCAAAGTTTTTCCAAATTTTATTAATTTCTTTTTCAGAACTTTTTGTCATTTCAAGATAACTTTGGGTAGGTGCAGTACTCCCTGCGTAATTCATTTCAGCTCTATGAGATTGGATTTCATTCCATACACCACTCTGACCATTAACAGATATCGCTTCAAAAGCAACATTTGGATGAAGACGCATTTTAGCAGATTTAAATCCACGATTCCCTTTATAATGCCATCGTGATTGTTCTATGCATTTAGCGGGAACTCTGTATTTTTGATTAACTTCTCCAGGATTTTGTTTGAGAATATTTCGTTTTCCCCCAGCTGGGAGTAAAATTGGTTCCCAAATAGTTCTATCTTGTTTACCACCTTTTACTGTCATTCCGAAAGGTATCAGTATCTGCTTATTACTTTTGTTTATAACTTCTAATTGATTAACTGTATCAGTTTCGTTAATTTCAATTAATTCTAGTTCTTCAGCTTCCTTAATGCTGAAAAAATCAATAAATTTATCATTTTGAACAATGAGAGGGATAATAGTCATATTATCATAAACTTGAGGATTTCCTAATTTAAGTGTATTGAAAGGATCTTCAAATATTTTCTCAACTAACAGTATGCTTTCACTCTTCAAATCTATTCAACCTCCTTTTTATTATTTTCAATATTTTCTTTCTTGGATTCACTCTCTCCTTCATAGAGAGGATCTATAAATTGATTTACAATATTTTTGCCATTCTTTGTTAATTCAACCCCATAGCTGACCTTAAATTTTCCACTACCTTCTACTCCATTGATTCGAGTCCCTTTTTCTCTAGGGATTTCCTTCTCATCTAATTCCTCGGTATGGGTTCTAATTAATCCCCCTCTTTTTAAAGCATTTAAATGATAATTAATATTTTGTTTTTGGATTCCAATATTATCAGCAAGTCTTTTAGGTCTTTGAGGACTTACAGAAAGTTCCCTCATAATATCAGCTCTTACGGGATTCCTAAATACGATCCCAACTTTCTCAAAAATTGGTTTTTTCTTCTTTACTTCTTTCTTTGCCATCTTTTCACCTTACCTAACATTATGAAAAAATTTTGTTTTATCTATAAATTTGTTAAAATCAAATCCAAATAACCAAGTTCCGCACATAGGGCAACTTATTTTTTCTTTTCTTGCTCTCCTAAAAGTAAATCCGCAAATAGGACATGTTATTATTTTGAAAGATTTAACTTTATTACAGATTTTATTTCTATTCATGTAAATCATTTTATTATTTTTACGGTAAAATGTTTTTTTACTGTAAAAATATATATGCATTTGTATATTTAAATGTTTGTAATTTAGGTAGATTAAATTAAAAATTGATCTAAAGGAGTGGTACTTTAAAATGGTACGAATTTTAACATTAGAGAATGTAAAAGAATTATTAAATATGCAAGATGCTCTGAACTATGTCGAGGAGGCATATAAGCAACTAACATTAGGAAATGCAATAGTTCCACAGAGAATAGCTATAACAGATCCCGCTCCAGGATTAACATTAATAATGCCAGGGATAATTGGGGGAGAGATGAATGCTCTTGCTACAAAAGTTGTTTCTGTCTACAAACAAAATCCTGAAAAGTATAACATGCCTACGGTTTTAGCAAAAATCATGGTTCAAGATATAAATACAGGAGATATTGTGGGAATTATGGATGGGAGTTTAATAACTGCAATGAGAACGGGAGCGGCGACTGGGGTATCAGTTAAGTATCTGGCAAGAAAAGATAGCAAAATTTTGGGAATCTATAGTGCGGGAGTTCAAGCAAAAAAGCAGGTAGGAGGTGTTTATTGGGGATTAAATCAAAACCTCGAAAGATGTATGGTCTTCGATCCTAATAAAAATGCCACCAATGAATTTAAAAGAGAGATCGAGAAAGAATGGGGGATCGATGTTGAGATTGTTGAGAAGGGAGATGAATTGTTAGAAAATACAGATATTATCGTTGCAGCAACTACAAGTACTTCGCCTCTGTTTTCAGGAGAAAAAGTAGTTGAAGGGACGCATATATCTTCGATAGGAGCGCATGCACCGGCAGCTCGAGAACTCGATTCGATGACAATAAAAAGAGCATCATTATTAGCAGCAGGATTGAAAGAAGCATGTTTAGCTGAAGCAGGAGATTATATTATTCCGATAAATGAGGGAATTATAAAAGAAGATGATATAATTTCATTAGGGGAAATAATAACGGGAAGAAAACCAGGACGGACTACGGATAAAGATATTACGGTTTTCAAATCGGTCGGAATTAGCGCTCAAGATGTTGCGGTTGCAAAATTAGTATATGATCGTGCATTAAAAGAGAATATAGGACAAGATATTGAATTCTAAAAAATATTAGCTTTAAAATAACTTGGTATAAAAAATTAGATTAAATTAGATAAAATAACTTATTCCCAGAATTACAACAACAAATATTGAGATATACAAGATTCGCCCTACCCAGATATGTATTAGACGAATTTCTCTTTTTTTCAATTTTCTCGCAATAATTCCACCAACAATCTCAGAAACTAATATAAAAATAACTGTTAGACCTAGAATTGCGTGAGGTAAAGTTAAAGTTAAGTCAATTAAAATTCCCACACCAATCACTATAAGTTCAATTCCGGAAGTGGCAAAGAATACATGTAATGAATACCAATTTTTTGGTTTATGGACAATTACAAGAATTATGGCAATAGTTAAATGCATAATACCAATGATTATTATTATAAAATGAGGGAATTGAAGGAGATCAGATAAAACCATTTATCTAAGCACCTTTTATCCTTTTCTTTTGTGCTCTAAAGACTATAAATAGAGAAATTCCAACAACTATCAAGATTCCATAGTATCCTGGGATATTCTGATCATTTCCCCCATTTGTAGTAGATGTACCCTCATCTACAGTTAGTGTTCTAGTAATACTTCCCGTAATACTACATGTAGCAGTCACTTGAATTGTTGCACCTTCATTTGCGGTAACGTTTGCATAAATATATGTGAATGTGCCCTTGGTTGGTTGACTCGTATAAGGTTGGGTCAATACTGTACTTCCATTAACTTTTACAACTACAGTTTTAATATAATGACTAGTATTATCAACAACATTATGAGTAATTGT
>JBHLLU010000173.1:0-2514 GCA_048938895.1 Promethearchaeota archaeon
TATTACTGGGAAGAGGATTTACCTATTCTTATAACAACTGACGCAATTCTGCAAGTTTGGCACTTGATATATGACCATTTATTAGAAGATTTTGAAGAGAGAATACTAATCCCCCTCTTCCAATCGCTTTTTAATGGAATAATAACCGAAGCCTTGTCATCCCCCATGATACATATAATTCAAAATTCAACAATTCTTTACTTGATGATTGCAGGAAATTTAATTAACTCTACCTATGAAGGTAATGTCGAAGGGGAACTATTAAACGCAGAGCAAAAGATAATGGAAGCGGTATACAACGAATTGTCAATAGATGCTGCAAAAGTTTCTTTTAATTCTAACTTAACTAAAAGATTTATAGATGACTTTACTGAATATAAACCAAGAGGACACTATACAAATTCTATTAAATTAGAAAATTATTTCCGAATGTATAAATGGTTATCTCGAGTTCCTTTTTTCTTTGATAATTACAGTGGAATAGTAGATATGGATACCCAACCTGAAGAGATGATTCAATCTGCTGTTGAAGTAACATATCTGTTAAAATCCGTAAATATCTCTATCAATAATGGAATGTATGCGGGTTTAAACATATGGAGTTTTTTAAATTCTTTTTTAAACACTTTAGTTGGTCAGCCGAATTTAATAAATGTTTTACATCTGGATTATGAATGCAAAAAATTGATTAACAACTCTTGGAGTTTAGATGATCTTAATAGTTCCTTAATTTCTCAAATTCAAACCAATATCTTAAATAATGAATCTATTCCAGCGCCTTTATCACCATTTATTATAGATGCTATACAACCAGGATATCAAGATTCTCCAAAAACTTTTGGTGTGCTGGGTGAACGATTAACTTTGGATAGTCATGCTTTAAATCATGTTGTTTGGCCCTTCGTGCAAGAAATTAACCCTTATAGAACCTTACCAGTCAGTTTAGATTTTCCAGCAACCTGCTTAAACTCCTCAAGAGCTTTTGAGTTACTTTCTTATCAATTTGAAAAATACCCATCTCATCGTCAAGCAGTTATAAATATGCAACAAGAGATTGCGAATATTAGTGGAAATCAAAAAGAAACAATTCACTGGAAGTGGATTGAATGTTTAGAAGAAATTTCAAAAAACCAACCGATAGAACACAAATCAGCTACTATTCCTAAATTTATGAATTCAACCCATTGGCTTGATGAAAAGCTCACTACAATTTTAGGATCATGGACTCAATTAAGACATGATAATATTCTATACACCCGTAGATCCACAACATCTACCATATGTTCAACTCCATTTGGGTATGTCGAACCCTACCCTGTATTTTACAGTGCTATTGCAAATTTAAGTACATCATTTAAATCAGCTTTAACTAAATTTGAAGATCTTGGGTTTGATATTTCTTCAGAAGAGTTTAATGAACTAAGCTCAATAGATAACTTTAATAATGCAACTGTGAAGCTAGCAGAAATTTCTAATGAAGAGCTATCAGGACAGCCTTTAAGCGAGGAAAGTAAGGAGTTTATTAAAAATGCTTATGGAGAGGAACGTTGTGTAAGCGGTGGACCATTTTTCGAAGGATGGTTGCCTGAGATTCTTATGGTATTAGATGTTGATTATACTAAACCGGAATCCTTTCCAAATTCACGAGTATCCTTAGTTGCGGATATTCATACCGATACTAATTATCAAGAAGTCTTTCATACAGCTGTCGGTCTTTTTGAACATATCATTGCGATTGTTCCCGATTGGAATGGTGGAGAAATGATGGTTGTTGGACCAGTCTTTTCTTTTTATGAATTTAACTTGTCTGATTATCATCGATTGAATGATGAGGAATGGAGAGGTATAATAAATTTATGGCTAGGAGAACTATCATGCCAAAATTATAATTTTAACATTTTCCAACGGGGATTCTGGGCTCAGAATTATATGTGTTCAACTGAAATGACAAAAAGTAGAATCTTTTATGATCTTGCAAATTTTAATCCCCCTTCATGGTTCTAGTTTAATCAATTTTTAAAATTTTCTCTCATGCCCTTGTACAGAGTTATCAGGGAATGATAACTTTTTTATTGACAATTGACATAAATGATCATAAAAGATAAAAACAGTATTAACATTTTTTAACACAGGAATTCAACACTATCATGTATGATCTAATTCCATTTGTAGTCTCCAAATCATTAATTAGAAATCCATTAGAAATCTAAAATTGAATTGATAATTAGAAACGAGGGATGAATGATTTTAAGACAAAAAAAGCTTATACTATTAATAATTTTGATTGTTATTTTTTTTTCTGTTAATTACATTAGATTTTCATTTCGATCAGAATGGAATAGAGAATATAATCAGAAATCTTATGAATTTGATAATAAATCAATAGAAACGTTGGAAATTTCTTCAGATACCAGTTCTCCTTTATTATGGTATTCTCAAACAGGATACAAAGTCCAGGCAGTAGCAGTTTCTGGTGATGGAAACTATATTATTAGTGGAAGTAAAAATTCTGGC
>JBHLLU010000174.1:0-2508 GCA_048938895.1 Promethearchaeota archaeon
AAATTATCATTTCATATTCAATTCTCAAATTGACGAATTTATAAGACATCAGATAATTTATATTTCCAACAATGAAATATAAATATCCAAACCCTATTAAAACAATTCTTGCATTCTATCTTCTTCTAGTAATTATTTTCATAATGTCAGTAATATTTCCTGATACATCCTATTCTTTTCAATCTAAGTATTATAGAACTTCAGAAGAAAGCCTATTGATAATAACAGGAATTTTGGGAATAGGTTTGATGTTAATATCTGTCATATTAAATATACATTTAAAATTTAGAATATCCGTTTTGTTAGGTATAATTGGTTGTATTTCTATAGGATTGAACCTATTTTCATTTCTCTTTATAAGCTATTTTTTACCCTACACTCCTTCTTTATGGTTTTATTTGAGTTATTTTGCTTGGATTGGATTTTGTATAATCAATGTAGTTTTAATTAGATTTAAAGATGAATCCATCCATACTTTGAAAATCATCTTAAGGAACGATAAAGATAAACATGTTTATTCCCACTTTAAGAAGTTGCGAATTCTATATCTGTTTTTAATTATAATATTTTTCGTCTCAATTTTATATCCTTTTATGTATTTACCTGGGGATAAACCTTTGGAAGGATATCCAGGGGTTCATGTTTTAACAATTGGAGGGATAGAAGGAATACCCTTGATTCTAATTTCAAGTATTTATTTAAGTAGTCTTCAAGTGAGAAAAGCTATGATTTATGGATATATAGGTATTGCTATCATTAGTATTAATTTCTTTTTTGTTTTTCCTCATTTTGGTAATCTGTTTTTTCCATCAGTAGGATTCTACTTGAGTTTCTTCTCTTGGATTGGTTTCTTTATTATAAATAGTTTCCTAATTAAAAAGATGCCTTTAATAGAAAGTTGGTTATCAGAATTATAGTTAGCAATAAAGTGATACTCTTCTATGTCAAGTTAAAGTGGGAGGAAAAGACTACGGAAAAATTTTTTTTAATTATACTGAATTTAGAGTCTGATTTTATTGTAAACTTGGTGAAGAAAAATACATTATTTAATAAGGTTTCTTCTCATCCAACGTAATCATTAACTCAAGCATTACAATTGGTTAGTATCAAGTTATAAAAAAACATTGGTGAAAGCCATATAATAAAATAATGAAAAAGGTGAAAATCCTTCATTCGTTTTTAATCTTTTTATAAATAAATGAAATTTTAAACTAGAAGGAATCAATAAAATCGAAAAAAATATCCATCTGCTTGGATTTTTTGTACCTTTAGAGCATTGAGAGTGGTGCTTATGTTCTTTTCATAGCCCAGATTTTTCAATTTTCTACTCAAGGCATAACCTTGAGTAGAGTAGCAAATTTTTCGGCCTAATATGGAGAAATGGGAGTGGATGGGTAGAATTCTCCCTTTATCATAAAAAAGGGATAAGCTTTTGGGATTTTTTGAGTATATTTTCTCTGTATAAAGAAAAGGTCAATATAATTATAAATCTAAGAACTGATATTACATATGAAATTTGGATATCTTAATTAATTATTTAACCACCTTGTAGGTGGACAATAAAGTGGTGAGCTGTCCCATGTGCGAGTTAAAACGGCCAAAAAAAGCTTAAAAGCTTGGAAAAGGAGCACCTGTTTCGCAGGTAATAATAATCTAATTTACTTTTTATTTACTCTGTCTAATTTGTTTTTGATTTTTTTAGAAGTTCTGAAAATTATAAAGAAACCTTCAATGAGTTTAGAATTTCACAAAACCGTGCTTTGTAAACATATAATCTGGTTTCAATATCAAATTTTTACCCCGTTGTATTAAGGAGTTGTACTATTTATTATTTTAATGGCAATTTTTTAACCCATTTTTTTTGAAAATATTTAGATTCATTTCTTAGATTGATGGATTTATAAGACAGCAGATAATTTATATGTCAAACTATGATGAGACATAAATTTTTAGATTACATCCATTTCTAGAAAGTTTAATTTTTCTTTAAAAATGTTTAAAACAAAAAGATGAACTATTATATACAACCAATAAAAGGCAAATTTATTTCATGACTTATCAAACGAGATCAAAATATGTATGGGCTATTCCACTTGTCGGAGCCATTTTGACACTTATTGGTTTTCTTACACCAATGATATATATTTCAGATCATAGTGGTTCGATCTATTTTTGGATGTGGGATCTTACAATCGGTGTTTTTTCCGGGTTTCCGATAGAAATCGTTTTTATAGAAGATCCAGATGTTCTTTATCCCTCTATCATTTACTCGGTGTTAGTATTTATTTGTGTTATTGTATTATTTATTTCGGTAGTTAGTTATAAAAGAAGTATTGTAGATAACCGAACGACAGAGATTGCATCATTAAGTGCCTCAATTGTGACCATAATTTGTACCATTATCTGGATGGTGACTTTAGAAGTTGCATTTTCGCGTCACCGCCCTTATAGTTTTTGGGATATTACGGATCCGCATTTTGGATTATTTGGACTCTTCATCGGAAGTGG
>JBHLLU010000044.1:0-33284 GCA_048938895.1 Promethearchaeota archaeon
ATTGAGACTGTTCCCGTCATTATTTGTTGTCCATTCTTCAATTCAGCCCACGCTTTGACTTGTACATCGTCCATGGCCACCGGTAGCATCTCCTCTGTTGAATTGGGTGGCAATTCAATAATAGCTCTTACTTCTTCTTTATCAACCGTCGCAAACGTATAATACATACTTACTGATCCCTGTTCAAACCAACGGTCCCCAAATATTTGCTGTGCTAAGGGTGCGAACATGCTTAAGTGAATCGTTCCTTGAATCGTACCACCACGCATACCGACACTTTTAGCTACATCATCGTCATGAATTGATGTCGTACTTGCTCTAGCAAGATTTTCTGGGGCTCGCCAACCCCCAAATAATTTTCCATCCTTAATTTTTATATCATCAAACATATGAATTTTAATCTCCTTTTCTTTAAAAAAGTTGAAGTCTAAGTTTAAATTTTTAATTGAGCAGTTAAAAAATTAAAATAGCTAGTTCATTATTTTCATTGTTTCAATGATTTAATGATTTGAAATTAAAAGAAAAAATTATTATTTATTTGCCTTTTATATGTATGGTTATACTCCCACCACTGATAGCTGATTCTTGTTTGTTATCGTATATTATATTTTCTGCACCGTTCACTTCTTCCCATATCTTTATTCTGAACTTATCAGTTCCATCATTAGTGATTGCTCCGTCAATTGCTGTAATTAAGAACTTATACGAGCCTTCACCATTAATGGTTCCACTACCCTTAAATATAGCTCTTGATCCTGCAATTACCAACCATTCATAATTATCTGAGTGGAAATTTAAATCTGCTGCGCGGAACTGGAATTCTGTATTTCCTGTTGGTTCATTAGAGCCTTTTTTATATTTAGCTACGAAACCAAAGTTTGCTTTACCGGTTAAATCAGGATCTGCTTGATAAGCATTGAGAGGTGAGTCTATCCAGCCACCACCAGTAACAAAATAACCCGAAGGGTTGTAAATGACAATGTATTGAGACCAAGTGAATGTATCACTCTCCCCAGTGGAATCTTCAACAGTGAGAGTTACTGAGTATACACCAGGTTCATCGTAGTTATAGGAACCTGTAACTATATGTTCATCTTGATCTACAATACCTTCTGTGGGTGTTTTGCCATCATCCCAATCCCATGTGGCAGAATGTGTGTCTCCAGTACTTGAATCAATGAAATTACCTGAAATTCCAAAATCGGTGTTTATAGCAATAGGATACACTGGTCCATCAATGGATGTGATCAATGGCGTAAAAGCTCTAATAACAGCCGTCCAAACCATTATGAGGTTCACTCCATCTGTAGCCTCAATTATTATTACATTTTCACCCCATTCGAGGTTAACAGATTTACTGAAAGAAACCTCTATTGGGTCATTTGGATTTCCGGTTGAGATAAGGGTTACAGTATCATCATTTACTGTTAGAGACTCTACATCAACATTGTCAGTAGCTATGCCTTCTACAACGACGCTATCGCTATAGATATGTTGAGAATCTACAGGATAAGTCACGATAACTATGGGGGCACTAAGATCCATTCTATAAACAGTCCTCCATACCGTTATGGAGTTTAGTCCATCTGTAGCTTCAATTTTTATTTCATTTTCACCCCAGTCGAGGTCTACAAGGGTACTGAAAGTCATATTTAATGGGTCAGGTTCATCAGGAGTATCTGTCAAAGTTACTGTTACATCGTTGATTTTTAAAGTTGGTTCACTAATATCGTCTTTTACTGTACCTTCCACATAGACGCTAGAGCTATCGATTTGTTGAGAAGGCATTGGTTGGGATACATGGATTGTGGGGGCACCAAAATCCCTTTGTTCAGTGTCACCCTTCCCCACATCGGCACTACCACCAGGTTCAGCCCAACTCTTAAAAACGATTCCCCCTGATAAGGTGTCTTGATCGTCTAATTCCGCTTCAATTTCGGTTATAATATCTTTATTCCCCTCCCAACTGACCGCCAAGAAGCCACTATGCAAGGTCCCCCCAACTGCTGTTAGTTGGAGAGTCCATTCCCCTTCATATTCAGGATTAGGATCATAGGGATTGAGACTTACCATGACCATCGCATGAGCTTCTCCAGGATCATAATCTGGGTTTGGTGCCCAATCTGCATTTATGCCAATCGTATTAACAAATTCACTGACTTCATCCCCATTAGGTGCTATAAGGCTTACATCTGCAGAAGAACCACCCCGTCCCCACATCCACCAATCAGCATAAGGAAGTGGACCATATATCTCCGGAATTGAGGGATCTAAAAGGGGATATTCATCAACACTTTCATGTGGTAGTTCAGTGTCACCTATGTCATCTCCAGCAATCGCATGTTTACCACTACCACTTCCATCATCTAGTCCAAAGTAATTACTCCAGAAATTTCCTATTTCGTCAGTAGAATCATACCAATAATTCTGGGAAAAGGGATCTAAAAGAAGCATATCCCAAATCTGATTAACATTATTTATCAAAAGATTTCGGTAAATATAGTTGTCACTACTGTTCACTAAAACACCCCAGTCATTAAGTTTGATGATATTATTTGTCACATAATTATTTGATGAAGAAATCATTATTCCTATAGTGTTATCTACTATAAAATTTCCCGTGATTGAATTATCGTGTCCACCATGAACTGAAATTCCATCGTGAAACCCATCAACTGTAAGATTTTTTATCGTAACATAGGTGCGTGAACCACACAGAACTCCGCTTCCACCATCGCCTGAAATGTTATACCCATTACCATCAAGCGTGATACCATCTGCTCCAATTATAAAACCATGTCCAGGATCAAAAATGATATCTCCTGTTAGTGTATAATCTGCATAAATTGTTATACTTGTTTGTTGTGCCCTTACATTAATCGGCATTATAATGAACATCGTAGCAATCGTTACCAAAACTATTACAAAAGTACTCTTTTTCATCAGTTTGATTTCAGTCTTCTTAATATTTAACAATTTTTTTTTACCTCCTAAAAGATAATTCTTTAATAAAAGAACTAGTAATTCTATTGATTTTTTACACAAATTATAAAATTTTTTTTAAAAAAATCAATTATGTTGGATTGCTGATCAAATATGATCACGGGAATTTATAAAGTTAACTTTTTTACACAAAAATGTAAAAACTAGTCTCTAATTCAAAATTCTTTATTTTTTATACTTTGTCTCAGTATTTCAACTTTTAATCAATAATTAAAAAAAGAATTTAAAGAAATCCTACTTCATTTTATTTAACTTTAAAAAAATCTATAATTTTGATCCAATGTCGGAGTTGATTAATGGAAAAATTCAAGGTATAAACCAACTTTTTATCGAAGGTTTTTATTTTGAAGCTCTTGATTCTTTAGCAGATCTCGAACAAACTGAAGATCTGAACTTAGAAGACCAATTTAGTTGTCATTTAGTCAAGAGTAATGTGTATTTTGAACTTGGTGAATATACAGAAGCACTTAAATTTGCCGAAAATGCATGTAACAAAAGTGAAGAATTAGGAAATCAATCATATTTAATCGATAGTTTTATTTCTAAAGCATGGGCTTTATTGGAGTTAAAAAATCTTGATTTAGTTCAACAAATAATTTCAAGAGGGGAGGATTTGCTTAAGGATCTTACCCTAGAGCCCCAATCAGAGATTGCCAGAAAACAGGCTCTTTTGAAATTAATCAATGGTTTGTTAGTTCTGTATAAGGAGTTTAATTTAGATAAAGCTATAGAATATGGAGAAACCAGTTTAGCATTATCAGAGGAACATAATAACAAAAGAGAAATCGCGCTAGCTTTACAACAAACCAGTATGTATTATGCTATAGCTGGTAATTTCGATCGGGCTTTAGATTATCTGGAACGGTGTTTGAGAGTTCAGAGAACTTTCCGCAAACGTGATGATTGGATGACGTTAAAAGACCTTGGAGGGTTAAATGGTGCAATAGGAGAGTTAAAACTTGCTTTGGATTATACTAAACAGAGTTGTGAGATTGCCGAAGAAATGGGTAATAATATTTATATTGCACAATGCCTTAACAATTCAGCATTGATATATCGACAAATGGGAGAGGTAGATCTAGCCAAAGATGCCCTAGAACAGAGTCTTTTGATCTGGGAAAAGGAGGAGAATAAATTAAGGTTGATAGGCGGTTTAGACTCTCTTTTTACTGTTTCTATAGATGCTAATTCCCTTAAACAAGCTCAGCAGTATTTATTGCAAATGGAGCAAATTAATGAACAACTTCAAGATAAACGGTCTGATGTAGCCTGCCGTGTTAATAAAGCATTACTATTAAAAATGAGTGCAGATTCTCTCGATATATTAAAATCCAAAGAAATACTTCAGCAGGTTGTAAATGAGGAAATTATCGATTGGGAATTCATGGAACGTGCCCTTCTTCACCTATGCGATATCCTATTATTTGAATTGCAAATATACAATGATCAAGAGGTTTTGCCTGAAATTAACTTATTAATTAATAAATTATTGGATTTTGGTGAAGCTCAAAACCATTATCGTTTGTTAGCAGAAACTCACCTCTTGCAAGGCAAATTGGCATCAATCAAACTAAATATGGGAGATGCAAGACAGTTATTTACCAAATCAGAGCGTATCGCTGAAGAGCATGGACTTCATCTCTTAGCAAGGACAATTTCTAATGAACATGATAAACTTTTAAAACAACTCGAATCCTTATCTAGAATTCCTTTATCCGAACGATTAGATATTCTTGAAATAGACAAAACTTTAGATCATATGATGGGTAAAAAAATGATGGAGCCTCCAGAATTGAGTGATGAGGATCCTATCCTTCTTATAATCATGGCTAAAGGCGGAAATGCATGTTTCAACTATAGTTTCAGGAAAAATTTTGATCACAGAGATCTTTTTAGCTCGTTTATATCGGCTTTTAATACATTTAGTTCTGAAGTTTTCTCAAAGACTATAGATCGTATTAAAATCGGGGATAACTTCATATTAATAAAACTGGTTGAACCTTTTATTACTTGCTATGTTAGTAAGGGACAGTCATATCCAGCATTAAAGAAACTAAATAAATTTTCAGAATCTATCAAGAATGAATCAGAAATCTGGGAAAAATTGAATAATGCTATAAAAGTCTCCCAAGAATTAAGTATAGATAATTTACCCTTACTTGGAACTATTATAGATCAAATATTTACTCACTAAAAGTTTCGGGACAAATTCTTATTAGAATTAATTCAGAAAGATTGGACTTCACAAGGTATCAATGAATTTTGTTACAATTTCTTTCAAAATAGGAGTTAAATCCTTAATCCAAGCTGAACCATCCAATTTTTGAGTGTTTAGGGTTATCTCAAAATCACAGAAGTTATCAGAAATAAGATTGTTCATTGAATGTAACTTTTGACTTTCCTGTAATCCTGCAATTAGACTATCTGTTAAACTTTGTTCTAAATTACCTTTAAAATCTTCATATTTGTAGATTCGTCCAAATCTAAGAAAAGAAGATAAAAAACTAGAAATTGAGTTTTCAAGTTCTCTTTCGACTATTTTCCGTTTATTAAAACAATAAGACTTGATTAATCTTTCTAACATGGTTCCATCGAAATTTGTTCTAATAGATGAAGGTTTAATGCTAGATTTTTGTCGTCCATTTTTAATTTGAACTTTTGAGACATGAAATTCACTATAATCTTTCTTAATCATCGATTTTATACCCTCTCGTAAGGTAAATATATTAGTATTACTTTTAGAAATCGTGTGAACCCTTGCCTCATGTTTACTTAACAAAGTATCCAAATTGATAGAATCTACTTGATTAGGATTAAAAAATATCTCATATAAAGCACAAATTTCGATTTCACTTATGGCTTTTATGAAAAAGTTTCTAATGTACTCATCATAATCTAAAAAGATATGAAAGATTGTATCATCAATTGCACTATTAAGGTCCTCATATTTCGCTAAATTGATGAATTTCTTATAATCAAATCGAATTTTGTTAGCTCGAACCCATTCAAATGCAAATTCTAACAAAGATCTATCATTACACAATTTAAGTTTATAATAATTCAGTATATCTATTATTCGTTCGGGAGAAAGTCCTATTGATTGATTTATTAGGAACTTGGCTAGAATCTCTTTATATTCAGAATTCTTAAACATACGATTTATTCTTTCATAATTCCTTAATAGTCTATCATCATCAAGTTTAAATACTTGTTTGAATTTGATTTTTTCCAAAAAATCTTCCCTCAAATTTTCCTTTATTATTTTTAATTATCCAATAAATCTTTAATCTTGCCAAGGCTTTCACTGGTATTAGTATTCCACTTCTCGAATGGATTAATTCTTGAATTTATCTCAATTATTGTCTCTTCAAAATTCTTATGCTCATCTAAAATTAACCTTAATTTCTTTTTAAAAAATGAAATTTCATAACACTCTTCTAATTCTTCGCGGCTAGGAACTAATATTAATCCATAGCTCCTTCGATTTTGGTTCTCAACAATAAATTCTTCTATATATAGAACCTCAAGATCAGAACTACTTAATTTTATCGTTCTAATATTAGGATAGATATCTTTTTTTTCGAATAACTGCAAAGTTTCAAGTATACGTATTTCGAAGTAATCTGGTAATATAGCCATCAAATAATAGGAAGGTATATCGTGTAATAGACTAGTTCTCAATGGATCGTCAGGATCAAATGTATATAAGTTGGATTCAACATCATCTCCATATTTTCTTCTCGCTATTAATCCCACTGAAAAATATTTACTTTTTTTTTTTTCCCAATACATCTTTCTTGGTGCTCCTAATGAATGTTTGAGTAGATTTACCCCTCTTCGGAGCTCTCCACTTATGAAAGTATTATAATTAAATTCGACCCCATGAATCTTTTGGTTGACATATTTTCCTTGAATGATACTTTGATGAATGTACTTATTCATTTTTTCATATAGTATTTTAGGGTCTTCTGTATATGGAGATCCTATAAAAGCAAAGAGATAAGTCATAGAACTTTCTACTTCAACTGAAGAAATAATACACAGAAACGATTGCATAAAACTTTTCTGGATCATACATCCTTCGTTTGAAGATAATGTCGATTCAATAAAATTAATATTCCATTTTTTTTCAGCATCGTAAGCTAAGGTCATAAATAAAGGTCCAAGAAAACGCATAGGTAATACCTTTATTTGTTGTTTTTTTTCCTTTAATATTTTTCTTGATACTTCAATATGTTCAAATATGATATTATTTTCGGATGAAAAGAATAATCCTAGCAGTAATTCTAAACTTTCCATTTTTAATGTCGTATTCTTATATCAAAATGATCTTCAAACACTCTGATAAATCTTTTCAGTTTAAAAAATTCTGAAAAAGTAGTAAAAAAGAAAATATATAAAATTACATAGTTATTAATTCCTGAGGTAAAGGCCAGATTTCTTCCCCATTTTGAAAACTTGCTGTAAATATTTTTTCTGGATCATCTGTTACCTCTACGTTTGGGATTGCTTTACCAGCTAATAGATTAAATCCCTCAGGAACATATACCACAAAATCCAGAGGTTTAATCTTTTCACTTCTTACATCTGAAATATATTTATTAATGGCCTGTTCATCAGGATGAGAACGTAACTCTCCTGCGTATTGACCTCCATTTTGAGTCAGATCAGCATAAAATAGCGCATTACCAAAAAGGCTCGGATACGTGATTAGGAATGGAAAGCTTTGTCCATATAATAGAACATTTTTTTGAAAAAATTGAGCAAACTTAAGGCTTGGCCAATTACCTTTACCACATTTGATATTAGGAATGAAAAAATCCTTCATTTGTATGTTTAGTTGTGAGATGGTAAAAGCTGCATTGACAGCAGTCATGAGGAAAAATTCTTTCATTACATCATGTTTGCCCAAATTATATTCCTTATCACTATTTTTGAACATAGTAGCAATCATTTCATAATATCCTTTCAGATATCCCAATTCTTCTCTGCCCATTGCTGATACGTAGTTTGCTGCAGCATAGATATATACACTAATTGTCCCGGTTTTACCAAATTCCTCATAAGAGACTATACCATCTCCATTCTCATCATAATTCTGTAAAAATTCTTCTTTAAGGTTCGTTCCTTCTAACTCATCCACAGCTGCTAAATAGCTGAATGCAGTGCGTTGTAAATCCCAGAGTACCTTATAAGTGTCATAAAATAGAGTTTCTGTAATTACATCCGAGAACGTATCATTTTTCACGGTACCCAAGTGCCCTTCTAAAGAGATAATTGGGGATTCAGTTATTGCATCATACCCATAGACATAGTAGTTCATTTGGCCTAAACCTCTCTTCTCCGCACGTTTAAGGCAACTATCCCGAGCCAATGGACAATCATATCCAGATTCAGTTATAATGTTTTTTCCATCCCATTTCGCTAGAGGTACTTTTTGTGGGAAACCTCCCGCAGAACCTCCTTCCAGCTTAACTTCAATAGCCTCTTTCATCGGGACATTAGAAAACATATAACGAGCAGACAGTAGATCAGTAGCAACACAATCCAGACCGGCAAATACCATACCTTCTCTTGCTTTTACACCCCTTCCTTGATGATCCATATTAATTGCTTCAATTCCGTCAACCACATGGACCATAAAAATATCATTTTTTAAGGTTGCGTTAATAATATCAATCATTGTAGCTTCAATGCCTCCAGTCTTATTCACGATATAATTACCATCAGCATCTTGTTTGGGTAGGACAGTTTCATGGTCTATATCAGGAACCCATACTTGATGAGGAATTCCAGCTTTCATTCCAACTATTGTAGTTTCCCAAGGCGCGGAGTAATCCCATTTATAATCACCCTTACTCGCATATTGCATAGGATAAAGACCGATTCCCAGATTTTTTATAACATTGGTAAACAATGTAATTGCGTGAACTTTAAATTTGGGAACATTAATCAAGATACAGCCAGGATAGGCTTTCATATCTTCGGGATCATCAGAATTTCCTCCTACTATTACCTTATGGAGGGTAATAGATTTGTAATTAACCCCATCTGGTATATTACATTCCCGACCTTTAGTGGGATCATCAAAGATTCGGTTTAGATCATAAACCATCAATTTATCAGAAACATTTCCAGGAGAAATATAGGTGCCGTTAACACTTTCCTCGAAACCTTTAAACGGATCTTCATTGTCTCCTTCTTGCAAGGATTCGGCTAGATATTTCCGAACAAAAAAAAACCCCCAACCTCCATAAAAATCTCCAGATTTTCCTTCAATTGCAGCTTCAGGTGTAATCAATTTCTTACTCTGGTTTGAATACATACTTGCCGCAGCAGCGAGAGCGGTGGCAGCTTCTCCTATCATCATATGGTAATAACTTATTCCCATTTTCTCATGAAACCATCTCATTAATGCTGCAATAAATGACCATTCCGTACAGGCAAAACTACCCATGCTAGGTTCATGACTTTGGGGATCAATATTCAGGGGAGCAACCAGGTTTGGCTTGAATAAAAGTTTCTGACCTTTTTCCAATCTCTTCGTGATCTGGACACTAAAAGCCGTTTCTTGCTCCAAGAAAGACAAAGCGTAATCGATGTTCTGATAGGTATAGTCAATTTTTTCTTTGATTCGATTCCAACTTTCCACATCATTATCATTAATAACTTTTTGTAATAATCCTCCAGTACCTGCATATGATTTATCTACGTCCATTTTTATGACCCCAACGGGAGAACCTGAAGAATCACTTTCCCGATTTCCCAGAGGAGAATCAAATTTTAAGGTCTGTTGATTTTTCATCTTTGTCATCTATTTTTAAAAATAATTTCGCTATAACATCAAAGTTATTTTGATATTTTTTAAATATTTTTCAAAATCTTAATAAATTTTTTCAGAAATGTTTGTCACAAAACTTATTTTAGTGAATAACTACAATATTAATGGTAATTAGAGATGGTTAGGTTAATTAATTCAAAACAATAAAAGAAAGGATCAAATCATGCCAGAAAGCAGCACAATCTTATATGACCTTAACAAGGTGTTTATTCCCTGCAGAACAGTACTGGAAATGGAAGCACTCACCTCTCTTTTTCTAGAATATTATAATTATGATGACATAAAAGAATTACCAGAAAGTCAACCATCAAGTCATAAGCTTATAGAAAAGTTCCATGTAATTGAAGTTGAACCTCTAGAACATATTATTGAATATTTCATTGATGTTATCGTAAGTAAATTAAAACCGATTGTCATGTATGAACGTGATCATCATGATAGATTTCGAATGGGCAATGTCGTTGCTTATACAAAAACAAGACTCTGCCTTTATTTTGCGTTACATCGGTTAAAATTAAAATTCTTAGTTATCAAGCACTTTATGGATAAATTCAAAGAAAATAAATTCAAATTAGATACTACCGATGATCAAGAAACAGTAGGATCTCACAATTTTCTTGCTGCTTTTTATAGGGATTATTACAAAAAAAATAAAATGAATCTAAAACTCATGCTATCTTCAAAACGGATGTCAGAGAGAGTAAGCCAGTTAATGGATACTTCAAACACAATAACTAACGAAGATATTATCAATGCTATAACTTTCAAGAAATTTTTGGACGATAAAAATCGAATTAAATTCATTATGAAAGAAATTAAAGCATCAATCTTTGTGTGTCGTATAATGTTTGCGCAAATGGATGTCTTTAAACCGTTTAGAATTGCAGATGAGGCCATGATTGATATTGAAGAAATGATGGTAAGCCAAGATTTTATCCCAGAATTGATACCAGCAATGTCCAGCTGTTATGCAGGAGAATCTGCAACTCCACTTGAGGATTGTTTTACTGCATATGAATTTATGATGAGTAGAGTTCTAGAGGGTATAAACTATGCTGTAGAAATTGCATCTGGAGGTCAAATTCAGCTGGGACTAGAAGATACCATTTATAATACGGGAAATATTTTTGAAATTTAAAAAATCTTGAAAACCAAAAAATAATGAATCAATCATATCTTTCGTGAGAAATTGAACATCAGCATCATATGTCTATCCCATGCATTTATTCCCTTTCCCATACAAGGATAAACTTCATTAGAAGAATCTTCCTGTGTGGGGTGCACTTGTGAATTTCTGTGGGGATCATGTTTCACAATGATCTGTGATCTTTTTTTTCTTTTTTTAGACATGATAAGATAATTCTCCTTATTTAGCTATAGATCTCCAATGAGGATACTATCCATCTGTCTATTTAAATCTTTGCAACAACAACAAAGAACACATATTTGGTAAAAGTGCAGATTAATAATGAAAAACTTCTGGTTATTGTAGGTTCAATTTACTAATGAAATCTTTAATATTTTCTGTCGTTTTATAAAAAAAATGTGGTTTTGCAGTTTTAGGTATTATTAATTTGGGATCTGGATATCGTCCTGTAAAATTAACAACAATATTATTTGCCTCAATTTTGTTGGAAGCAAGAATAGCTCCCGTAAATGCAATAAATCCACTTTTTTCAAGATCAAACAACTTCAAACCTATATACTTACTTGGGTATATATCTTCCTGTATTAAGCTATTAAGGATTTTATTCTTGTAGAAATTTAGCTTCTCTTCCAATACTCCGACAGGGATAATCCTTCCTTCTTCTTCTCTCCATTCTATAAATTTTTTGATAGCATAAATTGGCTTAGTACTTCCAAGAGTAGGCTCAAAACGAGGAGTCTTATAATTATGATCCTTAAAAATTGAAAATGGATCTTTTCCGTTTGAATGCGCATTTAAAGCATCTATTATTGGTGCACTATTCCCATTTGAAGGTTGAACTAATAAGACTTCGGGATTTTCCTTATATTTAATCGCTGATTCAATTAGGCCTGTTGAACCAACTCCTCCAGAAACAGTTTGTACATAACAAACATTATCATTCATTAAATTATAGTTTTTTAATATGACTCCTAGTTGTGTATAAGCCGCTGTTTTCATATCAGAGTCGGCGTGAATCACTTTAAAGCTGTTAGATAAATAAACAAAAAGTTTTTTGGCAAAATCCCTTGTTTCATCTAATGTATAATTTTTCATAATGACATATTTAATATACTTGTTATTTTCTATCGCGCTTTGAGAGACTTTGTATGCAGATAATTCAGGTACCAATAAGATGGCCTTTACGTTCTTATTTCTTTTTTCATTGTAAGTCTTTATTGCTCTTGCCATTGCCTCAACAGTGTTTCCAGAGGAGGTGGAGATAACATAATCTATATGACTAAGATCATGGACATGAAAAAGATAGGTACAATCAGTATCCTTAAATGTTGGAGTGTCCCAAAAAATACCAAACATTTTTTTATTAATCAGTAGGTTAGGGATTTCTTTAACCATTATTGGAAATGTCGGGTTATAATCAGATTTTACAGATTTTCCTTTTAATTTAAAGTAAATTGTATCACTAAACTTCCAATGATCTCCACCGAAAATCTTTTTATTATTTTTACTTAAAGTTGTATTTAATTCTCGTAATTCAGTCATTAGAAGATTTCGACTCACTAAACATCTTATTCAGGATTACACCATTTTGGTTCCTTTGGAGGGGGTATTTCTTCACATACTCTTTTTAAATCACAATTTAAACAAAAGTTCGAAGAGCTTTTGAAATTTCCATAACAATTTGGTACAATTATTAATAATGAAACTTTTTGAGTGCAATTATTCACTTTTTTACTCAATTTAGTACCAACCTTTTTAAATGTCATACTTATAAAAAATATTGACATTAATATTTAAATTTTATGTTGAATTATGTCATAATAAGTGACATAAAATTGTAGATATTAATATAAGGTGTATGAATTATATCTTTAAAAAAAAAAGGTCAAAGAAATTCTGTTCATGCTACCATTACTGACGAATCTTCTGAAATTCTAGAGCAGTATAAGGACGAATTCGGATCTAAATCTGCTGTAGTTGATGCTGCTTTAAAAATATTGAAAAAATTTAAACAACCTCATTTGGAAAATCAAAGAAAAGTATGGTGCAGAGCAAGAGATGAATTAAATATGCTCTTAGTTGGAAAGACCACATTTCTTGCCTATATTAAAGGTGAAATTGACAAAGCTTACACAGAAAATATCGCTGTTGAGGCAATTGAATGGTATTTAGGAAAAATACTAGAAGAATTAACTCTAGAACAGTTTTTGGAAGGTCTTAAAGGAATGTGGTTAGTAGCAAATTATTTTTATAATATCGAATTGGAGAAAAATGAAAAAGGTACTTTCCAGATGAGGTTCAATCATAATTTAACTCGGGAGTATAGTAAATTTTGGGCGGGATACTTTGAAAAATTACTTATAGATAATTGGGGTTGTTTTGTTGAAGCGTTCATTCGTAATGAATCATTTTACCTAATTATAAAAAAAGAATAATTATTTAATTTAATAGAGTCTATCTATGGATCCCCTAGGAGGATACTAAACTTCTGACTATCTAAACTTTTGTCAAAAATATAAATTTAAATCTGTTTTTCTCATAGTAGAAGTTCTATTTCCTTACCTTTTGCAAACATCTACGAGAGGAAAGAAAATTAAAAAATCATAAATTTATTCCATAATTTCAGAAATTAATGAGGTTTAGATTATTTAAAGTAGATGAAAGTCGCTTTACAAGCGATTACCATCAAATGTTAACAATCATCATCTTAAATAGTTTAGGTTTCTTTTTCTTAGGTTTTTGGATTAGCATTGTTGCCAAAGAAAATATGGGGGCATCATTCTTTCAAATCGGTATGGTTGTTGTAGCTAATGTTGTAGGTCGAATGTTAAGTGGGTTTTATATAGGTTTTATTGCGGATCGCATTGAATCAAGAACCTCTCTGGTATTAATAGGATCATTTGGCAGAGCATTTTCTTATTTTATTATTTATGCCTCTTTTATTACAAACCACATTTTACTTTTAGGGATCGGATATTTCATTTTAGGGCATATGGCCGGTATTTTTTGGGTGCCCTTTAATATGTTTGTCGCTGAGAAATCTAATAAGGAACATCGTTCTCAAGCATATGGAATGAGAGACTCCATAAACGCAGTAGGACAAATTATAGGTGGTTTATTTGGGTTTCCTCTTTTAATGGTTTTGAGTGCTTTCACTAAAAATCCGTTTTTGATTTACAGTGCCATTCCCGTTTATGGAATTGCAAATTTCATAGCAGGAGTATTATTTTATTATAAAGTAGATGAATCGGTAAAATTTTATAATCCTGATGATGAGGTTAATAATAATTTATCCAATGAAAAGTCTCAGAATAATAAATTTTTTACTTCACCATCAGTAATTATGGGGGCGATATTTATAATTCTCCTCCTTTTTTTGGGGAGTATTAATGGTAATATCGCCAGACCTTATTTAAATCTCTATATTATAGAAAATATTGAACGCAACATCAACTTAGTGGTATGGGCATATCTTCCAACGGGACTGTTAGCAACTCTTCTTGCTCCCAAATTAGGGATTTTAGTTGATAAACTTCATCCGTTAGTAGGAATCACAATGACTAGTTCATTAGGAGCTTTGATGACCTGGTTCTTAATTAATGCTGCAAATATATGGATGTTCTCACTTCTTCTATTATTTGATTTAGCCATTGGGATGTCTGCTGGCTTAATTTTCCAGAATTTATATAGCAGAATTTCTTCTGAACATAGAGGGAAGATTTTTGGTATTGGTGATTTTTTTGCATTTTTAGGTGCCGTAATTGGACCTCTCGTGGGAGGGATGGTTATGGATTTAATTAGTCTACAATTTCCCTTTATAATCTCAATTTTTGTAGAACTCTCATTGATTCCCTTATATCTAGCAGCTGTCTATTTATTACTTCCTCATATGGAAGAATCATATAATTAGAATCAAGCATTTTGTTAATAATACTTATATCTCCATTATCAATTTGATCTACCAAATTAGTTAATTCATGTATTATTTCCTTAGCTTCTCACCTCCTTTTTATTATTATTTCAACTAGATCAGTATCCTTTAGTTCATGATCAATTCCCACTTGTTGACCAGGAAATTCTACAGATGAGCCCCATACTCTGGCATATCGGAAAAGTTTAATAAAGTCTTTATGAATTTTTTCAGCAATCTGTCCTACAGTAGTCTCTAAAGGACAGATAAGGGGATCGATGAAATCCGCTTCACATTTAGGCGGTTTGGTATAAATTCTCATCAGTTCTAAGCTATTGAATAGGTATTCTTTGAGCTGCTCAAGTGATTCTTCATTTTTAATAGAAATGGGGTGAATAGACCAACCTGTTTTTGATCTTAATAATTGATAATTTTCTTCAGTATTAGGAAGATCTCCCTTTGTTGCTATAATTCCGAATTTGTGCATTATATCTTCTGCATTCAGAAGGTTTGCATTTTCAAGCTGTTCTATAAGAAAATTATATTGTCGATCTATATCCATAGATAAATCAATTACGAGCATTATAGAATCACAGGTCCTAGCAACTCTAACAATCTGCTTACTTATTGCCCAATCTTCTTTAAAATCTAAAAATCCAGGCACATCTATGATCTGAATCTTAATATTATTGATCTCACATGTTCCTGCAAGGGCAGTCTTAGTAGTGTGAAGGAAATGACTTGTTTTTACGTCAGTATTGGTAATTGCGTTCATTAATGTACTTTTTCCTACATTTGAGAGCCCAAAAAGTGCAACTCGTCCATCACCTGAGCGGGGGATATAAAAAGCATCATACTGTCTGCCTTTTTGCTTTGGTTTAGCCTTTGTTTCTGTTATTATTTGTCTTAGGTGTTCAATTATCTTTTGAAACCTTCCCCATTTATCTAATTTTTTTAACCGTATATCCTCAATCGCATTCTCTAATACCTCAATTAATTCCTCCCCTTCTAAGAACTCTATTTTTTTCATTACTCCAAACCAGTACCATCTAACTTTTTTATCTATATTCGTTGTTCTCCCTCCCTTGGTAAAGAATTTCATTAATATCTAAATAGGAAAGGAAGATTATAGACCGCACTCCTATATTGCTTAGTTAATTCGATATGTTCCCTTTCTATAGTAAATCTGGGATTAAATATTCCTGTAATGCTTAGCTCACGTAATTTTCTGTTATTCTTGAAAGGATCCGGTGATTCTCCACCTTCAATTCCTAACTCAATCTTTTCAATTTCTTCTTTTAATTCCAACATATTCATTACCTCTTTTCTATATTTTATTAATATCACATTTTTTCACGAAAAAAACTGTCAACTTGTTTCAATTGAAACTTTATATCAGGTATAGTCTGCGATGATGAGAAATTAATTGAAAAGAAAATCAAGTATCTTGTAGAACTTGAAATTATATTGAAAAATAAGTGATAAGGACGAAATTTATAACAAGAACAGAGGCTAAATCGTTCAAGGATAAGTACACCTGATATAAAACCGATGCAGTGCTCGGATTATGGATTAATAGTTAGTAACTGATTCAATTGCTATTGAATCATAATCCGGCCAAAGTATAGTTATTTCGCTAATGTAGAATATATCAAGTGTTAAGTATAATATACAGCAAAGTGATATTTAAACATATGTGTCAAATAATCTAATATTATCCGAGTATAAGTCTTTAATCTCATTATATATAGCAATCTTGAAATTATTGAAATAACTCATATTATTTTATATAAAGTTGTTAATAAAAAAGAAAAATCAAGAAAAAATTGAAAAAAATAAATAATGTTAATTAAAAAAACCTAATATTCATTAGGCATTTTCTTAAGTTCTGCAAGTGAAAAAACAGGACCATCAGTGCAGACAAACTTGTTTCCGATATTGCATCTTCCACACTTTCCAATACCGCATTTCATACGCATTTCTAAACTGTTCAGTATCTGCTCATCCTTCCAATTTAGCTCTTCCATAACTGCGATAGTTGTTTTAATCATTATTGGTGGTCCACAGATTACTGCGATACCGTTATCGGACTTTGGACCAACTTTTTTAACAATTGGTGCGACAAATCCTACTTCTTCAGTCCATCCCTCCGCTTCGCGATCAATAGTTAATACTACTTTAATATCATCCCTTTTTTTCCACTCGTCTAAAACATCTTTGTATAAAACTTCTCCAGGATCACGATTTCCGTAGATTACAGTTATATCTCCATAATCTTTTCTATGCTTCTCATCGAGTATGTATAATATAAGGGATCGCAATGTTGAGAAAGCAAATCCTCCACCAATGACAACGATATTCTTTCCTTTCATCTCTTCAATAGGCCATCCATTTCCACAGGGACCTCTTACCCCTACAATATCTCCAACTTCACTGGCATGGAATGCTGAAGTCACGGTTCCCATCCTTTTTATCGTGAATCTGATAGTTCCTTCTTCGGTAGGGGAAGAAGCAATTCCAATAGGACATTCTCCCTTTCCAATTATACTAATTTCAGCAAATTGCCCTGGAATGTAATCAAATTTCTTGTAATCTGCTTCATTTTTGAATTCTAATTCGATAGTTTTGATATCATTAGCTTTGTTTTCTCCAACTATCGATTTTACTTTTGTCAAATAGGGAATATACGGATTAGACAACTGCTTTCTCCTCCTCCTTTTCTCTTTTCTCTATTTTTGCTATTTTTGCTAAATGATCTCGCAGATCATTATTGGCAGGACATACCATTATACACCTACCACATCCAACACACCCCAGTAAGTCATAATTTTCCGGATAATAACTGAATTTATGCATTATTCTATTTCGACACCGTTGGATTTTTGTATCACGAGGGTTATGTCCACTTGTCTCAAGTGTATATAAGCACGATTGACATGTATCCCAGATTCTAATTCTCCTTCCTTTATTACTATATTGATCTTTTTCATCAATAACGTCAAAACAGGTACATGTTGGGCATAAATAACTACAAGAACCACATCCAATGCACACTTCGCTAATTTCATCCCATACGGGGTTATCAAATGATGTTTCTAAGTTTTTTACGACTGTATCTACATCTATCTTTGTAACGAATGATTCTTCTGCTTTTTTAGCTAATTCTTGAGATTTTTTAACATCCTTTTGAGTAGCGTCAGAAAGCCATGGGAGTTTCTTGATAATTTCCTTACCTTTATCACTAATTCCTTCCACTAAGTAGGTCTCTCCTAAATCTGTCAAAAAAACATCCATATTTTCCTTGTTAAAAGGATGTCCCCCCACAGATGTACAAAAACAAGTTGTTCTTGGAGAATTACATCCAATTCCTATAAGTGTGCTATTTTCTTTCTTTTTCAAATAGATCTCATCTTGCCAGTTTCCATGAAACGAGAAGAAATTCGCGAAGAGTTCATAACTATATGCATCACAGGGTCGAATTCCAAATATCATATATTTTTCATCTAAATCCTGTCTATCGGTGATTTCAACATTCTTATTGTCTGCGGTATATTCAAATAATACTTCCATTTGAGGAAACAATACCGATTTTGGGGGAATCCTCGAGTTTAAGTAATCCAGTACTATATCATCAGGATTTTCAATTTTTTCAAAAACGATATTTCCCTTCTTTTTAATTGGGGCATAAAAGCTATACTCACTTGCAAATTCATTATAAAATTTTCCAATATCCTCTTTCTTTAATATTTTTTGTTCCATTTTTTTTACCTCGTTAATCTTCCTCCAACATAAATTCTTCTGCATCTTCCATACTGAAATCCATCATAGGAGGAAGTTTTTCAGCATTCAGACCAGATGTATAATCAAACCTCTCCTTCACTATTTTCTCCAATTTTCTTGTAATAAAATTCAAATCAATACCAACTGGGCATACCGAAGAACATGCTCCACATGCAACACATCTCCCTGCTAGATGTTGAGCACGGATTAAATGAAATGTGAAAATATCGGTATATTCAGTAGTTTTGTTAAACCAAATTGGCTTATTTTGATCTACGAAACAGAGATTACAATAACACACAGGACAAGCTTGACGGCAGGAATAGCATAAAGTACAAACCTCCAACTCTTTCTTAATATAATCCCACTTTTCCTGACCAGACTTTGCTTCAAATTCATCAATATCCGCAAATTCATCATGTATAGATTCTAGCAAATTACACTCCCCCAAACATGTTGCTTCCGTGGCAGAGGGTGTTTTTACTTTACAAACTTTACATAATTCATTAATATATTCTGAATAGGGAAATTTCTTCTCCCAATCTTTCCCCTTCACTATTATTTCATCACCTGCAATAGACACATCAAGGATCTCGTTCTCTCCTATTTCCATAGCAATCTTGCTTCTATTCACAATTCCATTGCAGTTAAAACCTATCATTTTAACTTTATCAAGATCTATCTGTTTCTCAGCAGCTAGCAAATTTACTGCTCTTCCCACACATCCTTTTGCAACAATACCAATTTTCAAAGCATTTCTTTCTGCATCACAGAGTTGGGGCATTAATGGGGCTAGATATCGAGCCAAATTAATATAACATAAATTATTCCAAACTAATTTATCGACATGTTCTTCTTTTCGAATTACAATAGGAGTTGAACTTAAAGGGATAGTTCCCTGCGAATATCCTATTATAACATCTACCTGTTTTTCACTGAGCATCTTTTTGGCAGTCTCTCTGATAGAGGCTTCAATTTTTTTATTTTCTTCTTCAATTCCCATTTCTTACCACTCCTTTTGAAATTTTGTATTTGGACCTAATTCTTTTACTAACTTAGTGGCTTTTTTGACCAACGTAGCGAACCTTTCACCTTCCGCTGCAGAAGCCCACATGAAATTTACTCTTCCTGGCTCAATTCCAAAAAATTCTAAGAGTTCTTTCAATATGGCAAAGCGTCTTCTAGCGACTAAGTTTCCGCTAATATAATGGCAATCACCAGGATGGCAGCCACTTACAAGCACGCCATCCCAACCATCAACAAGACTCTTCACTATAAAATAAGGATTGACGCGTCCACTACACGGTACTCTGACAATCCTTATATTTGGGGGATATTGAATTCTACTTACTCCCGCGAGATCTGCACCAGCATATGAGCACCAGTTACATAAGAATGCGATGATCTTTGGTTCCCACTTTTCTTCAACTTTCTTTTCCAAAACTGTTTCAGTCATTTTCTTTTACCTCCTTTTAGCCTATGCGGCCAGTTATCATTTCATAAATTTGTTCGGCAGTAAAGCCTAAAATGTCGATGGCACTACATCGACAATTCCCACTACATGCTCCACATCCTTTACATAGTGCTTGATTAATTGAGGCTACAAGACCAAATCTTCTATCTTCAATTAATTCTATTGCATTATACGCGCAGTTTTCGACGCACATACCACAACCGATACAACGAGCCATATCAATTACAGCTGTCTTCCCTTCAGCTTCAATTTCGTCTTTAGAGAGAATAGTGCATGCTCTTGAAACTGCAGCATTCGCTTGTGAAATTGAGTCCTCTATAGTTTTCGGGCAGTGAGCCAATCCAGCGACAAAAATTCCTTCAGTCGCAAAATCGACTGGGCGAAGCTTAACGTGGGCTTCTAAATAAAAATTATCATCATTTAACGGTACTTTTAACATTTTTGCAAGTTCTTCATTATCTTCATGGGATGCAACAATACCAGCACTTAATACCAATAAATCGGCGGGGATTGATAAGTCACCCGCTTTTGCAGTCTTCACATCCACTTTGAGTGAAGAACCATTTGCAGTAATTTCAGGAGGATGTTCCTCATCATATCGAAGGAATATAACTCCTGCTTCTCTTGCTTGTCTATAATATTTTTCTTTAAATCCATAAGTTCTAATATCTCGAAAGAGAATTATAACTTCCTTTTCTGGATTTAATTCTTTTACTAATAAAGCATTTTTAATTGCTTCAGCACAGCACATTTTACTACAGTAGGGATGTTCTTCGTTTCTTGAACCTACACACTGTATCATTACAATAGTATTCTTATCTTTCACAGCTCCATTAGTATTGAGAATTTTTTCAAATTCAGATTGTAAAATAACATTATCATTTTGGCCATAGAGATATTCTTTAGGTCTGTATTCGTTTGCTCCTGTGGCAACAACTACAACCCCATGATCAAATTCAGCTCTGTCTTTATTTTTTCCATAAACTACTGTAGTCTTGAAGTTACCAATATATCCATTCAAGGCTTCTATTTCGGCTTCTGTATACACATGAATAAATTTATTTGAGTTCACTTTGTCAATCAATTCTGCCACATATGCTTGAACATCTCCACCTTCAAGGGTATGATATATATGATTAGCAAAACCACCTAATTTTGCTTCCCTCTCGACTAAATAGGTTTCAATTTCTTGACTTGCAAAATTTAATGCTGCGACCATACCTGTTATACCTCCACCAATAACCATTGCCTTTTTAGTTACACCCAATTTTATTCTGTCTATCGGGGCAATCATACGAGCTTTATTAACCGCCATTCTCACCAAATCTTTTGCTTTCTGTGTAGCTTCTTCTGGTTGGTTCATATGAACCCAGGAACACTGATCTCTGATATTTGCCATTTGGAAGAGGTATCTATTTAATCCCGCTTCCCTAATTGTTTCTTGAAATAATGGTTCATGTGTTCGTGGTGTACATGATGCTACAATAACACGATTTAAATGATATTCTTCTATTGTATCTTTGATTATTCCTTGGGTATCTGCTGAACAAGTATATAAATTCCTGTCTGCTATAACTACATTTGGAAGGTTGCTGGCATATTTAGTAACATCGGGAACGTCTACATAACCTCCGATGTTAATTCCACAATGACAGATAAATACACCTATTCTTGGTGGTTGTCCTGCTACAAAGATTTCTGGCGGGAGTGTTTTTTCAGTAATTAATTTTCCTCTTTCAGAATATAATAGTTGATCCACACATCCTGCAGCTGCGCTTGCTTGAGTGACGGTTTCAGGAATGTCTTTTGGTTGAGAAAACGCACCACAAGCAAAAATACCTGGTCTAGTAGTCTGTACGGGATTAAAAATATCGGTTTTTGCAAATCCAAATTCATTTAATTCTATATCGAATTTCTCAGAAAGATGTTTTGCATCATTCGGAGGGTTAAGACCAACTCCTAAAACCACCATGTTGTACACTTCTTCTACAACCTTTCCATCCTCAGTTTCATACCGTAAGATTAAATTATTTGTCTCAGGATCTTCATCTATCGACGATATACGACTCCTAATATACCTAATACCATATTCTTCCTGAGCTCTAATGATATATTTATCAAAATCTTTCCCATACGCTCGAATGTCCATACTGAAAATGGTTGGTTTTACCTCATGCTGATGTTCATGAGCGATTACTGCTTCTTTCGCAGTATACATACAACACACTGAAGAACAATAAGGCTGCCCCTTTCCTGAATAATCTCGTGATCCTACACACTGCAAGAATGCTACTTTTTTTGGAATATCTCCATCAGAAGGTCTTAAGACTCTTCCTGCATATGGACCACTTGCACTTAAAATTCTTTCAAATTCAATACTGGTAACCACGTTTTTAAATTTACCATAACCATATATATTAGCCTCTTGAGGAACAAACTCATCAAAACCGGGTGCTAATACTATTGCCCCAACATTGATATCGACCACTTCATCTGCTCTGTCGTATTGTACAGCTTTTGCTTTGCATACACCTGCACATACACCGCATCCAATACAATAATCCTTATTAATTGCATATACTAGCGGAACTGCTTGGGGGTATTTGACTGAAGTTGCTGCATATTTAGCTAAACCTTCATTAAATACATCTATCGCCTCGACAGGACATGATCTCCCACATACACCACACCCTGTACATATATCTGGATTAATATAAAGCGAATTCTTTTTTACCTTAACCGTAAAGTTTCCAGGATCACCCGAAACATCCAATATTTCACAATTAATGCTTAGATCTATATTTTGATGTCTACCAGTCTCTACTAGCTTCGGACTGACAATACACATAGCACAATCGTTTGTTGGGAAAGTTTTATCTAGTTGTGCCATTACTCCCCCTATACTAGTAGATGATTCAATTAAATAAACTTTAAAACCTGAATCACCCAAATCGAGTGCTGCTTGGGAGCCTCCAATTCCCGCGCCTACAACCATAACTGCTCCTACTTTTTCCACTTTTATCATCCTCCTTATAATCTATGAAACATTGGTGTAATTCCAATGATTTCACCAAAGTCAACTAAACCTCGAGTTTTTAATTTCGTCATATGTTCTAAAACTATACTTGGATCAATTTCTAATTCAGAAGCTAAATCCTTTACTGATTTTGAATCTTCTTCTAATGAGATTAAAATTCTGGCACGTTCATATTCTTCAACTATTGCCTCATCAAATATTTGCATAAATTTATCAATATCAGTTTTTTCTCCGTATACATTTTCTTGTTCGGTGATTTTTCTCTCTCTTCCAACTAAAGCTCTCATTCTATCACCACCAGCAGCCATCTTCAATGCTCGTAATTTAGTAAGAACTTCTGCATCTGGATTATCTCCTCCTGCAGGAGAAGGTCCAAGTGATTTAATCTGTTCAGTAAATTCGGTGACAACAGCACCATATCTAGTCCCTTCAGAAGCAGAAACCCATTCTAAACGGACTCTATTATCGAAACCTATAAGTTTAAGGAACTTTACAAGCATATCAAATTTCTTTACTGCTTCATAATTTCCTTCAAGATAATGGCAGTCTCCAATATGGCATCCCATAACAATTACTCCATCGGCACCCACCTCAAATCCATGAAGGACGAATGCCGGATCTACCCTACCGCTACACATTACTCGAATTACTCTGATATTTGGAGGGTATTGTACTCTGCTTACTCCTGCTAAGTCTGCTCCTGCATAGGAACACCAATTACATAAAAATCCTAATATTTTTGGTTCAAAACTCATTTTTATTTACCTCCGAATGCATCAATTTCAGCCATTATTTGATCATCCGTAAAATGCCTTATTACAATGGCATGATTTGTACACGTAGCTCCGCAAACACCGCATCCTTTACATAATACTTGAGTTATAACAATCTCATCATTCTCATCTTTACTTATTGCGTTATAAGGACATACGGTAACACATACCTCACATCCAGAGCATAAAGCTTTATTATATTCAGGTAATGATGAGGTTGCTCCTTCAACTTCAAGGTCTTTATGAGACAGAATTGTGCTTGCTCGTGAAGCCGCAGCATACCCTTGAGTAATAGATTCTGTAATATCTACAGGCCATTTTGCCGATCCACAAACATATACTCCATCAGTGGCAAAATCCATAGGTCTAAGCTTCACATGAGCCTCTAAAAAGAAACCATTTTCTTCTAAAGGTACCTTAAGCAGTTGAGCAAGAGCTTTATTTTCAGTATTAGCGACTAATGGCACAGATAATACTAATAAGTCATAAGGAATACTAAGTTCTTCTCCAATGTATTGATTATAGACTTTAATGGTATCTCCCTCCACATTAGGTAATTTATCAGGACTATATGTGACAAAAACAATTCCTGCTTCTCTCGCCCTTCTATAATAATCTTCATAGTAAGAACCAGGTGTATAGAAATCTCTAAAAAGTATTGTGATATTAGCATCAGGATTCTTCTCTTTAATCATTAATGCATTCTTTAAAGCAGTCATGCAACATACATTAGAACAATATTTCCGTTCTTCGATTCGTGCACCAACACACTGAATCATCACAATCTCGTTGGCTTTCACATCATCATTTTTTAATTTTACTTCCAATTGACTTTGAGTTATACGTTTCTTTCCGTCATAACCGTAATATCCTTCAGGAGTAAATAATGACGTACCAACTGCAACTATAATACAACCGATATTGAGGGGGATTATTTTACCTTTTTGCTCTACTTCGATTTCATAGTTTCCTACAAATCCTTCTATATTTTTAACTTGCGCGGAAGTATATACAGTTAAATTTGATCTATCCTCAATTTTTTTCTTTAACGCATCCAGAAGTTCAGATGCCTCTATATCCTTAGGATAGAGTTTATAAATTCCATTTAACCTCCCCCCTAACTGGTTTTCTTTCTCCACTAAATGAGTTTCAAATCCTTGGTTACTTAAGTTAAGCGCAGCAGTCATACCCGCAACGCCCCCTCCGATTACTAATGCCGTAGGGGTGACATCAACAACGATTTTGTCTAAAGCTTCAAGCCTTTCAGCTTTAGCAACACCCATCTTTACGACTTCATTTGCTTTGATGAAGGCTTTATCCGGAACTTTCTGATGGACCCATGTATTCTGATCACGTATATTAACGAAGTTAAAAAGGTATGGGTTTAATCCTTCCTCTTCAATACATGCTCTGAATAATGGTTCATGAGTTCTGGGGGTGCAGGACGCAACTACGACTCTATTTAAATTGTGTTCTCGTATGCCTTTTTTAATCTCAGCTAATCCTGTTTCTGAGCAGGTATAAAGATTGTCTTGGGTAAAAACCACATGAGGTAAAGATTTAGCTCGTTCAGCAACCTCCTTACAATCAATATAACCACCAATGTTCGTTCCACAATGACAAATAAACACTCCAATTCTAGGTTCTACTTTTTTATCTTCCTTCTTTTCTTCTTCTGACATGATTTTAACCTCCTCTTACTAATTCTGCTGCTCGTGCTGCCGCTCCACTAGCTTCAGCTACAGATCGTGGAATATCCATTGGTTCCCGAGCGCATCCACAGGTATATATGCCTTCAATACTCGATTCGACTGGAAAAAAGGGATCTGTTTTTATAAACCGATTCTTATCTAACTCTATTCCCAAGATCTTTGAGACTTTTTCATTAGAGAGTGAAGGAATGATACACGTAGCTAATACAACAAGATCAAACTTTATCTGCTTAATTTCACCACAATCTAAATCTTCATAAGTAATGATAGGGCTTTGATTCTCATCTACTTCTATGTGAGAAATTTTGCTTTTAATATACTTAATATTATACTCTTCTTCACCACGTAGGAGAAACTTCTGAAATCCCTTTCCACCGGCACGCAAGTCTATATAAAACACATAAGATTCGAGTTCATTATTATGTTCATAGGCAACCATTGCTTCTTTTGTTGTATACATACAACATACAGCAGAGCAATAATCCTGAGTACGATAGTTTCTGGAATCGATACATTGAAGGAAGGCAATCTTTTTGGGAGTTCTTCCGTCAGATAATGTCTTCAAATGACCATGTTGAGGTCCTGAAGCACAGATTAAACGTTCAAATTCCATTGAAGTAACTACATTTTCATATTTTTGATACCCATAAACATTGAGAGTGTGAATGTCTTCTGCTAAATCGACTCCAGTTGCTACAATTACAGCACCAACATCGTTTATCGAAATTACTTCTTCTTTTTGTGTAAAATCAATTGCATCTGCTCCACATTGTTGGTAGCATAAACCACAAATACCATAATTAAGGTATAAACATTTATCAGGATTGATACGATATACAGGAGGAACTGCTGCTGGAAACGCAATTTGAGAAGCCGATTGAGTCATCAAATCAGCATCAAAGAAGTTTGTACAGCCACGAACAGGACAAATAGCCCCACAATCCCCACAATTTGTACAGACACCTTCTCTCACATACCTTGGGTGTTTTAACACTTCAACCGTAAAATTTCCAGCGGATCCTTCAATTTTCTGAACTTCTGATAATGTATAAAGCGTAATATTTGGATGTCTATAACATTCTGAAAGCTTAGGTGCAAGAATACAAATAGAACAGTCGAGGGTAGGAAATGTTTTATCAAGTTGAGCCATACGACCTCCAATACAAGGTTGCTTTTCTACTAGGGTAACATTAATCCCCATATCTCCTAAGTCTAATGAGGCTTGGATACCAGCGATTCCTGCACCGATAACAACTACAGATTTTTCTGACATTTTTTTATCCTCCTTTTATTTACTCACTTTATTTGTTGTCATTCTTTTTAATAAATCAAGCTTACTTTCTTTCCATTGAGGTATAGGTGATTTTGTTGGGACAAATTTTTCTACATATCCATCAATAATAGCATTAGAAATTAATTCTTGACCCCTTTCTGTCCTAACAATGATCATAGAATTTTGTTGAACTGCTCCAGAACCACCAAAACTAATGTCAGCAAATCGACTCGTAAATTCATCACATTCTTTACAGTGGTTTCGTACCGCTGGATCGAATGTATGAAGTTCGACTTCCTTCACTTCATTTGTTTTACTGGTGATAAAGAAATTCTTCTTGATATTCATCTTAGCAATATCCTTAGGCTCTAAACCAGTTTCAACTTTCACAAGCTCAAATAATTTATCATAATCAAAGTTCTCCATGCAAAATAGCCCAAACACATATTTGATTACATGGGTCGGTGTAATATTCAGCAGCTGCATTTTTCTTACAGCTCGGCATTGACATGGAGTTCCTACAAATGCCATTCGTAATTGATTAATATCATAAATTTGTTTTTGCTTTTGTACAATATCTTCGGCAATCTCGTATAAATCTTTCAATGGAAGCAGGTTTGATGAGATTGTATATCTTGTACCCGAAGTTTTAAACAGATCTTCTTTATTATAAATAATCTCAGGAATTGGCTTTAGATTTTCATCATATGCAGAAACTACTGCACCATCGATTTTATTTTTATCAAATAAATACATAAGAAGAGTGGTTACTAAACCTCCATCTTGCCCTACTTCCCTTATTTTGGCATCAGTGGTTTTTGCTGCGATAATATCTGTAACAAATCCCATGTTGTCTTTTATTTTATATTGACTATTTATTTTATCCATCAATGGTAAAGTCTGAGGGCAAATATAATAGCAAAGACCACATTCCTTACAATTATCGACATTTGCATCTGATATGAATTGAGGAGTATATCCCTCCATCTTAATAACATCAAAATGTTGTGAATTACAATACGCAACACATGCACCACATGCGCAGCATTTGTTAGTTTTAATAATTTCATCTTCAAGATCTTTGAAGATTTTAACATCCTTTAATAACGATTTCTTTGGGGTAACTTCTGTCATATTATTTTCTCTTTAATTTTTTTAATTAAATTAATAATTTTATGGAGTAAACTTTATACTCTCAAATAATTTATTTGGTCTAATCCTATGAAAATTAAACCCTAATTCTTCAGGCTTGAAGCCGAATGCTAATGCGACTAGTTCCGAAAGGTAGAATACAGGGAAATCATATGTAGATTCATTCTGTTTGTTGAGTTCTCTCTGATTAAATTCATACTGTTGATAACATGCCGGACACACAACAACCACGCAGTTCGCACCTGCTTCTTGAATCGCCTTTAATTTTTGATCAATCATTAAGAGAGATAACTCTTTATCGGATTTCTCGACCGGATTACCACAACATTCCATTTTCATCTCATATTCTACGGATTCAGCTCCAAGAGCTCTTACAATTTCATCTACAGTCGTCGGCTCAAATGGGTCATCCCAGTTTATTATTTCTGATGGCCGTAGATAATGGCACCCATAATGTACTGCTACTTTAAAACCGTCTAAAGGTTTATCCACATAAGCTTTAACCTTGTCTAAATTTTCAAAAAGTATCTCAGCAAAATGTTTAACTTCTACTTTTCCATCATAGGATTTTCCTACTTTCTTTAAGACTTTATTTACTTCTTCCATTGCGTGAGGATCTTTGTTGATGGCATAATTAACACCTTTTAATGTTTCTACACAACCAGAGCAAAATGAAACGACACCACCATTTTTATTACAAAGGCTTAAATTCCTTGCCCCTAAAGCTAGCCAGGTTTTATGATCAATTAGTTCTATCCCTGTTGGATCTGGACAGCAACTAAAGCCATCGACGTCATTCAACTTAATACCAAGCTTTTCAAATACTTTTCTGGAAGAAGTTTCAAGGTAGGGTAATCTCGCCGGAATTACACAGCCAAGGAAAAGATCTAGACTCATTTTTTTATTCAACCTCCTTTGGAATGTGTTTTTCAAAATTAGTTTCAATAAGAATTTTTTTAATCTCGTCAACAGGCGCAGTCTTAATTTCAGGAAGGCCTAATTTTTCTCTGCGGGATAAAATTGCTTTAGAATAAGGGATTGCCACTCCATTTTCTAAAACTGCTTGACCTTGGGCAAGAAAAGCTTCAGGTACATTTCCCTTCTCAAAACATAGGTTTTTAATTAGAGTGAAAATTTCAGTAAGTTCAACTTTTTGAGGACATAGCTCCACGCACTTCTGGCACGTAGAACATAACCATGAATTCGGCTCTTGTTTTTCAATTAATTTATCTTGCAGACCCAGAATTGCTTCTTCAATAATCTTTCGGGGATTATACTTCCCACTCGTAATTAAAGCAACAGGGCAGCCACCGCTACACGTGCTACATTGATAACAATAGCTCAATGAAGCATTGTGTTTTAATACTTCGTTTCGAAACTCAAAGTTAATTGCACTCATTTTGACAAAAATTTCAAAATGTTATTTTATTCCATAGTTTTTGATGGTTAAGTAAATATGATAAATTTTTTAAATTTATCAGAAAATTGATAAAGTTAAACTTCCAAATCAAGTTATATTTTATTACAGCGATTTTAAATTTTTCAAGGGATATATTTTTCTTGTCCATTCTTATCATTTTGAGACACAATTTGACGTTCTATATCACAAATATGTGATTTTGATTAAATTCTATAATTGTCATGACGGAATCTGATAAATTTAATAGATAATTTGAATAATTGTGTTCCATTTTCCAAAATTAATGTTCAGATTTAAATATTATCAAATCTAATTATATGATGATGTGCCATAATTGCAATTGTGAGTTCTTTGATCGATGCTCCATCGTAGGATATATGCCTGTTGGATTTTGTTGTGAAAAGTGTTATCTTCATAATGAGCATCATACATGTTTACATTCTGGAGGTAAAAGTGAAGAAGAAGATGAAGCAGGAGTCGAAGTCATTGAAGAAATTACATTAAAAGATACCAGCCTTGAAGGAGAGCTTTTGAAAATAGTTATATCACAGAAGGATGGTGAGGAAAAAACAATCTATTTCGATTTAAAGAAGCATCTAAAATCGTGATGGGAATGCCTACTTTTTCTTAAACAAAAATAGTATTTTTCTTTAAATTTATCTATAAAAATTTTAAAAAATCGAAATTTAATGTGATGAAAAAATAATTTAATAAACAATTTTTCACAATATTTACCTAGTTTATTTGGTTTGAGTATTAATTTAGTGGATTAGGTTAAAATTGTCAAAAAAATTAGATTTATTGGATCTGAAAATAATAGAAGAATTGAAGAACAATAGTAGAATTTCATATAGCGATATCAGTCAGAAGATTGATAAAACAGAAGCAACAGTAAGAAGGCGTGTTAAAAAGTTATTAGAAGATGGGATTATAACTCGCTTTACTATCGATTTTAACATTGATTCAAAGCAAAGTATAAGTGCTACAATAAAAGCTGTCCCAGATTTTAAGGATATCAAGCGAATCCTAAAGGAGTTGAGAGATATAGAAGAAATTAAACATATTTGGCGATTATCTGGTGATTGTGGGCTTTTAATGAAGGTAGATATATCTTCTATAGATAAATTCAATCCACTAATCGAAGAAAAGATCTCTCAAATTCAAGGGATAAAAATTGTAGAGACATGCTTCATTACTGACATTATTAAGTAACATTAAACCATATTGCATTAATTTAAAAAATCTTAGTTAATTATATAATTAAGTTCGTTTATCTGGAAATTAGGTGTTAAAAATCGAACAGAAGATCGCTTTTAAGGTATGTGTGTTCGGTGATGGCGGAGTAGGTAAAACAACGTTAATCAGAAGATTTGCTACTGGAGTTTTCAAAGAAGATATAAAGATGACTATTGGAGCCGATTTTAGTGTTAAAAATGTTGATGTCGATGGAAGAACGGTAACCCTTCGGATTTGGGATTTTGCTGGAGAAGATCGTTTTAGAGTTCTTTTACCTGCTTTTGCGAAGGGAGCGGATGGTGGTATTTATATGTTCGATACTTCTCGATATTCTAGCCTTGGGCGAATAAGAGATTGGTTGTCAATATTTGAATATTTTAGTTCAGAAGAGAAAGGCAATATACCAATTATCATGGTTGGTGGTAAAACAGATCTTGAGGATAAAAGATCAGTCACTTATGAAGAAGCTGAAAAATTATCCAATACTTTCGACTTAAATGGTTATTATGAATGTTCTTCTAAAACAGGGAATAATGTAGAACTAATTTTCGAAAAGATAGCAAGAAAGATGGTTGAAAACGGCTGATATTTTTTTAATATCTGTTTTTTTACACCTAGCTGATACCTCATAAAAATAATGAAAAGCTTTTTCTAAGAACTTGGTTTAAGAATTATAGATTAGTCTCATAATTGTTAGTTTGGGTAATGTTATATGATAAAAGATACTCGATTTACTAGAACTGAAGGAAGGGTTTTGATGCTCGGTAATGAAGCACTTGTGAGAGGATGTCTTGAAGCAGGGATTTCTTATGTTTCGCAATATCCAGGCACACCAACTAGTGATATTGGAGAATATTTCCATCAAGTTATTAAGGATAATCCTGAGATAAACGAATATTTGGTACACCATTGGGCTGTAAATGAAGCAGTTGCCACTTCAGCTTGCGCGGGAGCTGCATGGACAGGATGTCGAAGTTTGAACCCGATGAAACATGTGGGCTTGAACGTTGCAAGTGATGCTTTGAGCGTAATTGCATTAAATGGACCAAATCCCGGAGGGATGGTAATATCGGTTGGTTCCGATCCTGGTTCTCTAGGCTCCCACCAAGAACAAAATGAACGATTTTATGCTTGGATGCTTCATGTTCCAACTATTGAACCACATACCCCCCAAGAATGTAAAGATTGGGTTAAACTTGCTTTTGAGCTCTCTGAGAAATTTGATTTAGTTATTAATATTCGTACTTCCACCAGAAGTGCTCACTCAAGAGGTTTTGTGGAACTCGGTCCATTAATACCCGGAAAAAAAAGGGGGGAATTCATAAGAAACATTCCTAAATTCAACTCCTTACCACCACATGCTATTAATAACCATATTCGGTTATATGAAAGAATTGAAAACCTAAGAGAAATCATTCCAAAATTAGGTTTAAATAAAATCATTCATGGCAATAGTAGAGTAGGTATCATTACAAGCGGCATGTCTTTTGGATACACAATGGAAGCTTTAAATCAATTAGAATTAAATGATGTACCCATACTCAAACTTGGCATGATATATCCATTAAACTATAACCAAATTGTTAGCTTTTTACAAAATCTTGAGAAAGTTATTATAATCGAAGAATTAGAACCATTCCTTGAAGTGAAGATTGCTGAAATTGCTCACAAACATAAAATTCAAACCAAAATAGTTGGTAAAGACTTTTTTCCTAAGCATAATGAGTTTTCTACAGGATTAGTTGCAACAATATTAGCACAGATATTTAATAAAAAACCACGCAAAAATATTATTAAGGTTGTTGATTACTTCAATTCATATAAGGATCTTATCCCTAGTAGGTTCCCTACCTTTTGCGCGGGATGTCCAGAGAGAGCAACACTTTATTCAATATTAAAAGCTACAAATCAATTAGAAAATACAATTATAAGTGGTGATATAGGGTGTTATGTCATGTCATTCTTCCCACCTCAACAATGCTCTGATTTAGTCATATGTATGTCTGGAGGAATAAGTGCTGCAATTGGGATGGCAACAAAAACAGATCAGAAGGTAATTGCTTTCATCGGTGACTCGACTTTCTTTCACAGTGGTATTTCTCCTTTAACTGAAGCGGTAGCTTATAACTCTGAAATACTTTTAATCATCTTTGAAAACTCTTGGACGGCAATGACTGGACATCAAGATGACGTACTTCGATTTCTTATCAATCAAGGATTTTCCATAGAAAAAATCTGTAAATCTATAGGTGTTCCATGGCTACGAGTAGAAGATTCCTACCATCCTAAAAAGCTAACAAGTGCAATTGAAGAAGCATTAGAAACAAAAGGATTGAAAGTGATCATCGTAAAACGAGAATGTGCATTACAAGCTCACAGGTGGAGGACGACTCAAATTAGAAATCTCCAAGAATCTGGTAAAAAAGTGCAGGAAATCTCATATTATATCGGGGGTTGTTCATTATGCTATGAATGCGCTAGAATTTTAAGTTGTCCAGCGATTAGAAGGATTAAAACTGAAGGAAT
>JBHLLU010000045.1:0-24397 GCA_048938895.1 Promethearchaeota archaeon
TCATCCTTTTGTCTCTAGGTTTAATATTGCCTCTTGGGATGATGTATCTAGCTGGAAATAAAGATCATGAAAAAGCAGAATCTGATAAAAAATGGTTAAAATTAGCAATAATATTATTTTTGATCGCCAACGGAATACCTATAATATTTTATGTTGTTCTTGGGATTTCACCGGGATTTTTTCTATATATTCAATTGATTTTATTTGGATTAATTCCTGCTTTCTTCATTCAACCTAAAAAGATGAGACATCGGGTTTTTGTCTTAGTGATATTCTATGCAGTTGTAATAGTTCCTATTGGCATTCTCGTGAATATTACAATAGATGATATTTGGGCTAAAGAGATGACAATTGGTACTGCAGATAAGACTTTGTACTATTTATCTTTCTGGGGATTGTTGATGACATTTTTTTATCTTCTTGTTGCTATTGGCTGGAAGTTAGGTGGAGGAAGTAAACGACAGAGTTGGAATATCTTTATTGCTGGAACGCTTTTGCAATATAGCACTCTTGAAGACTTTTTTTATTTTATATTAAATGGACAAAATCTCCCAGGGGAATGGGAATGGATGAGTAATTTTGTAATAAATTTGACAGCTCTTTTTGGTCATATACCAACTGATATGGATATTCTCATTTTTTTTGTGATCATTTGTCTAATTGCAATTTTTATCCTATTCGATGGTCATGGTTATATATGGAAAAAAATTAAGGATAGATCTTAAAACCTTATTATTTAATTTTATCTAATTTAAATTAAATAAAACTTATAGCAATTATAATTAGAATTGTATTAATAATAAAGCCTAAAATGCCCAAAATGTTGCCTGCCTTCAGAATTGAGCTTTCTGCTTCTAGTTTTTTGGCATTTATATAACTTATTCTATTAAAGATTGCAAAAATTATACCTATTGCATGTGCAATAGTTAAACCCATGAATATTCTGCTAGAAGGGGTATAATAATATGAGCTGTCTAAAACAATACTTGATCCAATATTAAATGATATTATACCAATTACTAGACAGACTATACCAAATCCTAAGCATCGTTTTGAATAAGGATTATAATTCTCTTTTTTAATTTGAGTATGACTTATACTTTGATATTGTGGTGGAGTTGTAGATAATGGTTTATAAGGATCTCTTATAGGACTTAATTGAGAGCTATAAGAAATGCTTCTAATTTCTCTTCCACAATTCTGACAAAATCTCTGATTATCTATCTCAAGTTCTGACCCACAATTTTTACAATACATAATAGTTTTCAATAAAAATTAATTTGGAATAAACAAATAATATTAACTTCTTTAAATTAACAATTATTTATATAATTCTATGCAATAAATCTTGATTTATCTAACAATAAGCTTAGATTCAAAATTCTGGTTATCATTTTGAAAAATTATGATGTATTATTCATTCATCCCCCTCGTGTTTTAAATCCAGATCAAAATAAAAGAGGAAAATCTGTAAGAAGTTCATATTTATTTATTCCAATGGGAGTATTTGCTATAGCTGATTTCCTTGAAAGAGATGGATATGGGGTAAATATTGTAAATTATCCTCTCGAAAAATGCATAAATCCTAGCTGGTCTATAAGAGAATACCTTAAGTCTATTGATTTTAAAATTTGTGCGATAGACTTACACTGGATACATAATGCTCACGGAGCAATTGTAATTGCTCAAATCGCAAAGGAATTAAATCCTCATGCTAAAGTAATACTCGGAGGATTTAGTGCATCATATTTTCATACTCAAATTTTGAAATATTATCGATCAATTGATGGAATAATAAGAGGAGAAGGAGAGGTACCACTTTTAAAATATGTTCAATGTTTTAACAAGAACCACTCTCTTGATTCTGTTCCAAATTTAACATATCGGAGTGCTTTAAACCACATAAAAACTAATCCTCTTTCATATACAGCAAAAACTTTAGATGATTTAAATTTTACAAATTTTTCACTCTTAAAAAATGCTAAACACTACATCGAAGATAGTAATAAAATTATGGGAATCTCTGTCAATATTCAAATAGGAAGGGGTTGTCCTTTTAACTGTCCTTTTTGTGGAGGAGGTCAGAGAGCTTTAGAGCATTTAGCAGGTCGAAATAAGGTCATTTTGAGGAATCCTGAAAAAGTAGTAAGCGATATTAAATATATTAAAGATAATTATAATGCTAAAAATTTATTTTTTGGACATGGGGCTTATCCTGCTAATTTAGAATATTGGAGAACCTTATTTAGTTTAATTCAAAAAGAAAATATTGACATAGGGGGAGATCTAGAAATTTGGAGATTACCTTTCCCAAAAGAAATGTGGAAAATATTTTCTAAAACCTTTTCTCGTAATTTTTCATCCATATCTATTTCTCCGAGAACATTATCATCTAAAGTTCATCAAAAAATAGCTAAAATTTGTGATCCAACTTTTAATTTTTCAGAGAATCAAATTAATGACTTAATAAAAAATGCAAATTATTTTCTAAGAACATTAAGAATTTGGCTTACCGTAGGATATCCTTTCCAAACTAAGAGGGATGTTCAAAAAGATTTTAATTTTGCACTCAAATGCACATTAAAATATGGAAAGTCAAATTCAAAACCGATCGCTATTATGAATGAACCTTACCATATTTTCCCCGGTTCTCCTGCATTTGAATCCCCCGAATCTTTTGATATTAAATTGAAGCTAAACTCCTTTCCACAACTTGAAAGATTTTTTGAACAGACTAAAATGTCATTTTTCTTTAATGCTTTAAATTATTATACAAAAAATTTTTCTGGGGCATCTATTCGCACCTTGAATATGCTTTTATTTTTAAATTCAGCACTCACCTTATTTACTACAGGCTCTAAATATTCTTGAGTAAAAGAAATCAGAGTTAATAATCTAAGTTAATTCGAAATTTTTAAATAGAATTTAATTTTATAATTAAGAATACAAGATTTTGATTGAAAGATACACTATTTAGCAAAATAAAAAGACCTAAATATATGAAATCTAGCCAAAAGAATAAAATATTAAAAGATCTATTAATAATCATTATTTTTATTGCGACTATTCCAATTACCTTAGTTTATATGTTTATAAAGGATTTTTCAACATTCAATTCTTTTATATATGATTACTTGACTTCCGGTAACTCGTTTTTCTTTCCATTTATTAAATCCGATAATATAATATTCCAATTCTCTTCGGGTCACTTGATTGACATCATTATTTTTATTAATATCACGGGAATTGTTGAAAGACTCAGTTATCAATATTACATGGCTATTATATTAAAAAATAATTTTTATGATTTTAGTACAGATTTATATCCTCTTGAATTTAAAGGATCAGAAGAAGAATTATTTCCTCTTTCAGATTTAACAATAAACTTGGAAGAGTGTTCAAGTATTGCTATGAATTCTAATACTCAAGCTAATTGTTTATTTAAAAAATATCGGTTTCGCTCCATTCAATTATCTGGTAAGAGTAGATATCATTTTAGTATTAATCAGATGAAATATCATAGAAGTTGTTTACATAATTATAAATGTGATCAATCCAAAAATAGTTATTCTACATTTAAAGAACTGATAACTAATTTTTTATTAAATATTTACCTTCCTTCTAAAAATAATAGCATTTCCTCTTCTTTTAATGAAAACAACATACAGAAGGGGGGAATTAAATAATGAAATATTACTTTTCTACAAATTTTATTATAACACAAAAATCTAAACTTTTTTCTAATGGAACTTATAAAAAAAGATGAATAAGATGGAATGGAATAAAGAAATTGAAGATTTGTTTCAAAAAATAACTGATTTAACCCCTGACGCATTTCGACCTTCGGTTAAACCAATGCTGCGTGAAGCTTCTGAAAAGACAGCTCGGTTACGAAATTCTGGTTTTATTAGTAAAGATGATTTATTATCTGCTTTATTTGAGATAACCCCAGAAGCGTTTCAACCGACTGTTGTGGAAGATTTGAAAACAATCGGAATTGATTCAACACGATATATTCAATTATCATCAATTAGGAAAGAATATGCAAGAACTTGGGATGAGATTGGAGCTGCATTTCTTCCTGGTGTTTATCATTTTACTATTTATCTAACAGATAGATGCAATCAAAAATGCCAACATTGTGCTGCGGGAATCATGGATCATCGCCCAGAGTTATCAACAGAACAATGGATAAAGATTATTGAGAATGTTGAACAAACTCTGCGAAAAATTGGGCGGCGTGGGTGTTATATTTGGTTTGGAGGTGAACCTACTCTCCGAAAAGATCTGAAAGATCTAATAAAATACTGCGGAGAGAAGGGTTATTATCAAGCTATATCTACAAATGGTATGCTGTATGATGAGGAACTGGCAAAACTATGTGCAGAAGTTAAAATGAGTCATACTTTTATTAGCTATGACAGTGTTTATCCAGAGAGGGCTGCAAAAATTCGAGGTGTACCAAACGCATATGAAGCTGCTGAGAAAGCAATTAAACTAGCGTTGAAATACGGACATTTTGTTATTTGTACAGAGACAGTTCAAAAAGATAATTTTGATGAGATTGATAAAATAAAAGAAAAATTAGAATCCATGGGAATAATTCCTTATTTCCGAGCAATTATAAAACAAAGAACAGCAGATATTAATTGGGATGAAATTGGATTATCTCATGATGAATATGTCCAATTTTATAATTTTAAGTATAAGAATGTCGTAGATGCAATCAGAAAAGGTGAGGGTTCTTCTCTTAACAAATTTTATACTTATGACATGGTTCCATTTATGGAATGTCCTGTAAATGATAAAGAACGAACTGCTCTCGAATGGGGTGTAGGATGTCAAGCGTGTCGCTCAGTTTCGGGTATTGATGTTAATGGGGATTTTTTTCCTTGTGATTATCCTTCAAATTTAACATTGGGTAATGTTCTAGAACAACCATTTGAAGTAATTATGGAATCTGAAATGTTTAAAGCCATAAGAGATCGTAAAATAAAAGGTAGATGCTCAACTTGCCATCACCTTGAATTATGCGGTGGTGGTTGTCGCGTGCACGCCGAGAATATAACTGGAGATTTTCTTGAATCTCTTCCTTTTTGTTGGCATGATGATGACCATCAACATGACATAAATGCATAACGGGGAATTTTATGGAATGGGAAGAAGAAACTAAAGGATTGTTTAAGAGAATAGTAGAGCAAATGCCACAGGGATTTCGACCATCTGTTGAACCTATGATTGTTAAAGCTGCTGAGAAGAGATGTCTTGAAAGAAATGGTGCCTATATTAATGATGCTGATGTGGTTACAGGAATTTTTGACATTATTCCAGAGGTATTTAAACCTATTATGATAGAAGATTTAAAATCACTAAATATTGATGTAGAACGATATATTGAGCTAAAAGAACTAAAGGATAGACTTAAAGTTTCATGGGAAAAACTTGAAAGAGGCTTTCATCCTGGAAACATTCATTTTGCTCTATATGTAACAGATAGATGTAATCAAAAATGTCTTCACTGCGCTGCTGATGATCACATACCGAGGCCAGAATTATCAACAAAACAATGGTGTCAAATCATAGAAAACTTAGAAACTGGTTTACGAAAACAAGGAAGACATGGATGTTACGTTTGGTTTGGAGGGGAGCCAACATTACGCAGTGATATCGGTGAAATCATGAAATTTTGTAATGATAAAGACTACATCCACGCTCTAATCACAAACGGTGTAAACTTTAATGATAAATTCGCTAAAATGTGCAAGGAAAATAATATCAGTCATATATTTATCAGTTTTGATAGTGCTGATCCTAAGAAAAATGATAAAATTCGCGGATTTCCTAATTCTTTAGATTATGCACATAAAGCAATTAATCTATGCTTAAAATATGGGATCTTTGTTTGTTCTTCAATTACTGTAATGAAACAAAATATTAATGAGTTAGAAGAGCTAAAATCCCTATCAGAAAAATGGGGTTCACAACCATATTTTAGATGTGTAGTAAAACAAAATCGAGCTGCTGAATATTGGGATGAAATTGGGCTTAGTACAGAAGAATATAAGAAAATGTATGATTTCAAATATAAACATGCAGTTGAGACAATAAGAATAGGCAACGCTGGTACTCTACCTGCTTATGAAATTTACGATATGGTACCCTTTATGGAACAACCTAAAAATGACAAAGAATTGACTGCTATTGAATGGGGTGTGGGATGTTTAGCTTGTAGAACGATGATGGGTATCGGTATAGACGGTACAATATACCCTGCAGGATATCCTACAACTTTAACACTTGGTAATGCTTTAAAAGATAATTTTGAGGATGTTCTTAATTCTCAGCTCTATAAAGACATTCGTGATAGAAAAAAGATAACAGGAAAATGTGCTTCTTGTCACCATCTAAAATACTGCGGTGGAGGATGTCGAGTGACAGCAGAATATATTACAGGCGACTTTTTTGGGTCGTTTCCATTTTGTTGGCATGAAATGGATCATGTTCATGAAGTTGAACTTGTTGAAAAAGAAGAAATTGGTTTAATCGAATAAAGGATTTGCTGAATTGAGTCAAAAGGAAATATCAAAATTAAAAAGAGTTTAATAAGAAAATGGAATGGCAATCAAAAATTAAACAATTGTATGAAGATATGGTCTCGAAGATTCCAGAGATGGTAAGACCTGTTATAAAACCTATGCTTCTTGAAAAATCAGAAAAAAAATGCATTGAACGAAATGGAAAAAGCATTACTGAAATGGATTTGGTAGTGGCATTATTTGAGGTTACACCTCCAGCATTTCAACCAACCATGATTAAAGATTTGAAAGCACTGGGGGTTGATCTTGATTTATATCTACCGAAAGTGAATTCTGATTTTAAACTTAAAAATGATCTGAATCAAATGGTTAAAGATATTCATACTCTATGCAACCTTACTGGTGTAAATTTTAATGAAGAAGCTATTTGGAGAGGTCTCAATGCTTATAAAAAATTTTATTCCGGTTCCTCTCTATCCATTAGAACCACAACCAAACCAGTTGAAAAAAGAGATATTTCTGTAAGATATGTAGAAATGATGATCCCTCATAACCCTGATCCTTATACAATCGCTCTCAGGGAAGGATTGATTAAAAAAAATGGTCATCCAATTCATAAAATGATATTAGAAGCATTCGATACGTTTGATATGATGGGTTATGGTGTGGATATTGATGCTAGAAAAGGACTCTCGAAAATATGGCCTTTTATTATACCGGGATCAATTGAACCCCTCTTTTCAATGAAATTCATACCTGAAACTATCAAAAAATATGAGAGTTATTTCAAAAACCATAAATTGACAACATTAGCACTCTTCGCTTTTGATTTTTTACACAATACCACAAATATCTACTTCATGTTAAAGGATCCCTCAACGACAACTAATGATAAATGCAGAAGGCTTATAGAAGATTTAGGTTTCAGAGTTCCATCAGAAGAATTATTGAATTATTGTAGGAATGCAGTGCATCTTAATTATACCTTTAGTTGGGATTCTGAAAAAATCGAACGACTATGCTTCGGTGTAGCATGTCATAATGCTAGGGAAGTTCCTATTCATCTTCATCCTTTAATGCAAAAATTTATTAAGGGATCTCCTTTCCAAAGTGAAGTCCATAAGTTTATTTACGGTATTACTTTCACACCAGATGGTCTTTATTACAAGATCGAAAATGATTATAATGGAACTATGGTAGATTTCTTGCTAATGGGCGCAAAAGCAGGATTAGCATTTTAAAAATTATTTTTTAATGATTATAAAAAAAAAATACAAAAATAAAATATTTAAAAAAAGGAGGTAAAAAATAAAATGGATACAAGAGAAGAATGGGAAGCATATCTTGATAACTTCATGAGAGCATACAATGAATTACCCGAATTATCAGCGCTATTAAAGCCAATAGCGCCATTAGTTTTCCAATACAAAATTAATGATCGTCCCGAGATGGACTATTGGCAATATATCGAAGAAGATAAAATGAACTGGGGAATGGGTGAATATACTGGTCCCGATGTACCAAAAGTTATTCATAAAACGAGTTTTGAAGTTATTAAGAAAGTGAATTCGGGAGAGACGAATCCTATTGAAGCAACAATGGCTGGGACTTATGATGTTGATGGAGACCCTTCTAAACTCATGGCATGTGCACCATTATTACCACTTAATGCAAAAGCTCATGAAAAAGCTATTCAAAAGTAAAAATAAGGTGAGATAGATTAATTTACACGTAGCTACAAACTGGGATTTAGTCCTTATAGATGAAATTGCCCAATATCCCGTCAGTGATTTATATGGTGTAGCAGATCATACAATTATAGGAGGGGGTCGTCCCTCGTTCTTACTACAGAAAGTAACTGACGAATTTATTGCAGAATATATAAAAAAATTGGATCAAAAAGATATTGGTTTTTCATATCTATTAAATGCTCCATGTATGAATAATATGGAATATGATTCACACTATCATAAAGAAATCCTTAAATATCTGGAGTGGATTAGCAATATTGGAGCAAATAGTGTTACGGTGACGATTCCATTTCTTATACAGCTTATTAAAGAACAATTTCCTAAATTAAAAATAAGAGTTTCTACAATCGCTCATGTTAATAGTGTTAATCGTGCAAAATTCTATGAAATGCTGGGAGCAGATGAAATTACTCTCGATGTAATGATTAATCGCGATTTTAAAACATTAGAACATATTCAAAAAGCAGTAAAGTGTAAAATTATAGTCCTCTTAACTGATGGATGCTTATACCAATGTCCATTTCGATATTATCATTATAATACGCTGGGGCATGCTTCACAAACATATCAACAGTTTGAACGCAATTATATTGATACATGTATCTTAAACTGTAGCACTATTAAATTCTCAGATCCAACAGAGGTCATTAAGGCAAGATGGATTCGACCAGAAGATTTATCGCATTATGAAGCAATTGGAATTGATAATTTTAAAATAGCTGGGCGTCGCATGTCAACGGAATGGATTGCTAGGTCTGTAAAAGCTTTCTCTTCCCGAAGATATGATGGAAATCTTATCGATATAATTCAAGGATTCTCTATGTCTTTTGGGGGATTAGAACAAAAAGATCCAAATATGAAATTAACAGAAACAGTAAAGAAAGAGTCAAAAGCAAAATTAATAATTGATAATACGAAATTGGATGGTTTTATTGACTTTTTTAAAACACAGAATTGCTTAGCAATGTGTAATGAATGTAATTATTGTGATGAGTGGGCAAAAAAAGCAATAGAAGTTAATGAAGAAGAATCTCAACGATATGTAGAATCGATAAAACAGTATATGAATGATATTTTAACTAGCCGTGAATTTGGTGTTGAGTCAGTTAAGTCAAAAGAAATAGAAAAAACGGGTTTAGATTGGGATAGTGAAACAAAAAGATTATTTAATGAACTTATTAAGTTATCACCACCTCAATTTCAGCAGATGGCAAGAATGGCTATTTCTTCACTTGCAGAAGAAAAAGCACATAAGAGAGATTCATATATTGTTGAAAATCAGGATATAATAAACGCGTTTATAGAAGGAACTCCAGGACCATTTCAAGCTGATATGAGAGACGGACTTAAAAAATATGGTTTATTGGACAAATAATTTTTATTTTACTTTTTTAACCTAAATTTCTAAAAAAAAACTTAATAAACCCAGTTAATTAAAGAAGAACAACTTTTTCCTTGAGCATTTTTCAATCTCCCTATAATACGAAAGGTAGCTCCTGCATAACCACATTCCGGGCATTTAGTTTTCGAGACTAAATCAATTATATCGTCAACTAATACCGCTTGATTTATTGTACCATTAACACCATAAGGAGTAAGTACTTCCAAGAGTCCTTCTTCTCCTTTAGTAACTGGCTCCAAGTTTTCAAGGTCTCTAACAATTATTCTAGAAGTATCGGGACAATGGAGTAGGAAATCTTGATATTTTTCAGACCAATGACCCCCAAATAGAGTTGGTCCTTCTGTAAAAGCATAAATATCCGCAAAATCTTTAGGTTTAATATTAAAGACTTTTTCATAATTTTCAAGAAACTTCACTTTACTCACTTTGCCCATCTTCGCTTCACCTTTAACTCCATCCCATCCACCACCACCACAATTGACAGTAGCTTTTCCATCAAGATCAAAAAAAATATTTTCTTTTAATAATCTTCTCTCAAACATATTATTCATTAAAAGAGGACTTCCACCAAAGATTATTTTACTTACTTCTACGTCTTTCCAGTGACCTTTTTTTAAGATGATCTCAATCATCTTTAGCATTTTACTAACATCTAGTACAAATCCTCCTCGTATTGAAAAAGTCGAAATTATAGCCCATATTGTTTTTAAAATTTTGAATTTTACCATATATTCTTCATGTCCATAATATTCCCATGGTTTATTCATGCATGCTGTGAAATAACGAGTTTTATTGACAAATTCAAATCCCTTTGCATTCCGTTTAGCCATTAATGACATAAATAAGCGATCTGGTGCAAAATTAAAAACTAAACATTGCTTAGAGTCTTGTTTTAAATCCCTCCAACCAAAAAATTCTGTAAAAACTTTGATTGAGTTATACTGTATTTGATCAAAATCTTTTAAAGTTCGAGGAACTATTGATGGATCTCCTGTAGTAGAGGATGAGCATGAAAAAAGAACAATTTCATTAAGAGGAACCTTGAGTAATTGAAGATTATTGTTTGCGGATTTTTTATAGGCTTCTGTTGGAATAAATGGGATTTGATTTAAATTATCAATAGTTAACTCTTCTGGAACTGTAAACTTAAAATTTTTACAGAGTTTATCCTTATAATAATTACAATTCTTATAAGATAGTATAACTTGTTCTAGGAGATCCTTACAAAATATATCATCTGAGTAATCTCGTGGAGCAAAATCAAAATATTTTGTTCTTAACTCATCAGGTAAATGATCGTGGAATTTTAACAACATAAGAAAGTTGTCTTCAAAAAATACTGCTAGAATTAAAAAATATAGAAGGAATAAAATAATTTAAAGATTATTTTACTGATAAAGCTTTAATTTCTTCTTCTTGTTTTTCCAAAATCATAGGTGTTTTTTCCCAGCTAATCTCTTTTGGAAGTTTGAATTGTCGTAAAAACATATAAAGATGGATAAACCCGCTTATGAGAAAATACAGTAAAATACTATAATGACCATCACCATATTTCCGTACAGCATTAAATAAAAATCCAAATTGAAAGATTAAACAGGAAAGTGTCCAAGTTAACAAATACCATTCTCTAGTTAGAATTTGTAATATTGCAAATAATATTACAATCGGGATCCATGTGTCTAGGTTACCTATGAACGTCATTGTCATATTCCTCGAAATTATTATTGATTTTCCACTTTTTTCTTCACTATCCATAGACATTAACTTTGGCATATCAAAAATATAACCTGCAAGCCAACGAGTTCGCTGTTTTACCAGAATTTCCCATTTTGTAGGGACATATTCAGAGACCCTTGCTTTTGGTGAAAAAAATATGTTTATCCCGTCTAAATTTAGTAATACAGAAAGGTAAAGATCCTCTGTCATTGAATCCTCATTAAAACCCCCATATTTTTGGAGTTGTTCAGTACTAATAGCAAAATTTCTCCCAAATGCATAAGCCGAGGATCCTAATCTATTTTTTGTTTCAAATAAGATGCCTCCACCAGAAATTGTGGCATAATCAAGGTAAATACCTTTAGTTAATTTGTTAATTTTCCAATTTTCTACTAAAACAGGGCCTATAACAGCCTTTATCCTATCATCTTGAAAAGGAGCAATTAAATTTCTTAGTGTATTTGATTCTAAAATGCATCCTGAATCATAGAGTACGACAATATCATTCTTTACATGTTTTAATCCATAATTCAAGGCAGGAGGTTTTCCTTTTTTAGGAAGATTATCAGATAGTACCTCTATGTCCATCATACCATTTTCATTAGCAAATTTTTTTGAAAATTCAGTTGTATCGTCTGTTGATCCGCTTGTAATTATTATAATCTGGATGTTTTCCTTAGGATAATTTGATTTAAGAATAGAATTTAGTGTTCTCTCTAATAATATCTTTTCATTTTTAGAAGCAATTAATATACTAAGTTTTGCATTATATTCTCTCTTAACTCTATATCCCCTACCAAAAGATGCCAAGAAATGTATTCCATAATATACTACAAATCCTATTAACATTATTAAACCGATTAGGGGGAAAATAAAGACCCAATTGGTTAGTGGATCAAGAATAAAACGATTCAGGGCTCTCTTTACTCCTGATGAAAAAATTGGTGGGAGGTACATATGTAAAAGAACAAAAAATGCGACGCATACAGATCCATATAATAATAGTCTTGACAATTTCATTCTTGATAATCTCTTCTCTACTTTTCATTATCCATTTTCTTTAGATTTTTCCATATATATTTTCCAAATCCTATCACAGAATATATCATAATAGCTAGTAAAGTGATCTGAAAAATAAACATACACCATGTAGTTATTCCAGTATGCGAGGATTCCCAGATTGCAGCGGCATCGGGATTTATTAGACTTGTAAGAAGTACTGTTAGGCTTGAAACACCGTAAATCGCAAAAAAAGTAGCAATTATCAATATTCGCGTAATTCTTTCCCCGATAAAGGGTTTTGTTTCATGCAAACCTAAACCTTCATGTCTAGCCCTCATATATTCATAGAGGAATATTATAAAAATATTCGTCCATATCATCCATTTGAAATCATATTTGCTACCAGATAGAATTGAAAACCCTGTAGGAATTAAACATACCAACATTAATGTATCGCTGACTCTATCAATAATATTATCGAACCATGCTCCACTTTTTGACTTTTTATCTAGTAACCTTGCGATAGCACCATCTATCCCATCGATCAATCCTGTAAATAAAACCAATAAAGCGAATATTACAAACCAGAACCCAAAAATAGGCTGTTCAGTAAGAATATCCAATGTATGCCCGAGTCCTGCTACTAACACCCCATAAAATATAAAAAGTGAAAAGATCAAATTCATTATAGACACTTTATTTGGGCTCAATCCCCATTTTATAAAGACTTTTGCACCCTTATAGGTTAATGGCATATATATTAAACCTGCTGGATCCTTTTTCATTTGGGCAAATTGTTCTTCTACTTTATGAGCTTGTCCATGATCTCTAAGCCAATCCTTTATAAAGTCATCACAACTCATAAAATCCTGTTCTGCCCTTCTATTAGGTCTTCCGCTTATTAGAATTACTATAAGAAAAATCAATAAGATTATTGGAAATCCAATTATAAATATTAACTCTAGCATTTAGACTCACAGATGGTTGTTTTTAAAATTACAAAGTTTAATATATTTGAAAATAGATTACAAGAAATATTTAAATTTAATCTTATTTAGGATTAAAATCTTCATTAGATAAATAATCAATCCTTAAAATATATTCGTTTAGAATTTTCTTTTTTGTAGATGGAGGTAAAGTTTAAAATACTTGATAGGCTTCTTTAATAGCTGAACACCCACCACAACGAACGCATCCCGCTTTACTTTTTAATGGATTTACTCCATACTCTCTCATTAATTCACCGCTTCTCTCGTATATTTCCAACAAGTCATAATAGTTAGTTAAAGGTAAATCACGCTTTCCAGGGATTGCTCTCACTGGTGTTATGTAAGGAATGACTCCTAATGAAATAAGATTTTCTATATCCTTAAGAAAATTTTCTTTATCCTCCCCAAATCCAGTTAAAACATAACTACTTACTTGATTTTCTCCAAATATATTTATCGCATGTTTCCAATTTTCTTCAAAAAGTTGATAAGAAAGGTGAAATTTACCAGGAGTAATATCTCTTCTTAAATCTTCATTGAGGATTTCAATATGGATGCCTATTGTATCTGCTCCTGCTTCTTTTAACTTATCAAAATAATCTAAATCTTCTAATGCTTCAATTTGTATATGCAATGGGAGATTAGGATGATCTTCCTTAATCCCCTTTAATAATTCAATATACCGCTTTGCTCCTTTATCAATAGATTGGTCTGTACCACTTGTTAAAGTCATATGAGCACATCTTCCTTCCTTTTTAGCAGTAGTAATGACTTCAGACATCTGCTTTGCATTCTTTTCTTCGATGGTTGAGTCATTTTGTAAACTTACTTCAATACCACAAAAAGAACATGCTTCCCCGCACGCCCAGTATACACATTTTTGATATATTGTACTGGCCAAGCAATCTATACCATGAACCAAAGCAATTTTTTTCATAGGGATACCATCTGAAGTTTTATATTCTGGGCTATAATAAAGAGGATTTTGAATCAACTTTAGTTTTCCAAACAAAGCGTTACTCTTTTTGTTAAAAACTTCGAAAAATCCATCCTTATTTTCTTTTAGGAACAGATCTGTTTTTTCTGGGCTATTCCATAATGCAATATTAACAAGAGTAGAATTATCCTCTAATAGAAAATATCTACCTCCAGACGGTCCAGCACCTCCTTTTCGACCATAGTCAATAAAAATCCCTTGATTCTTATAATGATCGATTAATTCCTCATCAAGATATAGTCCACTGCAGAGTAATTTGGTCTTTTGCCTTAGAGCGGTTTCTTTACTTATCATTTTATGCTTCTATGCTGTGATTCCAAATCTATACTTTCAAAATCCTAGTATCCAGCAAGATTTTTATATGATCTGCTAATCTTCTATAAGTCTATATGAAAATTTATTTTGAAATTATATGGTCTAATATTTATTTAGTATCTATAAGATTCAAAAACCTTATTAGATTTAAATTATTCTTGATTAATAACAAATAATTCTGAATTTATTTGAAGTGGAACTTTAACTAGTTAGGTGATAAGATGGCAAATAAACGACCATGGCATTGCTATAGCAAATGGACAAGGAGACCTTACCAACATAAAAGATCTCCAAATCATCGGCGAGAATATGCTCGTGGTGGATCTCAATCTAAGATAGTTCGCTATTGGGGTGGTAATAAAGAAATACCTTGGGAAGAGTGGGACCTAGTTGTTGGCCTTAAAGTTAATAGACAGATTCAAATCTCCTCTAATACTCTTGAAGCAATTAGAATCACAATCAATGGGGCTCTTCAACGTAAATTAGGAAGACAAAATTATCGTCTAAGGATACGACCGAAACCATTTCAAAAAATACGCGAAAACCGCATGCTTGCATTTGCAGGTGCTGATAGAGTACAATCTGGAATGAGAAATTCATTTGGACGATCAATGGGGGTAGCTGCTAGGATCAGAGCAGGACAAATTATTTTAGATGTTGGTACGCATTTAAGAAATCTTTCATTAGTAAGAGATCGTCTACGTGTTTCTTCTATGAAAGTTGCAAGTCCTTGTCAGATCGTAGTTTTAAATTATAAAACTCCCGAAATTTTAAAACGATCTGGTTTACCTCTCTATGATGCCAAAAAACGAAAAGAAATTCCCATTTACGAATTAGAATTCGCGAAAACTTAACTTCTTCTGTTATCTTTCAATAATCCATATTTATCTCTATAAAAAATTGGTTAATATATAGTTCTATGAATCTTATTTAATCTATTTCGATGTTGTTTATATTAGCTAATGCACAAATAAAATGAGTAAATTAGAATATTGGTATCCTTAATCATTTCAAATTTTTCCCATTCATAATGATTATGCATTATTTAACCTTAAAACTGTTCTAACTAGCAATATTATTATATTGAATATTCTATTTTGTGTAAGTGTAAAATATAATAATTTGTGTATATTCTTAAAATTAATAGATATTAAAACGGTTTGAATCCTAGACCTTGAAAAATCTTGAACCATTTTTTAATCCCAAAAGCATTCTAATTGTTGGTGCTTCAAGAAAAGCTTACACTTTTAGTTATACTATTCTAAAAAACCTTTTAGAAATATTTTATAGAGGTATAGTATTCATCTTAAATCCAAATGCAGATGAAATTTTAGGGATAAAGTCATATCATTCACTTGAAGAATTGCCAGAGATCCCTGAATTGGGTGTTATTGTACTTGGAAAAGATGTATCTCACACTTTTTTGAAATTAGCAAAATTTGGGATTAAAAATATTGCAATTGAAACGGAATTAAGGATTGATATTAATGATCAAGATTTAATCGAGGAGTTAACAAAAATTAGTAAGGAATATGGTATCTCATATATGGGACCTTCAATGCTTGGAATTATTAATTTTATTAATAATTTTACTACCTCCATAATCCCAGTAAGACAATATCTTATGCAGAAACATAGAAGAATAAAAGAAGGGATCTCTTTTATTGCTCAATCAGGGGGATTAGCCGGTGCAATGGGTTGGTGGAACCCTCCACAAGACTTACCAATCTCTAAGGTGATTCATTTAGGTTATGGATTTGATATTGATGATGCAAATGTGATAGACTACCTCAAAGAAGATGATACAACCAAGGTCATATCTCTTTTTCTTAGAGAAATTACTGAGGGTATAATTGAATCTGTAAAAGAATTATCATCTCTTAAACCGGTATTATTTTTCTACGTTGGTAAAGAAGAAGAAAAGGAAAAAGATTTGATCAAAGCTGGAGGTATTGCTGTTGCTAACTATATTGAATTATTTGAATTTGCTAAAATATTCCTTTGGTGTCCAGAGCCTAAAAATCCAGATTTAGGGATTATCGGTCCAAGTTCGGGAGCGATATACCTTATCATTAAAGAAATGCGAAAACAAGGATTATCCTTAGCAAAATTAACTAATGACCATAAAAATATTATTCTTGAGAAAGTAGGAGGATCTACATGTGAATTAGGGAATCCTGTAGATTATTGGCCTCCTGAAAGATTCGTTGGTACAAAAATTTGCGAAATTTATAATACATCTTCAAAAACTTTATTAAATGACGTCGCAGTAGGAGGTTTGATTTTAGCTTTAGAATTTTTTACTGAAATCGAGTTTGATTTTAACATTTTTAGTAAAATTAAAAATTCTAATCCAGAGAAACCAATTATCACGATTTTAATCCAGGCTGAACGTGAAGGAGCAAAAAGAGTTGTTAAAGCTGCTTCTGAATTAAAAATACCTGTGTTTGAAAATGAGGTTGAACGGGCAGTTAGGGGTTTTAAACTACTTTATGAGTGGCATTCAAAAATAAAAAGAAAATAAAAAGGGATCTTAAAAAATATCCTTGAATTCTTCTGGTATTTCTGTAGAGTCGTCCATTAATGAAAGTGCATATACTGATTCATTACATTTACACTCTTGTGCTTCAAATAAATAAAACTCGAACTGCTTTTTCCAATTACAGATTTGCACGCTTTCAATTTCGGCAATTTCGCCACATACACAATAAATTGCAAGTGTATCTGAATAATTGGGTATTATCGTCTTAAAATCATTTAGAGCTTTAGTAAACTCACATTCATTCAGTAACTTATTAATTTTATCTGCTTGCATATCTTTTAATGTGGGAACAAAATATTCAATTGTTCCATTACTTCCTTTCATTTCTGTAAGTACTATGAAATTCTTTTCAGGTTTTTCCTTTGTTCTCTCTGAAATGACTGGTTCTTGGTATCGTTTTAAATTTTCAGGTATTGGCATTGGTTCCATTCCTGGAGGATAATCGAACGTAAAGAAGTACTGCATGAACCCCCTTATACTTCTCTGATTTAGTAAATTTAAATTTTCATAATCTCTACTGAACAGGGTAAATTTAATTAATTGAAGTGGTACTTCTAATTCTAATAGACGAGATCTAATATTGTTTAAAAGTTCCCCTGCAAAACTCTTTAGTATCATAATATCCTCTCTATTTTCAGTATAAACCTCGTTTTTATTTTGTTCCTTAAATTGAAACCACTTCTTTACAACAGTCCCTCTTATTAATTGGGGGGCTAAACATATAACACATAAGATTGGAAAAAAGAGAAAATACAAATTAGCAAAAATTGGAAAAAACGTTAATAATAGAAACACTAAAGCAATTGGAAGTGTAAAATATAATGTTAGCCTTCTTAGACGCTTATTTACATCAGTCTTAACTCCTTTACTTTCGGCATAAGCTTCTGCTTTGTTTTTTACATTTTCAATTATTTTGACAATATTTTTCGATTCAAATGATTGTTTTAACAATTTTTCTTCTTCTCTTTCAATCTGAAGTCCATTCATATAAGTCGTTAATCGTTCAATATTTTGTCCCATTATCCGCTCCTTGAAAATAAATTCTAAAGTATCTTCAGAAAAGAAATCAAGAAAACGAACAATAAAGAGTTTTTTTTCAACTTCTTGGATATCTGTTGGATTTAAACCCAAAGCTTCTTGAATAACTTGACCTTGAGTTTTTTTAACTGGTCTGCCTCTTTTTCTAGTCCTCTTCAGATCTTCTTGTTTATAACTTTCTTCGTTTTCTTCTTCACTCATAATTTTTATATAACTTCAATTTTTAAATATAAGAAAAGAAATTAAAGGCAAATAATTAACTTTTTTAAAAATTGCTAAAATCAATTATTCTTATTCAAAAAATTCAATTTCTATCCATACTTAGATATTAAAACCTTTTCGATTATTTCTACTATGTAGTAAAAATATTTTGAGCAAAAGTTAATAAAATATAAAAACAACTCTTTAAAAGTTAGTTATTCTTTTTTATTATAAGGAATATAGTAAACCAAGTGAAAAGACCATGGATGCAGAAAAAGTGAAAGTAATCATTGATAAGATTCGACCTCAACTTCAAATGGATGGAGGAGATGTTGAACTTATTAGTGTTGAAGATGATGGAACTGTAAAAGTTCGACTAATGGGACACTGTGCTGGATGCCCAATGAGTCAACAGACAGTGAAATTTGGAATCGAACGAGCTCTAAAAACTCACATTCCAGAAGTAAAGGAAGTAGTAAGTGTTCCCTTTTAAATCCCACTAAAATCCATATTTTTTATTTCCACATTTTTTAAACTCAACTTTAACTATTGAATTATTTTATTAAAAAAAGAGATCTTACTTGAATATAATATGGAACCAAAAGAATTTCTTGAAGAACTGAATAATGCAAGAGAATTGATGACCAAAGAATTATATCCTGAAGCTTTAAAAATATTAGAAAAACTAAAAAAAAAAGAAAAAGAAACCAATCAGGATTATAATTATAATTTAGTTCATCAACTTTATCAACTTGATTCAAACTGTAAATCGGCATTTAATCAACATATAATACATAAATATCTCGATAATGTTTTAAATCAGAATAAATCAATCACATTTAGAGATCTCAACCATCAACTAAGAGAAAAAGGAATTTTAACCATTAATGAAGATATATTAAAAAAAGAAATTGAACTTTTAATCTTAAGAGATAAATTGCACTGCAAGGTTAATAAAGAAACCATTACACTGTAATTTTTATTTGAAAAATTGTTGATTTTTTAAATCTATTTTTAAAATAACATTTAAAATAAGTGTTAGTTGTTTTTATTTGATTATAGATCCTGTTGAGAAAACAATTAGTATTAAAGTAGTGTATTTTGGGCCTGCATTATCTGGAAAAACAACGTCGATTAAAACATTATTTGCCCATTTTGGAAAGGAGAAAAAGATACTTAGCATCGAGAGTACCTTAAATCGTACTCTGTTTTTCGATTATGGAACGATTTCATTTCAGAATCAAGATTGGATCCTAAAAATTAGTGTTTATACTACAACAGGTCAGAATTTCTATTTAATAACAAGACCAATAACACTAAAAGCTGTAGATGGTATAATTTTTGTTCTTGACTCTCAAAAAGAAGTATATGAACGAAATTTGATTTCATGGAGAGAATTGGTTTCTTATTTTGGAGAATCTCTCAAATATCTTCCAGTATTAGTTGCTTTCAATAAACAGGATTTACCTAATAAATTTGCATCAACAAATTTCTTAAAACAGATTGAATATCACCAATATAATAATATTGATTCGAGATATACTATAGCCATAAGCGGAGAAGGTGTTTTAGAGTGTTTTGAAGATATTCTAAGGTTGATTCTGAAAAAATATTATAAGAATAAATTAATCTCGGCAATAAATTAGTTATTTCTAAAGATTCAATTAGAAAAAGCTTGTATTTGATACAGGTGATTGAATTCTAATACTCTGTTGAGTATTATCCTCTAAAATTGAAATAAGCGCTGATACATCTTGTTTAATCTCATATACAATTTCTTTTTCTTCATTCTTTTTCCATAGGTTAAAACCTGTTAAACTTGGTGAAGTCTCAAATAAACCTTCTTGCAAACCTAAAACTTTAATTGTAACTCCTCGAAGGTCCACCTTTGATATATTTTTAATCTTTAATCTATATTTATCAATATCAGAGTCAATCGAAATCACCTTATAGGTCTTTTGAAATTTCGAAGAAACTCCATCAAATAAAGAAGATGCCCCTGCAGTTCCTCCCGCAAATAGATCTACCCCAACCTTCTCTTCAACTAAAGGTGTTGCTACGATAGATATAGGGACCTCAAACCTAATCGGTTCTATACTAAATTCAGGTTTTTTCTTACCAATGAATAATAAACTCCACTGGGTATACGCACCATATCTAAAACCAAATTGTTCTTTTTCAGAAGGAGAATAAATGAATTTATACGATGGTTCAGCAATTTCAGGTACTTTTAATAAAAGAAAATCTTTTTCTAAATTTGTTGTTCGAACATCCCCCGCTATTGCTGGGGGTAATTCGTCAACTTTACTACAAGATTGCCCATACGCTTCACAATGACAAACTACATTTGCATCTTGTAATAATCTTACCTCTAATTCTCGAAGTTCTTCTGAAGAAAAGTTAATTTTAATAGTTTCTCCTGGCTTATATACATCTTTACTTATCACAACATTTAATCCTGATAATGAAAATGATATTGGTTTAGGAACTTTTGTTTGGAATCCTGAATCCTTTGCTTTTATCTCAATATCATGTGTTTTATTAATAACTAAATCATCCTCGGGATTTAGAGGATTTGGTTGTCTTAAGATTAATTTTACATGATAATTTAAGTTTCTATTTTTAATTGTGGGCACAACATTGGTTTTTATGAGAATAGCTTTCTCTCTAATATATTCTCCTGCTTCAAAGTGACCTTTTGAAAAAATTTCTTCTCTTGAGACTTGTACTTCTTTAAGACAAGGGGGATTAGTTATTAGTCTAATGCCACTCCACAAAATATCAGTTTCTTCATCAAATTTGAATTGAGTTCTTATATTTAATTTGTCTCCAATGAAGACAGAACCATTATTTAAATCAGTTAACTGTAAATTTACCAAGTCTAAACAGAATAATTTTTTCTATTAATTGTATAAAAAGATAGATTTTTATAAAAACTTTTTATTATGAATTGATAAGATTTGACGATATAGGAAAGTCCTCTTTTTATTTAAGATTTTTTTATCAAATTTGTTAACATTTTTATCCCCTTTCGCTCATTACATATTTCTATGACATGAATGTTTATAATTGCGAAAAAGTAAATAGGTTGAATTATTTTCTATAATTAGATTAATATAAGGTTATAAAGTGTTTTTGTAGATTGAATGAATATTTAGATAGAACTATCAAGGCTATACTTTTTGACTTAGATGGCACTCTACTTGATATTAAATTAGATAAATTTGTATCTCAATATATAAATCTTTTGGCTCAGAGTGTTGCTCATATTATACCTCCAAATAAGTTTATTCCTAAAATTTTAAAAGCATCAAGAGCAGTAGAAAAGAATGATGGTAGGGCTTCAAATGAAGATATATATGAAAATGTATTTTTCCCTTTGGAAGGGCATTCTCGAGAAGAGATTCAACCATATTTTGATGATTTTTATCAAAATGATTTTTCAAAACTGCGTCAGTACGCTCGTAAAAAGCCGGAAGCACGGAAAGTGGTTCAAACAGCGTTTGATAAAGGATTTGTTGTCGTAATAGCCACTACACCACTTCTTCCGGCAACTGCAATAAAGCAACGATTAGAATGGGCCGGTGTCGCTGATTTTCCTTATCAATTAATAACAACTATAGAAAATAGTTATGCTACTAAATCAGTATTGCACTTACTCTATTATGAAAATATTCTCGATAGAATAGGATTCCCAGCAAAAGCTTGTTTAATGGTGGGGGATGAAAATAAAGATTTAATTTCAGCACGTCTAGGGATTCAAACTTTTTTGGTAGAAAGTCCTTATACTAAATATGATATAAACATACCTGAACCAAATTATCGTGGAACATTAGATGATCTGAATTCATTAATCTTAAACAAGTAGGCTTAAAAATATATAAAAAAACATATTAAAATACTAATCCTTTGTTATAATTTCAGATTTTTTCCAAGTATACTGAAGTTTACTCATACTATAAATTGGATAAGGATTTTCTATTAAGAGTTTTCCCAAACATTTAGCACAGTAATAAATTTCCTTAGTTCTATCTGTTAGGAAACACAAAAACAAATTTTCTTGCTTTAAACAGCCCTCACATCTCATTTTTTCATTTTACAATCAACTAAAAATAAATAAAAACTTTCTTATTAAATTCGCAATAATTATTCCCGTTTTACCATATAAGTAAATGTTAAATATAGATTCTAATATCTAATTATAAAAAAAGAGAATTCTTTCTGATAATTAATGCATGAACTTATATTTTTTAGTATGTTTTTATTGGTCTTAATAAGATTAATTGGAGTGATTGTCTCTGTTAATTTTTATTATGAATCAAAATCTAATACATACATTTTTTTTCTAATTGCCTGGGCTTTTTGGGTTTTAGCAGGGATTATTGCACTGGTTTCTGCAATTTTTACTGATCAGCCACTTGAAGATTTGTTTTTATTAATTAACTATATTTCTGGACCTTTTGCAATCTTTTTTATTGGAACTGGACTATCATCTTATTATATTAATATTTCAGTAAAAAAGATTAAATTTATATCGGTTTTCCTCATAATTTTCCCACTCATTATTTATTTTATATTTAGCTTAGTTCCTGTCGCGTTATACGCACGTATCTCTCAGTTTTTTGGAATAATAATTGTTTTTTTATTACCTTTTTCAATGTATAATTCTTTTAAAGAAAAAATTGAGAAAAGCATTAGATGGTATTATCTTACTTGCTTTTCAATATTAATTTATATACCTCTAGCACTAATAAGTATGCTTTCTTCTATAGGTTCATTCCAGAGTGAGAATGTCTTAATAATAATTGCAGTTTATTCTTCAGTAATTTTGATGACAATTTTACTTATTGCCTTCATAATACATGTAGAATATACAATATCTTATAAACAACAGAATCAATTGAAAGATATATATTCTCATAACTTAGGAAATATCATGCAAGTTATCAATAGTTCTTCAGATTTAATAAATATGAGTACAAACTTAACTGAACTAGATAAGAAAAATTTGGAATTAATCCAATCAAAATGTAAGGAGTCATCAAAACTAATAAAAGAAATTAGAGATCTTTAATTTTAGATTAAATATTTTATTCTATTAATAGACCTTGACAAACTTGTCATAAACAGGAATAAAGAATAAATACAAATCAATTTATGAATTGTATTAGAAGTAAAAGACCTTCCCACAATATTCCCATTATTAGTGGTATCATTTAAAATTTACATACAATCAAAATAAAAAATAAATATTGGTATTATCACTATATCTTAAATTAGGTACATGAAACTTCAAAATTAAATAAAAACATATGTTCACTTAAACCTAGTGGTGAGTTTAGCATAGCAAGCATCTTTATAATCGATGATGATGTAGATGTTGTTTTACTTTTTGAGCAATTTTTAGTTATTAAAGGGCATATTGTTACGGCAAAAGCATATGATGGAGAAGAAGCGATCAATATCTTTAAAAATTTATCAAATAAACCAGATATTATTTTAATGGATCATCGCATGCCTTTAAAAAATGGATTAGAGACTACAAAGGAATTATTAGAAATAGATCCCGAGAGCAAGATAATTTTCGTGAGTGCGGATTATACGGTTAGAAATCAAGCATATGAAATAGGTGCTGTTGATTTTTTAGAAAAACCCATTGAGCTTGATACTTTAGTGTCAATGATTAAAAAATATTCACCTATTCAAAGTGAATTTACTTAATATTAGTATTCTCATTTATAATTTGATTAATTTCCTCATATCTAAAACAATTAGTAGTGTGGTCATTTGTCATACCTACAGCTTGCATAAAACTATAAATAATTGTTGGGCCGACGAATTTAAAACCCCTCTTTTTAAGAGCTTTACTAATCTCTTCTGACTTCTCTGTCTTTGAAGGTAATTCATC
>JBHLLU010000045.1:24497-32513 GCA_048938895.1 Promethearchaeota archaeon
CCGACGAATTTAAAACCCCTCTTTTTAAGAGCTTTACTAATCTCTTCTGACTTCTCTGTCTTTGAAGGTAATTCATCCAAAATTTTAAATTTGTTAATAATTGGCTTGTTATCAATAAAATTCCAGATAAACTCATCAAAGGATCCAAACTCTCTCTGAATTTCTAATAAAGCTTTCGCATTTGAAATCGCTGCTCCAATTTTTAGTTTATTTCGGATAATTTTCTTGTTGTTAAGTAGTTCTTCGATTTTTATTTCGTTATACTGAGCAATTTTCTTATAGTCAAAATTATCGAAAGCCTTCCTGAAGCTTTCTCGCTTTTGTAAAATTGTATTCCAACTTAAACCTGCTTGGCTCCCTTCTAATATCAAGAATTCGTAAAGAAGTTGGTCATCATGCACAGGAACACCCCATTCTCCATCGTGATATTCTCTCATTAGATCATTGAATTCAGCCCATTTACAACGTTGTACCAATTTTATCATCTCTATTAATATTGATTATATCATAATTAGGTGTAAATATTGCCATAAAAATAATATATATAACATTTTATGTATTTTATAATAAAGCTAAAACTAATATTATAGAGTTTGGGTATTTTATGGGGGATGAAAAAATTTCATTTTGCGGATTAGACTGTCTTGCATGTCCTGTTTATATTGCATCTCAGCAAGGTGACAAAAATGCCTTAGAACGAATTGCTTTTAAATGGTCTAATGAAGAGATAAAGTTTAACCCCGAGGAAATTGATTGCGTTGGTTGTACCGAAGATGGGCAACACTTTAGTTGGTGTGATATATGTCCAATTCGAAAATGTGGCAAGGGTAAAAAAATAAAGAATTGTGCTTATTGTATTTATTATCCATGTGAGGAGCTTAACAAATCTTTACAAGAAATCCCCAAGACTAAACAAAAACTTGAGGAAATTCGAAAAAATCTTTAGTCAAGGATCTAAAAAAAATGAGAACGTATAAAAAAATAATTGGTTTTTTTTATTTTCTAATCTGTATGAGCTGAAATAATTAAATCAGCAAATAATTTCATATCATTTAAAAGCATATTCAACTTATCTTGAGAATCTCTATCCAAATCTCCACTCTTCATGACTAGCACTGATATGATATATTTAAAGATATGTAATTCAATCTCTTTTCCATCATCGTTGCGTCCATTGAATTTAGCTGAATCTGACATAAAGATATTTTCTCTGACAGTATTGCATGCATTAATAAAATCTCTTAGGTCCCCTCTTAATGTTAGACCACTACTTACACCCTGTACATTATGAACAATTACATTACCAGAGATATCTGCAATAATGACTTTTGCTTTGATATCATCTAATTGCTTCTCAGCTTTTTCTACATGTTCTTTTAATTCAGTATACTGCGATATGAGGATATCCCTGAATACTTTAGCTAATTTGTCCTGTTCATAGATACTTGTAAGCATAAAATCAAAATCATAATCTTTGAACATATCCAAGAATATTTCCTTAGCTTGTTTTACATTTGTATCAAGTAATTCTTTTTGATAGTTTTCTGTGTCATATTTATGTAGAAACAAGAAAATCTTTGGTTTTTCATTATTCTTCCTATATAGGTCTAATAAATCAATGAAATACTGCTTAGCTTGCTTAAAATTTGCTGGATCATGTAAATCAACGATTGGGATCAAGATATCCGTACCCCGGAATACTTCAGGTTTGCTTAAATACTCAGATCTGAATTGTTCCTGACCCCCAAAATCAAATATCCCCACTTGTAAACCTAAGAAGGGGTGCCTTCGTGTTTCATATAATATTGTCGGAGCTAAACCTTTTGTATCTTCCGCGCTTTTAGCAGCAAAAGCTACTGAATAGACGCTTGTTTTACCACAACCTGATAAACCTACGAGTGAAATTTTCACTTTACTTCGACTCCTTTATTTTTTCCTTTATATTCTAATAATTTTTTATAATATTCTATCTCATTTAACATTTTTAATAAAAATTTACTTATTTTTTTTTTCTTCTGGCGCAATTTTAAATGTTCTTGAAAATATTTTACCAAAAGCTTCATTTGATGCTTCAACCAGGATATTTGCTGAAAAGGGATCCCCTTCAACTATATCTAAAGGATATCCTATTTCTACTGTTTCAAAAGGGAATAATTCCCTGATCGTTGTTATCCAAGGTTTTTTTTCAAAGAGTTCTTCAACAGTTACCACACGTATTTTTAGATCCTCAAGTACATAACCAATTGTATTGGTTAGAGAGAGATTTAATACTCGATCTTGTTCATTTAAAGCTTTTGAAGCACTAATAAATTTTCTCGTTCCAAGAGGTGGGCTGACAGAAACTTGTTCTACCTCTGGTTTTGTTTCAATTCTTGCTACTTCCTCCTCCGCCAAATCTCTTACAATAAAGACTTTTCTTTTTTGAATGTTATATTGAGCAACCTTTTTAAGCTTAGCAAGGAATAAAACGGCATTTAAGTTAATGGCATTAAATGGTTCTATTGTTAAATATCCTTTCTCAGCTGCGTCTTCTATAATTTCTCTGCCAATCCCACTTCTTGCAAATACAGTATTTTTCTTAGGACCACTACCTACCGAACCAACTGATATGTCTGCATTTTCAGCAGTTAAATCTGTACAGAAATTACAGCTTGAAGATTTAAATTTATCTAATTGTTTGATTGTATAAGATTTAATTGGTTCTGATTCTGGATCATAATATATATGAAATTTTCCTTTGTTGATATCCATTTTTTGTACCTTTGATAAATCAATACCATCTTTTTCAAAGAAAGGATATATCGCTTCCGGAGCAAATGAATCCATACAAAATAGCCCTATGGTTAGAACATGTGCTCGCATAAAATATTTTAACATTCCTGTTGGACTATCAAACATTTTTTTTACGGCATCTATATTACAAGGTGTTCCCACAAAGGCTATTGATCTAAAATCTTGTCTAACAGCATCCATTAAAGCCTCTACAGTTTGGGAATGACTATATATAGATCCTGAAGCTTTGATAGCATCATCTTTATTACTAATAATTTGGGCAATCGGATACCAGGGATTATTCGGATCTTTCATCGTTACAACCGCAGCGTCGATTAAGTGTTCATCAAATAGATAACATAGTATACTTGTCACTGTTCCCCCATCTTGACCTCCAATAACTTCTGGAATATTTGTATTTGATACATATCCTGTATTAAATGACCCCATCAAAATATAAGGATCAGTAATAGTTCGAGGACATTGATTATAACATATCCCACACCCCGTACACTTTCCTATAAGCTTTGGTTGACCTGCTATAGGATCCCACTCTAAAACTGGGCAAACAGCGGCACATGTTCCGCATTCTGTACAGATTCCTGTACGAACAATCTCTTTCATAAGTAGTCCAAAGCTGTCCTTCTTTCCAGATAATTTCTTTTGAATATACTCGAAGGAATACTCATATTGGGATTCACTACTCTCAGTATTGTTTTCTGTCATTGTTTTCCTCAAATATTAATCATAATTATATGTAATTTAATTATATAAAAAGGGATATGGTAAAAAAATATTATCAATTATGCTTTCATTTATTGTATATGGGTTCTAAAGATTTCACTCGTTGTTTTTAGGATTTAAAAAATAAATTTTTTTTTGGAGCAGATTTATTTTTTTTAGTTCCTGAAAAGGGATTTAATTTTTCATAATATGATTTTGTACAAATTATATCTTTTTGTATTATATGATACAAAAGATTAAAAAGTTAAGAATTATGTAAATAAGATATCATAAAAGTATTAATGTGAAAAAAGTTGGTAGATTTTAGAAAATTTACTTGGTTAATAGCCTTACTTGCTTCAATCCTTATGATTATATCCCTCTTTACTCCTGCGCGTATCTATCATTCTACACCCTATGGAGATATGCTAGGCTGGTTAGGAGGAGGGATAATGTTAGAAATCGAATCAGGAACTTGGCATGAGGATCTCAATAGTCAGCTTTTATTTGGCGCAGTTTTGATCTCAATAACATTATTTCTGATTATCTCAATCAATACTAAAAGAGGAAAAGAATATAAATGGGATTGGTTAGTTTATTTGATTTCAGGAGTTATAATCATACTATTAACTATATTTTTCTGGCTCTTTGAATTTGATCCAGCTTTTGAAACAATTAGCTTTGCCTCAATTGGTATTTTCATTGCTGGAATATTGTCATTACTAGCATTCACATTTGAAATAGTTAGTACTGAAAGAAGATCCAATGCTTAAGAATTAAATAACTCTATTTTTCCTTATTTTGATTTATTGTTAATTGTTTTTTTGGTCATTACTAAAATTTTACGAGGAAATTTTAGCGTTAAAAATACAAGAAGAGATTGTTCTGTTAAATTACGATACTTTTCTTCTGATTCAACTAATCCTTTCAGTTTTTTCTGTATTATTTTCGTCAAAAAGATAACGAAACTCAAACTTATCTTTCATTTTCCATTTCAAGCCTTTCTTCTATTTTCTTGATGGCATTAGAGACTCGAATTCTAACAACTCTATGGAAATCATTAACTCTTTTGATTAATGCATTTAATGCATGTTCATCGCTATATGTTTCCAGTAATTTAATTAGACTTATCTTCACTTTATAATTTTCATCTGATTTATTGCCTAGATGTTCAATTAACCTTGCCATATGCATATTCATTAATCTTTTCATCTCATTATCCTTTATCCTATACCAATTAATTTGAATTATGTTAAAAATCGCATCTACAGCTACTTTCTTTATAAGCCAATAAGAGTTATCATCCTCTAAAATCCCTATTAAATTCTCCAAAGAATTTATATCACCTATTTTACCTAGGGCAATAATTGTATTTTTCTTTACATCTAAATTTCTTACATTTAATAGATCCGTTAGTGGTTGCACAAATTCAGTTTTACCAATCTCTCCTAATATGAAAGCAATGCTTTCTCGGATTGTATTGTTTTCTTTCTTCAATGAAGTGTATAAATAATCATATGAAGCACCTTGATTATTTGAATATATTCTTTTTATAGCATCCATGATATAAAGTTTCATATCTAAATCTGTATACTCAAAACTTATATCTTCTATATCTAAAATATCTAGAAGTTCAGGTACTGCAGAAATATCCCCAATTTCTCCTAATGCTTCAATAGAGGCAATACTGACTTCATTATATATATTATCCAGATTAATTATCAGAAGATCAACAGCATTTCTAAGCTTCAATTTTCCGCTTAAGATAATAGCATTTTTTTTTACAATGAAATCATCAATAAGTAAGAATTTAATAAGGTCGTTCTCAATTTCTTTTTTAATTAATTTTAGAATCGTAATTAATGAGTTCATTAAATCAAAATCTTCTTCTTTTAGAATATGTGTAATAACATTTAGTAATATAGCCTTATTTCTAATTAATTTAGAGAGAACATTAGGATATTTCGCCTTTATATAACTTAGATCTCCATATGAGATATTTATACTGGAGAGCTCATACCCTATCAATTTTATTAATTCAGTCTTATGATTGTTAGAAAAATGTTCTATTTTTAATGATTGTAATAATACGCCTATAAGATATTCAGGATTTAGACTTAATAATCGTGTTATTACATAATCTTTAATTGATTTATCTCCACAATCCAATTCATTTATGAAAAGTTCAACTTCTGAATCTTGAAATCTAATCTGTTGGATTGCTTTTAATACTGACAATTTTATTTGATTATCAATTTGTTTCTGCTCTAATACCCAATTCAATGGTTTTAATCCCTTTTCGTGGTGAATTTTACCCAGAGCTTTGGCAGCTTCACATTTTATACTAATTACATCCTCAGAAATTAGGAGATTTTCAAATGTCTCAAAACAATCATTTTGTATCTCAGAAGCATTCTTACTTATTAAAGCTAAATACTTTATCGCATCTTTTCTTTTATTATTGTCAGTATCTAATTCTATTATTTCTGTTAACATACTAGCTGAATTCTTCACACCAAATTCTTTATTTCGTTCAAATATTTCCTTTGGATTTATTTTAGTTTTCAGCATTTAAACTCCTTTATGAATTTGCAATTCTTTTATTTTTTCTGTGATTATTATCAAAATAGATCATATCTCTATAAAAATTTTTCTTAAATACAACATAAGCTCAGAAATTCTTTATTTAAATTAATAATTTTTCTAAATCCATTTTCCAATACCATTATCTTTAAAATTTATGAATTATGAAAATCTGTATGCCAATTCGAAAATCAATTAATCTTGCTCGCGCAAAATTTTACAAATTTGTGACAAGTTTTACAGTGGTTAAAATTTCAACCTTATGTGTAATGGGAGTGTATATTTCTCTATTAATAATTGGAGTCATCACAGCAGCTTTCCTTGATCCTGATGGATATACTATATGGGATAATTGGATATCGGATCTTGGCTCTTCTGACCACACACCTGCACCTATTTTATATGATATTGCCTGTATAGTTGCGGGATCTATGACCATACCACTTACTTTTTATATGGAAAATCTACTCGCTCCATTACCGAAAAGGAAAACTTTAAGGGATCAACATTTCTCCAGATTACGTTTTCGATTAAGTAGTTATGCATTCTTGTTTAGTTTAATTGGAAATTTAGGGTATATCGGAGTAGGAATTTTTTCGGCAGACCGTAATTTCGAACGATTATCAATTTTAGGAGTGTTTCCACATGATATTATGTCCTATTTAGCTTTCGGTGGATTTACTTTTGGCGCTTTTTTTATGGGTTGGATTATTGTTTTATACAATACTGAAGTTCCAAAGATTTTAGGTCTATATGGAATTCTTGGTCCTCTTATTCTTGCTATATTGAATTTAATTGAGAGTACACCGTTACTAGAGTGGTTCTTACTTTTTTCAATATTAGTATGGATAATTCCCCTTTCTTTAATTGTTCTGAACAAACATCGACTTCGGAAATAGTTTCATAGACTTTTGAGAATATTTTTTATGTTTCGATATGTTTATTAATATTTACAACGCTATATCTATATATAACAACATATATATCTTATAGATATATCTATAAGTGAAACATTAATGAGTGAAAAATCACAGAATTCTGAAAAAATCGAGGCTATTGCGGATGCAATTGAACAATCAATGAAAAAGGGGCATATTAGCACCTTAATATTATTAGCTTTGGAAAAAGGGGCATCGCATGGGTATAACTTAATGCAAATAATAAAGGATGATACATATGGTGTTTGGAATCCTACAGCTTCTTCTTTATATCCTCATTTATCATCATTAACAGAAAAAGGATTAATTGAATTCACTACTGAGATGGAAGGAAAGAGAGAACGAAAAGTATACCATATTACTCAAAAGGGAAAAAAAACTTTGAAGAAGCTCATTGAACGACAACAAAATATGCGGAAATCGTTATTGTCTATGATAATGTCAACCATTGGAATTACTGATACACATATCCCAAATGATTTTGAAAGCTTGTTTGGCCCTGAATTACTTGAAGAAACAAGTTTAGTCGGAAAAACTAATAAGGAAAAACTTGAAATCCTCACTAGACGAAAGATGGTGATTTCAAATATTGTCGGTAAATTACAAAATGTTGTAGATGATATTAATCAAAGAATTGATAGTTTAAAACCTGAATGAATATAATCAAATTTAAGTGAATACTAGGCTACAATACCAATGAGTAATAATATAATGACTCCCATAGTAGCCAGTCCTGAGATTCCAAGAATTCCTAATAAAATCTCATATATCACTTTTGCCGTCATTTTCTTTGCTTTATCTCACCCATAATTTTTTATTATTTACTCAATACTAGTATATAAAACTATATATTTAAAAGTTATGATTATTTTAAATCTTCATTTATTTTTTTATACCTTAATCATTTTATATCTCGATAATATATATTTGTATATATTAATTCAATCATGATTTTTATTCTAATGATTTTGATTTCACGAAGATTTATATAGTTAAGATT
>JBHLLU010000046.1:0-32348 GCA_048938895.1 Promethearchaeota archaeon
GGGATTATTATTTATCTTTGTCTTCATATTCTATAATTTTAAAGATTTTTCTTCTTCTTATTGTAAATTATAAAAATAGGCAATCCAATTAATAAAAGAATAATCCCTATACTCCCCATTATAAGTTCTATGTATAACCTAACCAATGGCCCATTATAAACTATTAAATCTTGATCATAAACAATATAATTCGGAAAGAACTCAACCAACATAATTACTTCTATTATCAAGACAAGAGAACCAGTTATAATTAAAACTAAACCAGAAGTGTATTTCCTTTTAATAAAATACCAACCGATTACCTGATCAATCTCTTTTTCTAAATCTTTCAATTTAATGTTAATAAAATTCAAAGGAAGTTTATTTTACAGACTCTATAATTATATTAGACAGCTTTGTATATATTTGTATTTACTAAAGGGTTTATGATCCATAAAGCTTGGATAATCTGACGTTCTTGGCGGTAATTTTCTTTTAAATATTTATAATTGTTCTTGAATTCAGATATCTATTCAGGAATAATAACAGAAGGATCTTCTTTTATCTTATCTAGTACAATTTGAGTTTTTACTTCCTCAACTCCTGGAAGGTTTCGCAAATTCTCAATAAGTCCCATAGAATCTTGATGGTTGAGACATTTTGCCATAATAAATAAAGGATACTCCCCAGTAATTATATACGCATATTTGATCTTATCCATGAGTTCTATTTTCCTCTTAAGATCATCCAAAGGATATGAAGAATTTACTCTTAGTGATGCCATTACCATTTCACGGTATCCTAAATAACGACAATCTATAAGTGTTACATACTGCTTTATTACTTTTTTTTCTTTTAAACGATTTATCCGCATCCTTATTGATGTTGGGGTTAATTGGATCTGTTTTTCAATATCACGAAGCGATGCCTTGGCATTATCTTGTAGAATACTAAGAATTTGTTTGTCTAATTCGTCTAAATCTATGATTTCGGTCATAATTAAATCCAAATTTTGTAAGTTAAGAAATTATTATTTCTCATTTATATAATTATAAATATGAGAAAATTAATATAAACTTTTTGTTTGTAATATTTATTTATAAACACCAATGTTTATTTGTGCTTTTTTTTCATAATATTTTTATAATATGTAATGCAAGTTTATATATGAGTTTACATTTGTAATATTTAGAATAAAATAAATTATTATTTGTAAACAAAAAGTCATAAAAAAGTTTAAAAAAAAAAAAAGGTTGAAAAAAATGGCTGAATCAGTATTAGAATCAGTATTCGATTATACTGGCTTAAAATGTCCTATGCCAGTATTGAAAACGAAGAAGGAATTAAAAAAGTTGAGTTCTGGTCAAATTATTAAGGTTATTGCCGATGATGTTGGAGCAAAAAAGGATATTCCCGCCCTGTTAAAGAAAATTGGCGACGAATTACTTGAAGTTAAAGAAGAAAACGGAAATATTGAGTTTACGATTAAAAAGACTTAGAAATTTCAATAGGGAGTTAACAATTATGTCTAAATACGTTTTTTTCATTAGTACGGAGCCATACAAGTATCAAGCTGTTGATACTCTGATTGAAATAGGAAATGCTGCAATTAAAAAGGGACATGAAATCTCAGGGATATTTTTTTTTGGTACAGGGGTTTACAATCTTAAAAAGGATATAAGCTGTGGATCATCAATTCGAAACATCCCTGCGAAAATTGAACTTTTTGCGAAGGAAAATAACATACCGATTGCAGGGTGTAGTACGTGGGTAAGTATAACAGGGCTTAAAGAACCAGAATTTATCGATGGAGCATCTGAGGAAGGATTAGGGGATTTTTCAAATTGGGCAATAGAAGCAGATAAACTAATTGTATTTGGAACGGGAGGTTAAGAGAATGATAGAATCAGTAGTAGTTATAAGTGATTATTCACCGATAGGGAGAAATTCTGCGATAGAAGCGATAAGAATTGGTTCAGGATTTACAGCATTAGGGGAATTCATTGATTGTAAAGTGGTGTTAACTGGCGATGCGGTTTATTTATTTAATAAATATTGTAATCCAGAAGAAGTTGGAATGGATCCTTTAACAGAAGTGTTAGAAATGGCAGATTTGTCTGATTTAGAAGTATATCTTATCGAATCTGCACTTGAAGAAGCCGGGATGACGAAAGATGACTTAACAGAATATGAAAACTTGAAAGTAATCACTTACGATGAATTGACGGATTTAATTGAAAATGCAGATACCAGTTTTAGATATTAAGGAGGATTGAGAAATAATGACAAACGATCTTGACACAATATATTTGTTTGGATTTAGTGCATTAGCAGGGAATCATCTAAGGAGATTATTACCCATTTTAAAGAGTCAACTCAAAAAAGAAAAGAAACTTGGGTTAGTTTTAATTCAAGATGGTGTAATAGGTATATCAACGAAAGGAAAAATACCCAAACAAGTAGAAGAATTGATTAATTTAGATGTTACGCTATTTGCTATGAATTCGGATATAAAAGCTAGAGGCATTGCTCCAGAATCGATTCATAATAAAATTAAGTCTATAGAATATGATGATCTTATAGATATTATAGATACTACTCCAAAAGTAATTTCTTGGATGTAGATTAAATTAAAAAAATTAATTAATAGATTTTTATAAAAATCTGGATAAACCCAGAAAAAATAGATAATATAAACAACAAATAGTAAAAAAAAAAAAAAAAGAAGGTGTCATATATGGCAGAACAAGAAACAATAAATTTTATTGTCAAGGATAAGTCATTCGAGAAATTCGCAATGATGGCTATCCTTGGATCAACAGGAGATGCCATGGATGTAAAAATGAATTTTTTCTTTACCTTTTGGGGTTTAAATCTTTTAACAAAGAATTATAAACCAAAAGTTGCTGGCATGCCAACCCCTATGAAAGGTATGGGTGCTAAGATTTTCAGAAAAAGAATGAAAAAATTTGGTATTGAAGATCCATGGGCTTTAATCAAAGACGGTGTCGAAAGTGGTAATTTAAAGTTATATCCATGTCAAATGACAATGGATTTAATGGGGATTAAACACGAACAAATTGTCGACTTTGCAGAAGATCCTGTTGGAGCCGCCACATTCTTAGAAATGGCCAATGGTGGGAGAATAGTTAGTTTGTAAAATTAATTAAAACAATTTTTTTTTATTTTATATTTCAAAAAAGGTGATGGAAACGTCTGATGTAAAAGAAGAATCAAGGGAATTTAAGACAGACGAAGATTTTGATAAAGATTTTTTTAAAAATATTGAGAGAAAATCTAATATTTGGCAGTGCATCCAATGCGGAACATGTACCGCAAGTTGTGAAAGTGGAAGATGGACTGCCTTAAAGACTCGTTCGATTATTAGAAAAGTAGTCTTGGGAGATTTATCAGTATTAGACGATCCAGATATTTGGCTCTGTACAACTTGTTATCAGTGTTATGAACGATGTCCGCGTGATGTAAGGCCTACTGATGTAATTATGGAATTGCGAAATTATGCAACGAAAAGAGGAAATATTTCACCCAATCATAGGGCAGTTGTAGGTTATTTGAAGAATTTTGGACATGCTGTACCTATAAATGATGAGGTAAGAAAACGAAGAGTCGAATTAGGATTAGAAGAATTACCTCCTACTGCATTTAGATTTAAGCAAGAGGGGGATGATAAAGATTTAAAAAATATTGAAGAGAAAATGTTTGATTTACCTCCTGTTAAGGAGGAAAAAGAGAAGGAGGAGACGTAAAATATGGTTAAAGAAAATACTTTTGCGTTCTTTTTAGGGTGTTTGATGCCAAATCGATATCCGGCAATAGAAAAATCGACAAAATTTGTAATGGAAAAACTTGGATATGAATTATTAGATATGGAAAGAGCTACCTGCTGTCCAGCTCCAGGAGTTTTTCGATCATTTAACAAGGTAGACTGGATGGTTGCAGCTGCGAGAAATTTATGTATTGCCGAACAGATGGATGCTGACATATTAACAGTTTGTAATGGATGTTTCGGAACACTCCAAGAAGTCAATAAACATTTAAAAGCTAATGAAGAACATCGTGAGATGGTCAATGAAAGGCTAAAGGAGATTGGGGATTATGAATTTAAAGGGACTATTGACGTACGACATGTAATGGAAGTTCTAGGTTATGAAGTGGGACCTTGGGGTATTGAAGATCTCATCGTTAGAAAAGCGAATATTAAAGCAGCTATCCATTACGGTTGCCATTTCTTAAAACCGACCAGAATCAGAGAGATTGAAAGTTCTGAGGGACCAACAATTATAGAAGAATTTGTAGAAGCATTAGGTGTCGAATCGGTAAGGTTTAAAGAACAATTAACATGCTGTGGTGCTGGTGGTGGAGTAAAAGCTTATGATGGAAATGCAAGTATGACGATTTTTGGAGAAAAAATGAAGAATATCGATGAGGTCAAGCCTGATATAATTCTTGATATTTGTCCATTTTGTCATTTGCAATTTGAGACAGGTCAAGATTATCTAAACAAGAACAAAAGTTGTAATTATGATTATCCAGTTATTCATATCTCCCAACTTACTGCCTATTGTATGGGTATGGATCAAGAATTTATTGGTCTTCAGTACCAATTAATGGGCAGAGATTATATCTTTGGGGGAGAAGAATTAAAAAAAGAAGAAGAGGCAGTTTAAATTGACTATAAAAGAAGAAGTTAAAGAAACAGAAAATTTAGGGGAAAAGGCCGAAACTGAAGAAAGCGAAGAACCACGAATAGGTGTATTCGTATGTCACTGTGGACACAACATTGCCGGAACTGTGGACGTTGCTAAAGTTGCGGAATATGCTTCGAAATTACCAAATGTAGTGAAAGCTGAACACTATATGTTTATGTGTTCTAAGCCAGGAGTACAAATGGTAAAGGACTCCATAGAAGAACTTGGAGTAAATAGGACTGTAGTTGCTTCGTGTTCTAAAAATCAGCATGGCAAAACTTTTGCCAAAGCGATTGAAGAAGTTGGATTGAACAAACATCGTCATCAACAAGTAAATATAAGAGAATACGATAGTTGGGTTCACCAAAAAGAAAAAGAAAAAGCAACTCAAAAGGCTATGAGGCTTGTCGAAGCAGGTGTGAATCGTTCAAGGAAGTTGGAAGATGTTGAAACAAGAAGAATACCAACTACCAAAGCTGCATTAGTTATCGGAGCAGGGATTGCTGGTTTACGATCTGCATATGATATGGCAGAATTAGGAATTCCAGTAGTGTTAGTCGAAAAAGAATCTACAATAGGAGGACATATGACTCGATTAAATAAAACATTCCCAACTTTAGAATGTCCACAGTGTTCAATTTCGCCACTCACCAATGGTGTTGCAAATCACCCCTTAATAGATCTTTACACAAATGCCCAAATTAAAAGTGTTGAAGGCTCATTAGGGAATTTCGAAGTCGAAATCGAAATAAAACCCAGATATGTGAAAGATAACTGTACCTCTTGTGGTGAATGCGCAGCACATTGTCCTGTAGAAGTACCAAGCGAATGGGATATGGGAATGTCAATGAGAAATGCGATTTATAAAGCATATCCTCAGGCAATACCCGCTACATATGTTCGAGACAAAAAAAACTGTATTGAGTGTAATACATGTGTAAATGTCTGTCCAGTACAAGCCGTTGATTTTTCTATGGAAACTGAGACTAAAACCGTAAAAGTTGGCTCAATAATAGTTGCTGCGGGGTATGATGAGTACGATCCTACTGAAATTGAACCTTATCATTATAGTCAAGAAGGATATGAAGATGTTATTACTCAACTAAAACTAGAAAGAATGTTATCACCAACTTCGCTTACGAATAGTCAGGTATTAAGACCATCTGATGGAAAAATTCCTGAAAGTGTGGTTATGATCCAATGTGTAGGCAGTCGAAATGATCAAGTAGGAAATAAGTATTGTACTGGTGTCTGCTGCAAGTTCGCTATTAAAAACGCAAGAATAATAAAAGAAATGTATCCTGATACTGAAATGTCAATATGTTATATTGATATAAGAACTCCAGGATTAAACTTTGAAGAGTTATATAAATCTGCTCAAGAGATTGGAGTTAGATTTATCCGGGGGAGACCATCTGAAATCATAAAAGATCCAATAACAGGTGAACTAAAAGTAATTGTTGAAGATACACTAAGCCAAACACCACTACAAATAGATGCTGATTTAGTAGTCCTTTCTGCTGCAATGGTTCCTCCAGAAGGAATTGGTCCACTTGGTTCAAAACTTCAAGTTCTAAGGTCAAAAGAAGGGTTTTTAAAAGAATTTCATATTAAAATGAATCCTACTCTTAGCAGCAAAGGAGGAATCTTTTTAGCTGGTGCGATTCAAGGACCTAAGGATATCTCTGAAACTGTTGCTCATGCTGGAGGTGCAGCTGCATTAGCAGCAGCTCCGTTAGTTAGAGGATATATCGAAAAAGAGATGCTAGTTCCTACGGTAGACTATGATTTATGTGTGAATTGTGGCCTCTGTAAAACGATATGTGCACCAGCAGCAATTACTGTTGATGAAAATGGAAAACCTATCATTAATGAGGTTGCATGTAAATCTTGTGGAATGTGTATGCCAGTATGTCCTACAGGTGCAATTCAATTGAGAAATTTCACGGATGATCAATTATTAGATGAAATAATTGCCGTATCTGGTGGAGGTGCTGTGTGCGAATGAGTGATTGTGAAGCAATTGATGAAGGAATTCAAGAAAAAATACAAAATGTAGTAATTTTTATGTGTAATGAGTGTGGTCAAGGATCGGCAAATACTGCTGGAGTTGCTCGAATGGGTTATGATCCAGCTATAAGAATCGTTAGAGTTCAATGCACAGGACAAGTTGGTCCTATACAAATTATGGATGCCTTAAACAATGGTGCTGATGCAGTTGCATGTGTAGGATGCTGCTTAGGAGCGTGTCATTTTTTCAATGGAAATATCTTATCAATGCATAGAATAAAATTGATGAAAAAGTTATTTAAAGAATTAGGCTATAGTGATCAATTTGTAAATCAATACACTTCTCGTGCTGCTGAGGGTGAAACAGCAGTTGGAGATTTTGAAGATATTGTGGAACGATTATCAACAGCAATAAATGAAGAGGGGACTATAAAAGATGGATGTTAAAGTGTTTCAATTTAATGGTTGTAATAAATGCTTCAATGAATCTTTATTATTGAAGTTAGATTCGAATCTCAATGTAGAATATATCAAAGATCCTAAAACTTGGAAGGAAGAGAAAATAGAAACCGCTGTAATAACAGGTTATGTGCTCCCAACCGATAAGATATTGCTTAAGAAGATAAAAACTAATGCAGATAGAGTTATCGCTTATGGTAGTTGCACTGTAAGTGGTGGAGTTTTTGCTTTAGCAAATCAGCATGGGCATGAAATAACTCCTTTAAAGAACTTAGTCGAAAATATAACTGAAATTGAAGGATGTTTAGGAGAAGTTGAGGAGTTAAAATCAGTAATTAATGAAGAAGAACTACAAAAGCCAAAGAAACTATGTGATTTATGCACTAGAAGGGCCACCTGTGACTATTTAGATAAAGTAAACCGTCAAATTGAATTGGATGATGAGGAGACGTGTTTCAATGATTTAGGTTTTCTCTGTAATGGGTTTATTGCACGAGAATGTAAAGAGCGTTGTATTGATTATAATACACCATGTAGAGGCTGTAAACAATTAATTGAAAGATCAGGAATCCGTATGCTCGGTATGTTTGGAACACTCATGGGTAACATTGAAGTGGCTACTGAACATTCTGCTAAAGGCGCTACAGACAAACTAGCTGATGAAGATGATGAAATAACAGAAAGTTTACCTGATATCCTTGGAAATTTCTTTAGATTTACATTAACTACTTCGGGTTTACCTAAAGGAAGAATTCCATCCACAGGTACTCTACTAGAAGATTTATTTACTGGAAGATTAATCGAAGAATTACCCTTGATAACTGGACTATTAGGAGGAGATAAATCAATTTCACTTACACTTAAAATTATTGAATCCTATGAAAAAGCAAATGATATTCAAATTGGAGAACAGATAAAGAAATATAGAAAAGAGCTCTTAGATTTAGAAGAAAAGTTGCATAAGGCTATAGATAAAGAAGATGCAGAACAATATAAGGAAATCACAGAGGAAATCCGAAAAATTGCAGGAAATATGAATTTATCAAATGTATTTTTTGGTGGATTCAAATCAAAGATCCAAAAAGAAGGTAATTTTGAAGATTATAAAACCCACATTTTTGAAGTGGTTGAAGGAACGTATAAAAACGGTTCTGTAGAATATAGCATAGATTCTGAAGGAATTGTTAAAGAAATAAAAATCATGGAGGGATAAATATGAGTTTTGAATTATTAAGGAAAGAGGTAATTGATGCGGGATTATGTCAAGGATGTGGATTATGTGCTGGTTCATGTAAACATATAGAAATGGATATTTTACGTCCGACATTAAAAGATTATTGTATCCTTGAAAGAAATGGTCAGGACTGTGGTAAATGTTATCAAAGCTGTCCACAAGTAATTCAGAAGAGATTCGAACAAAGACAACCTAAAGCTGTATATTCATTACGAAGTAAAGACTCCACAATATTAAAGAAAGCAGCAAGCGGAGGAGTAGTAACCACCCTAGCAAAAAATCTTCTAGAAAATGAGGAACTTGCCGAAATTGTAATGGTTCAAGATGTTGATGATAAACCTCAAGCAGAGATTGTAACTGATCCCGATGAAGCAGTAGAGAAAGCTGGTGTTGTCTATGGACGCTCAGGTGTTTTAGAAAAATTAGTTAACGTTGTTGGTAAGACCTTCGAACCTATAGGTATTGTAGGAGTACCTTGTGAAATGCGAGGTGCTGCCGATCTAGAGAAAGAAATGAATAGAGAAATCCTAAAAATTGGTTTATTCTGCAATTCTCATATGCGAACAGAACAGACTGATAAGGGATTAATTTGTTCTCCATGTTGTAATGGTTGCCCATCAGGAGTAAATGCCCAAGGCTATATCTCTTTAATTAGACAAGGACAATATCAGGACGCTGTTGATTTAATTCGTGAAAATAATCCACTTCCTTCTATATGTGGAAGAATTTGTACTAATGAATGCGAGCATGGATGTACTTTAATTGGAGATGATCATCCTGTAGCAATTCGCGAATTAAAGAAATTTGTAACAGAATGGGAAATTGAGCAATCTATAGAATTAAAATCAAAGAGTAAACCCAAGAAAAATGCAAAGAAAGTAGCAATAATAGGTTCTGGACCAGCAGGATTGACAGCAGGATATTTTCTGAGAAGAATGGGGTATGCTCCAACCATTTTCGAAAAGTCAGACCAAACAGGAGGAATGTTGAGGTTTGGAGTACCACAATTTAGATTGCCTAATTATGTTTTAGATTATGATATAAATCGGATCAAGAATTCTGGAGTCGAAATTGTTCTTAATAAACCATTAGGACCAGAAATGACTATTGATGACTTAAAGAATGAAGGATACGAAGCTATATTCATAGCTACTGGGCAATATAAACCAAGAACATTACATTTAGAAGGAGAAGATTTACCTAATGTACATGTAGCTATTACATTTCTTATGGATAGAAAGTATCGCTACTGGGAAAACAAAGAAGAATTTAAGGGAAAAAGTATTGGAATAATTGGTGGAGGTCCTGTTGCCGTGGATGTTGCACAAACCGCTCTTAGATTAGGCGCTGAAAAAATTCATCTCGTCGATATCATGACTGAAGAACAACTTGAATTAACTCTAAAAGAAATCCCTGAAAAAGAGCGAGAGTTTATGGAATATCACTTTACCACATCTACTTCGAAAATTACTAAAAAAGATGATGATAAGCTAGTGTTGAATTTTTATAAAATCAAATGGGGTGCTCCTGATGAGACTGGAAGAAGGTCTTTTGAAAAAATCAAGGATTCAGAATATGAAATTCCTATTGATTCGATTGTAATTGCTATTGGCCAAGCTGTTGATTTTGACCAAATTGATATCGCTACGGATAATAAATTAGAAAAGGAACGTAATAAAATTAAAGTGAATGAAGTGACTTTCGAAACGAACATTCCAGGTGTATTTGCGGGAGGAGATATTGTAAACAACTCAAAAGCAGTAGCAATCGCAGCAATTGCGCATGGAAAAGAAGCAGCATTGTCTATTGACAGGTACATAAAAGGTGAAAGTTTAATTGAAGGCAGATATAAGCAAGATAAAATGTTCTTTAGAGGTCCAAAAAAACCACCAAAAGATTACTCTCCAAAACCAGAGACATTAAGCGAGGCAACTGAAGATATTGTTTGGAGTTTTGAAGAAGTTGAACAACAATTTAATGAGGAAATGGCTCTCCAAGAGGCACGTAGATGCTTAAGTTGTAATCATTTCTGCTCCCATTGTCAAGATTTCCCTGCTATTTATTCTGATTTAACTGCAGGAGAAGTTGGATCTCAAGAAGGATTTACTACTGTAGTAGTCTGGACTGATAGAGGGAAAGAAATTATTGATAATGGGATCCAGAATGGTCTATTTGAAGAAGGAGAAGTAAATAGTGAAGAATTAAATGAAGCAATCAATCTTAAATCGAAAAGAGAGCTCTTAACTTTCGAAAAAACACCTAGGCAGCAAGTATTGGATTACATTACTCTTCAAGGACCGACTACGATTACCAACATGGCTAAGAAATTAAATTTAGATCCTAAAAAAGTACGATATGAAGCCCTTCGGTTAGCACAAATGATGATGGTTGAGATGAAAGTTGACACTGGAATGCAAGAACCAATTTTTACTTTAATATGTGATTAATTAAATTTAAAATATTACCAAGAGGTTAAACAATATGAAATATGATATGGAATTGAATGTTTGTGGCTCTGTATGCCCTGTACCTGCTTTAAAAACCAAAAAACAACTTATTAAAATGAGACCTGGTACAGTTTTAAAAGTTATAACAGACTACAAACCGGCAAGCGAATCTGTTCCACGAGATTTGGCTAAAACTAAGCATAAACATTTAGGAACAGAGTTTATTGAAGACGATGAGCAATGGTACATCTATTTTGAAGCAGTAAAGTGAGTGCTCATTCCTTAAAATTATTGTTTTTATAATTCTTTTTTTTTAATTAATTTTTCATTACATTTTACATCATTATTAAAATCATAACTAAATTAATAATATGTTAATTATACTCATAAGACCATAATTCAACTTAAGAAAGATATATTTTAATTAAGTAAAAAAGAATTAATGCAAGTTAGGGAATTTATTAATGAAGGGAGATGGAATATTATTTTCAATTAGTAAAGAATTTCAAAGAAAGAAAAAATTGTACCTACTTCAATAGATTTTATAAGTAGATGCCAAATGAATGTACTTTTTTATCAAAATTTTATTTCCTTCAAGCGAAGTGCTTTTCAATTAATGTTCCAAGACTCTCCCAATTTTCCGATACTGAACAAGATTCTTCTAGATTTTCAATCAGAATTTGGTAATGGTTATCAAATTCTTCAATGAGAGTCAAAAGTTTTTGATGAAAAATTGTCAAGTTTTCTTTTACAATTAAAGCAAATATAATTTGGTTTGTTGTGTTAAAATCGAAGATTATTTTCCTATCTCCATGATCTATTATCTTGATTAATCTTTCAGCTTGGATTACCTCTTTTAAAATAGTCATCATTCCAACCAAACCACCTGAGATTAGAAGAGAATCATTTTTTTTCTCGATTTCCATAAATGGATAATCATAAAGCAGAACTCCTGAATTACAAAAGATGTAAATTTGTAGTAGGAAGTCTGTCCAGTTAATTATTGGTAATCTTAATATGAATTTTGAACCCTCATTTCTTCCTTCGGATTCAACAAGAATTTGACCTCCATGTAAATCGATAATTTCTTTTGAAAAATATAATCCCAAATAGAAATTTTTTAGATTTGATTTAGTTCTTGATGCAAAAAGTGTTTTTTTCTCTTTTTCATTTAAATTCACACTTTCATTTTTTAGTATAATTTCAGCAAAATCGTTATTTTGCTGTAAATATATGGAAATCTCACTTTTTTTTGAAGCATTATTAATAATATGAAGCAGAATATCCTTAATCACCTGTTTTATTCTATGCTTATCAATTTCAGCATACAAATCTTCAGCCAAATCTAAATTCATTGTAAAATTTAGCTTTTTTATTTTTATCATTGTCTCATCTACAGATTCAGTAATGGTTTTAACAAGACTCTCAATTTGTCTTTTTAGCCTTATTTTCTCAGTTTCTATTCTAGAAATATCAACTATCCGCCCAACTAAGTTCATAGATTTTTTTCCTCCTTTTTTTATCATTTCTAAAAGTTTTATAGCGTTTTGGTCTAATTTGTCTTTATATGAATCTAAAAGTGTCTGTGATGCATCAAACATATCATTTAATGGTGCTTTCATTTCTTCTGAAGTTTGAGCTGTTAATTTTTTTTTCATATCATCAATTTTCCTTAACCGTTCGTTCTCCCCTCTAATGATATTGTCCACTAATTTCCTTTCAGTTATATCTTTCATCAAAACTTGAACATATTTTTCGTTTCTAAATTTTAAAGAAGAAAAGATAGCTTCTATAGTAGAACTATTAGCTTTATCATTTATAAATTCAAATTCTACAATTTCACTCAATTCAAAATTAATAACATTATAAATCAACTCATCACACGAATCTATGACTTCTTTAGATTTTGGGAAGAGATCAAAAAAATTCTCCCCTATAAAATCTTCTTTTGATCTTTTTAGATATAATTCTGCAGCAGTATTACAATCAAAAATATTCTTATTCGCTTCAAGTAAAAATACCGAAAATTGAAGATTATCAACAAAATTTCTAAAAATTTCTTCTGAATCTTTAAAGGAGTGTTCAATTTTTTTTTTATCTGTAATATCGCAAATTATATCTATTAATGCAGGTTGTCCATTAAAAGAAAGAACAAAAGCATTACTGAATTCAAAAATCTTTTCTTCTGTCGAATTAAGATTAGTATATAGAGCTTCAAATTTACTTATTGTATTATAATTTATTTTATTAAAACAACAAGATTCACAAATAATATTTTTATTCATCATCACCTCAAAACAAAGATTTCCAATCTGATTAGTTCCAAATTCATCTTCAGCTTTCTTATTCATATACAATATTTTCATATCTTTGGAAATAATAACAATTAAATCATTACTATTTGATAAGATAAAATTCAACAGCGCTTCAGATTCTTTTATTGGATTCTCTGGATTCTTGAATTTTATTATACTTCGGTTTATATGTTCGTTCAATATTCCATTCTCCACCAAGATTATTATGTAATATTTAAATTTAATTCATTCATCCATTCATTAATAGTTGGGGGCTCAACGAGCTCAAAAAAAATTATAAATTTACTTCCTTTAGTATAGTCACCTTCAATTTTATTTTGTACGCAAATATAACCTTTGTATTTATCCACAATTTTCTTTACTAATGATAGTCCTAATCCCATTCCATATCCGTTTTTTTCTGTTTTTTCAGTTCTTTGAAAAATATTTTTTTTAATTTCGGGTGGTATACCTCTTGCGTTGTCTATTAATTCAACTTTAAGATATTCATTCCCATGCTTTCGTACTTTTGAGAAATATATTGAAATCTCTATAATTGAGCAATCATTATGCAATACCGAGTTTATTAGGATATTATCAAAAATCTCTTGTAAGAAATCGTTGGCCCTGATGTATATAGGTTTTTCAAAATGAAAAACTTCGATTTTAATTCTTTTATTCTGAAATCCATTAGTAATGTAGTCTATTGATCTTCTTAATACATCTCTGACATCCATCGTTGTCAAGTCTTGTCCAGTTCCTTCAATTTCAGAAATTCGCCTGACATTAAAAGTTAGCTTTGCTGCTCTTTTAACTTGTTCTTTAGCAATATTAACTATTTCTGAGATGTTACTCTTAAATTTAATCCCATTTAATTTATAAGCTATTAATTCAAGAGAAGAATTTATTATCTGAAGAATATTATTCATATCATGGGTAAACAAGTCTTTGAGAAAATTCGCTTGTTTGTAGGCTTTCTGATATTTCTTTTCTGATTTTATTAAACTGTTTTCTGTTTTTTTTCTATATGTTATATCTCTTATTATCTCAATTACCGCGGGTTCACCCTTGAAATTTAATATTGGAGAGCATTTATATTCCAAATATTTTTTTTCTTTTGTCTGAGAATTTATGAAATGTTTTTCACAGGTAATATTATTATTATAATTTTTCATTAATTTGTTAAAAGAACAATATTCACAGGTGTCATCTCTATTCATTAAAACTTTATAGCACAACTCTCCTATATGGAAATTTCCAAAAATCTTTTTTGCTTTTTGGTTCATGTATAAGATTCTTAAGTTTTTCGAAATAACAATTACAGATTCATCAATATTTGATAATATTAGATTTAACTGTTCTTCCGATTGTCTAATTTCGATTTTGTGTTTTTCTTGTTCAGTGATATCTCTTCCAACTTTTACAATTTGCTCAACTATTCCTTTATTTGTTTTGACTGGATATGCTATCAACTCTAAAAATATATCTTTTCCATCTTTGTAATGAGTGTGTATGGATTTGCTTAAATTTCCTGTTTTTATAACATCTATTAAAGGACATTTACATTCTGGAGGTTTACAAATATGATTTAAACCATGTGTGAATTTATAACATTTCTTCCCAATAGCATCGTCTTTAGAAGTTTTGTATTTCTCACAGAATGACTTGTTTACATCAAGTATATTGTAACTCGTATCCAAAATAGTTATTTCCTCATAAATTGAATCAATTATTAATCGTAGATCTTCAATTTTGTAATTATTTTCTATTTCACTCATGAGTTTATCATGTTTACTTATAATTAGTTAATATTATAGTTCGCAAAAACTCTTTATATCTTGAACGAAGAGTAACAATTATTCCAACGACTTTTTTTTCTATTTTTTTTTGATATAATATTTTTGGCTTTGAATTATTTTCTTTATTTAATTTCTCGATAAAGTTAGAGTCTTTCTCTAAGATCAATAAATTTTTTATTTCCTCAATATTACTATTTCTAATGTTTCTTTTTTTTTTTAAAAATTCAACATAGCTCCCGATTTCAATTAAGCAATTCAATTTTTTCCACTTTTACTTTATGATTCTGGTTTTATAAACTGTTTTAAATCAAGGAATTTTTTCTCATTAAATATCTCCTTCTCTTTTACATAATATCTACAAGTTTGCTTTTCTAATCCAGATACATAAATCTTTTTCTTATCACACCAATAAAGTCCCGTCGGATTTGGATTGAAGGCAAATTTACAATCTGAAGAAATAAATTCCTTTTTTTCTTCCCTCCAGTTAAAATAATCAAATAATCTTTTGCATAATTTTAAGGAGTTTTCATTATATGGGTAACACATTATACAGTGCGTTCCAACTTCGGTCTTTCTTAATTTTATAGGGATAAACCCTAAAGTACTAAAAAATTTTAGTTTTTGTTGCTCACATTTAGCTACTAATAAGAAAACTATGTAATCTTTACATTTTTCAAGTTCATTTTTAATCATAAAATTAGCTAAATATGTACCTAATCTTCTTCTTCTATAATTCCATTTAATCTCAATGGTGTCCCAATAAAAAAGATAAGTTCCTTGATATATTGATAAGAAAATTAAATTTAAACAACCAACTATTTTATTAAAGCCATTTAAAATATAATGAGATTTATTTAAATAACCATAATGCCACTCGTATGTATCTTTGATATTATCAAAAATTTTTGATGATAACTCTTCCTTCCGGTAGATTTTATGATCATATTCTTTTAAATTTCCTATTTTTTCTAAAAAGAAAGCATCATTTCTTGTGATTCTGGAGATACCCGGGGTTTTATCATCATAAGGTTCTTCACAGTCCATTTTACTTTTAATTTTTTCAATATCATTGCATATATTTTCCATTTTTAGAAGACCTCTTTATGATATCACCAGCTAAATTTTACAATCTAAATGAAAGGAATTGTAAATCTGTGATTATCTATGGTATAGTGCTTATACTGCTTATATTTTCGTCTTGATCAGCTTCCATGAAATGTTTATATAATTTATGAATAGTCTGATTTAATTCAAATTGAATCACACCCAAATTTAAAAATAGTGGAAACATGAGTGCAAGCCTTATGTCTTCAGTCACATATTCAAGATGGATCACAAAAGCTTCGTTATCAAGCTGATCTCCTGCCTGAATAGAAATTTGTTTAATAAAATTTTCTTCTCTAATTATTTCAACACTATTTTCTGCTAAGGTAACAATACTAGCGCATATCGCTGCAATACTTTGGAAAAATTCATCATCTTCATTATTATTAGCTCCTTCTATTGTTATAATAAAGCCATCTTCTGTAAATAAAGTGGAACATACTATACCAGTTCTTTCTCTAAATGATTTTAAAATATTTTGAATTTTACTTTCTCTTAGATTAGCCATTTTGAACTATTCCCTCCCTCTTGATTGTATTATTTTCGTTTGTCCCGTTTAAAATAATTTTGCTTACATGAATAATCGCATCTTTTATTCCAATATTATGTTTAGCAGAAGTTGAGTATACTTGCTCTCCAATCATATTTGTAATCACTTCACATCCACAATAATCATCTCTATCTGCTTTATTGGCAATTATCCTTATGGGGATATTTTGTCCTAAAACCGCACGAGTTTCTTCTAATATCACTAAACCGTTTCCTATATTCACCAAATCACAACCATCAATTAGAAGAATTACTCCATCATTTCCTTTTGCTAGAATTTTTCGAACCGCAGAAAACTGCAATTGCCCAGGACACCCCTTTAGCTCTATATTTAACGCATGCCAACCCGAATATTCATCTTTATCTCTTAAATATTCAGTCTTATTCATAATCACACCTTCTGTTTTAAAATCCAAATTAGGTCTAACCCAAACTAACCTCGCTAGGTCAAATCCTGTTGTAGTATGAGTTTTTTCATCATTATAGGCATAAGCTAATTTTTTCTCAACAGATATAGCTTTATCATCAAGAGTGTGAATCAATGTCGTTTTACCTGAATTAAAAAAACCTGTTATAAAAATTTTAATTTTATCCCTCTCCAATTTATATTCCCACTTCCCTTCTTGATAAAAATGTAAACTTTTTCACACACTCAATTAATAAATCGTGGTATTAGTGAGATACTTTTATTTTATTAGTATTTTCCTCACTAATAACATCTTATTTAGTATATTTAAACCTATGCTTTGTTTTTATTTGTATTATTATAAAGTAAAATAATTGATATTATAAGGAGAATTTAATCAAAATGAGTTTATTCTAATTGAAATTGGTTTTATGATAAAAAAAGGAATATATTGCAGATTTATTTATTAATTTTGATCTTTTCTTGTAATAAACACATTTAAATATAAGTTACTTTATGATTCTTTATAAGGAATTTAATTTAAAATAAAAAAATTATCATAAATAAAATAAAAAATAAAAAAAATATGAAGATGAGTTACTATGCCAAACTATAAACAATTGTTAGATATGTCAAACGCAACTCTAGTAGCGATGGGAGAGGCAATGATAAATATGGGATTAAATATTCCCTTAGTATGGAACGAAATAGCAAATGCATATGGAAATAGTGCCAAAAGCATGCTAAACGATCTTGGTTTGAATATTGAAGGCTCAGATGTGAAATCAATTACTGAAGATTTTACTAAGAAAATTAAAGAAACTGGTTTTTGCCAAAGGGCAATTATTATTGAAGCCACGGACGACAAAGTTGTAATTGATCTTGGAGAATGTATCTTTGGTTCTGCAACAAAGAAATTTAGGGGTACTGATCTAAATTTCATACCTCCCTGTCCAATGATGGGAGTCCTATATAGTGCTATTGAAAAACACACAGGTAAAAAAGGGTTTATTGAATCATGTTTATGGAAACCTGAGGAAAACACATCTGTATTTACTGTTTCTTTAGAATAAGGAGGATTGAGAAGAAATGGCAAAATCAGATTGTAAATTTGCTGGAGATGAAAATTCGGACGGATTAGTATGGTGCGATAAAAAAAATATCTATGTTTCAGCGAAAGAAAAGGATACATGCCCTGATTATGATAAAAAATAATACTAAAAAGAGGTAGACGAAAATGAGTGCAAAAGAAGAAAAAATAAAGGACATCTTACTAGAACTAGAAAGGAATTCAGAAGTTTCCAATAGTGCTATAGTTTCATTAAAAGGCCAAATGATGGCAAGTGCTTTACATAAAGATGTTGATGAAAGAGCAGTCGCTGCGATGACTGCTGCTTTAACATCTGTAGGGAGTAGAGTTGCTGATACATTAAATTCAGGTAAAACTGGATCAATAGTTATAAGTGGTACAGATAAATTAATAGTATTACAACAATTAACCCAAGCCGTTCTAATAGCCTTAGCTCCTGCTGATGCTAAAATTGGGTTAATTGATTTCGAAATAAATACAGCTCTAGACAAAATAAAAATGGTTCTAGGATAAAGATGAGAATTAAATAATAAATTTTTTTTTTAAATTTTATATTCCATACCAGGAAAAAAATAAAGATTATTATACAACTATTTGTTGTAAAAGGTGAGAATGACTTGTCAGAAATAACTGATAATTTAATAAGTTTATTAGATGATTTTATTACATCCACAGGGACCAATAGTTCTTGTTTAATAACTGAAGATGGGCTAGTTATTGCAGTTAATAGTAAGCAAGATGAAAAAGAAGAGGAGATTAATTATAATTTTGCTGCAATATCAGCTAGTATTTTATCAATGGCAGAAAGAGGAATTGAAATCATTAATACAAATAAAATCCTTGAACAAATTAAAATTGACGCAGGTTTAGATCAAAACCTTGATGCTGATTTTACAATTTTAATTACAAGGGTTTATTCTAATGTATTATTACAAATAATTTATCCAAAAAGAATAAACACAGGCTTAATTCATTTTGAAACAAATAAAATAATAAAGCAAATAAAAGAAATTATTCAAAGTGATACTTCCAGATCGCTTTTTACAAATTTAGGATCTTTGACATAAATATATAAAATTTGATTATATAAAAACTAATAAAAATTTTGAAGGGATCTAAAAATGCCAAATAGTGAGGATGATACTATTAAAAAAGAAGATATAAATCATAATGTTTATCAAGATCAAGATGTAAACGTGGTGGATTTAAAACAAGCGGAGAAATTTGATAAAGGAGAAAATACGATTCCTAACCTTGAACATGTTTTTAATGATATATTTACAGATATTACAAATAGAGATAATTTTGACGAAGAATTTATAGATAAAATGGAATCACATAATAACCATAATGGTATTGAACCTGAGCTAAAAAAGGAATTAGAAAATGAATCCATGGATTCCATTCAAGAAGATTACAACGTTCATGAGCATAAATTTAAGTTAACAAGAGAATTGGAACTTTTTCATGAGAGTAGAATAAAAGAATTAGAAGAAAAAATTAAAGAATATAACAATAAATATCAAAAATTAGAGGATAAGATTCAGGAATACCAGGAAAAAAACCAAGCTTTGATAATTAAGAGAGAGGAATTAGAAGAAGTTGTGAAAAGTTTTGAAGAAAAAAAAAATCTATTAGAGATAAGAAGAGAGGAATATAGAGAACGGAATCAACAATTAGAGAAAAATACAGCCGAATTCACTAATCGTAATATGAGATTACAAGAAGCTAGAGAACAATTTATGGCTTTAAGTAAGCAAGTAGAAGAAAAAAAAATAGATTTAGAGAAAAGAGAAAAAAACATTGAAAAAAGGCAAAGAGCTTTTAACAAAGATAAATTTGAATTTGAAAAAAATAAAATAGAATTCGAAAAAATTAAATTAGAATATGAAATGGGAAAAGCAGATTTAGAAATCAAGTTACAAAAATCAGATATTAAAAATTATGAAAAAGAACCCAAAGATGATGAACATAAACAAATAATCGTAGAAAAAGAGAAAGAAATAAGGGGCAAAGCAGAAATTTTAAAAGACATATTGCACCAATTAATGAATGATGGGGGATTTAATTCCTGTTATTTAATTGATGGGAAAGGAATGTTGATTTCTGAATATTCTAGAACTAAATTTGATACAGTAGCAATCGGGGCAATGTTTTCATTGATGAGCACAAATTTGTTAAGAACAGTAAACAGTTTAAACTTGTTAGAATTAAAATATTTTAAGTTTTCTTCTGCGAATGGGGAATTTATGCTTAAAAACATTAATATCATGAATTATGAGAGAAATTTTATACTTTTAGCATATTTTGATGAATCTGACTCCTTTATACCTAAACTTGAACAAAAATTTGATAAAAAAAAGATGAAAAGAATTATAAGAAGTGTGAAGAAAGATTTTAATAAATTTGGAAATGGGAATAAAATTTCTTGGATACTTGATAATTTGGTAGAAAAGGTTAATTTTCTAAGACAAAAAAGCAAAATGATGGAAAAAAATATTGAAGCCATAAGGTTAGATGCTTTAAACACTACTTCAAATCAAATAAAAGGATTATTTGAAAGTTGATGAGTTGGATAAAATAAGAATTGTTAAAAACTAAATTTTTTTCAATGATATAATAGAAAAAATCATAAATGTAGACTGCACCGATATTCTAATAATGTACTTAGAAATTTATCTATGTGTTGGTGCATAAGATTACAGATTATAGGAAATTGGTTGAAAAATGATGGGATTTGAACAAGAGACTAAAAAAGAAGAGAAAAGTTCTAATCAAGATAAACAACGGATTGGGTTACTTGTTTCTGAAGAAACTAAAACTAGATGGCAAGATTTTGCGAATACTCATAATGTTACGACTATTTCTAAGTTAATTAGAATGGCAGTTGACTTTTATATCGATTATATCTTAAAAACGCCATCAGAAAGGGATTTTGCCCAACTTTCTCATAATCTAAGGGAATCATTAACATCCATTAAAGGCTTTTCCCAGTTAATAATAGAAAAATTTTCTAACAAATTAGATCCTGATATCCTACTGAGAATTAAGGAAATATATAGCCAAAGTCTCTTACTTGAGAATAATATAAATGAAATTCAAAATTATAAAGAATTTGAAAATATCAAATATGATATTTTAATTATTGAAGATGATGCACCAACTATTATGGTTTTGACGGACTTTTTTGAGCTTAAAGGATATGTTTGTAAGGGTGTTTTAAGTGGTATTAAGGGATTAGAAGTATTGAACAGGAGCACGCCAAAATTAATATTGTTAGATGTATTTTTAAATGATATTAGTGGATATGAAATTTGTTATAAAATCAAATCAAATGAAAATCTTAAAGAAATTCCCGTTTTTTACATTACTGCAATACCAGAATCAGAAGTTGTTGAAAAAGTAAAAAAAACAGGAGCAGATGGATTTTTTCTAAAACCTTTTAATTTTTCTCAATTCGAAATCTTATTAGATTATTTATAAACATCATAAGATATTATTATTTTTATTAAAGAGTGTCTTAAAACTCTAAAAAATTCTAAAATATATTCAAAATATTTGTTTTTAAATAGAAATTATCAAGTAAACAAGTAATTTAAAAAGCACTTCTCCCTATTTTGTAAAAGTTTTTTATTAAGGAAAAGAATATTATACATAAGAAAAATATTTGTGTATGTGTTGTAAATCACTACAAATGAAAAGAAATCAGATGAGGTTAAAAGGATAGGTATATTAGTGCCTGAAGATACTAAAAATAAATGGGAAAAATTCGTCGATGAAAATGAATTTACTACTATTTCAATGCTAATACGAAAAGCAGTTAATTTTTATATCGATTCTAAACCCAAAATCTCGCTTATTAATAACATTTCAAAGTTTACACATGATTTGAAAGAACCTCTTACTTCAATAAAAGGTTTTTCTCAATTAATACTTGAACACGAATCAGATAAGATAAACCCAAATATATTATTAAGAATTAAAGAAATTTATGCTCAAAGTGTATTTCTTGAAAATAAAATTAATTTTATTATTAATGAGTTCAAACCTCAAAGCCAAACATATGATATTTTAATTATTGAAGACGATTCTTCAACAATCATGGTTTTAACTGATTTTTTTGATATTAAAGGATTTTCTTCATTCGGTGTCACAACAGGGAATAAGGGATTAGAAGAATTAAAAAGAATAACCCCTAAACTAATACTATTAGATATTATTTTACCAGATATTAGTGGTTATGAAGTTTGTAAAAAGATTAAATTGGTTGATAGATTTAAACATATACCCATTTATTATATATCAGCAATCCCAGAATCGGAAGTTAGTGGAAAATTACAAGAAACTGGAGCGGAGGGATTCTTACGTAAACCATTTAATTTTCCTGATTTTAAAATTCTAATGGAATATTTAAATTAATTTTTAAACTATAGGAAGTGAAAAATAAAAAGAAGAACCTTTATCCCTCCCTTCAGATTCGACCCAAATCTCTCCTCCATGCATTTCTATAATTTTTTTTGAAATATATAAGCCTAATCCCGAACCTTCAGAAATTACATCATATCCCTGACCATAACGTTCAATCTTTCCGAATTGTTTAAATATTAGGCTTCTTTCTTCTTCTGAAAAACCAATCCCGTTATCTTTTATTGAAATTATAATAAAACCATTATTAATTTCTGAGTTGATTTCTATTTTTCCATTGGAGGGTGTGAATTTTATGGCATTACTTAAAATATTATTAATAACATTGTGTATTTGGTCTTTTTCAACAGAACATATTAAATTATCTGATAACTTGAGATTCAATGTATGATTTCTCAACTTTAAAAATCCTTCTAATTCATTCACACATATTTTTATTAAGAGAGATAAATCCTCCTTAGTTTTTTTTAACTCGACCATTCCAGATTCCAATTCTGCTGTTTTTAAAATGTCGTTAACGAGAGATTCAAGCCGCTTACATCCAATTCTAATTTGATTCACTTTTTTTACTGTATAATCATCAAGTTTGTCATTATGCATTTCTAATAAAAGATCAGAAAATCCTTTAATAGAGACCAAAGGTGTTTTTAATTCGTGAGAAGTCCTTCTTAACAACTCGGATTTGAGATTATTTAATTTAATTAATTCTAGCTCGGCTTTTTTACTTTTAGTTATATCTCTTAGTGATATTTGTATTATTTTTTCCCCTTGAAGTTCTATTAGATCAAAACTAATTGCACCAAAAAATTCTACATTATCTTTTCTTCTTAATTTGACCTCATAATCGTGTAATTTCCCAAATGATCTCATTAATTTCACAATCTTTGAACGTTGACTTGGATCAGAAAAAATGGAAGATACCCCAACTTTATTTAAATCTTCAACAGAAAAACCAGTTAATTTTACCATCGCATCATTGCTATCTAATACTTTACCTTCAATCGTAGTAAGACCTATCCCCACAGGTGAATTATCAAAGAGTAAGCGATATTTTTCTTCAGATTCTCTTAACTTTTCTTCAGTTTCTTTTAATTCCGTAATATCAATGGCAATAGCTCCTACTGAACTTACATCTCCTTTATCAGCATATAAAGGAAATTTAACAGTATGAAATTTATGTTTTTCACTTTTAGCTATTACAATTTCTTCAAATATTTCAACTTTATTTGTGTCTAAAACTATCTTATCATTATCGAGTAATTTTTGTGCTACTTTTGGATGATTTGGATGAATAAAATTATCAGTTTTTCCCAATATTTCTTTTCTATCTAATCCAAATAGATCTTCATAATACTTATTTACAAGTTGATAAATCCCATTTGAATTTTTTACAAAAACAAGAGCTTGAGCATTTTCTATGAAGGAATTTAAGAAATCATTAATTTTTTTTTTCTCTTGCTCAACAACTCTTCGTCCTGTAATATCAATATTCGTAATAAAATCTGCAGGTTTTCCGTTAAAATTAATTGTTTTTGAATAGTTTTCTACCCAGAATTTTTCCCCAGTCTTTTTAATACATCTTACCTCATAATTTATAATGACTTCTTTTTGTCCTAATTGCTTCTTAGTTGCTTGTTCCTTGACAATTTTTATAAACTCAGGATCAATAAGTCTTAAAAACCCATACGGTTCTAAATTCAATAATTCTTCAACGGTGTATCCATACATCTCAGCCAAACGTTTTGAAGCATATTTTATAACATTATCTTGAATGATCCCTATACCCATTAGAGATTGTTCTGTGAAGTTTCTGAATTTTTCTTCAGATTCTTTTAATTCTCGCTCTGCTTTTTTTCTTTCCGTGATATCTTGACCAATATTATACATAAAAAATTCATTATCTAGTTTAATTAATGATGCTTGTGAATTTATCCAACATTTTTTTCCATCCTTTCTATTAGGTATAAATTGTAGGGGTGGTAGCATTTCTCCTTTAAATAGTAATTCCATTTTATTTTCTAGTAATGGTAATAATTCAGGTGGATTCATTGGCATTTCTCTAAAATTTTTTCCTATGAATTCTTCTTTCGGGTATCCAAAAATGTCTACAGCACTATTATTACAATCAATAAAATTTCCATCCTTATCAAATAGAATGATGTAATAAGGGCTATTTTCAAATAAATGTCGATATTTTTCTTCGGACTTTTTTAATTCATGTTGTACTAACTTGCGATCAGTAATGTTTAATGCATATTCTATCATCTGGACGACATTTCCATTCTCATCTAAAATTGGATATCCGTAAATTTCATAAATTTTCTCATTTTCCTCTCTATCGTAATGTATATGTTCTACTATGCAACTTTTTTTGGTTTTTTTAACTTCATCAATTGGGCAAATACAAGGCGTTGTACAAGGTGTATCACGATTATGTGTTAGTTTATAACAATATTCTCCCTCTCTTAGACCCGTAGAAGAAGCAGTGGAATTAGCTAATATAACCTTATAATCCTTAACATTTATTACATAGAAAGGATGCGTAAGTGATTCTAAAATGTTGTTAAGAAATATATTCTGTTTTCGAAATTTTTCTTCGGACTTTTTTAATTCATGTTGTACTAACTTGCGATCAGTAATGTTTAATGCATATTCTATCATCTGGACGACATTTCCATTCTCATCTAAAATTGGATATCCGTAAATTTCATAAATTTTCTCATTTTCCTCTCTATCGTAATGTATATGTTCTACTATGCAACTTTTTTTGGTTTTTTTAACTTCATCAATTGGGCAAATACAAGGCGTTGTACAAGGTGTATCACGATTATGTGTTAGTTTATAACAATATTCTCCCTCTCTTAGACCCGTAGAAGAAGCAGTGGAATTAGCTAATATAACCTTATAATCCTTAACATTTATTACATAGAAAGGATGCGTAAGTGATTCTAAAATGTTGTTAAGAAATATATTCTGTTTTCGAAATTTTTCTTCTGATTTCTTTAATTTCAATTCAGCTTGTTTTTGTGCGGTGATATCCTTTCCTGAACTTAAAGTACCAATAATTTGCCCTGTTTTATTTTTCAAAGTATGATTATACCACGAAATTATTCTTTTTTGCCCACTTTTTGTTATTACTTCATTTTCGTAATTTTCTAATAACTCAATTTCACCACTTAATATTCGATTAAAATCTATTCTAACTTGTTCTCTAACATTTTGGGGAATATAATTATCAAACCAATTCATCCCGATAATTTTGGACTGTTCTTCTTCCAAAATCTCGCATCCTTTTTGATTGATAAGTTGAACTGTTTGATCTTGATTTAATGCAACTATTATTACACCCGCTATATCGAGGTATTGCTGAGCTTTTTCTTTTTCACTTTTTACTTTTTGTTCAGCTTTTTTACGTTTTGTAATATTAAGATTTGTTGATTGAAATCCAATCTTTTCACCTTTTTCATTATATATGGCTGAAGCAAACCCTTGTGAAATAAAAGTTGAGCCATCATACCTTTTTGCTAAAAATTCGCCTTCCCACTTCCCTGTATCATTAAGTACTTCAAAGATAGGAACAACATCATTAGGATTTGCGAAAAAACTAGCTACTGACTTTCCAATTATTTCTTCTTTCGATTTGAAACCCCACATTTTTAAAAATGAGGGGTTTACGTGATCAATTATTCCATTTATATCAGAAGTACTTTGCCCAGAAAGAGAAGCATTAAAAATTATGTCTTTTATACGAAGCTCTTCCATTATTTTCTTGCGTGCAGTGATATCTTGTAGAGTACCCATAAGTAAAATGACTTTATCGTCATCATTCTTGGCTGTTTCACCTAAAGCATGTACCAACTTTTCCTTACCATCCTTAGAAAACACACGATGTTCAATATCCCAGGTATCACCCTTTTCAATACCCTTTCTTATATAGTACAACACCATTTCTCTATCCTCAGGATGAATCATTTTAAGATATTTTTCAAGTGGTACCTTATCATGAGTAAGCCCAAAAATTTTGAATAACTGATCAGAACCAGTTAGCTCCATAGTTGAAGGATCAAGCTTCCAATGGCCAATTTGTGCTAATTCCTGAGCATTTTTGAGTAACCTTTCATTCTCTCGTAATTCTATCTGAATTTGTCTTTGCTCCGTTATATCATGAAAAATACAATGAGTTTGTTTGAAATTTCCATTCTCGTCATAATTAATATTCCCATCCAACAAAATTATAGCATGACTACTATCCTTTTTTATAACATCGAATTCTACTCCACGAGCTTCTCCTTTCTCTTTAAATTTAAGAAATAGGGTATCCAAAACTGCTAAGTATTCAGAATCAATAAAATCTCCAAACCACTTACCAATAACTTCTTCTTTAGAATATCCGAAAAAATTGATCCAGGCTTTATTAACTTCCAAGATGTTCCCATTAGAATCTAAAGATTGATATTCCAATGGGGCATTTTCATACAATAATTTAAATTTCTTTTCTGATTCTTTTAATTTTAATTCAGCTTTTTTTCGGTCAGAAAAATCCCTAATAATAGTAATTACTTGAACTACCTTTCCAGCTTTGAGAATAGGTATTTTTCTTGTTTCGTTATAAAAATTTTTATTATTAATTTGGATCCATTCTTCTCTAATATTGATTTGCTTAGTTTTAAAAACCTTTTGGTATTCGTCATTTACATTTTCTCCAATAAAAGGCCATAACTCAACGGGGTTTTTTCCAACAATATTTGTTTCCAAGTTGAATGATTTTAACCATCTCTCAAAAGCGGGATTCATATACATTATCTTTAAATCTGCATCAATAACATGAATAGGATCAGCAATAGATTCAAATAATAATTTAAATTTGTTTTCTGAATCTTTTAACTTTTGTTCAGCTTTCTTACTTTCAGTGATATCTAAAGAGAATCCAATAATCCCTCTAATTTCGCCATTATCATCAAAATACGGAATCTTATGGGTGTTGAACCATTTAGTTCCGTGTTCTGTGTTATAAGACTGTTCTATATTTAATTTTGGAGTTCCACTAGTAATTACTTCTAAATCTTCGTTCCAATATGTTTGTGCTCTATCTTTTGGTAAAAGATCAGAAAGATTCTTGCCTTCGATATCCCTTTTAGTTAAGTTATCCTTCGTACCAACGGTATCACTATTATAATAATCAACTACTTTTTGATTTATGCGTATAAAGTTATTATTCGTATCTTTATAAAAAACTAAACCAGGATAATGATCTAAAATCGTACTCAATTCTGTACTTAAGTTCTTATATTGCTTTTCGGATTTTTTTAATTGTATTGTTTGATGACGAACCTCTTTGTCTAACTCTTTATTTAAGGCTTTTAATTTTTGCTCTGCTATTTTGCGGTCGGTTATGTCTTGTAATTGTACTAAATAATTACTAATTGTAGTATTTTTGTCAAGGTAAAGAGGGGAAATTAATAAATCTATACAAATTTTCCCTGATTTCTTTGTTTTATATAAATCTAAATCTTTAACTAAATCAAAATCAAAAAGAATTTCATGTCTTATAACTTGTCCCTTTCTTAGTTTTTGCAGATCATCTTTAGGAATATTAGGATTTTTAAACAAATCAAAACCACGTACATCGTTTATGTTTGAAACTCCAAAAATGTCTAAACACGATTCATTTGTATCCACCAACTTTCCATTAGAATCATAGAGCTCAATACCTATTGGAGATTCATCAAAAATCGTCTTAAATTTTTTTTCAGATTCTCTTAATCCTATATTTTCTTGATTTAATCTCTTTTCTAATTCATTCTTCATTCGTTTTAAAGACTCCTCATATATTTTTAACTTTTTCTCTGCCACTTTTCGGTCTGTAATATCAAAAATAACACCTTCAATATAGGAAGGATTTCCATTATCTCCTCTGATAGGTCTGCCTCTCTCATAAAACCATTTTAGTTCTCCATCTTTATTATATATGCGATATTCCGCTTCAAACGGAACATTATCTTCTATAGCATTTTTTAGTACGTTTATTACATTTAATCTATCTTCAGGTAAAATTAACGAGGCAAGGCAGCAAATTATTCCTTCCTTCAAATCCTCAGGACTATAACCAGTCATTATTTGAAGCATGTCATTTAAGAATATCACTCGATTGTCGTTTTCAATTAATACTCTATATACTATTCCTGGTATATTTTCAACAAGCCTATAAAAAGAATTTTCTAACCCATTTACACCACTTGTAACCATTTATACGTCTCAACTCCAACAGATTAAAGAGAAAATTAAATATCATTTTTTTATTTTGCACAAAAAAATAATCGTGCCCGTATTATTTAACAATTTTGATAAATTATAAAATTAAGTAAATAATTATTCACAAATATATTGAATAAATTTGTCTTAATTTTAAAATTGAAATATAAATTTACAAAAATTATTTGCTGATTCTAAAGAAATGGAAAAAAAGATTGCATTTTGTCTAAATATTTATATTTTTTAAAAATGATTGAAAAGTTTTATGAAATGAAACAGAAAATTCAGTTAGATGATATGTCATCCCAGATATGGAGTGGCACTGAATCAGACAATGATGCTGTATTCGCAATACCCATTTCAGTCCATAATTAGTGAGAAACAGTGGAATAATGATATTATAAGACGTCCACCATCATCAAGATATTCAACTATATCATCAAAATAACCACCAATAAGATAGATAGGATTATCAACGATAATTAGTTTCTAATCCTTAAGACCCATTACTTGAACCTCTAATAAGACAAATTTTTATAGATAGAAAAACTGTATCGACGACATAAAATCGAAAACCACCTACATCTGAATATGTCTAATGTTTATTATGTCAATTAGCTTATTATTACTATAAGTGTATTTTTAAGGTTTTAATCCAAATTAGTAGAGAAGATGTTCGAACCAACTCCAAAGGAATTTGCAAACGTCAAACAACTCATTAGAGAAGCAAAATATGATAAAGCCCTTCAAAGATTAGAAAGTTTTGAAACTCTAAAGAGGAATTCACCTCAAGACATCGTCTTAATTCATTTACTTAAATGTTTTCTCTTTTTTGAACAAGCATTATTCAAAAAAGCTTCTAAATTTGCCGAAAAAGTATATAATGAGAGTCTAGGATTAGAAAATAAAATTTTCTCTGTAGATGCTTTATTGATTCGTGCTCTTGCTTTATTATATAGTCGCGATTTAGAGACAGGTAATAAGTGCATTGAAAAAGGGGAAGTTCTACTCAATTCTCTAATACAATTGTCAGATAATACAAAGAATCGTAGAATGACTCTTCTTTTATATTTGAAAGGAATTCGTGCAGATCCTAGCCATACACCTCCTGGTGATGTAGAATTATCCCTTGAGTATTATAAACGTAGCTTAAGTTTAGCTGAACCCCTTCATGAAGAAAATAGGGTCATTGCTAGTCTTATTCGTATTGCTTGGAATATTAGCTTTAACAAGGGTGACCTAGATCTTGGTTTTCAGTATGCCGAGAGAGCTTTAGCTTTAGCAAGAGATCTTAATTATAAAGTTCTTTATTGAAAGAGAAATTCCATTATTTGCTTAAGATCATCAGATTTAATATCAAATTTATCTTAATATTACATTAAATATACTCGTAGGGTTACAATCCTGATTAATTGAAAATATGTTTGAACAAGCTCCTAAAAACCTCGAAAATGTTTTAGAAACCATTAGAGAAGGACAATTTAATAAAGCTACTCAAATATTAAGAAATTTCGAAAAGCAAAAGAAAATTTCAACGCGAGAAACTGCTTATTGTCATCTTATGAGATGCTATCTCTTTTTAACGCAAGGATTATATAGAGATGCTGCTAATGTCGCTGAACAAACATATATTAAGACTATAGATTTAGAGATAGATTTTTTAACAATAGATATCTTACTCTTTAGAGCACATGCTTTATTAGAGATGAGGGAAAATTTTGAAAAAGCTAAGGAATTAATCATCCAAGGAGAGGAATTTCTAAAAACTTTAGTAGAAGAAACAGACATTAATAGGAAACGAAGAGAAGCGTATATTCATTATTTAAAAGGAATGTGTTCGGATTCGTTATATACACTAACAAGTGATACCAATACTGCGTTAATGCATTATAAACTTAGTCTTTCTTTAAGAGAATCTGTTGGGGATATATATGATGCTAATATTACACTCATACGTATTGCCTGGTTTTTTTTGCATAATGGTGATTTCAATCTTGCCTTAAGTTATATAGAAAACGCGATTCTCAATTTAAAAGACACTGAATATAAGTTCATTATTTCATGGGCTCTTCATATTAAAGCCACTATCTACAGTGCTAAAGGGGAAATTTCTCAGAGTATTCCCATTTATAAGCAAAGCTTAGCATTATCAAGGAAACTTGATCACAAATTGGGAATCTCTGGTACTCTCAATAATATGGCTGATACTTTAAGAATGAGTGGTGATTTAGAACAAGCTTTAGAGTTTTCAAGACAAAGTGTAAGAGTATTATCGGAAATTGGTGATTTAAAACGTTTAGCTAGTAACCATGACTTTTTAATTCAAATATTAATCGAAAAAGGTGATCTTGAAAAAGCACAACAAAATTTCAATCAACTAGAACATTTAAACAAAAAATTGAATGATCGAAGTATTAATGAGGTATATCTTCTAAATAAAGCTTTATTATTAATTAAAAGATCGCGTATTAGCAATCATGGTGAAGCTGAACAAATTTTAAAGCAAATTCTTGAAGATGAGCATATAACATGGGAAATTAGACTAAGAGTTTTGCTTACGCTAAGTGAATTATTCATAATTGAATTAAAGTTAACGGGGAATTTAGAAATTCTTGAAGAAGTAGAATCATTGATTTCTGAATTATTAAAATTTGCTGAGAAATCACATTCATATTGGGTTTGGGGTGAGACTTTTCTTTTACAAGCAAAATTATCATTAATTTCATTGAGATTAAATGATGCTAGACGTTTATTAACTCAAGGTCAAAAAACTGCTGAAAAATATGGACTCAACTTATTAGCTCGAAAGATTTCTAATGAACACGATATATTGCTTAAACAATTAGATATATGGGAGAATTTAAAAGAGTCTAAGGCACCTCTTACAGAACGTCTAGAATTAGCTCGGTTAACCAATCAAATGAAGATAATGATTCAAAAGCGAGTAATTGAACCTCCAGAAATTGGTGATGAAAAACCTATGCTACTTTTAATTGTATCTGAGGGTGGAAAACCTATTTTCTCTAGATCATTTATTGAAGATCAAACATTCGAGGAGCACCTCATTGGGGGATTTTTAAGTGCCTTTAATTCATTTAGTGATGAAATGTTTTCTAAAGGTTTGGATCGTGCCTCCTTTGGTGAGTATACTCTATTCATGAATTCAGCCTCTCCCTTTTTAGTGTGCTATTTATTCAAGGGACAGTCGTATTCTGCTCAACGTAGATTGAATTATTTCTTAACAAAAATTACGAGTGATAAGGATATTTGGGAAAATTTTAAAAAATATTATAAATTAAATCAAGAAATCCAATTTAAAGATATCCCCTCTTTAGAACCCCTAATAACTAAAATCTTTTTTGAGGAAACTATTGACTTTAACGTTTAGAGTCTTATACCAAAAGAAAAGAGAAAAGTGAAATAAAAAAAAAGAGTTTTTGTTTAATTATTGAATTACAAAATTTTTACGTCTCTTGAGTAATGCCAAAGAAATTAAGCCCAAACTTAAGAAGACTGAACCAATAACAATATAAAAATCGTATCCGGGAATACCTCCTTTAGAGGATGCTGTAAATTTCCACATATAGGCAA
>JBHLLU010000106.1:0-8373 GCA_048938895.1 Promethearchaeota archaeon
GTATGAAGTTCTCTTCTAGCGGGAATGCACATTAAACTGCCACAATAGCAATTATCAAATGTTACGGTTTTTTTACCTAATCTTTTAAAATTAGGTGCATGAACCCAATCGTTTCCATAATTAGGCAGAAAACGTTTATTTAGGGTATCAAAAAGAACGAATATTACCTTCATATATTTCTCCTCAAAAAGTCTATTATCAATAATGTTTAGCTTTTTTTAAAGTATATTCTCAAAATTTCGCTAATTAATTAGCATAGCAAATTTCATTAATTAAATAAATTTATTATCCTCAATGTCCCCTAAACAAGATGAATTAGATCCAAGAAAGACATATGAAAGAGCCCTGTATCATGGTTGTGGTTATTCTTCTTTAGATTTAGAAAAGCCTAAAATCGCAATAGTTAATTCCTGGAATGAAATAAACCCCGGACATATCCATTTACGGAGATTAGCTGAATTTGTTAAGCAAGGAGTTAAAGAAGCTGGCGGTACACCTATGGAGTTTAACACAATAGCGTCCTGTGATGGAATCGCCAATTCTGGGAATTTTTCAAAATATATCTTACCAACTAGAGAATTAATAGCAGCTTCAGTAGAATGCACAATTAAAGCTTACAATTTTGAGGGGATGGTTTTAATAAGTTCTTGTGATAAGATTATCCCAGGAATGCTATTGGCTGCTGTTAGATGTAATATCCCAACAATTTTTTTGACAGGAGGGATTATGGAAGCTAAATATTTTAAAGACGGCCCTCTTAAAGGCAAAACTTATGTAACTTCTGATGTTAAAGAAGCAATTGGTCAATATTTAGCAGGTAAATTGACAAAAGAAGAAATAGGCTTAATTGAATCTCAAACTTGCTGTTCTCCTGGAGCTTGTAATATGATGGGAACAGCTAATACAATGGCATGTATCGTAGAAGCTATGGGGCTTTCTTTACCTTATTGCGCTACAATTAGTGCTATTTGTAAAGAGAGGGAATCACTTTCAAAAGAAACGGGTAAGATCATTATGAAATTAGTTAGAGAGGAAACAAATGCACTAGATATTATAACTCAGGATTCAATAGAAAATGCTATAAAGGTGGCTTTATCTTTTGGAGGATCGACAAACATGATTTTGCATATGTGTGCTTTATCCCATGAGATTGGAGGTTCCTTGAACCATTTTGATTTTGATGACTTTAGTAAAACTGTTCCCTTACTAGCTAAATTTAAACCAGCTTCAGAATATAATCTAACTGAATTTCATGAAGCGGGAGGTGTCGGAGTGATAATGAAAAAGTTATCAACTGTATTAGAATTATCAACGAAAAATGTCTTAGGAATTACGTTAAAAGAATATTTAGATTTAGTAAACGTTCATGATTATCAAATTGTCCGAAATTTTGATGATCCAATAGAACCAGAAGGAGGAATAGCTGTATTAAGAGGAAATTTAGCCCCCGAAGGTGCAATTATAAAGCAAAGTGCTATTACATCAAAAATGAAATACCATAAGGGACCTGCCCGAGTTTTTGAATGTGAAGAGGATGTAAAAGAAGTTCTGATGGATGGAAAAATAAAAGAGGGAGAAATTTTGGTGATTCGATATGAGGGTCCTAAAGGTTCACCTGGGATGAGAGAGTTATCAATCCCTGCTGCCGTCCTTGTAGGGAGGGGTTTAGGAGATTCGGTTGCAATTGTAACAGACGGGAGATTTTCAGGAGCCACAAAAGGTCCTTGTATAGGCCATGTATGTCCTGAGGCTGCTGAAGGTGGTCCTATTGCGATCGTTCAAGATGGAGATGAAATAGAAATTGATATTGATAATCGAAAATTAGACATATTGATTTCTAAAATTGAGATAGAGAAAAGGTTGAGAGAATGGAAAAAACCTGAGGAGATAATTAAAACCGGTTATCTAAATATTTATAAAAAACTAGTAAGTTCTGCGAAATATGGGGCATATTTACAATAAATCTTTATAATTATGATTGATGAAAATCGGATATTAAAAACGTTAAATGATTTGTCTTTTCCTAGGCTATCAGGAACCGTATTTGAGAAAGAATGTTTTAATAAAGTTAAAGGTAAAGTAGAAGAACTAAACATATCCCCAGAATTCCAAGAATTTTCATTTAGTATTTTCTACTCTAGAATTTATCCCCGGTTAGCTTTAACACTTTTAAGTTGGTTACTTTTCATCTTTTTTCTAAATTTGGACTTAATATTCAACTTAATTAATATAGTACTTATTTTAATTTCTATCCTATTTCTAATTAAAATAACACGAAATCCTGAAAAAATTAGAATAGGAAAAAAGTATTATTCACAAAATCTCTATATAAAAATTCCATCGAAATCTAAGGAAAACAGCTCGGAAAATAATATTTTCCTCTTTTCACATTTAGATTCGAAAGGACAGAAATTCCCAATAAAAATCCGTATTCGACTCTATCATGGATGGGTTATCACATTTCCTTTAGGGCTCCTGATTATCATTATAAATACATATTATTTAAGGGGATTTTCTTTATTGTTATATATTTTTGAAATTTTATTATTAAGTATTAACATTATAGTTATAATCTTACTCTGGTTAAATATAACCGATAATAGATCTCCAGGAGCTATAGATAATGCTACGGGAATATCATGTGTTTTAGAATTATTACACTTTTATTCTAATCCAAAAAATAAATTATTAAATTATAATATATGGTTTGTGTTTACTGGAGCAGAAGAATCAGGTACTATGGGTGTAAGAAACTTCTATCAGATTATAAAATATCTCGATAGAGAGAAGAGTTATATAGTTAATTTTGACTCTATCGCAACTCATGCATATTTATGGGATCATGGTCTCCTTAATAATAAATATTATAAATCCTTTAATTATATTTTAGAAAATAAAGAGAAATTGACTTTAATTAAGAAAACACACAGATTTTACATTGGTACATACAGTGATGGGTTATTCTTAATGAATAAGAAATTCAATGGACTTGGTAATGGAGATAAAAGCTATTATAATTATATTCACTCTGAAAATGATAATATTGAGAAAATCGATATAAAAGTTTTGAAAACACTCTGCCAATTTTATACAATCCTATTTAATGAAGTTGATATTAATCAAAAATAATAAAATTGAGTGCTGATTTGTAATCTACTATAATAATAATAAGGATTTAGGAATTGTTATAACACCTCCCCAGACAGTGGAATATATTATATCAAGAATAGGAGAAATTCAGAAGGCACAGATGATCTTAGATCCTTGTGCTGGACGTGGAATATTTGTAGAAAAATTATTAGAGTTGGGAGTTTCAGGTAATAGAATTTTTGCCTATGACATTAATTCGAGTTTTAAGCATGATATAGAAAAATTAGGAGTTAATTTTAAGGTACAAGATACGCTTCTGACACTTTTTCCTGACTCTTATAATAAATTTGATATCATTGTAGGAAATCCACCTTACCTAAATAAAGCAAGCGCTTATGTTCGCAAGAATAAAGTAAAACTGAGAAATATTTATAGAAAGGTAAATGCCCATGAAACATATGCAATGTTTATTGTAAATAGCATTTGGCGTTTAAAAGAAGAAGGAAAATTGGGATTTATTACTAGTGACTCATTTCTTACACTTAGTACTCATAAAAAGCTAAGAAAGTTTATCCTAAATAATTGTCTTATTAATGAAATTTTTTTAGCCCCAAAAAACTTGTTTTCTGATCAAAAAGTAAGCACAAGCCCTGTAATAATAATTCTTACAAAACTTACTGGTCAAAAAAACAAAGAAGTTAGAGAAAATAATATTATGAAAATTATTCCCCGTATAAAAGATCAGAGTGAATATCAAGCTCCTCCACATGTTTATGAAATGAAACAATTTAAATATAATTCTTTACCATTTAATATCTTCTTTGTTGATGTGGATAAAAAAGTAATTGAATTATTTGAAAAAGCCCCTAAATTGAAAGATTATGTACAGGGGTATATAGGAATGCACACGCATAATAATAGAAGGTATATTGCTGCTATAGAGGGTACAGAACTAGCTGAAGTGTTCATTAATAGAAATTTAAATATAAATAATCCAAAAAGTAAATTTAAAATCATAGAGAAATCAGTATTAGAAAGTAGTAATTGGAAGCCATATTTAAAACGAGGTGGAGCAGAACAATACTATAGACCAATTATGGAAGCCTTAGATTGGAGTATGGAATCCCAAAAAAAATATGACATCCCACAAAAAGTACCATTTGAACAGGAAGGAATTGTAATAAGTGGAGTAAGTTCAAGACTAGCAGCACGTTATATGCCAAAAGGATGTTACTGGGATTCTAATAAAGCAATTGGATTTATAATAAAAAATGAATTTATTTCAATTCCATATGTTCTTGGTTTGCTAAATAGTTCTTTGTATAATTATTTAGCAAAAGGAATTATCAATAATACCAGTAGCATACAAATTACAGGGATCCATGCACTACCTTTTGTGTTACCTGATAATGAAACAAAAGAAAGAATAGAAGAACTTGTTAAAAAAATAATTAACTGTAAAAAAAAGGACCCATATTATAATTATGTATTAGAACAAAAGGAAATTGATAATATTATATTTAATTATTATAGGAATAAGTTTAATTTTTCTTTGAACTTAAAAAGTAAATTGGACGAATATTATGCTATTTATTGATTAATTTTTCAATTAAATCCTTAAATTAAACTAAATTAATTAATTCCTACTACATTAGGACATACTCTTCTACATGTATTACATTTCTTCAAAATATAGCCTTTCTTATGTTTATATATAGATTGTAATCTACAGAGTTTTTGGTTTACTGTTATTCCATCTAAAGCTCCTATAGGACAAGAATTCAAACATATCTCGCAATCAAGCAAACATCCTTCATAATCAGCAATTGGATCACCCTCTAAAGTAACATTTACCAAAATAGCTCCGAGTTGGATCATATTCCCGAACTGCTTATTAATTAAAAGAGTATTTTTTCCTAAAACTCCAAGCCCAGCAAGATGACCAGCATGTCTTAATGATAAGATTGCTCTTCCATACATCCTATCAGGTTCCCAATATTCATAAGGATCATCAGAAGGAATTGGAATTGCTCCTATTCCTAATTCTTGTAATTTTCTTGTAAATTGTAATGTTAGATTATCTACCTCCTGAATAATTAAGCTTCCTAGATGTGAATATGGTACGAAACTCGATGCATTAAGAGATTCATTTGGAATTGATTTTGCAAATACGATTACTGACTTACATTCATTATATATGTCTCTAGGTCGAAAACCATTTGGTGCTCCACTAAATCGTTCAACTGGAGCAATACCACATAAATCAAATCCTAATTTTTTTGAAATTTCCTTAATTCTTTCTGAGTTGACCATTATAGTTTTTCTCCTTTAATTTCTTCTTCATACTGTTTTCTTTGCTCTTTTAAATATTCTGGTCTCGGTACATCCCACCAGCCAACAGCAGGAGACCCAGTGTAAGGATATTCTCTCTGAACTTTTATTTCGATTACTGAGGGCTTTTTTGATTTTGCTGCTCTTTCAAGTGCTTGTATAATATCTTCCTTTTTAGAAATTTGTTCAGCATAGCAACCAAATGCTTTTCCTATTTGAGCAAAATCAGGAGAATAACTTCTTCCATCACTGTATTCAAAAGCAGTTCCATAACCTCGATCTTCACCGAAAGCCGCCTGTTGTAGATCTTTAATTGCAATCCACCCATGGTTGTTTAGGACGATAAAGAAAATATTTTCCATTCCAAGTTGTACTGCTATGGATAATTCTGATATTGTCATCATAAAATCCCCGTCTCCAACTAAAGCAACTACTTGTTGGTTTGGATTTCCTTTATCTATAACCCCTAATTTAGCACCTATTGCTGCTGGTACACTATATCCCATAGTTGAGAAGCCTCCTGCTGTGAGACATGTTTGAGGCATATAGAATTCTAATTCCTGTAGCATTTGAGCTTGTACATTTCCAGAACTTGTTACTATAACAGCATCTTTAACAAAGAATTTTCTAATTTCACTTATGACTGTGGAAATCATTACAGGGACTTTAGAATCATCTCGATACTCTTCAAGATATTTATACCACTTTTCTTTTTCTTCCTGAATTTCTTTAAAGTATTCAGTCTCCTCATAATTCTTTGAATAATCTGATAGCTCTTCTAAAATTTGATTCAGGCATGCTTTGACATCACCAACTATTCCCACACTAACAGGATAATTTTTTCCAATTTCATGAGGATCGATATCTATATGAATTAATTTGGTTGGTGGGATCGAAAAACTAACTCCATCTTTATATGAACTCGCAGTTTCATCGGCAAACCTACAACCAAGTGCGAGAATAACATCAGCATTTGAAGACATTTTTAATCCAACAGTCGTTCCTTTCGATCCAGCAGACCAGCAATAAAGTGGGTGGGTATTGTCAATAATGTCTTTTCCCATCATAGTAACTACAATTGCAGCACCAATTTTTTCTGCCAATGCTTTCACTTCTTCACTTGCATTTGAAGAGATTGCCCCACCTCCAATAAATAAAACAGGTCTTTTTGAAGCTTTTATCAACTGAATAGCTTTTTTTATTAGTCCAGGATCGCCTCTTATGCGTCCAATTGATCGCCTTTCTAATGGCTCTGGAATCTCTGTTTCAACAGAGGTAGCTTGTACATCCATTGGAAGATCAATATGAACTGGTCCTTTTCTTCCAGATAGCATAATGTTAAAGGCTCTTTGCATAATTGTCGGTATTTGTTCTACCGTATCAACCTCAAAACTACGTTTTACAATAGGTTCTAAAATTTTAGGCATACTAGAATCCTTTTTCCTCTCAATTTCTTGTAAAACTCCTTTTCCTCTCATATGAACATGAGTATCCCCTGTTATTACAAGACAAGGGAAAGAATCCACATAAGCATCAGCTATACCAATAGCTGTATTAATCGCTCCTGGTCCAATTGAAGTAAAAACACACAGGGGTTGTCCAGTAACTCTATAATACCCCACTGCAAGATGAACTCCTGACATTTCCTGCTTGGGTTGAATTAATTGAAGTTTATCTTTGTTTTTAAAGAATGCATCTACGAGAGGAAGATTTCCATGCCCTGGAATTCCGATAACGTATTTGACGCCTTCTTTAATGAGATACTTTGAAATTATTTCTCCACCAGTATATTTAGTCATGATTTCCACTGTTTTTGATTGTTAGTTTTATTATAATGTAATAAATGTAAAAAAAATTATTCAAGAAGTGTAAATTATTTTTGAAAATTCACTATGCCCTTTCTTTTTATATGTGAAGCTAAAGGAGATAATCTTATAGCCTTAATGATAATTGTAATTAAAATTTAAAAATTACAAAATTGCCATCTACTCTAGAAAAGATTCGTGTATTAGGAGAAAATTCCAAATATGATATATGTGCATCGACAGCATCTTCTCGTACTGATAAATATCCAAAGCTTTTTGGAGATACAAAAGAATGGATAGGAGCCACGGCAAGTGGGGGAATTTGCCACAGTTATACACCTGATGGTAGATGTATGAGCCTTTTCAAGACGTTATACACGAATAAATGTATATATGATTGTAAATATTGCTTCTCTCATAGTTGCAGAAAGAAATTGAGCTTTACACCTGAAGAATATGCTCGTACATTCATGAAATTATATTCAATGAACGTTGTTGAGGGTGTATTTATCTCGTCAGGAGTTTGTGGTAGTGCTGATAAAACTACTGAAGAAATGTTAGAAGCAATTCGACTTCTTCGGTTTAAATATAATTTTCGAGGATATGTACATTTTAAATGCTTACCTGGAACAAGTCAATATCTTCTTAGAGAAGCAATATCACTTTCTGATCGAATTTCTCTTAATACAGAAGCTTCCTCTAAGGATCATCTAGCAGAAATAGCCGCGCAAAAAGATTTTAAGAACGATATAGTCTTAAGACAACGCTGGCTAAAAAGTCTTAGGGTAAAGAGCAATGAAGAAACCCTAAAAGAAATGAGGGATATAAAACAAGATTGTCTGAATAAATTAGATTTTCAAGAAAGAATGATAAAAGAAAGGAGAAAAAATGGATATCGCACATTTCGTTGGGATGGAGCTCCAATTCTAAATAGTGGTCAAACAACTCAATTTGTCATAGGAGCCGCAGAATCAGAAACAGATTTAGACCTGCTTAACATGATAGATTGGCAATATCGTACTATCGATATAAGGCGTGCCTATTTTTCCGCATTTATTCCTATTGAAGGAACACCTCTGGGAAATAAGAAAGCAGCACCATTAGAAAGAGAACACAAATTATATCAAGCAGATTGGCTTTTAAGGAT
>JBHLLU010000008.1:0-103469 GCA_048938895.1 Promethearchaeota archaeon
ATGGCAGCAAGCTCATATGTTAGTATGGTTAATGCTCATTTTGAGGAATTTGGTAATCCTACTGAGGAACAAATGGCACTGGTTTCTGTTAAGAATCATGGAAATGCAATAAATAATCCCAAAGCTCAATCCCCCATGAAAATCACGGTGGAAGATGTTATGAACTCAAGAATTATCTGCTACCCCTTCAAATTATTGGATTGTTGCCTTTATTCAGAGGCATCAGCTGCATTAATTTTAGCAAGCGAAACCAAAGTAAAAGAACTGAAAGTTGAGAATCCAATTTGGATAAGTGGAGTAGGTGCTGCAAATACTGACTGTTTCATAGGAAATCGAGAAGATATGGGACGGTTATATTCTAACATTTATGCTGCAAGAGTTGCCTATAAAATGGCAGGATTGGAATATGATAAGATTAAAAGTCAAATTGATTTAGCAGAATTACATGATGCATTTTCTGGACAGGAAGTAATATCCTATGAAGAATTAGGTTTTGTTCCTTTTGGTGAAGGTGGTAATTGGATTGAAGTTGGAGGCCCATCAATGGATGGTGAATTACCATGTTGCCCTTCAGGAGGACTAATAGGATGTGGTCACGCGGTTGGAGCCACTGGAATAATGTCTACAGGAGAAGCAGCGTTACAATTAAGAGAGAATGCAGGAAAACATCAGATAAAAACAATTGAGAATGGAAGGGCCATTTCTCATTCGATAGGAGGTCCTGGTGCTGCGTATGCAGCAGTAATTGTAATGGAAAATGAAGAGGGGATTAGTAAAAAATGAATAATGAATTTCAAGCACATGAAATACGGGATATTATCAAGATAAACTATAAATATACTATGGGGGGTCAATCTAGATTTTTCTTAGAACTGATGAATAATAAAAAGATATTAGGAACAAAATGTAAAAATTGCGGAAAGATATGGCTCCCTCCTCGGATAAGTTGTTCAGATTGTTATATGCCTACTGATTGGGTAGAAGTGAAACACACGGGAGTTATAGAAGTAAGTACAATTGTATGGTTTACCACTTCAGCATTCATTAAAAATATACCATATGCCACCGGTTATATCAGATTAGATGGAGCTGACACAGCATTATTACAAGGAATTTTTTCTGAAAATTTAGTTCCTTCAAAGATTAAAAAGGGAAAACTCGTGAGAGCAGTATTTCAAAAGGAACGACAGGGTAAAATGACAGATTTTTTCTTTGTTCCTAAAGATGAGTATAACAATTGGATAATTAAGCCAGAATTCGAAGGAGGAGATTAGGTTTGGGAGTTGCTTATGATAGTTTAACAAAAACTATTGATAAAATGAACAATTCAGCTAAAGTTAAACAAATATTTGTAACAGATATTGGGGGAAAGCCCATTAATTGGGATATAACGTTTCAATTCTATTTAGAGGGGGAAGAACCATTCCACTTGATAATAAAAGACCAGGAACTTAGTCTTTATTTAGGAATTGCACCCCGAGCAAATGTTGTAATGTCTGGAGATAATAATGCCATCGTAAAAATTTGTAAAGGTAAAGGAGATTTTACACATGCAATTTCACGTGAACAAATAACTGTAGAAAAAGGAAAAGTTATAGATGTTATTCGCCTTACAAGAGCAATTTCAATCGTTTTAAAAACTAAATAAACGATTTTTATTTTTATTCATTATAAAAACAATAAGAATCACAGTTTATGCTCAATGTAAAATATTTCCCTCAAATGGTTTCAGGTAAGTAGATATCTATCGAAAGAAGATAATTTATAGGTGTTTTTCTTATTTTACACTTCTTAATGTTTTAAATACTTAACCTCGGTAATATTTCAATAATCCTTCTAAAATTTTAGGAGCATCATCTATTATACAATAATCGGCAGTTTTAAAAATAGGGGCGTTTGGATCTTTATTGATTGCAACTATCGTTTTTGATTTTGTTATTCCAACAATATGTTGAATTGCTCCAGAAATTCCAAATGAGAGATATAAATCTGGAAAAATTGTTACACCACTTATGCCAATTTGTAAGTGTTCTGGCATCCAACCATCCATGATTGGACGTCTGGTTCCACCCACTTGTCCGTTTATGTTTTTTGCCAATTTGAAAATTTTATCAAAGTTTTCTTTACACATTAAACCATATCCTCCACCTATCACAAATTTCGCGTCTGAGAGTGTACTGGAAGGCTTATCTTTGCGGGTTGGATTTCCAATTATTTTAATCTTGAGCTTATTTAGATCAAAATTATATTGAACCTTTTCTCTTTCTATATCTGGTTTTTTTTGTCTATTTTTTTGAAAAGTACCAATAGTAACAGTACACATCTGGGGTCTTGTTTCTGGGCAAGTAATTTTCACTATTATATTCCCTAAATAAGCTGGTTTATCAGATATTAAAATGTTATTCTCTTCTTTCTTTAATTCTAAATTCAAAACATCACTTACTAAACCAGTACGACAACGGTATGCTAAACGTGCAGCTAATGCATTGCTTGCCTCTGTTGATGGAAATAAAAAGATTAATGGTTTATACTTTTTAATAAGATCAAAAATAAGATCTGTAAAAATTCTCTCATGATAATGTTTTAGATCACTATGACTTATATATATGATTTTATCAATTCCATGCTCCTCAATTGTAGGAATATATTGTTCAGCATCAAGGGCAAGTAAAATTCCTACTAATCTTTGTCCTAAATTATCAGCAATTTCTCTTGCTTTTCCTAATATCTCCAAAGAACAATCATGGACTCGCACATGATTTTTAATTTCTGTAAAAACCCATACATCCTTATATTCATTTAATTTACTCAAATTTTACGCTACCCTTCTATTTTTTTTTGACCAGAATAGACATTATTTATTCCATTTGCTTTCATAATCTTAATTAATTTCTTTATCTTTTCATTTACAGAGCCTTCTAAGATCATATTTTTCCTTTTTATCTTTACTTTCTCAATATCAACAATTCTTGTAGGAGATTTATTACTGCCATCAATATATTTCGGAAAATTGAATGTTTTAAAATTAAAGATTTGAATTTTCTTTTCAAAGGCTTTTTTAATTCCCGATAATGATACATATCGAGGATTATTAAAATGTCTTACAGTTCTTAATAAAACAGGTAATTCTACTTCAATATTTTGTGATTCATGTCCAAAACTGCGATGACATTTAATGATATGATTCTCAATTTCCAATGTAAAAATATCTGTAATTAATGGGATTTCAAGTGCTTCTGATAACTGAAAAGGAACTTGTCCAGTACTAGAATCAGAGGTTTGACAACCACATATAATAATATCATAATCTTTAATTATTTCAATGGCTTCTTTCAAAATCAATGTTGTTTGAAGAGTATCTGAATATGCGAATCTCGGATCACTTATTAAAATCGCATGATCAGTACCCATTGCTAAACCCTCTCTTAAAGCAAATTCAGCCTGAGGAGGACCCATAGTTATTATGAAAACGGTTGCATTATACTTTTCTTTTAAATTAAGCCCTAGTTCAATTGAGTAAAGATCATTTGGATTAATTATATTCTCAATACCATCTCTTACTATTGTACCTGTAGATTTATCTATTTCTAAACTGTTATAACTGGGTACTTGTTTTATTAATACAACTATCTTTAGTGTCATTTTAAATATTTCCTCTTAAAATTTGATTAGCAATAATTAATTTCATAATTTCTGAAGTACCTTCATAAATTTCACATGCTTTAGCATCTCTATAGTAACGTTCAATGGGCAAGTCCTTCATATAACCATACCCTCCATGAATTTGAAGAGCTTCTTGCGAAACTTGACGAGCAACTTTACTTGCAAAAAGTTTACACATAGCTGCCTCTTTAGGAAAACTCTTGTTTCGCTCACTCATATGACCTGCTCTATATACCAATAATCTTGCAGCTTCAATCTTGGTAGCCATTTCAGCTAATTTAAATGAAATCCCTTGAAATTGAGATATTGGCTTTTTAAATTGAATTCTACCATTCGAATATTTTACACTATGTTCATAAGCCGCTTGAGCGATACCTAATGCTTGAGCTGCGATACCGATTCTACCAAAATTTAATATTTGCATTGCATATTTATAACCATTTTGCAGTTTGCCTAAGACATTTTCTTTTGGAACACGCACATTATTGAAATACAGACTCCTCGTCGGATTTCCTCTCATTCCCAACTTATTTTCTTTTGGACCAATTTCACACCCTATCATATCTTTTTCAACTATAACTAGAGTGAAACCCTTTTGTCTATCAATAGTTTGGTATCGCGTTCCTACTAGAAATACAGATGCAATGGCGCCATTTGTAACAAAAATTTTAGATCCATTCAAAACAAAGTCTTTTCCGTTCTCTACTGCCATACACTCAATACTGCTAGCATCTGAACCTGCATTCGGTTCAGTCCAGCTAAATCCTGCAATTTTTTTTCCAGATGCTAAATCATTAAGAAATCTCTCCTTTTGTTCCTCATTACCCCACTTATTTATGGGTATTGCTCCAAGAGCATTATGAACAGACACAGTAAGAGCAGTAGAAGCACATATTCTTGAAATTTCTTCTATACTGATTAAATAATTAATAAAATCTAATTCAGCACCTCCATATTCTTCGGGGATTGTTATTCCCCATAAATTCATCATAGAAATCTCTTTTATAATTTCTGGATAAAATTCCTCTTCTCTATCCATAATAGGTGCGAGAGGAGCTAATATTTTTTCAGCAAATCTCCTAACACTGCGTCTTACTAATTTATGTTTTTCTTCAAGTTCAAAATTCATATTAATCCTACATTTTTTAATTAATTTTTAAAGACAATCTTAGTCCTATTCAAATTTCTATATTTCATACAAATTAATCTCATCAGGGAATCACCACTTAGTTTCTCTTTTCAATAATTTAAAAATATACGAATCAACAAGTGCTTCCCATGATGCTACAATGATATTCTCATGTGTTCCAATTGTACCCCATGATTTTCCGTTATCATTCGTTTCAACTAATACTCTCACTTTTGAGGCAGTTCCTGCTTTATTAATTATTCTGACTTTAAAATCAGAAAGATTTATTTCTTTTAAACTTGGATAAAAATGAACTAATGCCTTTTTAAGAGCATTATCTAGCGCATTTACAGGACCATTTCCCTCAGCAGCCGTATGATATTCTTGACCTTTAACTTTTACTTTAATCGTTGCTTCAGATATTAAATTTTTTTTACGCATATCAGTAAGTACTCGAAATCCTTCTAATTCAAAAAATTTCTTTCTATAATAATCCGGATCTTGAATGTTCATATCCATACTTCTCATAATAATTTCTAAAGAAGCTTCTGCACCTTCATAAACATATCCTTCATTCTCTTTTTGTTTGATCACTTCTAAAATCTCAGCAATTTTTGGATTCACTTCCGTTAAATGCATGCCAAATCTTTTGGACATGTGTAATATTGAACTTTTACCCGCTAATTCAGAAATTCTTATATTTCGAGAGTTTCCTACCAATTCGGGATTTATTTGTTCATAAGTTTTTGAATTTTTACGCATAGCTGAGATATGGACACCTCCTTTATGCGAAAATGCATTTCTTCCTACAAAAGGTTGATCACTATTTCTAGGCAAATTGGTCATTTCGTAAATAAAGTGCGAAACTTCAGAGATATTTTCTAAATCTTCAAAAGATATGCAATTAATTCCCATTTTTAATTTCAGAATTGGTAAAATTGTTGTTAAATCTGTATTACCACATCTTTCACCAAAACTATTTATCGTTCCTTGAATCATTCTAGCACCATGGTGAAAAGCCTCTAAAGCAATAGCATTTGCCACACCAGAATCGTTATGGGCATGAATTCCTAAATGAACATCCTTTCCTAGAAAATCTTTTACCTTATCAAATATTGGGCCTAATTCGTGTGGTAAGAGGCCGCCATTAGTATCACATAGAACAATCCATGACGCACCTGCATTATATGCGCACAAAATTGTTTGTAAAGCATATTGTTTATTGTTTTTAAATCCATCGAAAAAGTGCTCAGCATCATATACAACATCAATTCCATTTTTCTTTAAAAAGATAATTGTATCTCTAATCATGTTAAGATTTTCTTTTAAACTAGTCTCTAAGGCGACCTTAACATGCAAATCCCAGCTCTTACCAAAAATTGCAGCATGTTTTGTGCCAACCGCTAATAATGCTCTTAAGTTTCTGTCATCTTCAGTCTTAATATCCTTACGTCTAGTGCTCCCAAAAGCATAAAGCTTAGTCCCATTTGAATTTATATCCATTGTGTTAATTTTATTATAAAACATAATATCTTTTGGATTGGAACCAGGCCACCCAACTTCAATCATAGGAATGTGAAGATCGTTAATTAAGCGTTTGAGAATATGAATTTTATCCTCGACTGATAAACTAATTCCTGTTTTTTGACTTCCCTCCCGAAGGGTTGTATCATATATATACACTTTATTATCTGTGGTCAATGCCTTTTTCACTGATGAATTTTTACCTTTTATTATTTATTTATAAACATTAAGAAATTCAAACCCAAAAAAGTCAAGATAAGATGACAAGAAAGAGTTTAAAATTTCATTAATGAAATTAAATAATTCCGATAATAATTAATAAAATAGTAATACCTACAATCGGAATTAATACTAATCTCATAATTTAAATAAAAGAAAAAGATCATTTAAAATCTTTATTGTTGGTAGTATATAATTGAAGCAAAATTCTAAAAGTTGGAGATAATAACGCAATCATAAAGATTTGTAATGGCAAAGAAGATTTTACCAATGAAATCAGTCGAGATGAGATTATGGTTGAAAAGAGCAAAGTTATAAATGTCATAAGATTAACAAGAGCAATCACCATAGTTTTAAAAAATGAATAGCTTATCTAGGGTAATCATTTTTAGATCCCATTAGAGTGGTTGTTTCTTCGATCCATTGAGATAAATCGTTATCAACTCTACAAAAGGTAACAATTTTGTCTAAATCTTTTAGTTTACTAAATGAACATTCCACGATCACATCCCATCCTCCATAAATGGGAGTAGCATACGTTATTTTCCAATCATTTTCTGATTCTATTGAGTGTAAATCCTTTAGTTTCTCAACAACCTTCCATTCTGATCCGATTACTTTTAATCGAATCAAGATATAGCCTCTATAATACATTTTCATATCCTCCATCTTTTATTTATTTGCTTTTTTATTACCTATTTTCATATTTGATTATCTCTAAATGTGTTTTTTTTGTATCTTTTTCTAATGATTTAATATAATTTTTAACTTGAAATCCAATCTCGCTTTGTAAACCCCATATTGGGATAAACCCATAACTAAATTTTTGATTAAATGTACTGCTAGTTTCATATGTAGCTAAATTTAAATCATATAATCCATAAGGAGATTCTCTCGAAACAATGCTAACATTGCTTTTAAATAGTTTCACTTTCACATTTCCGGTTACTTTTAGATTTATAACATTAATAAATGCTTCGAGTGCATCTCTTAACGGGTCAACCCATAAGCCTTCATAAGTTAATTCTGTCCACCTTTGATCTACTATTGCTTTAAATGAATTTTCATGCTTTGTACATACATATTTTTCAAGATCTTTATGTGCTTTAATCAAAATTAAAGCTGCAGGAACTTCATATACTTCTCTTGATTTTAATCCAATTGCTCGATCTTCCATGTGATTAACTCTTCCAATTCCATATTTACATCCAAGATTATGTAATTTTCTAATTAAATCTACACTATTTAACTTTTTGCCATTTAAACCAATTGGTACTCCTTTTTCAAAATTTATTTGGATATACTCAACAGTATCAGGAGTATTTTCTGGTGTTGTTGTCCAAGCATAACAGTCTTCTGGGGTTTCAATTTCTGGATGTTCTAAGATATCACATTCGGCACTTCTTCCAAAAAGATTTTCATCGACACTATATTTTTGATTTTGCTTCTTAATTGGAATTCCGTGGTGTTGAGCATATTTAATTTCCTCATCTCTACCCATATTCCATTCTATTAAAGGTTGTAGTATTTCAATACTAGGAGCATGAGCTCTAATTGTAACATTAAACCGAATTTGATCATTACCCTTACCTGTACAACCATGAGCTATTACATCAATCTTTTCTTTTTGTGCTACTTTTATTGCTTCAATGGCTATTAAAGGTCTCCCTACTGCCGTACTTAGTGGATAAATTCCTTGATATAAACCATTTGCTTTAATAGTCGGAAATATATAATCATTTACAAACACTTCTTTTAAATCTATATTGTAATGTTTAATTACACCTAAATCGTATGCTTTTTCTTCAATTTCCTCAAATCTGGAAAGATCTGCAAATTGTTGGCCAAGATCGGCTGTAAATGTATAAATTTCTGCTTTATATTTCTCTTGTAACCATGTTATCATACAGGAAGTATCCAAACCTCCAGAATACATTAATAATATTTTTTCATATTTTTCCTTTTTAGGGCCTAATTGATTCATTAATCCCTCACATTTTCTAATTTTTAAATTCTGTTTTAAGCAGGGAATATAGGAATTGCTTTTAATCCTATATTCTCTTCTAAATTGAACATTAAATTCATATTTTGGACAGCTTGTCCTGCTGCACCCTTTATTAAATTATCAATTGCTCCAATAATTATTATCCTACCAACTCTTTCATCTATACAAAACCCTATATCACAATAATTTGAACCTTTAACCCATCTCGTTTCAGGAAATACTTTTTTTCCCATCAGTCGAATGAAAAATTCTTTATAATAATATTTGTCATAAATTTCTTTGATTTTGTTGTAATCATATGGTTTTTTGAGATTTCCATAGCAGGTACATAAAATCCCTCGATTCATGGGTGTTAGATGAGGTGTGAAAGTTACAGATATTTTATTTCCATTGAATTCACTTAATTGCTGCTCGATTTCTGGTGTATGTCGATGGGACACTACATTATAGGCTTTAATAGATTCATTACATTCAGAAAAATGTGTTCCGATATCAAGAGATCGACCCGCTCCAGATACTCCTGATTTTGCATCAATAATTATATGTTCTTCTTTTAGAATACCTTCTTTAATAAGTGGTAGTAAACATAATAAAATACATGTTGGATAGCAGCCAGGATTTGCAATCAAGTTTGAACTGCTTATTTGTTCTCTCTTCCATTCAGATAAACCGTAAACAGCTTTATTCAAAAGAGCTATATTATTATGTTTAATTTTGTACCATTCTTCATACTCTTCTGCATTCTTTAATCGAAAATCAGCACTAAGATCAATAACCTTGACATTTTTTAAAATGGAATCTGATAACAACTTAGAAGTAACTCCATGAGGCAATGCTAAAAATATAATATCAAGTTGTTTTATTATAGAATCAAGATTATTCTCATTGCATTTCATTTCACATATTTTGCTGAAATTAGCAAAAATAGAATCATAATTATGGTTGGTATGACTCCTTGACGTTATTACATTAATCTTTACCTCAGGATGATGATATAAAATTCTTATTAATTCAGCTCCTACATATCCCGTTGCGCCCATTATTCCTGCTTTAATCATCTCTTTAAACCTCTACGAATTTTTCTAATACAGTATTCATAATATTTATCCCTTTATCAATGTCTTTTTTACTGATTATAAGCGGCGGAACAAACCTTATAACATTTTCCCCAGCCCCTAAAATGAGTAGACCTTCTTCCATACACTCTTTAATGATATCCTTCACTGAACAATTTAACTCAATACCAAGCATCAAACCATATCCGCGTACATCTTTTATTAGTTCATACTTCTTCTGTATTTCAATTAATTTCTCTTTAAAATATTTGCCTTGCTTTTGTACATTTTCAAGAACACCCTTAAATAATAGTTTTTTAATTACTACTTTACCAGCTGTACAAGCTAAATGATTACCACCAAACGTTGATGCATGATCACCTGGTTGAAAAGCTTCCGCTTTACTCTGAATGGCCATCATTGCTCCTATAGGAAAGCCTCCTCCTAATCCCTTTGCTAATGTTACAACATCAGGCTCGATATCAAATAACTGATATGCGAAGAGCTCGCCTGTTCTTCCTATTCCGCATTGAACCTCATCGAAAATTAGGATAATATCTTTTTCATCACAAAGAGAACGCACTTTCTGTAAGTAGTTCTTCTCAGCGGGATGAATTCCTCCCTCTCCTTGTATAGGTTCAATGATAACCGCACATGTGTTTTCACTCACCGCCTTTTCAAGCATGTCAAAGTTATTAAAATCCACATAGGAAAATCCAGGGAGTAATGGATTAAATCCTTTTTGATATTTAGTTTGACCCGTTGCGGTAATAGTTGCCATGGTCCTACCATGAAACGATTTATTCATCGTAATGATTTCAAAACAATTTTCTCCATGAACTTTCCTTCCATATTTCTTACTCAACTTTATTGCCGCTTCTACAGCTTCTGCTCCACTATTACAGTAAAAAATCTTGTCAAAACAACTATTTTGAATTAATAATTCACTTAATTCAATTGAAGGTATCATCCAATACAAATTTGAACAATGCTGTAATTTTGCTAACTGTGAAGTAATTTCTTTTACATAATCAGAATCATTATAACCAAGTGCATTTACAGCTATACCAGCAACGAAATCTAAATATTCTTTACCTTCACTATCCCAGAGATATACACCATTACCTCTTTCCAATACGATAGGGAACTGATTATATGTATTCATGATAACTTTATTCCCTCTTTCAATCCAATCATTCATAACCCCATTTAGCCTCTTTTTTCATTTTAATCTGATTTTTTAAACATAGTACCTATCCCATGAGGGGTGAATATTTCAAGCAAAAGGCTATGGTCAATTCTCCCATCTATAATATGAACAGCCGTTACACCACTTTGTATCGCTTCTATACTACACCTTACTTTTGGAATCATTCCGTCGGTAATAATCCCTTCCTTTATAAAAGTTAAAGCTTGATCAACCTTCATCTCCTTTATTAGAGATGTATCATCATTAAGATCACTAAGCACGCCTAGAACATCAGTTAAATATATTAACTTTTCAGCTCTAAGTGCTTTTGATATGGCAAGTGCTACATCATCAGCATTTATATTGAATGTATTTCCTAAATTATCCTTTCCTATAGGTGCAATCACAGGGATTACGGAATTATCTAGAATCCCTTGTAAAAATTTTGTATTAACATTTACAACCTCTCCAACAAAGCCTAAATCTTTTCCATCTACAATTTTCTTCTTAACTTGTAATAAATTGCTATCTTTTCCACAAATGCCAATTGCATTAGCACCTTGGGTTTGAATATCGTTAACTATACTTTTATTAATCTTTCCAGCTAATACCATTTCAACTACATCCATTGTTTCCTTATCCGTAACTCTTAATCCGTTGAAAAATTTTGGCTCGATTTCTAATTTTTTCAACATTTCATTTATGATGGGCCCTCCACCATGAACTATTATGAGATTTATATCTACTAAATTCATAGACACAACATCTTCAACAAAACTTTTCTTGAGTTTAGGATCTTTCATGGCACTTCCTCCAAATTTTATGATAACAGTTTTACCATAAAATTTTTTGATGTATTGGAGTGCTTCAACCAAAATTTTTGCTTTTCCTAATTTATCAATCATAATAGTCAACCTTTTATGTTCTGTAATTCCCATTAATTCGTACATAATCATAGGATAAATCACAACCCCAAGCAGTTGCTTCACCATTGCCATCTTTCAATATGACTTCAACAATAATTTCATTTTTTTTCAAAATTTGTTTTGCTAATTTTTCATCGAATATTATAGGTATGCCATCATGCATGAGTTTAACCGAATTAGATCCGTTTTTAAATGTTATAGAAACTTTTGACGGATTAAATTTTGCTCCAGAATATCCCATGGCTGCAAGAATTCGACCCCAATTAGCATCCTCCCCAAAAAATGCCGTTTTCACTAAATTTGAAGTGATTACTGCTTTACTTAAGACTTTTGCTTCTTGATTAGAAGTTGCACCTTTAAGATTTACCGTAATGAATTTCTTAGCTCCTTCTCCATCCCTAACGATTTCTTGAGCTAAAAAAGTATTAACGTAATTTAATGCCTGTTTAAAAATATGATATTCCTTATTTTCCTCTTTAATTACTGAATTTCCGGCTAAACCATTAGCTAATAGAAATACTGAATCATTTGTGCTTGTATCTCCATCTACAGAGATCATGTGATACGAATCATCAACACTTTCCTTTAAAGCCTTATCCAATAATTCTCTTGAAATTTTAATATCAGTAGTGATAAAGGATAACATAGTTGCCATATTTGGATGTATCATTCCTGAACCTTTAGCCATCCCTCCAATTCTTATTCTCTTCTTATTAACAGAAAATTCAACTGTAATTTCTTTAGGATATGTATCCGTGGTCATAATTGCCTTAGCTGCTAAATGAGCATCTCTTTCCGTTTTTCCTAATTTTTGATATGTAGCATTGATTCCATCAAGTATCACATCAATTGGAAGAGGTACACCAATAACTCCCGTAGACGCAACGAGAACTTGATTTTTATTTAAGTTTAAACAAGAGGCTAATTCAGCAGCTATTAATTCAGTATGATTAATCCCAATTTCTCCAGTACAAGCATTTGCATTTCCACTATTAATAACAACCGCTTGGATTAGGTTTTGATTTTGAATAAGGTTTTGATCCCATAAAACCGGTGCTGCTTTTACCACATTTGTAGTGAATACCCCAACTGCTTTAGCTGAAACTTCACTATATATTATAGCTAAGTCGTTCTTACCTTCTCTAATCCCAATATGATTACCAGTAGCATGATATCCCCTTGGACTTGTAATCCCTCCATTGGTTTGTAATATTCCTACGTTTTTTGCTTCCATTTCTCATGACCTCTTAAAATTGTATAATTTAATTCCCCCTATTAAAAAAATAATAAAAATAAAAATTTTGAAGAAGTAAAGAAAAAAAAATACTTCAACTTATTATCTTTATTAAGAAATTATCTACGGCGACGTGCCGATCTTTGATTGCGCGGTGCTTTTTGAAATTGTGTCCTTACAATTTCATAATTCCTATGAGGTCCAAGTGAAATCAAAGTTCAAAACACCAACACAATATTAATATTAACATAAATATAGCATTGTTTATTTATAAAAGTTAGGTAATAAATTAAACGATTCTTTAATAATTTCGTATTTTATTAAAAAATATAGTCAAAAAGAAAATATTTTATTAAACGTTTGTTCCTTATTTTATTGCATTCGTTAAATATTTTTTAATACATAATTTGTATTAATAAAAACTTATCGATTTTTCATGAACATTTTTCAAAAAACCTAAATCATGAGATTAATTTTTTGATAATTTCTCCTCTAAGATTATCAGCCTTTTTAATCATTTCTATTCTTTCTGAAAATATTTTATGTAATGAATCTTTCTTATTTGTTAAAATACCAATGTCTTTTTTAATTTCTTTCTCAGAGGGAGAACCTTGGCTAATTCTTTTTTCTAAACAGAGATCTAAATTCTTTAATGTTTGAATTATATTTTCCGATATTGTTAACTTTTTATTCAGGACATCAAGAATATATTTCTCAATTTTTTCTTTCTTTAACAATTCTTCTGGTTTTTCTGAATTTTTTACTAAAAGTGCAACTATTTCATGTGATTGCCTAAAAGGGATATTATACTCTTTTACTAATAACTCAGCTAAATCTAACGCAAGAATGTAACTTTCATCAATACTGCTTTTCATTATCTTTTTATTTACTGTAATGGTTGAGAATATCCCTTTGAACATATTAATCATTGAATCGACTTGACTAAATGAATGTTGTAATAATATCTTTAAATCTTGGAAATCCCTAAAATATCCTGTTGGAATTGCTTTAATAGTAATTGCAGCATTAAATAAGTTCGAAATAACTTTTGAACATCTGCTTCTAATTAATTCCACTGTATCAGGATTTTTCTTTTGTGGCATAACGCTTGAAACAGAACAATACTCATCAGCAATTTCAATAAAATTAAATTCTTTACTAGACCAAACTATCAAGTCTTCAGCTATTCTCGAAAATTGAATAGCTAATAATGAAAGTACCATCAATGTTTCATAAATATAGTCTCGCGAACTAATTGCGTCAATAGAATTATACACTATTCCATCAAATCCCAATAATTCTGAAGTTCTAACCCTATTAATATTAATACTTGTACCTCCAATAGCACAGGCACCAAGTGGATTCCTATTAATTCTATTATAAATCTCTTCAATTCTTTTTAGAGATCTTAAAATTTGTGCAATATAATTATTGATATAATGAGAAAAAACACCTAATTGACCCCTTTGCAAGTGAGTATATAACGGGAGATACGATATAATATTATTTTTAGACAAAATAAATAAGATCTCAACAAGGGAGAATAAATCTTCGGAAATGTGATTTAGTTCTTTTCTGATTTTTAATCGTAAATCAACTGCTATTTGATCATTTCTTGATCTACCTGTATGCATTTTACCCCCAATATCAATCCCGATTTCGTCGATAACAACCTTTTCGATAAAAGGATGAATATCCTCAAAATTTTTTTCAAGAGTTATATGACCATTTTTGATTTGTTTTTTTATTTTTTCAAGAGCAGGTAAGATGATTTTGATTTCAGTTTCACTAAGAATTTTTTGCTCATATAACATTATATCATGAACTTGAGTCCCAATAATATCCTCTTCAAAAAGCCAAACATCTTCTTTTAATGATGAAACAAACTCAAGTGCGTCATATTCAAGAGGAGTTCCTAACCTAGTTCTATAAAAATTTTTTCCCATTTTAGATCCCCAACATGTTATATTTGATTATTAAACTATTAGTTTTGTACTGCTATAATCTTTAAGGTTTCAACAAAAATATTTTAAAAAAGTCCTAAAAAACCTTTATTTCTAAAAATCTAAAATCTTGATTTTCAAATTATATTTTTTGTAGATGAAGAGGGGATTAGTAAAAAATGAATTATGAATTTCAATCTATATTTTTCTTAGAACTGATGAATAATAAAAAGATATTAGGAACAAAATGTAAAAAATGTGGAAAGATATGGCTTAGGTTTGGGAGTTGCTTATGAAAGTTTAACAAAATTATTGATAAAATGAATAATTCAGCTAAAGTTAAACAAGTATTTGTAACAGATATTGGGGGAAAGCCCATTAATTGGGATATAACATTTCAATTCTATTTAGAGGGTGAAGAACCATTCCACTTGATAATAAAAGACCAGGAGCTTAGCCTTTATTTAGGAATTGGACCCCGAGCAAATGTCGTAATGTCTGGAGATAATAATGCTATCGTAAAAATATGTAATGGTAAAGGAGATTTTACACATGCTATAAGTCGTGAAGAAATTACCGTTGAAAAAGGTAAAGTTATGGATGTAATTAGACTAACGAGGGCAATAGCAATAGTTTTAAAAACAGTTTAAATATAGTCAAATTTTTTTTTATTAATATTCTAATAAGAATAATTCAACGTTTTTCTTGACTGATAGAAATCTTTATATACGAACTATTGAAATATAACTCGTTAAATTTATCCAAAAATAACCTAGAATTTATTTTAAGTAAAAGGTAAAATATGAGGTAAAAAACTTTATGCCAGAAATAAAAAGAGAAATTGCTATAATTGCTATAATAGCAGGTTTAGGAATAGGTGTCCTAGGTGGATGGTTTATTCCTGCACCTGAATTAACAACACACAAACCTTTATTAGATAAAATTATTAGTAGGCAAGAGCTCCTTGTAGGTACTAGTGCTGATTATCCACCTTTTGAAAATAAGACATGGCCGGGGGGTCAAATAGTTGGTTTTGATATCGATCTTTCACAAATGATTGTAGATAGGATAGGTCATGGGGTGACCCTTAAAATGGTTGATTTACCCTTTGATTCTCTAATTTCTGCTTGTAAAGCAGGTACAGTCGACATGCTCGCAGCAGGGTTAAGCTATACTGAGGAGCGTGCAGAAGAGCTCGCAGCATCCATAACTTACATCAATGTAAGCCAAGTGGTTATTGCCAAAAACGATTCGGGATACACAATCACTAGCATAAATGATGTCACAGCCTACACCGTTGGAGTTCAAACAGCGACTGTAATGTATGATGAGTTAGATGGTTTAGGGATGACTCTCAATGTAGATCTTTTTGCGTATGATAATGCTATTGAACTTATGCAAGCATTAGATACGGATGCTATTGACCTTGCATACATAGATGGTCCTGTGTTCACCGCATGGGAAGGTATTTATGATATTGAGGTCTTGTATAGCTCCGGAATAGATCCATTTGCCATATATACACAACATAATGAACCGGAACTCCTTTATATTATAAATACGGTGATTTATGAGAGTTATCTGACAGGATCGATCTTCAATGTGATAAATTATTGGTTCGGCAACGTCACAACATAATTGATCTACTATATATGGATTTAAGGAATAACCTTAAATGATGAATATTAATTAATTAACATTTTTTTTCAATTTTTGATTATTTGTAAAAGATAAATTAAAATTTCATTCCATAATTAAATAATAACGATGCTGTTTACCAATATAAATGAAGTCATAATCACGAGGATTTTTACTCAAATTGCGATATTCATAATTGGCATATATGTATTAAGATGGTATGCCAAGAAGAAGAGCAAACACTATACCAATGTGTGGGATACATCTCTTAGAACTTCTATAATTATAAATTTATCTTGGTTGATAATCAGCATTCCTTGGAGTCTCACATTTAATTTCATGCGTTTAGAAACTGTGTATGTCGATCTAATCCTCTCAGGAATTAATATTTTTATTGGTTTTCTGCTCGTAATAATTCTCTATGAGAAAGAAATAAAAGAATCTTTTATGTTTGTAGTTATTATTCAACTTATTATTTTTATCGCATCTTTGGTAGTTGGATTCTTAGTGAGAATTATAATAATATTCTTTACATCAGGAAATTATGAAATAGCTCTTTACATTCTCAAGATTGGATTACCATATACACTACTTCTTACTTTTCTTGGATTGCTTATAGGGTTTATCATTGGTATTGTTTTAGCGCTTATGCGGGTTTATAGCGGTATTGAACTCAATTGGCTAGCAAGTACTTATGAGAAGATATTCCGAGGTATTCCTGTTGTTGTTTTAATTTATATCTTTGCCTATGGTGTTACTGGTATATTTTGGTTCATAGATCCCCTTCAAAGACCACTAGCAAGCATAGTTTTAGCACTCGGTCTTCGTAGTGGTGCATATCAATCCCAGATTTTCCGTGGGGCAATATTATCAGTGAACCCGGGTCAAACAGATGCAGCTCGTGCAATAGGTATGAGTGGGAGTCAAGCATTTCGACATATTATATTTCCTCAAGCAATTCGATTAGCTGTACCCAGTTGGTCAAATGAATATGCGGTAGTGATAAAAGATTCTTCATTTGCGTATGCTGTCGGAATTGTTGAAATGACAAGAGTTGCATATGATTATTCTCGAGCATTTCAAGGTACTTGGGCATTAGCAGTAGGCATTCTTGCAATCTTATATTTTCTCTTAACTTTTCCTATAACCAAATTATTTGGTGAACGACAAACTAAGAAGTTAAAGGAATTAGGTATGGGTGGTGGATAAAAATGAAAGAATCTGTGATCCGTGTAGATAATATATGGAAATCGTATGATAATTTAGAGGTCCTTAAAGGAGTTTCTTTTGATTTAGCTGAACAGGAAGTTAAAGTAGTATTTGGACCAAGTGGTTCCGGAAAAAGTACACTCCTTAGATGCATTAATATGCTAAATCCTCCAGAGAGGGGTGATATTTACCTTAGGGGTCAGAATATAACTCTGCCAGGTGTCGATCTTAATGCAGTTAGAACAAGATTAGGAATGGTTTTCCAACATTTTAACCTTTTTGCCCACCTCAAGGCTATTGATAATGTGAGTATAGGTCTTCGCAAGGTAAAGGGCTTACCGAAGAAAGAAGCTCAAATAAAAGCACTTGAAGCATTAGATCATGTCAGGATGGCAGAATGGGCAGACCATTATCCTGCGCAATTATCCGGCGGTCAACAGCAACGCGTAGGCATAGCTCGAGCATTAGCTATGGAACCTGATGTGATACTGTTTGATGAACCTACATCAGCATTAGATCCCGAATTAATTGGGGAAGTACTTCAAGTAATGCTAGATCTCGCCAAATCAGGTACAACAATGATAGTAGTAACTCATGAATTGGGATTTGCCAAAGCCGTGGCTTCAGAAATGATATTTATCGGTGACGGAATCGTAATTGAAAGAGGAACACCTCAACATTTTTTCACATCACCTAAATCCGAAAGAGTGAAAAAATTTCTCAAACAACTTGAAGTTTTATATGGAACACATGAGGAACTTCTAAAACCTATAGATGAGGATGAATATTGAACGAGATATTAGAAAAATCTTCCATTGAAAGTAAGGTAAAGAAAAAGAAATTGTTAGTGGGTGCGATTATTGCTGTTGTTGCAATTATTCTGTTTATTATATTAAGTAATCTATTTTGTTCATTTCCATTTATGCGTGAAACAGAATATTGTACAATATCAAAATACTGGAATCGATTGGTTTCAGGATATCTCACAACCATGTGGTTATATGGATGGGCACTTATGTTTGGCTTTTTTTTAGGGCTTTCTCTCGCTCTACTCCGACAATATGGAGGAAATATTTTTTCAAGGGTTGCTACAGGCTATATTGAAATTATACGGGGAACACCTTTAATTGCTCAATTGTTTTTATTATATTATGGTTTGAATCTTCCAATTAGTAATTGGATTATTTATACTCAATTTCAAATTTTTGGGAAAGAAATTACATTTGTATTCTTGAGTCCTCGTATACTTTTTGGTATTATAGCTTTAAGTCTTAATAGTGCAGCATATCAAGCAGAATACCTACGAGGTGCTATGATTTCGGTTAGTTCTGGTCAATTATTGGCAGCTCAATCACTGGGAATGTCAAGATTGAATGGGATTCGTCATATTGTACTTCCACAAGCTCTTCGTCGTGTTATTCCCTCATGGTCAAACGAAGCTGCTTATCTTCCAAAATATACTGTTGTGGTTGCCTTAATTGGAGCCGCAGAACTCTTTGGTCAAGCAAAAAGTATTGTTTCGTTAGAATTTATATCTGTTTTTACTTATATTATTGTTGCTATAATTTTTTTGGTTACAATTGCGATAATATCTAAAGGCTTAGATCTCCTTCATAAAAGAACAGGGATCCCTGGATTGTAAGCTTTAGATTCTTGAATTTAAGATTTGGTCCTTTAAGATAGAAATTCTTAAATATTAATATGGGAGATTTATTATCATCAAAAAAGAAATCTAAAAATTACAATTAATTAAATTACTTGAAAATGGGTTGAAAATCATTTGAAAAGAGAATTTGGGATTTTTCTAATTATTTGTTGCATTGGGATCGGATTTTCTGCAGGGTGGGCAATTCCTACGTTTGTTTTGGAAGAAAAACAATGTCCGGAATGTCCGGAATGTCCAGAATGTCCTATATGTCCTGAAGAATCCGAACCATTACTTGATCAGATTATTTCACGAGGAGAATTAATTGTTGGGACAAGTGCTGACTACCCACCATTCGAATATATAAATGCCACGGAAATCATAGGGTTTGATATTGATTTAATACAATTGATTGCTGATGAAATTGGTGTTAATTTGACTATAGTTGATATATCATTTGATGGTCTAATAAGTGCTTGTAACGCAAGCACTGTTGATATGATTGCAGCAGCAATAGTTTACACAGAATCTCGAGCGGGAATCCTTGCAGCTTCTATAACTTATCTTACTCTCAGTCAAGTTGTTACTGTCAAAAATGCTTCGTCGCTTATCATAGAAACTTTAAATAATCTTACATCTTATACCGTTGGAGTTCTAGCAGGGAGTATAAACGAACTAGAATTGTTGGATTTAGGCATGACTGTAGGTGTAAATCTCATGGTTTATGATAGTGCTGATTCTCTATTCCTAGCTTTAGATTCTGGTGCAATTGACGCAGCTTATGTTGATCAGCCTTTATTTTTCGCATATAATGCATTTTACAATCTTAAAATTATCTTTAATACACCAAATGAATCTTTAGTGATGTGGTGCAAATATGGGGAACCAGAATTGTTATATATAATTAATAAGGTTCTTTCTGATGTTTATCAAAATGGGACGATTTATACCTTAATTAAAAAATGGTTTGGATAACTATTACTTAATAACGGAGAATTGTATTAAAAACCATATATTATTTAATTTAATTTTATTCTTTTTTTATACTATTTATTTGCTATAATCTAAAATATTTTTGAGTTAATAATGAAACTTGTCGATTTAAGGTCTGATACTGTAACCAAACCTTCTCCGGAAATGTGGGAGATGATAAAATCAATGGATAATTCCAAGCTTGGGGATGATGTTATCGGTGAAGATCCTACTGTGAATGAATTAGAAGAAAAGGCAGCCAAAGTAGTAGGAAAAGAAGCAGCTTTGCTGGTAACTTCAGGGACTCAAGGAAATTTAGTTTCTCTCCTTTCTCAAACGAATCCTGGAAATGAAATCTTATTAGAACAACAATGTCATATCGTGGGTCATGAAGTTGGAAGTGCAGCTCGTATTGGGGGACTAATGATACGGACTTACCCTTCGAGTAAAGGAGTTCCCTCAGTTGATCACCTTCAAGAATTAATTCGATACAAAGAAGACATACATGAACCAACAACGACTCTAATAAGTGTTGAAAATACCCATAATTTCCATGGAGGTGTGATAATAAATCCAGAAATCTTAAAAAATTTAAGGGAATTTGCCCAAAAAAATGAATTGAGATTTCATTTAGATGGTGCTAGAATTTTCAATGCTGCTGTGGGTCTTAATATACCAGTAACAGATTTTACTAACCATGTTGATAGTGTAATGTTTTGTTTATCTAAAGGATTATCCTGTCCTATTGGATCCATGGTGGCGGGATCAAAAGATTTTATATCTAAAGCTCGAAAGTTCCGTAAGATGTTAGGTGGAGGTATGCGACAAGCGGGGATAATTGCATCATTTGGATTAGTGGCGCTTGAGCCCAAATGGATTAAAAGATTAGAAGAAGATCATAGAAATGCAAAAATTCTTGCAGATGGGTTGAAGTTTCTTAAAGCACCTATTAGGATAAATGAACCAGATACTAATATTGTTATTTTAGAATTTTTAAATAAAATTAGAATCTTTAAGATCATTACTGAGCTAGGGAAAGAGGGCATATTAGCGTTTAACATTAGCAAAGAAAAGATCCGTTTTGTAACTCACTATGGAATTCAGGAGGATGATATTGAATATAGTATAAAAAAAATTGGTGCGATACTACAAAAATTTAATTAAAATCTTCATCTCTAATTCACTATGTGTTTCTATATTACAGCAACTTTACCTCAAGGAACTCAAGTAGATAATTTTAGAAATATTCTTGAACAATATAAGATGGCTTTTACTCCAATCACCAATTCGAAAGTTCAATCTCAATTAAGACCAGATGAATTATATTTTAGAGCAACCAAGAATTACTGTGATTGTGATACGGTATTAGGGTCTTTGAATACTTTACAAGAGTTTCATAAAATATCCAACTCAAAAAAAGTTAAAGCACTAAGGAAGAAAAATTGGTCAGATGCAGAGATAAACAAGTGGATTGATACCAAATTGAGCAATCGTCAAAAAAAATCTGGAAAAAAGTTAAGCCCCATAGAGAGAAAAAATGAAACAGAAAGATGGATGAAATTTCTTCATGATTTATTGGATAATAAATTTGTTTCACGGATCGGGCTAATAAAACATTGGTATGAACAGGGATTAGAATATGATCAAATTGAAATATTAAAAACTCAGAAAATTCTTATCAATGATCTTAAACCGGATTTATTACTTAATATGAGTGAAGATATCTTATATGAATTTATTCCAGATTATAATTACTAAAATTGAAATTAAAAAAAATAAGAAAATATTGTTGAAATTCTTTTTTACTTTCAACCTTGGTTGAGGTCCTTAGCGTCATCATCTAATAAATCATAATATTCTATATCAAATAAATCTCCATTAAGCTCTTTATTCCAATGGACTTTCACAGGCATTCCAACATAAGTATCTTTATAATCAACCTCAGGATTTAACTCTACCATATAGGCTGTATCTGCACCATCCTGACGAATTAAAACCATTGGCTTTTCCTGTACTTCACCTGTATCTGGATCCTTTAGATACGCAATTGAAAAGGTGGAAACTTCTCCAGTATCACGTAGATCAACCCATTGGTCAGGTTTTATTAGACATTTTCCGCATACTAGCCTAGGGGGAAAGAATACTCTATTACATCCCGAACATTTTACTCCCACTAATTTTTTTTCTTTTAGTTTGTCCAGAAATGGTTTCATGTGAGATAAATTAAACTTATATGTATAACTGGATAAATACCAATTACCTGGCATAGTCCTAGTTTCTAAATAGTCTTTTTTAATATAATCTAAAGATTTTCTTTGGGTTCTTTTTGAAATTTTCAATCACCTCCATTTTCTTTGTGGTTCATCTGACATCACCAACATTGTGCATAAGTTCAAAATTCCACCCCATCCATGACCGATCGCAGTATGCACTGTTTTTGGAACTTGGTTACTTGCCTTTCCCATTATCTGAAGAGCTGCGACAGCAGGTCTTTCCAAGGCGGAAGCTCCAATTGCATTTGTAGAATTAACACCTCCAGAGCAGCATATTGGTAATTCACCTTTTAAAGAAGTCACCCCATTTTCATACATTTCTGGAGCAGTATTTTCCTCGAATAATCCAAGTTTTTCCACCCACATTAATTCCTGATTGGGGAACGGAGAATAGACTTCTGCATAGTCAATTTCTTTTCTAGGGAACGAAATACCCGCTTGACCATAAGCTAATTCAGAAGATTTCATTGCTCCCAACTGTTCTGATGGATCTATTTGTCCTGAGCCACTGCAATCATAACCAAGTACAGCAGTTTCATGGGCAACACTAGATACTCCATTTACATAGACAGGAATATCACAAACCTCTTTAGCTTTTTCTTCAGTAGTAAATAAAACTGCACAAGCGCCATCACTTGCAGGGCAAACCATCCCATATCTTAACGGATATGAGATATATGGGGTATCTAACACCTCATCAATTGTAAGATCAGGCATTTTTAAATGAGCCCACCAAGTTTTTGCAGCATTTCGCCGATTTTGAACCACAACTCTTGCTAAATCTTCTTCAGTTATTCTTGCTTTACTCATATAATTAGTCGCTTGATAAGAAGCTACACCGATAGCTGCACCTGCAGATAAAATTCGGGTTAATCTTTCATATGTAATTCCTAATTCATTATAAGCTGTAATTTCACCATATGCTACACTAGCAAGACCAGTAGCTGTATCACCTTGACTTTGTTGTTCAAATCCAATCGCAAGAACAGTGTCTATTCCCGGTAATCCCGCTGCTACCGAATAGTATCCTGCAATTGCTACAGTTCCTCCCGTGGTTCCTCCCGTTGTAACACGCATCAATGGTTTGTTCCTTGCAAATAGCCAATCGGTCATCCATAATTCTGGAATATTTGCTCCTTCAAATGCAGGCATATTTCCATTTACATATGCATCAATATCGTTAAAGCTTAAACTTGGAACTTTCTTCAAACAATCCTCTATAGCTTCACTCACTAATTCAGGCATACTTACATCTGATCGTTTTGAAGCATGTTCGCTAAAGCCCGCAGAAATTATTGCAACTTGATTACCCATGTTAATTATTCCCCTCCAATACGTATATTATATTATTTTGAGCACACATCCCTATTTGACCTGTTGCTACTGCTCTCTTTGCGTCTTTTACCTGATAACCATCAGCTTCTCCTGTAAGTTGTTTGGTTGCTTCAATTATTCTTATTATTCCTGTTGCACAAGGGGCATGACCCCCTATAGCCCCTCCTGAGGGATTTATAGGAAGATCTCCATTCACTTCCGAATCAATGCTAGAACCTTTTCCTCTCTCAGCAAACCCAAGAGCTTCTGAAAATATTAATTCTTCATGAGCATAAGCTTCAAAAAATTCAGCAACATTGATTTCCTCCTTAGGATTTGTTATTCCTGCAGCCTTAAATGCCATTTTTCCAGCAGTTTCCATTGAATTCGAAATCGATAGATTTCTTTCACCAATATAATAAGTTTCTTGGTTATAACCCACCCCCGTGATCCATACTGGTTTGTCTGTAATTTTCAATGCTTGTTTCTCGGGTGCTAATAATAAGGCAGCAACACCATCACACGGCTGAGCAACCATTAATTCAGTGACCGGATCAGAATATATTTCCGATTCTAGTACCTCATTAATAGTTATATTATTATTTCGAGCTTCTTCTAAAGCCAAAGGATTTTTTGCAGCATTTCTCCTATTTTTAACCGCTACTTTTGCAATATCTTCCTTACTAACTCCATATTTTTCCATATAAGCTCTCATTTGAAATCCTGCAGATGTAATATCATTTACATACGCTAATGGACGTTCCCAAGTCGGGTCTGTTTCATACAACCGAGCAGAGTGATATGGAAAACATGAAGCCATGCTTCCACCCCACACTACTGCTAATTTATGATTCCCTGATAAAATCCTCATTAATCCATATAATACGGCATGAGCACCATCCATTTCAACTTTACTTTCATCAGTTAGATAAGCTCCACCCACATCAACAGTAAAACAATTTGAAATTGTCCGTCCATCATAGTAATCATTAGTACAGGAAACTACAGTAGTAATATCCTTCTTTTTTAATCCTGCTTTATCAAGAGCACCTCTTACAGCTTCAAAAATCATTTCATACCGTCCATAATTTGCCTTAGAATATAATTTCACTTGACTATATCCCACAATACCTACTTTTTCCACTTTTTTTATCACCTCTTAAATTTCTCAAAACCCTTTATATCTGAAGGGTCTCCTTTTGTTTTTTCTTCCCATTTGACTTTTACTTCCATCCCCGTTTTCACTTCCTCAGGTGCTATATCCAACAACCGATTTACTATTGCAGTATTACTTCCATCGATTTGCACCATACCGATAATTTGAGGTTTTTTTACCTTTCGAATGGATCTATCGTTAATTTTATAGGGAGTAATAGTATAATTTTGTAAAATACCAGTATCCGGTAAATCAACCCAATTTTTATCTAATGATATTTTTTCATTGCATTTGCCACAAAATTTTCTAGGTGGTACAAAAACATCTCCACATTTGGGGCATTTATTTCCTATTATTTTCTTTTTTTCAAACGCATCATAAAATTTATCCATATATTGGCCGACCCAAAATGCAAAATCCGCTCGAACTAGTCCCTTTTTTGCGATAATTATCTTTTCAGTCATAATTTAACATTTAATTTTTTATTGAGATTCATTTATAATGATTATAATTATAACTTTCATATATAAAATGTTAATCTGATACTATGGAATGTTGAAAAACAGAAATAATATATGTATGATAAAACCTATCTCTTATAAGTTCGCATAAAATCAACTATTTCAGTATTTTTCTTAAATACTTTTAATTGATCCTTTTTAAGGCATTCATCTGCAATTGCTTTGCATTCTTTTAATTCAACTTTTCTTTCCCCTATTGCTTTGGATAGATCTGGTAAAAAGTCACATATGGCATGTAATTCTAAAACCCTCCCTCTATACTTTTTTTTCGCTAAATCGCTTGCAAGAAATACATATGCAGGTGAAATGAATTCTGGGGGAACTGTGATATCCATCATTTGACCCCATTTTCTTAAATCTTCAGCCATTTGAGTCTCTATACCCGCGGGTGTTACAACATTGACATTAATATTGTATGGTTTTAACTCTACACTTAGACATTTCCCCATTGCAGACACCGCAGCTTTAGAACCGGCATATGCTACCTTTTTTGGCGCAAAATAGACATTGCCCATGACTGAAGAGGTCATAACAATGCTTCCGCTTTTTTGTTCAATCATCTTTGGTAGAACTTCCTTTATTAAAGCATAATAACTCAAAATATTGAGATTAAACAATTTCTGAGCATATTCAATAGGAGTATCAACTACAGATGAAACATGTGTTATTCCTGCATTATTAACTAATATATCAATAGTGTCAAAGAAATTAAAAAATTGTTTAGCACATTCCCTTACACCATCTAATGTTGATAAATCTACAGATATTGCTAATCCTTTAACCCCAAATTTCTCAATTTCTTGGACAGTATAATCTAATTGTTCTTTAGTCCGTGAACAAACAGCTACATTTGCCCCATTTCTAGCAAAATCGATGGCTACTTCCCTGCCAATCCCACGTCCCCCTCCAGTTACTAAAGCATTCTTTCCTTCAAGTAATTTCATAATTGATCTCTCTAAATTCCTTCTTTAGAAATTTAATGTTAAATATTATTTAGCATTATAATCTTAAATTTTATTAAAAAGTCAGTATTTTTGGAATTAAATAATCAATGTGTTAGATTTATGGAAGAAGAATTATCATCAAAATTAGTCATAAGTGCTGCCTTAGCAGGATCAACAACAAGAAAAGAGCAGAATCCTGCTGTTCCTTATAGCCCTGAAGAATTTGGAGAAGAAGCTAAAAAATGTTTTGATGCGGGAGCCACTACCGTACATATTCATGCAAGAGATGTAAATACAGGCTTTCCTACACCTGAAATAGAAAAAATTCGAGCTGTTATAGAAGCTATCAATAGAAAAGCTCCAGAAATAATTATAAACATTACGAGTTCTATAGGTATGACTTTAGAACAAAGAGTTGCTCCCACAAAAACGTTTAAACCCTTAATAGCTTCATTGAATACGAATTCGATGAATTTTGGTATAGGTAATTTTAAGACAGGGGAAGTAGTGGCCAATGCTGATGGTATTTTTAGGAATACATTCCTTACCATTCAGACACTAGCTAAAGCCATGAAAGAGGCTAAAACCAAACCCGAATTAGAAGTGTATGATTTTGGGGGTCTATATAATATTCTTTTCCTTGATAAACAAGAGGATCTATTTGAACATCCCTTACATTTCCAATTTGTTTTTGGAACTTTGGGGGGTGTACCATTTTCATATCAAAACTTAGCAGGATTTCTTAACTTAATGCCGTCGGGATCTTCATGGAGTGTATGTGGAGTAGCAAAGGACCAATTTCGAGCAGGATTATGCGCGGCAGCGATGGGTGGTCATATCCGCGTAGGTCTGGAAGATAATATACGTGTTCCAGATGGGCGTTTGGCAAAAGGATCCTGGGAACAAGTAGAATGGGCAGCGACAGTAGCAAAATTAGCAGGAAGAGAGGTAGCAACACCAGATGAAACTCGCAAGATTTTCAATTTGCTACAATAACCTAAAGATTGAGAATATTTTTGGATTCTCTCCCAGAATTTTACTAATTTCTACATTTTTGAAAATTAAATTGCCTTTTTTTGGAGGGATTTTATTAAATGAAAAAAAAATAAAAAAAATTAAAATGTAAATCCTTCTGGTAACTCAGATTCAGGTGTACCTTCTGGAACAAACATTAAATCCATAATAGTATAAGTTGGAGATTTTGTACGGAATATTGGAATAATTTTTTTCCCAATTTCAGGTTCCCCAACTGCTAGAACACTCATAAGGATTGTAACAACTTCTTCATCAAATTCAACATTTATAAATTTTATTGGTAGAGGTAATGTATTAAAAGCTCCGGATCTATGAGTTACAATAAAAGAATGGACTTTTGAATATTTCCGAGCTTTATCAGTGATATCAATTGGAGTATTCCTTCTTAAACAATCAGGACAATAAATTCTGAAAGGTTCATAAATCGAACCTTTTGTCTCACAGTTTTGATTATCACATCTTGAAGCCATGAGTTTACCTTTTCCTAAAGACTCAAAAAATATAGCTTCACCACCGTAAGAGTGAATATATGTCATATCCCGTGGATTTGTTACCCCCGCTAACTTACCAGTGTCTTTGTTAAAAATGGGCTGATTTGCTTCTGGAATGTGAAAAATTCCTCTCGGTTTATATCTACCATCGATTATATCTACATAACCTTTTTCATCATCTTTCTTTACCATTTTTAATCCTCCTTTATTAATTTATTGGGATCCATTAGTATTGTACACGTCACATGAGACCCTACTCCAGCATGACTTATAGCTAATCCTCTTTTTGCACCCTTCACTTGCAAACTCTCCCAATCTTTTGGTTTTTCTCTTCCAAATCTATTCCATTTCTCTTCAGGTTCATGAATTTCATCCCATCGGTTCCAAATATGGTAACCTATTTCAGCAATCTGCATTAAACCCGTTGCTCCTACAGCATGCATGCATCCTATTAATCCTCCACAGGGATTGCTAGGTAGTTTTCCTGGTTTTTTGTTTATTGGATTAATAACATAAGCATCTCCACTTTCAATATAAGTCCTTCCCTCTCCATAAGGTCGTATTCCAATATCTTCATAGGTTTGAATATCACTTATAGTAAAAGCATCATGTAGCTCGACTACGTCAAGATCTTCACTAGGATCAATTACACCAGACATATTATAAGCATAGTACGCAGCCATCCTAGCTGCTAAAAAACTTGAGAATCCGGGATAACGATCTCCTCCGGGAAATCTTTTCCCTAAATCATCATATTGTCCTTTTGATTCATTTGGCAGTAAAGGTATTTTCATATCGCGACGATCTGCCACTCTTAATGTATGACTCCCCGCAGCGATATAAATTCGTAATGGTTTATCTGTAATTTCATAAGCTGTCTTTTCGTCACATACAATCCCGCATGCAGAGCCAACACTCATTAAACAGCAGTCCAAGGCACGAAGAGGATAAGCAACAATAGGAGAGTTAAGTACATCTTCTACTGTTATTTTCATTGGCCCTTGAGCATGAGGGTTCATTCTAGCATATCCTCTATTTTTAACTGCGATTTCTGCCATAGTATGACGAAAAGATTCCTCTTCTTTTCCAAAGATTTTCCAATATCGTTGGGCCATAACTGCATAATAACCAGTATAAATATGTCCAAGAGGAGTCTCCCAATCTTTATCTGCTGCAGCAGATATAAGATGATTTCCCTCATCCGTAGGTACTTCATCCATTCTTTCCCATCCTAATGCTAGTGCGCAATCGCTATAACCAGATGCAACAGCTTTCACAGCTTCCCACATGGCAGAACCTCCTGTAGCACCTCCTGTCTTCACGCCGATATTGCCTAGTGGATCTAATCCAAGTCTATCATGAATCACTGCTTCTCCGAGTAGCTGATCTCCAAAATGATCAGCAAAATGACCATAATAACAGGTATGAATATATTGCTTTAATTCAGAAGGTGTCATTTTAACGAAGTCTGCTGCGGTGGTAAATGCATCAATACATAATTCTTCTGTTCGAGTTTCAGGAAATGCACGATCGAATTTTGACATTCCAACTGTAGCTAAATACACCGGACGCATTAATTTGGGTATTTTTAATTGCTTGTCGCTAAATTTAATCATATTCTTTTCACTTCTTAGAATTTCGATATTTCTCGAATACTAGAATTTTGTTTTCATATATTTTCGATATTTTATTTTTATGTTTTATTTAGATTAAAAGATTTCCAATTAAAACAATAGAATTTTAGTGGGAATAAAATCCTACTTTAAAAAAAAGTAAATCTCTTACTATATCTCTTGAATGAATATAAAGAATAAATCAAATTAATTTTTATATGAGGAACTATTCAAGGTAAATGTTTATTTTAAATTACTTTTTAAAGTATATTGTAAAACATCAAAATTATACTCATTATCAAATGATATATTATGGATACAAGAATAAGTGAGTTTGATAAAATTCAGATCCAAAGATATGTCCCGGAATTGGATTTATTAAGCAATCCTGTTTTAAATGTTAAAGAAAAGACATTTTTAGCTGATCTATATGATTTTATGGAAAAAGAACTCGATTCTGACTTGAGAAAATTAGAAGATCTTAATTATTATGTAGAGGAACCTACTCAGGAAAAGAAAAAGAATATTGTAATTGGGATAATGAAAAAATTATCTGATCATGGCTATTATTCTACAATACTTAATACCGCAGATTATGATGTGGGAAGAATTACTAGGAATGCCCTTATAGCTTATGCAATTTGTGGAGGGCGTTGGAGTGAATACAGTGAAAAATATATAGCGGGGAATTATAGTATTGAAATGGGTAGACTCGCAGGAGGTACGCTATACTGTAATCCAGTTAATTATGCTTCTGATGAATCCCAGAAAGAAAGATTTCTAATTCCTGTTGCAAAAGACGGTCAAATTGGAGCTTCAGCTATGACAGAATTTAACGCAGGTTCAGATATATATAGTATGGAATTAAGATTGTCAGAAACAGATGATACAATCATTGCTAAAGGTAAAAAACTTTTTATCACGAATGGTATGATCGCGGATTTTATTGTTCTCTATGGACGGATGGATAATGGACAATTAGGAGCTGTGGTTGTTGACACAGAACATCAAAAATTAAAAAATTTCAGGAGTACAAGGGTAAGAACCTATGGAATGACAGATGCATTTGTAAGTAGATTAATTTTTGATAGAACAGAAATTCCTAAAGAAAATATTTTACATGGTCATGGGCTTGATATTGCATTTCATCAATTAACTGAAGAACGGTTAGTTATTAGTGCAGAAGCATTGGGGGATGCAATGAAAAAGATACTCTATTCCCATGCTTATGCGCTTCAAAGAATGCAATTTGATAAAAGACTCCATCAATACCAAGTGATTAGATTTCCAATATCTAAAAAAATCCGAGAGTTAAATTTAATGTTTTCAGCGCTAATTCAATATGCAAGACAAATGGATGAACATCCTGAATTAGGCAGTTCTAAATTAATGGCGGCAAATGCTATGGGATTGAAAATTAGTGCCACAGAATTAGGATTTGAGAGCGCTATCCATTGTTTTAGAACCCTAGGAGGTCGTGGATTCACACGCCAATATGCTAATGAAATAGGATTGTTAGATCCTTATTGTATGCTCCACGGTGGGGGCTCAAATTATGTTCTTGAAGACTCAGAATCACGGAGATTCTTTAAATATAAACCTACTAGAAGAGAAGCAGAAGATGTCATCCCGAGAATAGATTATTAAAGAAGAGCTTTTAAAATCTTGTTGAAACTTTATTTTACCTTAAAATTTCTTTCTCTAATGGACTTCAGTTTTATTATAAATTTTAAGAGAATAAGTTATTAAATAATTTAATTTAATTATAATAGATAATGGCTACCTACAATTCCCCAAGTTTTGACGTCACTGAATTGGTAGAACAATATCGGGGCAAGAAATTAGAGGAACTATATCAAGAAAATCATCAGATAATAAAAAATAGCATGGGAGAATTCATGGAGCTAATGTGGAAAGAAAATGACTTTCCATATAATTTGAAACTATACAAAACCAAAAAGAAATTATTATATAACCTTAAAACAGTCCATTATATTGGAGATTTTATAGAAAATAGACTAAAAGGAAGAGGAATAAGAACACTTAAAGATTTAAGATTCTTAAATATGAAATATAGAGATTCTGCTAATAATCTCTTAGAGTTAATTCAATTAAAGGATTATAATCGTCTTAAAAATAATAAACATATTGATGATTTGGATGTTAGCTTTTGTTTTAACATTGAAGATTTTCTTTTTATTGATATAGAAACATTAGGATTGTATGATAATGCAATAATAATTTTAGGGATTGGATTTTTTAAAAACAAGACTTATGAGATACATTCATTTTTTGCTCGTAGCTTAGAAGAAGAAATAGCAATTTGTGAGCATTTAAGAAAAGAAATTTTACCTCACTTTAAATGCTTTGTGTCTTATAATGGAAAAAGATTTGATATTCCTTACATTGCCAACCGGTTCCTATATTATTTTGATGAAAATCCCATGATCTCAGAAGATGATACCCCTTACGAAGTATCTAATACTAAATTTCACCACATAGATCTTTACCATATTTGTCGTAACCGATTTAAAGGATTGCTTAAAAGTTTTACATTAACAAATATAGAAGATAAAGTATTGGAAATGCAAAGGGAAAATGAACTTCCGAGCAATATGGTTCCTATTTGCTATAAGAAATATCAAAGAAATCCAAACAGGTATATTGGATTAATTAAAGAATGTATTGAACATAATTATTTTGATGTATATTCAATGCCTCTTATCCTTCATAAGTTATTAGAGGCCTTATAACAATCTAGAAAAAAGGTCGGAAGATAACGTTTCGATCTAAGAAATAAAAAGAACTACTGGTTCAACAACCGCTCAAAAATTACTGAAACATCAGCATCCTTGAAAGGTTTTTTAATGTAATCTTTAGCTCCTTTTTCTATAGCTTCAGAAACCGATAGCTCTTGACCCATAGCACTTACAACGACAATTTTTGCTGATTTATCAAATTTCATTATTGTATCAATTGCTTTGAGCCCATCATAATTGGGCATAACTAAATCCATTGTAACTAAGTCAGGTTTTAAATCTCTATATAATGAAACAGCCTCTTCTCCATTAGAAGCTTCTCCCACAACCTCAGCAATTTCTAACTTTTCTACAATTTTTTTAAGTCTGTTCCTTACATAAGTAGCATCATCTACAATTAGAACTCCCTTTTTACCTGTTTTTTTCATAGGTTTTAACGACCTTTCTTAATAAGCTTATTATGACTGTAAACTAGTAAAAGAACTTTATTATAAACTTATCCAATAAGAAAAAATTACGTTATACTAAATATAACTTAGTTTACCTGAAAGTAGATAAGTAAAGTAAGTTTAATTACAAAATATTCACTTTACATTTTTGATAGAAATGACTGATTTAGAGCAAAAATTGTTTGATCAAAAATGGAATTATAAAAACCGCCAAAAATATATTAAGAATCTAAAGGAAACTCATTACGATATTATTGTAATAGGAGCAGGTATTACAGGAGCAGGAGTAGCTCGAGAAGCATCTATGAGAGGATTAAAAGTTGCAGTTGTTGATAAACAAGATTTTGCTGCTGGAACATCTTCGAGGAGTTCGAAGTTAGCTCATGGAGGTATACGATATTTAGGGCTTGGGGATATGGATCTTGTAAGAGAGTCTACAACAGAAAGAAACTGGATGCGAATACACATTCCACATTTGGTTCGTCCAATACCATTTCTCTTTGTTGCTCTTGAAGGAGGAAAGTATAAAAAACGGGACATTATAGGGGCTTGTAAGATTTATGATTTTCTTGGTAATGATAAATCTGAGTTCAAGAATTATAAAAACCATAAATGGTATTCTCCAGAGGAGATTTTTGAGATGGAACCGGAATTTATTAAGAAAGGAAATAAGGGAGGTGCTGTCTACTATGATAATAATGTTGATGATGCACGGTTAACAATAGAAACATTAAAGGAAGCAATCATAAGAGATGCCGATGTAATCAATTATTGTAAAGTTACGGGGTATATTAAAGTCAATGGCAAAATTGTTGGTGTAAATTGTACTGATTTAGAAAACGATTCTGATTTTAAGATTAAAGGGACTTTAGTGGTAAATGCGACAGGAATTTGGACTGATGAGTTATTAGACAATTATCCTGAAGATATTCCAATTCCACTTATTCGCCCTACAAAGGGAGTTCATTTACAATTTAAACGAAAACATGTTAAAAATAATATGGCCACAATCATACGTTCCCTATCGGATGATAGAGCATTTTTTGTTCTCCCTCGAAATGAAAAGTTTACTATAATTGGAACCACTGACACTGACTATAAAGATGATTTGGAAAATCCATTCTGTAATAAACAAGATGTAGATTACTTGTTAGATTCAGTAAAACATTATTTTCCTACTGCTGAGCTAGATTATGATAATATTATATCCACTTATGCGGGGATTAGACCTTTAGTTATGCAAAAGGGTAAATCTGAAAGTGAAATCTCCCGGAAACATATAATATTCTTCTCTGACGATGGGCTTCTAACTATTGCTGGTGGAAAATTAACAGCATTCAGAAGTATGGCTGAAGATTTGTTTAAAAGGGTTGAAGAAAAAGGAATTTTTACAGATATTCACAGAAAGAAGAATTTTTCAAAGCAAAGATATTTAATTTCCTTGAATAAACAAGAGTGGTATGAATATTTGAATAGTTCCGGAATAGATCTGGGAAAAGACGTAACTGATCATATTTATCAGCAATATGGGAAAGGAGCTTTAAAAATTCTTGATATAATAAAGGATAATCGATCATATGGAAAAAAAATCTTAGAGAATCATTATTTTATTAAGGCAGAAATAATCTATTGTTTACAATATGAATTAACACTACATCTTATCGATTTATTATGCCGTAGAACAGAAATGGCCCTTTGGATTAGTCATAAAAATGCAACTGAAGCAGCAACAAATGTTGCTGATATAATGGCAGTAGAATATAATTGGAATGAAGTGAAGAAAAAAGAAGAAATAAATGCCTACACTGAATATATTAAAAAAACAGTCTCTTTTCTCTAAGAATTTGCTTCCTTAATTTTTTTGAAATATTGGACTATATATTTTTAATAAATATTGTTTTATATATTCATTATAATAATATATCCAAAATTAAATTATAGTGTGAAACATCTTGATTTTTGCGTGGGATTTTAAAGAGAATCTATTGATACCCCTAGGTGAATTAGGTGGGTTTTTCATGATCCTATTGGGAATTATATGGTTACTTTATGCCATATATGAAACAAAGAGAAGGAAATCATTCAAAAAGAGAAAAGTGGAAGACTGGGATTTTGATATAACCAAATTTTTGAAAGTATTAACATATTTAGGTTTTGTTGTTGGATTGCTATGTATAGTATCGGGAGTTTCTGGGTTAATGTTTAGGATTCCTCCAAGTGTAGCATATTTAGAAGATGATCGCAGTCTTTTTACATCCATTCTCTTAATTGTAGTGGGGATCTTAACATTTGTAAAACCTGCAAATGATCTTCCCCTTGCCAGTATAGTTGGAATGCTAGTAGCTACACTTGTTGTAATTTTACTGGCTCTTCTCTTACCCCAAACCGTCATTGATTTAATAGCAGTATTTATAAATCCTAAGATTTTATTGGCAATTGTATTTATAATAATTTTTGCTATTGTCGCCCTCACTGCTAAATTTTACACTGCAGGTTTTATGGCCGTTTCTAAAGCAATTTCATGGCCACCATTAGCAATTATTGTTGCTCTATTCTGCTTTATCCAAGGATTTTTATTAGTAGTAATAGGGGTTTCAATCTCAGGGGTTTTCTAATTCAAAAATTTTTTTAATTTTTTTTGATTTTTAGAAGAGACTAAACCTATGTAAAGGATTTCGATTTATTTCTCCAATAATATCATTACTGAGATCGTACATACAATTTGGGCATTCTTTCGTTTCAGTGACATCTATTTTCTTAAAAGTGTAGCCTCTTCTCTCAAATAGTAAATGTCCACATTTGGGGCAATAAGTATTACTTCCTTGTTCATGATTTATATTTCCTACATAAGGAAAATATAATCCCGCTTCTTTGGCAACGTGATATGCCATGTTTAATGTAGTATAGGGTGTTCTCTTCTCTGAAGGGGATTTAAAATCGGGATGGTAAGCTGAAAAATGGGTAGGTGTATCCTTACCTAAGTTATCAACTATCCAGTTACATAATTTCTTAATATCTTCTCTACTATCGTTTAAATCAGGGATTATTAAATTTGTGATTTCAATATGCATAGCATTTTGTTTAAAAAATTTAGCAGTATCTAAAACTGGTTTGACGGATTTAACTCCACATATTTTTTTATAGAAATCATCCGACATTGCTTTAATATCAATATTAGCTGCGTCAATACCTAGTTCCACAAGTTCTTTTGAAGCTTCTGGGGTCGAGTAACCATTTGTGACTAAAATTGTTTTGATGTTTTCTTTCTTAAGCAGTTTTGCAGTGTCTAAAATATATTCATGCCAGATTAATGGTTCATTATAAGTATATGCCAAAGTCCTTGCTCCACTCTTGATAACTCTTTTTACTAATTGCTCAGGAGTCATCTCAACCATTGACATTCCTCTTCCCTCCAAACCCTCAAGATCATAAAAACCATTCTTTCCATTATCTGTAGGATTTGCCTGTGAAATTGACCAATTTTGGCAATTTTGACACTTAAAAGAGCACCCTATTGATGCTATTGAATAAGCTGTTGCTCCTGGCCAAAAATTATAAAGTGGTTTTTTTTCTATAGGATCTAAACTTCCCGGAGAAATCAGAGATCCATAAATAAGAGTGAATAGTTCTCCATCAATATTTTTTCTTGTTCGGCAAATTCCCACCTTTCCAGGAAAAATAATGCATTCATTAGCACAAACATGACATTTAACTTTTCTATCATCAATTCTTTCCCATAATTTTGCTATAACTTTCAAAAGAGATTCCTACTTTTTTATATTAATTAGCATTTATATCTCTAGATCTATAATAGATATGAAATGTTATATTTATTATACTTATAGAAGAATGTTTATAACAAAACATAGAGGTATTTCTTATTTCAATAGTAGAAGAAGCTATTTCTCACTTTAAGGATAATTATAACTGTGCTCAATCGATATTTGGAACTTTTAGTAATCAATACGGATTAGATGAAAATACAGCTCTAAAAATAGCTAGTGGTTTTGGTGGTGGAATGGCAAGGTTTGGGAGAACCTGCGGTGCCGTTTCTGGAGCTTATATGGTTATCGGATTAAAATATGGTATGGGAAAAGATATGAATCCTGAATTAAAAGAAAAGACTTATGAAGTTATTAGAGAATTTTCAAGACGATTTCGAGAGATTCATGGTTCGGAGATATGTAAAGAGTTACTTGGGTGTGATATAAATACTCCAGAAGGTAAACTTTACTATGGTCAAAATGAATTTTTTGAAAAGAAATGTCTCCAATATGTTAAAAACGCAGCGGAAATATTAGAAGATATGCTTTAAAAGATTAGAGAAACCATTGTAAATATGAGGTTCTATGACAGAAAATGAACTCAATAAAGAAGAACTTGAGGAACTTTTAAAACGAAAGGAAGAGAATCTAAAAGAACTTGAAAAATTTGGTAAAAATTCAAACTTTATTAAAGAATTAAGTGATATCGCTTTAATCCAATTACAATTAGAATCTTATTCTGACTCAGAGAAAAATTACTTAATATGCTTAAAACATTTTGAAAAACAAAAAGATAGGTTAGGACAAGCTTCTGTATACGGACTACTGGGAACTCTTCATTTTAAGACAAAGGCTTTTCAACAATCACTTGAATTTTATAAAAAAGCTTATAATATTTATGATGAATTAATGCAAATTCCAGAAAAAGTCGAATGCTTGAAATGGATCGGTATCAATTTGATAAAACTAAATCAATTGGATGAAGCATGCGATGTTTTTTTAGATTGTAGTGTGATTTGTTCTGACAAAGGTGATATATATAGTTTATTAGATTGTTTGGGGAATTTAATTTATATATATGAAAACACTGGACAATGGGATATTGTATTCGAATTATATAAAAAAACGTTGAAAACTTTTAAGGAAATAAAAGATTCTAAAGGAATAATTACTTCATATTTCAACTTAGGAATTCTCAAGAAGAAAATTGATGATATGAGGGGCGCTTTACTATATTTTAAGAAGGGTACAAATATTGCAATTGATTCTAACTATATTGAGTTAATTATTAAAGGATTAGGCTATACTGGAGAAACCTTATTTTATTTAGGTGAAGTGAGGGAAGCTAAATCCCAATTTATAAAAGCTTTATATTTATCTGAGAAAATTAATGCAGAAAATGCAAATGTTCAGTTAAAAATCTTACTCCAATCACTTGGATTAGATAATAATCAGATTTTGGATGAATTAAAGAAGTATAAAGAAAGTAAAAATAAGGAATTAAGAAAATTTTGAAAAATCAGGTTTTCTCTTTTCAAAAAACGCTTTAAAAGCTTCCTGAGCTTCAGGGGATCTCTGTCTTCTTCTAAACTCCGCACCTTCATCAGGCATTAATTTCTCAAGAAATCCCATATAATGTTTTTTGACATATGCTTTAGTCTGTCGTAAAGCTTCTGGGGGTTTTTCTGCTAATTTTTCAGCTAGATGAGTTGTCTCATTTATAAGATCGTTTTCTGGGAAAATTTTATTAATAATCCCCATCCTATTTGCGTCTTGCACGCTGAACCAATCACCGAAGAAGAAAAGTTCAGCAGCTCGTTGACGTCCTATTAATTCTGGTAAGGTAAACGTCGATCCAAATTCAGGTATTAATCCTAAATTTACAAATGGAAATTGAAATCTAGTACCCTCTGCAGCATATACCAAATCAAAGTGTAATAACATAGTAACTCCAATTCCAATTGCATACCCATGTACCGCAGCTAATATTGGTTTTTTTGCTGTTAAAATTGATTGACTCCAATTTCTAATCGGTCTGTTCTCTGAAGAGGATTCAGTATTTTGAAAATCTCTTAAATCATTTCCGGCACAAAAGCATTTACCACTACCATAAATTAAAATCACTCTCATCTTTGGATCATTTTCAGCTTTATCTATTCCCTCACCAAGTTTTTCATACATAGTCCTGTTGAGAGCATTCCTTTTTTCTGGTCTATTAAAAATGATGTGAAAAACACCATTTTCAAGCTTAAAAATAACTGTATCAGTCAATTCTATAAACACCATTTAAATAGTTTTAATAATAGAGTAAATGTCCCATTACTTTAAAAAAGAAAGGTTTGATAAATTAAATTAGATCTATTTGAAAATTAACTTTATGCTTTCTTATGGTTAATAATTTTGAAGTCCTATTTAATGCCTGGTTATTCAAAAACTTATTTATTTGCTTTTTTATAATCTGCTTTCTCAGCTTTTCTAAGAGAATTCGATGCTCCACATTTATCACAATATTCTTGATCAGTATGAGCAAATTCACCGCATTTATCACAGATAAAAGGATAAGTTTTCTTGAAAAGTTTCGTATCCACTATTTTCACATTTACTTTAATTTTATCATTGATAAAGAAATCGATCAGTAAAAAGCTTTTGTGTGTTTTTTTTATATTTTCGAGATTCCCTTATATTTAATTGTTTTATATGATATTATTTTACTATAATTAGCATTGACCTTTGATGAAGATCATTTCCCATTTATGATTCTCTCAGTAATATTGAGTGTTTAGGAATAAAATATTTCTATTTAAGAAAACAGATTCAATGGAATTTTCATTCAAATAATTATAAATAAGCTAATTTTCTTTTTTTAATAAAAAGGAACGTAATGAAATAAAATTAAAGATTCAAATATTTATGAAAATCTGCCCTTATTGTAAACAATCAATTGAAGAAGATTATCCATATTGCCCATATTGTAACAAACCATTAATTTCAAATTTGAAGAAATCAATGCTTAGGGATATAAATTCAAAATTCATTGAAGAAGAATCTTTTTCTATTGATACAATAGAAGGCGATGGATATTATGAAGATATAATTATAGAAGACGATAAAATAGAGCAAGAAATTAAAGAGATTAATGAAAATTTAGAAAGTAAGGAAATTTTGGGAGATCCAATACCTGGGGAACTATTGTTAAAAAAATCAAGTTTATATTACAAAAAAAGAGATTTGCCTAATGCTCTAAAAAATCTTGAATTAGCATTAAGAAATTTTGAAGAAGAAGATGATTTATTTAATGTAGCAATCTGTCATAATGAAATTGGATTAATTCAAGAAGATACAGGATTCTTTGATCAAGCAATCTATCATTTAAATAGATCTCTTGAAATCCTTAGAGAAGTAAAAGATAACCTGAAGGTTATCAAAGTTCTAAATAATTTAGGAAATATTTACCTTTCAATCAAGGATTTAGAATATTCTTACAAATTTTATCAGGAAGCTCTTGATTTATCTAAAAAAGAGAATCTATTATATGAAGAAGTTACGACTTCCAGTAATATAGTCGAAGTTCTTTACTTACTTAAAGATTTTAATCGAATTAAGAAAATCTTGGCAAGAAATATGGAATTCTTCACCCAAAAGGGTGATGCTTATGGTATTATAACTACTAAAATAAAGTATGGAAAATTGTATTATTTAATAGGAGAAGACTATAACTTAGCAAATGAGGAATTTACCACGGTTCTCCAATTGATAGAAACTGTACGTAATAATCTTTCCTTATATTTAAAAGCAAAATTAGAATGGGAATGCTACTTATATCTTGGAAAGATAAATCTCTTATGGAATAATATTAAAGCTAGTGAAAATTCATTATTAAAAAGTCTTGAATCCGTAAGAATCTTTGAAATTGGCGATAATATTCATGAGGGGGAAATCTTAGAGAATCTAGGTGATATAAATGATTTAAAAGGAGAAACTCAAAAAAGTATTGAATATTATATTCTCTCTTGCGAGATCTACTATAAATTCGGAGACAACATGAAATGTGCTCAATTAAAAGTAACTATTGCGGAAAAATATTTAAAAATTGGAGAAGAAAAATCAAAAACAATAAAATTTTTTGAGGAAGCTCTATCTATTTATGAGGACCTTCTTTATGTAAAAGAACTTGCAGATATCCACAATAAATTAGGTGATATCTATTTACATGATGAGATGCCTAAATTAGCATTGGAACATTATGAACATTCGAGGAATTATTATAATGAGCTACAAGATGAAGAAAATCAGAAGAAAATTGAAGCAAAATTAAATTCCTTAATAAGTTAATTAGTATAAATTTCGAAATCGTCTTTTCTATAAAGTTTTTTCTCAAATTCTTCAAATCCTAATCCTTTCATAAATGTATAACTGACCTTATTATCATTATATACTTCTGCTCTAATTTCTTTTACATTACTGTAATTTTGTTTCAAGAAATTCCACACATAAACCCCTAGTATTTTACCAAGACCTCTACGTTGGAACCTTGGAATTACTGCTAATGCTGCGATAATTGCAGATTCATTATTTTCTCCTTCAAAATCAAGAAGAACGAACGCAGCGTCTATTCCATAAACTTTTGCAATAAGAAAGACTGTCTCAGGATTTTCAAGAATTGTAGATAAATCGGTCTTAGTTATAGGGCGAAAAGGAGTATTACTTGTCAACCAAGCTCGATTATAAATATTTTTGAGGCTTTCTAGATCTTCTAACTTTGCCTCTCGAATTTTTGCTTTAAGAATATTGTGTTCTACTTTTCCTTTTAGTTCCTCTTCAAATTCATTGGTTATTTTACTTACAGGAAGTCTCATCTGGATATATATCATCCCATCCCGATAAATATCTTCCGTTTTTTCTTCGACTAATTCTTTACGCTTCTTTTTCTTTTCTATTGAGAGGAATAATGCTCTTATTCTTCTCTTCTTCAGATCTACTTTTCCACTACGCTCTGGTTTAGAATCAGACATAATAAATGGGATTAATTAAATTAAGGTAATAAATTTAAATTTTCCCGGATTGTATTCTCACCAATTTCAGTTATGAGGTTATTTTCTTTTAATTTTGAAATACCTAACTGTATTTTCTTCTTTAGATTCACATCTTTTATCAAATTTTTCCTGTCTGATGAAAATTCAAAATTTGATCTTACTGCCATATTATTCTCAATTATCTCATTCAGAGTATTTTTTAATTGAAGTATTGGTTCTGAAATAAACTCATATATATTATTCGGATCATTTGTAATATACCCAGGAAATAAAATATTCATACGTTCTTCCATCTGTGCTTCATTTTCAATAAACAAAACATAAATGGGCAAATATATCCATTGGATCGGTCTTGAAAACAACTCTGATTGATTATCGGTTAATGACCATCTAACTAACTGTTGAGCTTCTTGTAGACAGTCAATGTGCTTACATTTTATAATTTCCTTAATCTTGTTAAATAAACTTTCAATCTGGTCTTTTTGTGCTTTTAACTCAGAAATCTTTCCCTCTTTTTCACTCTCAAATTCTGAAAGTAGCCTGTCTCTATCTTTTAATTTTAAGTTCTGTGATTCTCTAAATTGTTCCAATTTATTCTTGGCTTCTTGGTCAATCAAATCAGCCCGATTTTTCAACTCAACAAATCTTTGTTTAAGTATTTCAACTGATTCTAAGAACTTCTCTCCCTCAACTTTCAAATAGTCAAAGTGATTTTGAAAATGTGGCAAAATATCTTTAAAAACTCTACTCTTGAGAGAATCGCTATCTACAAAAAATTTATTCTTTTTAATAATCTCCTCAAGATTTCTTTCAGAAGTTTTAAATAGTGTGGAGATGCTCTCAATAATTTTTTTCTTTTCTTCCACATTCCATTGATCGATTTTGTCCTGTTCTAATTTTAACTCATGCTCTATTTGTGTTGGATCAATAGTGGATGAAGCTTTGTTAATTTGACTAGAATATCGACTATTGAGATCCTTTAACTGAACATTTAGATCCACAAGCCACTTATCTACTTCTTTTTCTATTAACTCTATTTGTGAATTCCATCTAAAAGCGTTCCCTTTCATTGTGTTAATTATGTTGCGGTAGTCTTCTGCAATAGTTAAAGCATTTTCAGTAGTAATACTATGATCTAAAACAGTATAATCAATAATAGGCTTATATTCTATTAACGGCATTATTTGAACTAATGTTTGAAGAAATTCTGGATTTATTAAACCATCAAGTATGAGTGATTGATATTCAGACTCTTCACCTTCCCCAATTTCTTCTGCTTCAATGTCTGTATAAGTTAAAATTTCTATTAGCTTATTTAATTCTTCCAATTTGGTTCTGTTTTCAATATTTCTCAGAATGTGCCCCACTAAGGGTTGACGAGGGGAATTTGAAAATTTATCAATCTTTTTAAAAATACCTAACCCGTCTAGCATTATATGTGTACCAATAGTTCCTTGTATACTTAATATTGGCCAAAGAAGTCTTGAAAAAGAAAGGATCTTTTCATTTACACCTAAATTTTTAGTTAAAAGATAAAATGTAAGAGCTAGTTCGTCATTTCCTTGAATTATAGGACGTCTTCTCATTTTACCTATAAAAAAAGGTAATAAATATTGGTTACCATGTACAGACAAGGATATTCTCCTACTTTTTTAAACTATCTAATAAAATTTATTCTAAATATATTAAATTTATAGCGATTTAGTTTTAAAATTTTAATCTTTTTTTAAAGATAACAAAAAAGTAAGCACTTAAATATAAAAGAAATGACCGTAAGTAAAAAAATTTAAGCTTAGAAGATAACAATTTATTTTAACTGTTCATAGTTATTAGCTATAACCAATATAAGGAGAGCTAACAAAATAATCAATGGTGGTAATATGGCTTTTACATGTGTAAACGCAGCTACATCAAGTGCTCCCTGCAATATTCTTCCTCCAATGAAATATAAAAGAAACCCGATTGCATTTAATGCGTAAGATTTTCTTAAAACTCCAAAAGTTTTCAAGGCAAGATACAGAAACACAAACGGAATTAAGGCGAGAAATAAGGGCATAAAGATAAAATTATATAGAAATCTCCCAAGAGGATACTCCCAAGATCCAATTGTTATTGAAATTATATTATCTGTAGGTAATGAATAATCACTCGGGAAGTCTGGATCCATAAAAAGCCATTTAGACAATGTCAAAGCAAGAATTCCTATAATCACGGGAAAAATGATTAGTGCCAAACGAATAATTAATTTGATATGATTTTTATTTTTAAACCAATTTTTTAAAGAAAATCTTTCTTCTTCTTTTTCTTCTAGTTGAGTATCGGGAGGAAATAATAAAATTCCTAAAACTCCGACAGCACAGGCGACGCCAACCCAAGTAAAAAATGTTGCGAATCTATAATTAATCATTAAAAATTCTACAACCTCAGGACCATTTGTTGCACCGTCAAATAATTCTGGACCGAAAAAATAATACACTATAAAAAACACTCTAGCAATCCCAAAACACAGAAAGAATAAGCTAAAAAACAACCAATATATCTTCTTTGTCATGCGAAATCTGATGAATAGGAAGTAGAAAAATAACAAGAAGAAATAGCCTACAATAACAAAATAAAGCCCCATCTCAAGGCCTTCCCATAATCCAAAATATTGAAAAGTATCTTGAAATAACATGAGTATGTGAAATTTTTATAATTGCTTTAAATAATATTATTATCTTTTAGTTGTATAAAAATTTATTTCAATTTTGATTTTAATCAAATACAAATATTATCAATTATTTTAAAATCTATATGAAAATCGAGAACAGCATCGAGACGTTTAACTCATTACTAAAACGTCGTGGGTTCATTTGGGGTCCATCACCTGAAATTTATGGCGGATTTGCGGGTTTTTATTCTTATGGTCCAGCAGGGATGGCTCTTAAGAATAATGTGTTAGATCTTTTTAGACGAGAATGTCGATATTTTGGTTTTGGGGAGGTTGAATGTCCTACTATTTTGCCACGTATCGTTTGGGAAGCTTCAGGACACTTAGAAAGATTCATAGATCCAGTAATTAGATGCAATCAATGCAATACATTGTATAGAGCTGACAAGTTTCTTCAAGAACAGCTACCGAACCTCATGATTGATGGATTATCATACGATGAAATGGAAGATTTAATTAGAAAACATGAATTAGTATGCCCAAAATGCCAAAATTCTTTTCAAAAAATAGAAGAATATAATTTAATGTTAAAAACATCTGTAGGAAACAATGTTACGGCATTTCTACGCCCCGAAACAGCCACAACAACCTATTTACTTTTCAACCGTTTGGATCAAGATGCAAGAAGACAATACCCTCTTAAAATTTACCAATATGGCAAAGCTTATCGGAATGAAATCTCTCCAAGACAAGGAGTTTTACGTATGAGGTCTTTTGATCAATTTGAACTGCAAATATTCATAAGTAAAGATCAAGAAATGGCTTATGAGGATTATGAAGAAGTAAAAAAAAACAAATTACCCTTATTGGATTGGAAGCTACAAGAAAAAGGAATCAATGAACCTACAATTTTATCACTAGAACAAGCTATTATGAATAAAATACTTAAAAAACCGGCTTATGCCTATTGCCTTTACATCGCATATTATTTAACATCCATCCTTGATATTCCCCAAGAGTTAATTAGATTCAGACAACATTCTATTAATGAAAGGGCTCACTATGCTGATGATGCTTGGGATTTAGAAATAAACACTAGACAATATGGATGGGTGGAGATATGTGGTATTCATGATAGAACTGATTATGATTTGAAAAGGCATGCTGAATTTTCAAAACAAAACTTTGAAGTAATTATGGATCCTAGCACAAACGTGAAGGAAATTCCTCAAGTTCTTGAAATCGCTTTTGGAATTGATAGAATTTTGTATTGTTTGCTTGAAACTACATTTAACATTAACCAAGAAAGAATTATATTACGATTAAATTCAATATTATCACCAAATACAGTAGCAGTCTTTCCGCTTGTTCGAAATAAGGAGAGTATTAGAAAATTGGCTCTGAAAGTTCATAGAATGCTTCTAGAAAATCGTATAGGCTCTTTTTATGATCCTTCTGGATCAATAGGAAAGAGATATCGTAGACAAGACGAATTAGGTACAAAATGGTGTATTACGATAGATTATGAGTCACTAGAAGATAATACAGTAACCCTCAGAGAACGTGATTCAATGGGACAAATCCGGATTAATATCTCAAAACTTCCCGAAATTGTAAAAAAAAAGCAAAAAGAGTAAATTCATACATTTATATTTAATATTTCAAAATTTTTGCGACTTTCAGAAAAAATTTTAAAGAGAAGGATTTTTTAAAAATATAATTTAATAATTATACTATTAATTAAACATACATATCGTTTAATTTGAAATGAGTTTTTTTAATTTCTCTGATTTAAGAAAGAAAAGAAGGCAAAATAGAAAGTCTTCCAAGATTTTAATTGGTATTTTCTTCATTTTTATGTTTACTCTAAGCAATTTATATCTTTATAGTTCTTTAGATCGGGATAATAATTATCCTGTCAAAGATGTCAATAAAATAGAGGATGATATGTTTGATTTTGATCAAAATAGTCTAGAAATGGCAACTGATCTTTCAATGCTTCAAAATCCTTTTATTCAAAATTTCGAAGGGATGCATAATTTCTTTGTAAACAAATATGAATCAAGTTTAGAATTTGATGTTCCTCTCTATTATCGGAAAGGCGATACAAATGGAATTATAATTGATGATACGATCTATTCAGAAGATAATCTACTAATGTATAATTCATTAATAAAGTTAGAGATTACCCCAACTGAGACTTTTGATATTTTCTTAAAGTTGAAATCTACACCTTTATGGTATGATGGCATCGGACTATATGATTATGGATTTGTGAAATCAGTTGATAATTTGACGGGGGAAGTAAAAAATGATGAAAGATATCTACGGGATAATCTTTTGCCAATAATTCTATTAATTGAAAATATAGAAGAAGATATTGATGATATTTCAATTGGTGGAACACATCCAACAGATTCAATAGAAGAAATGTTTTATCTTATAAATTCAACTGAATTCTGGGATGAAACTTATGATGGCTTTGATAATTCCAATTCTACGAATTACAAATACTCGGAAAGTAATTTTTATGCAATTCTAGCAAATCTCCTAATCCACCGCACTTATGATCAACTAGGATTAAATGAAGCTATAAAGGATAGAGCATATGATTTGGCTAACAAAACAATGTATTCTATGATAAATAATATGTGGGAAGGCACAGCATTCTATCACGATGCAAATAGAGTTTGGGACACCTCGGGTGGGGGACAACAATACTTTCATTTAAAAACGAATGCATTAGGTATCCTAGCTTTGCTAGAATTTTGGGTGGGATCTGGAATGGAAAGCACCTCACCTTTCTTCTCATTAGCAACACAACTTTATAATAGTTTAAATAACAACATTTGGAACGATATTGACAGACTGTACTACAACGTGACCCAACCTAATTGGAATATTGTAGACTTTAACTATGATCTTAATGCCAATGCTTTAATGTTAGAGGCATGTATAAGATTTTTCCAACTTACAGGAAATATTACCTATTATGATAGAGCTATAGAATTGTTTGACTCATTTGAAAATAATTTATATGATGATATAAATAGTGCTTATGATTTTTCACTAGCAGATAATAGTAAGAATTTGAACTCAAACTTAAAGCTCTTCGCAGCGTATTTAGCAGCATCTGACACATATGGTAATACCGTATTAGAAGCAAAATACAATATAACTTCGACAATTCCAAGTTATATCTTCAATCAAGATATTATGAATATAACTTCAGTATATTCATTTATAAACTCAGAAACTTACTACAACCTTACAACAGAATCTTATCTTCCATTTACCATAAGGTATAATATAACTGACGTTGGCATCAATTATCTTTTCAAGTATCCAAATGGAACATTCTTATATCAATTTAAATATCAAATTATTAGTCCAGACGATTCACATACACTTATACATGCTATAGAAGAAGCATTGCCCATAGGAGAGGGCTATTATATTTATATATGGGCAAATACGTCATATTTTAGTTTGGGTGATGTGGTAAAACGTTTTAATGTAATTTCAGGATTAATTGATGAACCAATTGAGGGTTTGGTTAGTTTGCTATACCAAGGGCCTATCTTAAATATAACACTCCCAATCAATTATACTCGTAAAGATAATTTAACACTTATGGCTTCACTTACAGGTAGAGGGATTGTGAACTTTACTGCTCAAGAAGTAAATTTTACGGAAAATTATCAAGAAAGAGGTGTAATCACATATGTTCAGTTTAATCTTACTGCTAGACCGGGGGCAGTTCCAGGACCAAGTGAGATAGACTTTAAAATTTATCAGGGAAATTTAATTTATCTTGAAGTGAAAAAAAGTATTGAAATCGGGTATTCATTTGATTATGAACATTTAATATACCAAAGTAAGGTTGTAAGAGGAGAAAATATTGCTGTATATTTAGATTTAATAAATTTTCTCCCTAATGCAACACAGTCTTTAAATGTTAGTTTTTCAGGCATAACCGAGCCTTCCATTGAAAAATTTATCCAAGAAGAGACCTTGTATGAGGAAGAGATACGATCGGTTTCCTATTCTTTACAAACTCTAGATAATATTGTAAATGATACCATTAGAATAGAAATGAATATTATGCAAAATACAACAATATATTACACTGATATTTTAATTATAGAAATTATCCCTAAATTTGTAATAATGAGTGTATCGTTCCCAGCTAAACTCTCTCAAGGTGCTCCGGCTTATTTTATTCTAATTCTTCAAAATAATCTAGAAGATCCAGAAGGATTTACACTCTATCTGAATGGAAAAATTATACAGACAAATATTAATGAGCTAATCCCTGGAGAAAATAGAATTGTGAAAAAAATCAGTACTACATCTAATCCTTATGAGTTTGGGGTCAAAATATTTAGACTAACTATAGAAGACAGCGAAAATAATGAAATCGCGAAATTCTATTTCAAAGTTGATATAGAATTATCAACATTTAATTTAGTCTTATTCTATTTATTACCTTCTATTGTACCCCTCGGCATAATTTTGTACTTCTTAAATCAACAGATTAAACATAAAAAATTAAGGCGATAAGACTAATGAAAACAAATAAGCAAACCTCTATTACTATTGTCCCATTCATCATTATAGGTCTAACCATAAGTATTTTTGTCATCCATCCTAACGTTTTTTTTTTACATAATAATGAAAAAAAGGAAGATTTCATTTCCTCTAATAATCTAAAAATCTCGAATGGACCACCTTTATCATACTTGGCAATCGATCGAAATGCTACAACGATTTATCGGTTATTTGAAGATATAAATATTACAATTGATACTTTTGGTTATAGTGATGTTGATCATAGCCTTATTCAAATAGATTTTTCAAATGGCTCAACAGTTAACTACAACATGGAACAAACATCTATTTATGAATATTCATATGTGTTTCAACCTAATTATAATGCCCCTTTAGGATTACAAAATGTTAGTTTCTTAATTTACAACGCAACTAATGCGCTTTTAAATGCACATACCACCTATACAAACTTTACAATTAAAACTAATTACATGGTATTAATTAATAGTTCTGAATATAAGATTGGGGATGATTTATATGCTGAATTAACGGTGAATAATTTCGGTTCTTATCAATTTGGTTGGAACGTCACAATTGTTAATAGTACTCACGAATCAGAACAAGGCAATATGATAGATTTCGTTTATAATGCTGTTCAATTTACATATCATATTGATAATGGGACATTTTATGAGATTATAGATCGAACTTTCTATGTAAAACTAAATATGACAGATTTAATTACTGGAAAAACAAATGCAGCATATTTTCCTTTTGAAGTCTTGAATTCTAATCCAAATATAGACACTTCATCAATTTCATTTTCTCCAACAACGGTATATAGAGAGGAAGATTGTACAATTAGTTTGAATGTTACTGACACTGAAGTACTATCCCGATACTTAAATATTGATATGGATATTGAAGATTCGCAAGGAAATTTCGTTTCCACAGTTGCTATTGAACATACAAGTAAAAATAACTTTACTACTGTCTTTTCTATTCCCGCTGCTAGTCCCATTGGAAAATATAGGATAAATATAACAGCAGAAGATCCATCAGGTGGAAGTGATTTAGTTCAAACTTTTCTTGAGGTAAAAAATAATCTACCCAAGATTCACAGTTATAAAATCAATGGAAAAAGCTCAGAGCAGGGAATATCAATCGCTTATGGAAAAAATATTGTCTTTTCATTTAATGTTTCAGATGTTGAAGGAGTCACTTATATTAAAGTAGCACTTTTGGATGAAAATAATGAGTGGTACAATATAACCACAGATTATAAAGGATTAGATACAGAAATAAGTATCCGGACAATTGATTTAATAACTGGGGTGTGGTATGTATATATTTACGTAATTGATAGCGATGGAGCAGTCACAAGCCTTACAGATGATTACGATAAGGCACCACAAGCAATAACTATCATTCCTGATACTTTAAGTACTCTTCTGCCTTGGTTACTTTTCATTATTGGAATACTAATAGGAATTCTAATAAGTATAGGTCTTACCTTTCGATATTATAGATCAAAAATGGTTGATTCCAAAACAATTTCCACCAAAAAGAAAGATACTAGTTCAAAAAAAAAACCAAAAAGTAAAGATTTAAAAGAGGAACAACCCACAGAACCTCCAGAAACAGAAATAAAGGAAGAATTAAAATTTGAGAAAGAAGAAGAAGGCGCGCCTAAACGAAAAATTAAAAGAAAATTATAGGAATACTAATAATTTGCCTATTAATTTAAAATTTTATTTTTTATTCTAAGATTTCATACAATCGGTATTGAAATTTACCTAGCTTTCCCCCAAAATTACCTGCAGAAATTCTGGTTATGCCCGGTACTTTTACTGCTGCGTGAATTCCTAATTTCATTGAACTTTTTATCGATTCTTCAGTTGCCCCGTCTAGTATAATTTCATAAACGCAATTTTCTCCCTCGCGTAAATGTGAGTTCTCAATTTTATCTCTGAGATTAGGACATAGAGGATCGTTTGTAGAAGCATTGAGAAAAGAATATTTCGATCCAACTTTTGATCCAGATCTTGCGATTCCTCCCGGAAATGGAGTTATAACATTAGGTATATCTTTAATTGCCTCTATAGCTTTTTCAGCTGCTTCTAGAGCAGCATCCTGATTTTTCCCAATGATCAAGAAGTTCCCTCCTGCTATACCTTTCCCGACTTTCGCCATACTCTGAACAATAAATTCTCCTTCCATAACTGGAATTGACCATGCTTCAAATGGGAATTTACCTTCTACTTTTTCTTGAAATCCATCACCAAAAAACTTAAGGTTTGCCCCTATTTTTATATCAAATTCTTTTGTAGAGTCTAGAGATTCACTTAATGCATCAAAACATGCGGTAGTGGGACATGTTAAGACACATTGCCCCAAACGGTTCATTACTACATTGCTTACTTGATCCTTTTTAGTTTTAAAAAACATAACAATAACTCCAGGACGGTTATCGGGAGTTTTATCTGCTGGTACAAAAATGTCAATTCCAGCTTCAGCATCACAATGAATTGTAGATGTTCCATATCCTGTTGTAACTGATGCTGCAGTTTTCAACCATTTTTCATTTTTAGCAGTAATTAGGATCCGAGTAAAAAAACCACCAAAAGCTTCACAAAAAGTATCTTCTATTTCTACACCATTTAATTCCATTTTTTAATCTTACACCTTAAATTGCTTTATTTTAAAATATAATTTTTAAATAACGTATGACTAATAGCATTCTATTTTATATAAAATTTTAAAAAAAAAATAAAAACATTGAAAAATTGTAAGGAATTATATTGTCAAATTAAAACTAAAGTTACTGAGACATAGGAAAAATGAGTGAAAATGTACTTAAGATTGGGATATTGAAGAATGGAACTATTGGATCATCTCTACTACTCGCATTTTTAATGGATGAGCGTGCAGAGTCTACAAGAATCAATGTATATGAAGTTACTTCTGGTGCTAAAATGCATCCACCTGAAATGTGTATAAAAACGATGGAGGCTCTACTAAAATGGGATCCTGAATTAATAATTATGTCAAGCCCTAATGCAGCTTTACCAGGACCAAAAGCTGCGAGAGAAATGGCAGGAAACATTCCAACTATAGTAATTTCAGACACACCAGCTAAAAAAGCTGTTGATGAATTTAAAGAGAAAAATAGGGGTTTTATTTTAGTTAATTGTGATAGTATGATTGGGGCACGTAGACCTTTTCTTGATCCTACTGAGATGAGCATTTACAACGCAGACTTATTAAAAGTACTTGCTATTACAGGAGCACTTCATGTCATAGCAGAGGAATTGAACAAAGTAATCATAGATATGCTAGAGGGGAGAACTCCTAGCTTACCTCAAAAAATTGTAGATGCAACAATAGCAATAAATGCTGCAAAATTCTCAAATCCATATGCACAAGCAAAGGCTATTGCTGCATTTGAATTAGCGGCTTCTGTATCAAAATTAACTGGAAAAGCTTGCTTTCAACTCAAAGAGAGATCCGAATATATACCATTACTCGCTGCAGCCCATGAGATGATGAGGACAGCGGCATTATTATGTGATGAGGCAAGAGAAATTGAAAAGTATAATGATTCCGTTATAAGAAGGCCCCATCATGCTCAACAACACTTCCTCACAAAAATTGGGTTAAATGATAAAGAACAATAATTTAAATTAAAATTAGGTTTTGAAAATAAACTCTATTTTTAACTATTTTTTCTTGATAAGCTTAAAACTCAGAAGATTTAAGATAAATCTTTAAATTATTGAATGCTTCTCCATTTAGTGCACTTAATACTCCTGAGAAAACTTCAGGTTGTTTACCTCTTGTAACAGCCATTAAAACAGCTCTATTAAAAACTTCTTTTACTAAAATCCAGCATTCTTCTGATTCATAGACGACAGTAGATAGTTTTAATGGTGAGAGATTTGAAATGCTCTGAAGCTCCATAATTTGTTGATAAATATTGTAGATATTAGAATCCAAAGTTCCTATCTCAAATTTCATGAATTGAAGAGGTTTTGACTTAAATTTGCCAAAGGTTGATGTAATCAATAATCCATCAGGTTGATTGAATAATAGATATTCTGATAAAGTGTTAATTTTCAATTCATCTAGTAAATGACGAATTTTACCTAGACGTTGTAGTGATAAAGTGTTTTTCTGAATCTCATAATCTAAAATTTCAATTAACCTATGTTGAGCGCTCCCCTCTTTTACAGAGACAGGAGTAAATGAAATTTTATCTTTATATTCTCCATTTAAATTATTGGATAATACCTCATAGAATTCATCTTCTTTCGATTCCTGTAAATCTATTTTATTCAACAATACATAGGCTTGATCAATATTAGGAGAAAATTCGAATAAATTTTTCAAGAAGTTATCGAAAATATCACGTACCCCAACATCAAGATTCGCTGAATCTACCATAAACACCGCAGTAGCAACTTCAGAAAATATGAGTTCACGTTGAGATTCAGAAAAATAACGCTCTAAATACCTTTCTTGACCCCCTAAATCCCAAATTGATAACTCTAAAATCCCTCGGAATATAAAATTTTCTCTAGATACTCCCTTTGTGGGTTTTAAATTAAGAACTTTCATAAAGTTATATCCTAGGCAAGTAGTCCTCATTAAACTTGTTTTTCCTGCGTTTGCAGGGCCGAATAGAAGTACCTTCATTGTATTTAATGCTATTTTTAGAATATAATTAAAAAATCAATTCATTAACTATAGTAACTATTAAATTAATTGATTTTATATAATCTTTATAATTTTATCTTTATTTAATTTTTTCTAATTCTAAAAAAGAGATTCTAACTTAAAAGCAAATTGATACTTTGACGATTCAATTAAATATAATTTTTAATTTAACTAATTAACATAAATAAAATAAAACAAAAAAAGGATTAATGATAAAATGGATCTTTTAAAATATATACGCAACGTCCCAGATTTTCCAATAGAAGGAATTCAATTCAAGGATATTACTACTTTGGCAAAAATGCATGAACCTTTTAAAGAATCATGCGATAAAATAATCAATTATTTTAAAAATAAAGGGATAACAAAAGTTACGGCAATTGAAGCAAGAGGGTATATTTGGGGGGGTGTTATAGCATATAAACTCGGTGCTGGATTTGTGTTAATTAGAAAACCTGGAAAATTGCCTGCTGAGACGATTAAGGAAACCTATGAACTGGAATATGGTACCGATACTATTGAGATGCACAGTGATGCTATAGAAAAAGGAGATAAAGTATTAGTTTTTGATGACTTGTTGGCAACTGGTGGCACAGCAAAAGCAGCTTGCAATTTAGTTGAAAAAGCAGGTGGGGTAGTTGTAGGTGTAGCTTTTGTAATAGAATTAACAGGAAGCTTACATGGACGAGAAAAATTAGAAAAGTATGATACACTTTCTTTAATACAGATCCCCGTTGAAGAATGAATTTCTTTTTAGAAATAAAATCTTTTTTTATAATCCTTCTAATTCTGGAGGAGTATAACTAAAAGTAGTATAAAATCTTTTTTTCACTTGTTCAATATTAAAAACATGTGTTTGAGCACCATCGGTTTCAACAACAAAGGAACCAATTATAGCTCCCAGCCGACATGAATCTAACAATGTCATGTTTAATATTAAACCCGATAATACTCCTGCACGATAGCCATCTCCTGCTCCTGTAGTATCTATGATTTTCTTTGGGGTAGCAATGGGGATATTAATTGTAAACTGTTTATCATTCTCATCTTTATAACATAATTGAGATCCCTCAGATCCTTTCGTGGTAATAATAGCCCTAACATGTTTAAGGATTGATTCCTTCGATAATCCTGATTTTTGTTTAATTTGATTTATTTCATAATTATTCCCAATCAAAATTTCTGATTTATCAAGTATCTCAATTAAACTTTTTTTTTGGAAAAGTGGAGTCACCTGACCAGGATCAAATATAGATGGAATATTTAAATCAAATAACTGATTAGCAAAATTAATCATTGCATCAATACCTTGTGTTGAGTTTATTGCGTAAATATACTCTTCAGGGTTAGAAATTTTCTCCCTTAAATCAATATCTGTACATTTATCTAAAGCACCACCATGGAAAATTATCATTTGATTAGATTTTATATCATTTACAATATAACAAGCGGCAGTAAATAGATCCTCGTGTTCATCAATTATTAAATCTACATTTTTAAACCTTTTTATATGTTCCTTATACCCTAGTCTCTCAAAATCATTTCCAACTGAACCCAATAATGCTACTTTTGCAATATTTATTAGCCCTAGATTATAAGCAATGTTTCCAGCAGTTCCTCCAAAAAATTGCTTACGGCTATCCGCTGTAACCGTACTCTGATACTCTTCCTTATCGTGGTCAATTGACACTGCATTTATAAAGCTTTCTTTAAAACCCATTATATAATCAAACGCTAAAGAACCAAGTACAAGGACTTTTGTTTGTTGCATGAGATTTTAAATTAAGGTTTAGAAATAAATCTTATAATATTCGATATAATAGTTAAAAAATTATTTATTAAATTTCAAATATTATAATTTAAAACTAACATAAAGGGTAAAAAAATGCGACATATAAAAGTTGGAATAATTGGAGGTTCTGGATTGGATGATCCTGATATTTTAAAGGAAGCTAGAGATATAGAAACTAGTACACCATTTGGAAAGCCTACTTCTCCTCTTAAAATCGGAAAAATTAGCGATGTGGAAGTAATACTCATAGCAAGACATGGTAGAGAGCATACTATTCCCCCAACCCAGGTTAATTTTAGGGCTAATATTCAAGCATTAAAAGATCAAGGTTGTACTCATATTCTAGCCACAACTGCTTGCGGAAGCTTGAGAGAAGAAATAGAAAGAGGTGACCTAGTTATTCTAGATCAATTCATAGACTTCACTAGACTTAGAAAAATATCATTTTTCGACGAATTTGAACCTGGTGATATGAAACATACTCCTATGGCTGATCCTTATTCAGAAGAACTAAGAAATATTCTTATTGAAACCGCAAAGGAACTAAATATAAAATATCATGAAACAGGAACTGTTGTGACAATTGAAGGTCCACGATTCTCTACTAGGGCAGAATCTCACATGTTTCGGATATGGGGTGCAGATGTAATAAACATGAGCATAGCTCCTGAGACAATTCTAGCAAATGAAGCAAATATACCTTATGCTGCTATTGCAATGTCCACCGATTACGATTGCTGGAAAGAAGATGAAGTTCCTGTTACTTGGGAAGAAATTCTTGAGATTTTTGGGAAAAATGTAAATAATGTCATAGCCTTGATAACCAATGCGATAAAAAAAATAGTCTAATTATTCTTTTTCTAATATTTTGTTTTTGTATAATAATAAAATTATTATTTTTTAATCAGTTTCATAATATAATAGAAATGATGATACCAACAAAACATTTTAGACGTTAATAATATGGTAAGTATTTCCTTTCTTGGTGCATGTAGAGAAGTCGGGAGAAGCGCAGTTTTAATTGAATCTAAAAATGGTACAAAATGCATGTTAGATTATGGGATTAGATTTCGTGGAGACGAAAGACTTCCTATGGTAACAAACATAGAGAATCTAAAAGCGATTGCATTGACCCATAGTCATATAGATCATTCTGGGGGTCTTCCTTTTTTATATAAAACTCATAAAGTACCATTTATCACAAATTCAATCTCTCTTGCTTTAGCAGATATCTTAATAAAAGATATGATCAGAATTTCAAGTTATCCCTTCCCATTTGGGTATAGAGAATTAGATTTACTAAAACAGAATTCATTTTTCCTTACCAATGGAATTCGGCATAAAATTGATGATGATTTTTTTATAACTTTTATCGACGCAGGTCATATTCCTGGAAGTGTGTCAATCTTACTCGAAGTAGATAATAAAACTATTCTATATTCTGGAGATATAAACACTCAAATCACCAATTTAATCCATTCAGCTAACTATTCTGATATACCTGAAATAGATACATTAATAATTGAATCAACTTATGCTCTTCGAAATCATCCCCCAAGAGAGCAATTAGAAAGAGAATTTATAGAAAAAATAACAAACATTACAGAAAATGGTGGTACGGTTCTAATTCCCGCTTTTGGAGTAGCTCGTTCTCAGGAAGCACTATTAATTTTAGAAAAATACCAATATAATGGGAAGATTTTTATTGATGGATTAGCAAGAAAAATATCAATGCTATGTTTAGATTATCCTGGTTTTATTAAAAACATAAAATTATTTAAGAGTGCCCTGAAAAAAGCTCAATTTGTCTCAAGACCTAAGACTAGGGCAAAAGTTAAAGATACTAGTGGAGTAATAATTTCACCATCTGGGATGCTTAAAGGTGGAGCTGCAATAGACTATATTCAATCAATACTCAAAGATCCTTTATCAGCAATATATTTGGTAGGGTACCAAGTTGAGGGAACTCCCGGAAGAAGTTTACTAGATAATGGTATCTTCGAATTTAAGGAATCTCGTAAAAATAAACCTAATTTTACTTTAAGAATTGAAGCACAATGTGATTATCATTATTTTGATTTTTCCAGTCATTCTGATAATAATCATATTCACAATTATATCGAAAATCTAAAATTTAAAAAAGATTCCCATAGCGACATATTTTGCGTTCATGGAGATAACAAATCCACTACGAGTTTAGCTAGTGAATTAGTAACTAAAAATTATAATTCTGTAGCTCCCGAAACTGGAGAAATATACCAAATCTAATTTAATTGATATGATTTAACCGCTCTTTGCTTTTTTAAATTGATTACGAACTGCAGTGTTACAATTTTCAAGAAATATTTCAGATTTTTCAATTGGGATTTTTGTCCCTGCTGCAGGAGGGTGACCGCCCCCTAATACTTCTAAATTCGACCGTTCACATGCATCTCTAATCACTGAAGAGAGGTTTATTCCCTGATTTACAATTGTTTCATGTGCTCTTCCTGATACTTTATATACTTCTTCATCGCTTCTCTTCGCTAAGCCAAATATTGGTTTTGACTTATCAACTCCTTTGAAATCCTCGAAAATAAGCATAGAAGTAACTGTTCCTATAATACTTTCAGGAATTTTATCTTCTCCAAAAAAATATTGAATTGAGTCTTTCTGCAATATTTTATTATTCTCTTGAATCCAAGAAAGACTCTCAAGCAAGGATTTTCTATAATTCTCCAAAATATTTTTTGATTGTTGGTAGATCTCTTTTCTATCCCCCATTGCAATAGCAATTCCAGATGAAGAATTATGAGTTCGCCCACATGCGTTTAAAAGATTTGAAAATTCTTTCGCATCATGAAGTTCCGAACCGAGAGGTTCATTCTTTAATAAATATCTATTAACTATTAATTTTCTTATGATTTTATTTGGTTCTAAATCTAACTTAATTGAAGCATATTCAATAATTGCTGATGAAATTTTTTGTTTTTCATCCTGATTTAATTCGCTTAACGTTTTTACTTCTCCAACGGAATTTTCCATCAAAATTCCTTGAGTTTTCAAGAAGATTAAAGTTCTATTTACATCCTTAGTTAATCCAGGTAAATTGAAATCTGATGAATAAGCTATAGCTTCATTTAAAGGTTTTAAACTAGAAAAATTTAAATCATTGACAACCTCAATTTGCCCTAATTTTATAGCATCTCCCAAAATAAATTTGTTAAGCCCTAAAAACGATTTGTTCTCTCCTTGATTTTGTATATCCCCAATTGCCCCTATAACAGCGATGGATGATAAATCAATATTAGATTTATTCAAACATTTAGCAAAATAATAACACAATCCTGCCCCTGATATTTCGAGACTTCCATTAATACCATAGAAATAAGGATTGATGTGCCAATATTTAGTATTTTCATGTATCTTCTTTATATTCTCGATTTCTTCTTTACTAGAAACATTCTGAGGGATATGATGATCTAAAATTAAAAATGAATTAAAATTTTTATTATCAATTAATTCTTTTTGAAGTTCTAAAAACTGTCCACTGCCAAAATCAGAAAACATTATAAAATTGTTATATTTCTGAACTTTCTCTGCTATTTTTTTAATTTCTTGCTTTTCTAATTGTCTTAGAACTGTGATTTGAAAGGGAATTTTCTCTCGATATAGAGCTTTTCCGAGAATAGCTCCTGAACTTAACCCATCAGCATCAAGATGGGTATAAATATTAATTGGGGCTTGTATATCTTTAACTTTATCAAAAAAGTAGGATTTTGCCTTGGTAAGATCAGCTTGTAATCTTGATAATTTTTCTTTATTTTCATCCATTTTTTTAAACAATTAGATATTCATAAATTCAAAATTGAAATTATAATATAATAAATTATCAAAATTATAATAAATACTCAATTAAAAAAAATAATCTACTAAGGTGGAAATAAGTGCATCATTTAAAAATAAATGAACTTGCTAAAAACATTGTGGATAAAATAATTAAAGGAAAAGAAGTATATGGAGCTAAGATAATTAAATTAGCGAATAATTCAACTATTTTAGATATGACAAATGCATCATGGGACGGGGGTAAGTTAGTGGGAGAAATATGCATGGGTGGATTAGGTACGGTATTATTTTCTCATTACAACTTAGATGGGCATTTTTTACCAAGTGTTATTGTACACACTTCAGAACCAATAATTTCATGTATGGCATCTCAATTAGCAGGTTGGAGTGTAAAATTAAAGAAAGAGGTTGAAAAAGACGGGCAAGTAAAGAAAAAAGTCATTTTCCAGTCACTTGGTTCAGGACCAGCACGAGCAAAAAGTAAAGTTGAGAAAATATTCGATGATATTGAATATAATGACAGTTCTAACTCAGCGGTTATCGTTTTTGAAACTGATAAATTACCGAATGAAGAAGTGATGAATATTATCTCTGAAAAATGCGGGGTTCAGACAAACAATACTTATGCCATTTGTGCTCCTACCGCTTGTTTGACAGGATCAATTCAAGTGGCAGCAAGAATAGTAGAAACAGGCGTTCATAAATTACATGAAATTAAATTTCCCATAAACTTGATAAAGGATGGATATGGTACGACGACAATCGCTCCTATTGCGGAGGATAATCTAGGTGCTATGGGGCGTACTAATGATTCTATAAGTGCTGCGGGAATGACATATTACACTATCAACGTTGAAAAAGATAAAGAAGCAGAATTATTTGAATTAATCAAGAAAGGACCAGCGAATACATCTTCTAGTTATGGGAAACCATTTATTGAAACGTTTAAAGAAGCTAATTATAACTTCTACGATATTGACCCTGGAATATTTGCTCCTGCAACCTACACATTAACTAATGTGAGAACAGGTAAGACTATAACGGTTGGGGAGATTAATCATGAATTACTAAAACAATCTTATGGCTTAAATTAAATATTTTTTTTAGATCGTTTTTTTAATTGAAAAAAGGATTACATATTTGTAAGTTCTTCTTGGTATTTCAAGATTTCACTTGCAGATATATCCCTATCAAATATTATTTTCTTTTCTATGCCCAAATAAGCACATGCAATTTTCGCAGAAGCAGCAATCTCTGCCTTCTTAAGAGTTATTGAATATTCATCCTGTTGAAGTTGATCTTCTTGATAATTATTTTCTTTATACCGTTGATCTTGAAGTCTTGAAGCCCTCTCATTTTTCATTTCATATAATAAAGAAGCCATTTTGTAGGCTACTTTAAAAGATAATTGATTTTTGACTATTAAGCGTATTATATTATTCACATCAAAATAGTTCAAATTCTCATATTTCGCTCGAAGGAATCCTTTAAGATTTTCAGAATCTTTTTCACATTCAATTTCCGTCCAATCATGGATGGCTAATTTTCGTCTAAAATAAATTAACTCCCAATCAATCTCTAACTCCTTAAGAAATTCGAGTAGTTTTGGATCATTAGCGCTTCTAGATTCTATAACAACATAAAGCTGCAAACCATAATATTTATGTTCTTGCTGAAGAAAAAAGCCCCTCTGTTGCATAGAAGCAAGAATTAACAATTTTATAGAATATATCTTTTCGGATACGTTCTTCTTACTGCAATTTAGGTAGATTACATTTCCTTCTTCACTAATGTATTCACAATCCAAAAATCCTAGTATACTTTCTTTATTTTCAGATATAAAGGTGTTTAATCCAGTAAGCGTAGGTTTTACATCAAATCGGACGAGATCACCTTGTTCAATAGTAACATAATCATTATAATTGCTTCCAATAGCGAGTTTAATAGCGTTTAATTTAAATTCCTTATCCATTCCAAATACTTTTTGAAAAGCTTCATTTATAGGGAAGACTTCACTTTCCAAGATATTTACATCCGCCATAGAACTCTCATATGGCTCTGGTTCACTTAACATTTTATTCATTAAAGGAGCTTCTGAAGCCTCTACTTCGATTTCATAGGTTTTTGCTAAATCTCGTCTGATAATGCAAATCGATCTCTTTTTCTTGTTATAGATTGAAATAGAATTATTATCGTTGAGGACTGCTCGGAATTTTTCAATAAATTTATCTTCTGTATTTTCTGGGCTTATTCTTCTTCTTCTAATTTTGAATCAACCAATATTTTGAAAATTTATTGATAGTTAATTTATTTATAAAATTAGTATCTTAAATTCTTAACTAATAGAAATTATTACTAATAATTATTTTTCAATTTATAATTAAAAGAGCCATAAAGCTCTATGATTTATACTCAAATATTAATATAGTAATATAATATTAGGGTTTATTTTAATCTAATTCCTCTTCTAAGTAGTATTCATCGTTCTTTTTTATATATATAGTCGTAGAGCCAAAATTGTTCCTTACGGTATATTTATTTCCTTGTACATCTAATATTTCTATTGAATATGATAATCTTCTTTTACTTAGTATATCTTCAACTATCTTTTTTTCTTCTTGCGAATCCATAACTATGATTTATTATTCCTTTCAAAAAAAATTTTCCATTTTCCCAAATAAAATCTGACAAAATTCAAGATTTAAGGGCTCCTCTCTTTTTTGAAATATTGTCGGTATAAGTTTATGATATATCTTTTTATTAGAAAAACTATGATTAAACTCTCGATTGAATCAGAAAAGCAGAAAATTAGGTCTTAAATATATAATTAAAGCATTTACAATCAGAGTTTCTCCAAAAGGAGAATCTCCACCATTTTATTAAAAATTGGAGTTTTTTTTAATAATCAGTTTAATAAATAAATGAGTCTTTCAATAAAATATATACCAAAGAAAATTATATCTGATCAACCTTCTAATTCTGAGACAACATGGCACAACAAAAGCTTGACATTGGTTTTTTTACTAGTATGTATAGTCAGACCAATGGAACTGCACACGCTGTGCGATTTTTATCAGAAGCAATTGCGAAACACACAGGTCACAACGTGCATGTATATGCTCCTGGGATTCAAAAGCCAAAAAACATACCCAAAAACCTATGTCTTCATAATTTCTTTGGGGCAAAAATAGCACCAAAAACTGGGTTTGTACTAAGTTTTCCCATTCATAAATACTTTTTCTGCCAACATGATTATTTAGACATTGCCCACATTCATACACATGCAACATTTGGTAGCATGGCAATAAACTGGTCAAAGTATATTGGAATCCCGATGGTAGGTACTCATAATTCTCCTTTATCTTTCTATACCTCTCAATATATTCCTATCGTAGGAGGCCTTCTATCTAAAATGGATTGGGTTTGGAGATATGAAAGACATGTCTTAGATAAATATGATCTAGTTTCGGTCCCAACTAAATCTAAAAAAGATTTACTAAGGAAGCAGAGATTCAAAGAACCTATTATTTGTCTTTCTAATGGAATCCACGATAATTATTTCACTGATGTAAAGGAAAATGGAGTTCGAGAAAAATATAATTTAGATAATAAAAAGATACTTCTCTATGCCTCAAGACTTTCACCTGAAAAGCATCAACTAAGTATTATTAGGACATTTAAAAAGATTAATAAAGAACTTCCAGATACACATCTGGTTTTGGTTGGTAGTGATGGACCTTCAACCTCTCATGTTCTCAGACTTATTAAAAAGAAGCAATATAAAGATTTTGTCTCCTACCTAGGACGAGTTCCCTTCAATGATTTATTGAAACTCTACAATACTGCAGATCTATCTTGTCTTTGGTCATGGATAGAGGCAGAAGGATTAGTACTTTTAGAAAGCATGGCACAAGGGACACCCTGTATAGGGGCTAATAGTATTGGAATATCAGATGTGATTCGACACGGAGAAACAGGTTATCTAAGTACAGATCTAGAGGATTTTAGGCAAAAGGTGGTAAAATTGTTTAAAGATGATGATTTACGCCTTGAAATGGGGAAAAACGCTAGAATGTTTGCCGAAAATTATAGAATAAGTAAAATAGCAAAAATCTGGGTTGAATTATATAAATTTCTGATAAATGAACTTTATCCATTGAGATACTATAAAAAAGAAAGGAAAGAACGCGTAACACTAGTAAAAGAATTTATTCATAAAATGCCTACTGTTAGTTTTTAAAGTTAAAAATTATATTTTTCTCTAATATTCTCTAATTTAGATTTACATTTATTACAAAGATTATATGATTTCCTATCAACTTCATCAACATCTTTAGAAAATCTCATAACGCAAAACTCTCTTTCACAGTGGCTAGGTCCTATTAAAATATGCCCAATCTCATGGATAATTTCTTTTAGTATTCTCTCCTTAAAGAGGTCTTCATCTTTTGTTCTATCATAAAATTCTTCTTTCAATTTAAGCGTGGATACTACACTACAACGATGTTTTAAATGCGTTTCTCCAAACATAAATATAATATTATCATCGCTACTTGAATATATTGGAAGATCTGTCAGCAAGATTATAATGCCTAACTTTTCTTCTTTTTTTATATTAATTAGAAATTGGTAAAATTTATTTGTAGGGTGGGTTCTCAACTTATCGTTAACCTCCCTCATTTCCTTATATTCCTTTTTAACACCTTTAGATATTTGATCTTTTGTAAAATGAAATTGACCTAAATTCCTAATATCAAAAAAAAAGGAGTCAAAAACGTTATTAAGATAAGAGCTAATTAGGCCAAATAAATCACTGTTAAAATCTGTATAAAATAAAATCCCTAAATGACAAGGAAGGATTAATTTTTGTAAATCTTCATCTTCTAACTCAAATTCTTCGGAATAAGAAATTCCAATTCTGGAAACAAATTTTTTTAATTTATACTTATATTTTCGTATCCGTTGTTCATATTTTCGAAATTTACTCATAAGATGTCAGATTACATTTTGTTTTAGTTATAGCAACTAATTTCTTATAATTATACAGGTTTTATTTCCTTAATACTAGGTATTTAAATCATAAATTATATTATAAAATAAATTATTTCTATAAGTTTAAAACTTGGCATAGAATTATGGTAGAAAATTTTGAACAGCCAGATGTAGTTGATACTAAAAAAGAAAAAAGAGATAGAAATTCGGATAATTTAGATTCTGATGAAAAAGTTGTTAAAAAGGATTTCATTCCACACTATTTTCCAACCTTTAGAATTAAAAGAACCTTGTATCCTGTCCCTATAATGTTAGTTGTAATAATTGCAGGTATTTTAGCTTATCTAACATATGTTCAAGCTGGAATTCAAATAGATGGGGGTTATTTTTCTGAAAGCGAGTATGGTGCAGTGGGGGGAATAATTAATGGCCTAATATATACAATTCTAGCTGGATTCTCTGCTTTTATTATTATATATGTTATTAAAAAGAGAGGGGTCGGTGCTTTAATGTATATTTTTGGTATAGGGTTTGGTATAATAATCTTTTTTCAGACATGGTTTTTTGGGGAGATAATTTTGTTTCTTTCAATATCTAGTATCCCACGCTTATATATTTTACTTGATGTAGAATTAATCTTTTTTACAGCAGTTTTTACTATTTTTATGATTTATAGATACTTTACTTTAAAATCAATTCGGTTAAAAAATTTTATCGTTTTATATATTGGATTACTCATAGGAGCTTCAATGGGTGTTTTCATGCCCCTTTGGACAACCCTAGCGATATTAATTGGAATTTCCTGTTGGGATATATTCGCAGTTTTGTATAAACATGGACCAATTAAACAATTGATAGATATAGTTTCTGTACCCGATGATCAGGATGATAACATTACTGAAGATGAATTAAAAGCTAAATTACAGAGTGGGGAATATAAATATGACACCTCTAAATTAGAGATAGGTATAGGGGATTTAGCATTCTATAGTATGCTTACCTCTAGTGCTCTTGTTCAAACGAGTAATCTAATTATTATGATTTTGACTTCATTAGCTATAATTATTGGAACGGGAATTACAATTTCGGGTTTAAAAAGAAATAAACTTTTACCAGGTTTACCTATCTCTATTTTTCTGGGTATTGGGACGATGCTTTTATCATGGTTTATTTTTTCATTATAATTTCTTAAAAGATCTTTTAGGGAAAGCAAATTTATTCAAAAAAGGATTTTTGACTATAGTTTTTATTATCCTCTTGACTTATTTAGTTAATAATAAATAATAAAAATAATAAATAGGAGATTCTATTGGTTGATCTTAGTAATTTTAGGGTGTTTTCAGTAGTAGGTGCAGGTACAATGGGTCGTGAAATTGCCCAAGTAGCTATCATGTCTAATCAATTTGAAAAAGTGAACTTATGGTCAAGGACTCAGAAAACTTTAGATATTGCAGCTAATTTTATCAAAAATGGTCTTGAAAAATTAGAAACCAAAGGATTATTAGGAGAAAATTCCGCCAAAAATTTAATAGAAAAATTAGTTATAGAAAACGATTTTGAAAAAGTTTCTAAAGCTGACTTTATAGTTGAGTCTGTGCCCGAATTCATGGATCTTAAACAATCTGTCTTCAAGAAATTGGGTAATTTTGCTCCAGAGCACACAATTCTAGCTACAAATACATCTACAATGAGTATCACAGAAATCGCTTCCAGTTCGGGTAGACCTGATAAAGTGGTTGGTATGCATTTTTTTATCCCTATACCTGTCCTTGAACTGATTGAGCTAACTAAAGGTAAAAAAACTTCCGATGATACTTTTGAAATTAGTGCTGCTATAGGTGAATCTCTTCCTTGTATTAGAGGGAAAAAATATATTGCTCGCATTGAAAAAGAAAGCCCAGGATTTATTGTTAATAGGCTAACGATTGCTAGTGGAGCATATGTCGACTGGTTAACTGATGTTGCAATGGAACAAGAAATTCAATGGAAAGATCTCAATGAAGATTTAGTCATTCCCAATCAAATGGGGATGCTCGCAAAAAGGGATTATTTAGGATTAGATGTAATTAACAATACTAATAAATATTTTGTAGAAAAAGTTTCTCCAGACTTTGCTTCAGGGAAAGCACTAACTAAATTAGTTAATGAAGGAAATTTAGGAAGAAAAACAGGAAAAGGGTATCTTAAATGGTCTGAAGATGGAAAACCTATAACCTCTGGAGCAAAGAAAGCTAACATTGGGAATTTAGATTGTTTTATGGCGCTTCAAATGAATGAAGGCTGTAGACTCTTAGAAGAAGGAATTGTTGCAAGCTATGAGACAATTGATAAAACTATTATTGCTGGAATGCGTACACCTGGACCATTTGAATCTGGAAAAGACAAATATAAAGAATGGTGTAATCTATTAGATGATTTTGCGGATAAATCAGGAAAAAAATATTTTCGTCCAACTGGAATAATGCGATCAGGAGATTTTCGAAAATATAAATAGTAATTCAAAATTTGATTTTAATATAAAAACAATTAAACAGTTTTTATGCATTTTAGTAAGATCATAATATATTATCATGAGTTATTAGTATGAGAAAATAATGAGTTATTCATAAAGCTTTAATAAAGCTTTTCATAACTTTATTAAAAAAAAAGAAGAATAGATAACACTCAAAATGTCTTTCATAACGGGTCTTAAGATATTTTTTAAAAAACCTATTTATATTCTGATTTTAGGCCTATTCATTATATCATGGGTACTAATCTTATTTGGCTATACAATCTTTACTATTCGAGGATATTATCAATTTCTTTTTTTCTTTATTGGCATTTTGGCAGGATTTACCCTCTTCTTATTAATTGCCACTTTCTTTAAACCAATTGATAGTATGAGAGTAACTTTAATTATAATCATTTTTTTAATTTCAATTCCAATTATCCTAATTTTTAAAGGTTTTTTTAGATACTTAATCATCCCATTTTTGATAATAAATCAATTGTTAACAGGGTTTTTTGCCTTTAAACTATGTATGGATTCATCAACAAAGATCGATGACTTTTTCTATATTCATGAAAAATCAAGGATATTTACAAGAATATTGGAATTTATAATCTTTGGATTTATAGCTTTGTCAATATTTATTATAACTTGGAATTTAATGCGCAGATTTACTCCCGGTCTAGCACTAAGAAGTGCAAATATCTTTAGAATCATTTTTTGGATTAATATAATTTTAGTTATCATCGTACTAATTAGAGCATTGATCACGAAAAAATTTGCGGCATACATTACAATTTTTTTCTTATTAACTTATTTTTATATCCTTTATATTATAATAGATTTAATAGCCAATAAGATTTTTCCAGATACGTTAAGTTTCGCATGGTATTTTTTTATTATTGACCTCATATTGTTTATATACATCATAGGTTCTATATTTGACAAAATAGAATATTTAGAACAAAAATTTAAAATATTCAAAGCAGAAACTTTATCACTGTTTATAATATTAACGAAGTTACTAACACAATTTTTTAAAATTATTCCAGATATACCTGGTGTAATCGCTTCCAACGATTATTTAGAAATTCAATTAGGGATGCAACTATTTCTGCTCTGGATGTTTATTATTTTTATTCTAATTTTCGGTATCCAATCAGTTGTGGTTCATAAAGAAGGAAGAATGAAATCAAATAGTTTAGAAGATTAAAAAATGATCCATAAATTATTTCATAATAATTTTTTTATTATAATTTAAGATTAAAATTTTAATACTCTATTACATGGCTAAATCAGAAAAAGTGATAAAAACAGGATTAGAGAAAATTATCGACTATTTCAATAATGATCTTGAAGAAAACTACCCCATAGCAATTGCTAAGATTGTAGAAGATACTGGCTTTTCTTGGAGTTTCATTAAAAAAACATTAGCCAAGATAAAAGAAAATTATGATGGATTTCACTTTGAAAAATCAGGGAATACTTGGATTGCTTGGAAAGATAGAGATCATATTATTAAAAAGCTAGATGAAACCTGTTCTCGCTTTTTAGAAGATTCTGATGAGGAATGTTAAGAATTTATTAAATTTCATCTAGAACGATTCTCTCATATTTTTCAAGTTCCTTAATCCAATTTTCTATCAGTGGAACATTATTTTTAAAACAAAAATAATTACCATTCTTTCATTTAATAATATATCAAATATCTATTAATTTGTCCAAACCCTATATGAATTGGTATTTTTGTCTTTTAATCTAATTGGTATATGTTCTCCAATACGGAATTCTTGATTGATGCCTAATTCGATAAGAATTGTTTCCTAATTTAAACTATCTTTCCAATATATCGAAAAAGTATATAAATTTAAATCTATTTTGTTCTATCGTTTCAGATCTCATCATAATTCCTAATTAGAAATATCATACACTGTGTGAAATTTCACACTAACTTTTATTTGGAATGGAAAATTTTTCAATTCAATAGATAAAAAAATATTTTGGAAAAAAAAACGATGAAAGTCGAAAAATCAAGCCAAGATCTTGAAAATGAGGTAATATATGCAGGTTTATGCATCCACTGTGGAAGTTGTAATGCTTTTTGCCCACATATGGACTTTAATCGGGAAACTGGTGAAGCTTATGTAGTGGATGAATGTGCAGAAACCGTCGGTTTGTGTTATAATGCATGTCCGAGAAGTTTTCTAACAATATCGGAAATTGAACGAAAATTATTTGGAAAAACTCGTATCGATTTAGCCGTAGGAGTTTACAATGATATAATACAGGTAAAATCTAAAAACAAAGATGATCTATTATATAATTTAACTTTGGCTGCTTTTGAGTCGGGTGTAGTAAAGCACATGGTTCTAAGCGAACCAAAGAGCAAAAAACCTCCAGTAGCCTTCCCTGTTGTAGTAGATAATGCAAAAGATGCAAAGAAATACATACCAAAAAAAACTATGGATAACGCAGGACCCTTAATTACTGGAATTGGTCAAGCTTATAAAGATTACAAACGTGATATAGGAATAATCGCAAATCCATGTCATCTTCAAGGATTGGCTAAAATCCTTACAAGTGATTTCAACACCGGGGCTGAGAGGACATCGCTAAAAATTGCATATGCATGCTCTTCTGGTGGAATGACGGGTTGTAAATACTGTACCGATTTTTCTGGTGAATTTTCAGATATTTCCTATTCACCCTGGGGTGCTCCAAAGGGTTCAGGAGAAGCATTTCTGATAATTCGAACTGAAATTGGTCAAAAAGTTGTAGATACTGCCGTTAAAAAGAAATTGATTGAAATTACGAACCCCAATCCTGATTTATCAGAAATGAAGAAATTTCTTAATAAAAAACGCAAAAAGAATTTTTTAACTCTTCTTGGGAAAGATTTAATCACTGCAAAATATCTAGATCTTAATTTAGATGAATTAAAAGATATACTTGAAGAATAATTAATTTTTAATTATATATTTCTTTTTCCTATTATTTTAGATTTTTTAGAAGTGGTGAAGTTAAGTATAAATGCACATAGAGTGAGATATACAAACATATAGAGGTTTAATAATCAATTCAGCTTATTTTTATAAAAGCAAAAGAAAATTTTTATTATTAAAGTCTATATTATTATTAACAGGTTTACCTAATTGAGTACCAATTTTTCTGATGTCCTCACAGAGACTATTATTCAAGGTTTGCATCGTAGGTGATGGTGGGATAGGAAAGAGCACAATGGTACAGAGATTGCTCACGGGGCTCTTTATAAGTCAAAAAATTACGATAGGAACAGATCTTGCAACTTGGGATACCCATATCAATAATTTTGAGATAGCAAGACTCCAAATCTGGGATTTCGCTGGAGAAAGACGATTTAGAATCTTTTTGCCCAATTATGCAAGAGGTGCAGTAGGATGCCTCTTATGTTATGACATCACGCGTCGAACAAGTTTCGATAATCTAACAGAATGGTATGATATAGTTTACCAAAACGCTGTGAACCCTATATTTATTCTCGTGGGAGAAAAGCTTGATTTAGCTGATATGCGACGAACTGTGGAGGTTGAAGAAGCGAAGCAGTTTCAAAAGCAATACAGGATAGATAGATTCTTCGAAACATCATCAAAAAGTGGAGAAAATAATAGAAAGATATTTGAAACACTAACTGATCTAATATTGGAAAAGCGAGAGAAGGAATTAAAAAGTAAAAATAATACTTTTTAAAATTTTTATTCAATATTTAATTGATCTCTTATTTTTTTATTGAGTTTTTTTAGATTTTCGAGTATAATCTTTTGATTATCGTTAGATAATGGTTTGAGTGTCTTTTTTAAATCATTACTACTAAAGCTGTTGATATCTCGATAATTTAAAAATAAGGAAATAACTGCAATTAACGGCGAAACTATTAAAATAATATATAATAGAAAACCGATGACTAATGGTTCTGAACCCGCACTTCCAGTTCCAGGGAGATTTAATTGAATACCCACCTTAGGATCAAAAGAGAATATCGGGATAGAATTTAAAACATTTAAACTAATGAAGATTACAAAGTTGATTATTACTATTAATCTAAAGTTTTTTATCTTTAGATAAGAAATCACAGATTCATGATTCTCGGTATTAGGGTTATCTATTTTATCAAAAATAATTTCTATCTTTGTATGTTCCCAAATATCCACAAAAATCCATAAAAACCCGAAGGTATATATAAAAACAAACAAGAAGTTAAAATAATAAAAGTATCTATTGATTATATGGGGATTGTAAAGGGATTCTGCTCCTAACCAGAAAATAAGAATTAACTGAAAGAGAGAAGAGAAAAATAATCGATTCGCATGCTTTTTTTCTAGCCCAAATGGGTTATATACAAGAGATGGATTGTCAAATTTTGTTCTCCATTTGTTTATATTAATTATTCTAAAAAATATTGAAAATGAAAGAGTAATCAGTGGAAATACTAAGAGAGTAATATTTTCCCATACCTGTGTTATTACTAATAAGAACAGAAAAAAAAATAAAACTAAATCACGAATTAGAGTTTCGTTAATTAGATCCCTAATTGGTAAATATAAATTGTTATTATCTTCACTCATTTTTTTAATTAAAGTAGTCTTAATAATTAAACTTTTATGATACAATGTTTTGAATAAACTGCTTCTTGATCTGTAAATCAGAATCAAATTAACCAAAATATATCTATTGTTCTTAAGTCTAAAAATTTAAATTACTCACACTATTTTATTCTACAAGATACCTCTTACACATTTAATAGTGCTAAGATGGTGTAGCAAAGGTGAAAAGTGAAAAACTCAAAGGTAGAAAAACACCTCTTTACGACGTTCATCGTAAACTTGGAGCGCGTATGGTTGAATTTTCTGGATGGCTCATGCCTGTTCAGTATGAGAGTATTATTAAGGAACATGAAGCCGTTCGTTCTAATGCAGGACTATTTGATATATCACATATGGGTGAGTTCTTATTAGAAGGTAAAGATATCTTTTCTTTTCTCCAATTTATTATGATAAATGATTTACGGTTATTAGAGATATCCAAAGGACAATACTCTTGCATGTGTTATGAAAATGGAACCGTGGTTGATGATTTAGTTTATTATGAAGAAAGAGAAGATCTTTTTAGAATGATTGTTAATGCGGGAAATATTAAAAAGGATTTCCAATGGTTAAACAAACATATTAATGAAAAAAATGTGACCATTCAAGATATTTCGACTGAGCGTACTCGCTTAGCCTTTCAAGGTCCTAAAGCAGACGATCTCCTCCAACCTCTCTTAGATACTGATTTATCAGAAATTAACAGATTCTATTTCAGAAATTGTAATCTTGGTAATATACCAATTTTTATTGCTAGAACGGGTTATACCGGTGAGAGGGGATTTGAACTTTCTTTCGAAAAAAAATATTCATCTGAAATATGGGAAAAGTTAATTAATACCGGTGCAACACCTGCGGGATTAGGTGCAAGGGATTCCTTAAGACTAGAAGCTTGTTATTCTTTATATGGACATGAAATAAGTGATTCGATTACACCTATAGAAGCAGGACTTAATTGGTTGGTAAAGCCTAAAGAAGGAATTAACTATATTGGTAAAGAAATTCTAATGCAACAAAAATCTAAAGGAACAGAAAGAATTATTGTTGGTCTCAATTTATTAGATAAAGGTATTATTAGAGAAAATTACAAAATCTTTAAAAATGGAAACCAAATTGGATATGTTACCTCAGGAGGTTTTTCACCTACTCTTAAAAAGACAATAGGGCTTGGATTGGTAAACAAACTATATAAAGAAGTGGGGACTGAAGTTGATATTGAGATAAGGGACAAGCTTTTAAAGGGAATTATTGTTGATATGCCATTTTATCGAAATGTGTAAAACCGAAAAACAATGTGAAAATATGTGAATATTAATGAGTTATGATTTTCCTAGTGATTTAAAATATACAACTACTCATGAATGGGTTGATCTGCAGAATAGTATAGCAATAGTAGGTATAACTGACTACGCCCAGCATCAATTAGGAGATATTGTATTTGTTGAACTTCCTGAAGTAGGGATGGTATTTGAAAAAGAAAGTCATGCTGGTGAAATAGAATCAGTGAAAGCTGTTGGTGATCTTATTATGCCATTATCAGGAGAAATTATAGAAGTGAATATGCAACTTGCTGAACATCCTGAACTTGTAAATTCATCACCGTTTGATAAAGGCTGGATGATGAAAATTGAAATTTCACATGCTAGTGAAATTGATGAACTTATATCTGTGGAAAAATATAAAGAATTAGTTAAATCTGAAGAATAATAATATTTTTTTTTCTTTATTCGTTAAATTATTTTTATTAATTAAATGAGTTGAAACGTCAAGTGGATTTTATTCCTCACGATCGAAAAACAGTTAAAAAAATGTTAAAGGTAATTGGAATAGACGATATCGTAGAATTATTTCAGGATATCCCTAATGAATTAATTATTGAGGGATTGAATTTACCGAAAGGTTATTCTGAACCTGACCTTTTAACCCATATGTCAGAGATTTCTAACCTAAATAAAATTTACTCTAATTCTTTCTTAGGTGCGGGATGTTATTATCATTATATCCCTTCAATTGTGGACTATGTAATCTCTAAACCTGAATTTTATACTTCTTATACTCCTTACCAAGCTGAAGCAAGTCAAGGATACTTACAAGCCATTTATGAATACCAGACAATTATCTCAAAACTTACTCAAATGGACATTGTAAATGCAAGTATGTATGATGGATCTACAGCTCTAGCTGAAGCCGCTATTATGGCAACATTGATTACTAATAAAAATTCTATATTAATACTCGAAGGAATACATCCTGAATATATAGAAGTAGTTAAAACTTATTGTTGGGGTCGAGATATTAGTTTCAAAGAAGTTTCTGACGATGATTTAAAGGACAATCTAAATGAAGGTGTTGCCGCTTTATTGATACAAAGTCCAAATTTCTTTGGCGATATTGAAGATATCACAAAAATCAATAAAATTGTTAAAGAAAAAACTCCAAATTGCTTGATAATTCAAGTTATGACCGACCCTACCTGCCTTGGTATTATTAGATCCCCTGGTGAAACAGATATAGATATCTTTGTAGCAGAAGGCCAATCTTTTGGAATGAATCCCTCATTTGGGGGACCTAGTCTTGGTATTTTTGCAGCTAAAGAGAAATACTTAAGAAAAATACCAGGGAGGTTAATCGGTAAAACTAAAGAGATTAATGGAACAGAAGAAGGTTTTATTCTTACATTACAAGCACGTGAACAACACATTAGACGTGAGAAAGCTAGTTCGAATATTTGTACAAATCAAGCATTATGTGCACTTGCAGCATTAGTTTATCTCTTATCAATGGGAAATACGGGATTAAAAGAGATTGCATCTCAAAATGTTCAAAAATCACATTATGTTAGATCTGAACTTAATAAGATCCCTGGATATAAAATTTTAAACACTAAACCCACGTATAACGAATTTTTGCTTGAATGCCCTAATCTTGATTCTTTAATTGATAACTGTAAACAAAATAATTTACTTCCTCCTTTGAAAATAGCTAAATATTACCCTAATATGAAAGATGTTGCACTTGTTTGTGTCACTGAGATGAATTCAAAAAATTCAATTGATTTATTTATTCAAGCAGCTCAATTATCGTCAAAAATGAGTAAAGAGGGTAGCCTATGAAGATTCAATCAATATTAAAAAAAGGAATTGAGGGAGAACAGCAAAATTATGTACCAAAACTTGATATTGAAGTTGCTGAACTAGATAATCTTATTCCAAAAGCATTATTGAGAGATGATTTACCGATCCCAAATGTTCCAGAACTTGAAATAGTCCGTCATTTCGTGAATTTAAGTCATAGAAATTATGGTGTAGACACAGGAATATATCCTCTAGGCTCCTGTACGATGAAATATAATCCAAAAATAAACGAATATGTCGAAAGAATGTCTGGATTCAGTCAAGTTCACCCCTTACAAGAAGAGCATCAGGGATGTACTAAATTACTAAATAGAATTTCTAAATATTTAGGAGAATTAACAGGTATGGAGGGATTTACACTTCAACCTGCAGCAGGGGCACATGGAGAATTAACTGGATTATTGATTATGAAGAAATATTTTGAGCATAAAGGGATTAAAAAAGATAAGATAATTGTACCTGATTCTGCTCATGGAACTAATCCTGCATCAGCTAAAATGGCAGGTTTTTCAATAATAGAGTTAAAATCAAATAATCAAGGAGAAGTTCCGATCGAAGAATTAAGATTTGCAATGCAGGAAGGTGATGTCGCAGGGATTATGCTGACAAATCCTAATACTCTTGGAGTTTTTGATAGACAAATTAAGGAGATCACCCAAATTGTCCATAATAATAGAGGTCTATGCTATTATGATGGTGCAAATTTTAATCCAATGTTAGGAATATGTCGACCTAGAGACATGGGATTTGATATTGTACACTTAAATCTGCATAAAACATTCGCAACTCCTCACGGAGGAGGAGGTCCCGGGTCAGGACCGATCGGTGTGACGCAAGAACTTAGTCCATTTCTTCCTGTTCCCTGTATTGTTTCTACTAAAAACGGTATGATGTGTCGTGAATCAAACGAAAAATCGATAGGCAGGATTAAGGCATTTTGGGGTAATTTTGGAGTAATTGTTCGGGCGTATGCTTATATCTTAGCATTAGGATGCGAGGGATTGAAAAAAGTGGGTCAAATGGCTGTTTTAAATGCTAACTATCTACGGGTACATCTACAAAAAAAATATTTTCTTCCTTTTAATCGAATATGTCAACATGAATTCGTAATTTCTGACCGGAATATGCCTAACAACATAACAACTGAAGACATCGCCAAAAGAATACTTGATTATGGAATATATGCACCAACTATTTATTTTCCTTTAATAATCCAAGGAACTATGATGATAGAGCCTACTGAAACTGAATCAAAAACCTCATTAGATTATTTTCTAGAGGTTATGAATAAGATTTATAAGGAAGCAGAATCTGATCCAGAAATTCTAAGATCTGCACCACATAATACTCCCGTAAAGCGTTTGGATGCAGTACTTGCCGCTCGTAAACCTGTATTACATGATTAATATTGAAACTTGAATAAATTTTTATACTCCTTGGCAATATAAAAATTAAAAAAATAAATTTAGTAAGCATTACTTAAATTAGATTCTGGTGTAGAACAATAAGTTATTTATCTTTTTTCCCTTATGAAAAATTTAGAAAAGAACAAGAAAATCTCATAAAGCAAATTGAGACAGATTCAAAATCTAAAAAGAATATCTTGTTAGTAGCCCCAAATGGAACTGGTAAGACTGTTATTGCTTTAAGTGGGCTTCTTCCATTAGCCTATGAAAAAAACTTAAAAATTATATATACATGCAGGACTCACGCTCAAAACAGGAGAGTTGTAAAAGAACTAATCAAAATTTCTCAGGAAATTGAAAATGAAAAACTCTCATTAAAATTAAATGGCATCTCAATTAGAGGACGTAATGAAATGTGTTTAAACGAAACACTACTTTCATTGAAATTAAATCCGAAAGAATCTATGTCAGTTTGCGCAGATTTAAGACAAAATAGAAATTGTAAATACTTTTTAAATCTGTTAAAGAAAAGAGGGGATACCGAAAGTGCTATGAAATTAGCACCAGAATTATTTGAAAAACCAATTGATGCTGAAGAGCTGATAACCTTCTGTAAAGACAAACAAATTTGTCCTTATTTTTTAAGCAAATTTTTGTTAAAAGATATGAAAATTATCATATGTAATTATCAATGGTTATTTAATCCAGATATTAGAAATCAATTTATTCAGTTCATTGAACAAGAGCTTAACAATTGTATTATCGTGCTTGATGAATGCCATAATATAATTGATATAGCGACAGAAGTGAATTCAGATAAGTTAAGCCCTTATTCGTTAAGACTTTGCCTAAAAGATCTTGAGATGTACCGTTCTCCTAATTTTATGCAGAACTTTGTTATATATCTATTAGATTACTTAACTGAGAAAAAACAGCTTTTGAACAAGGGGGAACAAGAGCTGAATCCAATTGCATTTTTAAAAACCCTTTTAGAAAACCTTAATATTAGAGATTTAAATGAGTTTAAGAACCTAGTCAATGATATCCAAGAATTTAGTGTTTCTATTCATGAAGAAAAACTAGCTAATGGTAAAATTTCCAGAGATTATTTAGGAACTTTCGCTGACTTTTGGATTAAATGGTTAAAAACATTTAATCTTGATAATTATTTCTTCTGTACAAATATTAGGGAAAGAAAAGGAAAAAGTTCAATTTCACTTGAAATAGTAGCATTAGATCCAAGAGAAATCGTAATCCCTATTTTGAAAACAGCATACACATCCTTAAGTCTTTCTGGAACAGTTAATCCATATGTGTATAATAATTTAATGGGATTGAATGAGAGTGGCAAAAGTTATAAGGGTATGGTTGCAAATTCTCCCTTTCAGAAAAAAAATATTAAGGCTGTTATAATTGAAGGAGTTGATACAAAAAGGAGTAATCGTACCCCTGCGATGTTCAAAAAAATGATTGAAAAATTAGATGAAGTAATTTCTTGTACACCTGCTAATATTGGAATTTTTTGTGCTTCATATCAGATACTTAATGGACTCTTTTCAAATGGGATTGATAAAATAGCAAAAAAAAATGGTAAGAAATTATTCATCGAAGAACCGAGATTATCAGCTTCAGAAAATAATACTATGATTGAGGAATTTAAATCATTTGCATCAAATGGCGGTGCTGTGTTATTGGGGGTATGTGGTGGTAGGAACTCAGAAGGGGAAGATTATCCCGGGGATTACATGAATTCTGTAGTAATTGCTGGTTTTCCTTACCATTTACCTACACCTAGAGTTGAAGCTAAGATTAAGTATTATGATAAAGTTTTTAATAAACAAGGATGGAATTTTGCATACCTCTATCCTGCAATCCAAAGAGCAAATCAAGCTTCTGGTCGCCCTATAAGAAAAATAACTGATAAAGGGGCAATAATTTTTATGGATAGTCGTTTTAAGGCAAAATATAAGTGGATTTCTGAATGGGTTCGCAAACAATTGGAGATTATCCCGGATAAACCTAATGCACTACTCCAGAACCTGAATTTGTTTTGGAATTAATTTTTTTAGACAATCGTTGATTTGGTTTAAATTTTAGTAATATAGTTATAGCAGCTAATACTGGAAAGATTATCATGAAAGATATCGCAAGATCATAATCATTATTACTAAAACTAAAAATCAATAACAAAAGGCTGAAAAATAATCCTCCAAGAAAGCTCCCAAGAAAACTACTTGCGTTAGCATAACCCATATATATCCCTTTATTCAAAGGAGTTGAATTTTCAGCAATTAAAAAGATACTTGCAGACCATAGCATTGAATAACTAAACGCTACAAAAATTTGAGCTAGGAAAAAACCAAAAAAATCACTAGCAATTATATATCCTAGAGCAGCAATGGCACTGAAGAGGTATCCAAATATTAGGATAAATTTATCATTTTTATCTGTAATAACATAACCCATTAAAAGCATTAGAGCTACTTGAATTAAGAAGTTTAAACCAATCAAAAATCCAATTTGTGTGTCATTAGTGACGCCATGGTATGGCATAATTATTGACAAAACAGTGATTATCGGTTTTAGACCGAAACTTCTAAAAAATAAACCAAAATATATTGAATTTGGAACTGTTTTTCCTTCCTTGAATTCTATAGAAACTTCAGTAGTAATCTTCTGATAATGATCCATTATAACACTCCTATTTTCTTTTATAAAAATAACGAGAACCAAATTCAACAATGAAATAATGGATAAAAATATGAATATATTCTCTATGGTATAAAGTTCAATAAAAATGCCTCCTAATTGACTTCCCGCAAACCACCCACCTGTACTAAGGGCGTTATAAATTGAAATATACTTCTGATTATTTTGAACTAGTTCACTATATAAAGTAAATATAGTCCTATAACTCGCTCCAAAAAAGCCATAAATTAAAAAAAGCAAAACTACCAAGAATATATTATTCGTAAATATTAATAATACAAAAGAGATACTAACCCCAAAAGCGCCGAATATAATAAAAAAAATCCGATTTTGAATTTTATCAGAAATTTTTCCTAAAATTGGGGGGAATATAAATAATGTTAATGGAAAGATTGTCATTATTAATTGGATTATTGATTTTTCCGTTCCATAGAATAATAGATAAGTCGGCATATAGGTAACCATTCCAATACTTGCTGTACTTAAAACTAAAATAGAAATTAAGCTGAGAAAAACCGATCGTTTTGACAGAATCAACCTATTTACTCCAAAGTTTTAGAATATTTCACATCCATTATTTTACTGTAAAGATTTGCTAGTTTCTTTGAGACAATTTTCCATCGAAAGTTTTTTTCTACTCTCCTATAGCAGTTTTCTCTAATTTTATTATAGAAATAAGGATCCAATAAAACTAAAGATTTTATAATTTCATCAGGAATTAGATTAACCAAATTAAGTATCTTCTGTTCATAAATCGATTTTTGATTTTCTACAATTTTGGAGATTTGAGCTAGCAGGAAGAGAGAAACTAAGGCATTAGAAAATTGATAAGGATTATCTTTTTCTATTAAAATACCCGTTCCTATTTCGGGAAAATTTCTAACATCAATAATAGTTTCCTGAAAACCTCCAACACGAGTTGCAATAATAGGAAGTTTCGATGACATTGCTTCCAATGCTATAATACCAAAAGGTTCCCATCTTGATAAAGCACAGTACACATCTGCGGATATATGAGCTAGATAAAATATATCTTTTGCTACTCCAAAAATTATTCGAATATTATTAGGATATTTTTTTACTATTTGGGCATATGATTTGATTTCCCCGATACTATACTCAGTAGGGAGAATTAAAAACAAGATTTTTGCATTTGGAATTTTTTCAATAACTTTTGGAATAGCCTCAAAAACAGTTTCAAAACCCTTTTGCTGCGATATTCTTCCTGTTGTAATTACTAAAGGGCCTGAATTTGCAAAAGCTCTTATATTTCCATCTTTATAGAATTGTTCACCATCTGAGATCTCATTTATTGCGTTAAGTACTTTAGTTGAACGAATTAGAGGTGATTTGTCTAAATGAGCAATTTTATATGTTAAGAGATAGTCTTTCATATTTGCTAGTGTAATATGTTTATTGTCAGGGATTTTCAATACTAACCTAATTTCTCTTCCGTGTTTATCCAATACTTCTTGAAAAATCTCTGTATAATCCCAATCACAACCATCCCAAATAAAATCTGATTTAAACTCAATTAATTCCTTCCCACAATTCGGGATTATATCTGAAATTAAATAAGATTGACTAACTGTTGTTACCATATCGCAAACAACAGCACCAATCTTTTCAACAGAAGGAACTTGATAAGAATCTTGAGATAATTTAAAAATCTCATTTAATGAAAGCAAACTATAACCCTCTTTTAAAAGTATCGTAATAGGAGTATCATCAATCCCACATCCGTAATAAAACTCTTTCTCATATTTTGGCCAAGTTAATAGATGAATTGTTATTATGGAACGAACATCTAATCTATTTTTTATCAAAGTTTGTTTTATACTAATGAATGGGATAACCGCATGATAATCATGTATGTGTATTATATCTGGTGAGAATTCTCTTTGATTGTCAATGATGTAATCTATATAACACCGCATTCCAATGCTGTATAGTAATATCTTACCACTGAGGGTATTAGGGTTGTACACTGCAGGATCATCTAAAAATCGATTGGTAAATTGATTTTCCCCTGACAAAATAACAATATTTACATTATTTATTTCAAACTTATGAAAAGAGATCATATAATTACTTTCGGAATCATTTGATCCAAAAACAGAGGGATTTATTTGGCCCACGCAATTGAAAGGTAATTTTTCAAATGGATATGTTTTTTTAAGGTTGTCTAATTGACCATGTGATGGAATAAAGACGGTAACCTCAAAATCAACTCCCAAATGTTTTGCTTGATTAGCGGGTACCTCTCCTAAACCTCCTACTTTAATAATTCCTGCATATTCAAAAGTGAATATCCAAACTTTACTTATGGTCACGATACTTCCTATTTTATTTAAACACTGTTAAAAGTAAAAGAAAAAATTCTCATTCAAGTTGCTTTTAATCTAAGTCTTTAAAAAAAGAATTTTATTAAAAGTTAATTAAAATTTGATTTGAATGATTCAAAGACATCAAAAAGTAAATAATTAGGTGAATATGATATAATCTAAAGAAAAGATTTTATATTGAATAGAATAAAAAATTAAATTACTTGAAATTGAAAACGTGAATCACAAAATGGGTAATTTCGAAGTGATTAATACGGGTGGTTCCAAGGTGGGACCCTATAGTCTTGCTATTAAAGCGGGAAACCTTTTGTTTATTTCAGGTCAAGTTATGGATTCTGGTGTAGAAGGTATTAAAAATCAAACTCTAACTGCTTTGGGAAAAATTAAAAAAATTTTAGAAGCTGCAGGAGCAAAAGTTTCGGATATCGTAAAAACAACAATTTTTTTGAAAAAAATGACAGATTTTAGGGAGATGAATCAAGTTTATAAGGCCTTTTTTGAACAAAATGGAGTAAAAGAAAAATTTCCTGCAAGAACAACTATAGAAGCCGCTTGTCCTCTTCCTGAGGGCTTGATTGAAATTGATGCTATAGCAGTTCTTTAGAAAAAGGTTTAAAATAAAAAGAAAAAATAAATATAGCGATGTTTATGGAAAATAAGTATATTATTATTGATCTAGATATGGATAATTGTGCTACCGCTCTTAAAGACATTCCTCAAGATACTGAGATGCATATATTTAACAAGGTTATTAAAACAAACCAAAATATTCCTTTTGGGCATAAATTTGCTTTAAAAAATATAGAAAAAGAATCCTATGTGATCAAATATGGTGAAATAATAGGAATTGCAACCAAGGAAATTAATGAGGGTGATTGGATTCATAGTCATAATATTAGAAGTAATTATTTAGAGGTGACCAAGGATGGATGAAGGATTTTTTGGGTACCCACGTCTAAATGGAAAGGTCGGCATTAGAAATAAAATAGTTGTTTTGTCTTCTGTAGCTTGTGCGAATACTGTAGCTCGAAGAGTTGCTGAGAAAATAGATAATGGAATAGCAATTACTCATCCTTTCGGATGCGGTGAAGGAGGAATTGGTTTATCAAATACATTTAATATTTTAGCAGGTCTAGCAAGTAATCCAAATGTATATGCTACTCTAGTTATTGGACTTGGGTGTGAAGTTATTTTTAGCAACTTTTTAGCTGATCAAGTAAAAAAGTATGAAAAGCCAGTAGCTTCCTTTAATATTCAAGATGTTAAAGGAGGTACGATCGGTGCAATTGATAAAGGCGTAAGCATATGTAAAAAATTTGTTAAAGAAGCAGATGAAATAAAGAGAGAATTCTTTGACTTTTCCCACATTACGTTAGGTTTAGAATGCGGAGGGAGCGATTTTTCGTCAGGGTTATCGGCGAATCCATCTCTTGGAATTGTGTCTGATAAATTAGTAAACTTGGGAGGAACCAGTATCCTTCCAGAAATGGCAGAATGGGCAGGAGCTGAACATTTACTAAGTAAAAGGGCAATAAATGAAGAAGTTGCCCAGGAAATTATGAACCTATTTAAAGGAAAACAAGTTGAAAATCGTTCTCCGGGAAATATCGTTGGTGGATTAAGTACACCTGAAGAAAAATCACTAGGAAATATAGCTAAAGGGGGAAAAGCTACTATACAGGGAGTTATACAATACACAGAAAAACCTAAAGGAAAAGGATTGTGGTTAATGGTGGAGCCCGGATATGATGTTATATCTGTAACTGCTCTTGCTGCAGCGGGTGCTAATGTAATTGTTTTTACAACTGGTCGTGGTACTCCATTTGGATCTCCAGTAGCTCCAGTAATTAAAATTTGTGGAAATCCGAGAACATGTGAATATATGGCAAACAATATCGATATAGATGCCAGCCAAATCATAACCAATGGTAAATCAATAGAAGACATAGCAGATTTATTATGGAAAAAGCTAGTAGATGTTTGTAATGGAGAAAAAACCAATACTGAAAAACTAGGATTCGAAGAAGACATAGGAATTTGGCGTGCTTAAAAAATTTTAAACCTTTTTAAGGTATTTTTAATAATCAAAATAAAACATTTTTAATTAAAGAAAAATTCTCAATTTGATATCATGTGTGACACCTACGTAGCCCTAAGCACAGCTACTTCAGATAATAGTGTTATTTTTGGTAAAAATTCTGATAGAAAGATATCAGAAGCTCAATTAATTACTTATGCTCCTCATAAAAAATATTTTGAAGATGAGGATCTTAAATGTACTTATATATCAGTACCCCAGGTTAAAGAAACTAATGCTATTATTCTTTCACAACCTTTTTGGTTATGGGGGGCAGAAATGGGCGCTAATGAATATAGAGTTGTTATTGGAAATGAAGCTATAGCAACTAGGGAAGTTTTAAAAAATACAGGGTTAATTGGGATGGATCTTGTAAGATTGGGTCTTGAACGCGGAAGATCTGCACAAGAGTCATTAAAAATTATGATTGAATTGATTGAAAAATTTGGTCAAGGAGGCATTCATTTTCAAGGTGGTGGAAATTATCATAATTCGTTTATAATTGCAGATCCAAAAGAAGCCTATGTGTTAGAAGTTGCAGGTGATTGGTGGGTAATGGAAAAAGTTAATGATTTTAGAACAATTTCCAATGATCTTTCTATAAGAGGAAAAGGTGATTTAAGAAGAGAAGGTATCATTCAACATGCTATAGAAAAAGGTTATTGTAAAGATGATAAAGAATTTGATTTTGCTTTGACATTTTCATCGCAAAGACCTTTCCCTAATTACATTGAATGTTCTACTAATCAACTAAATGAAAACTTAGGAAAAATTACTCCTTCTTTAATGATGAGTTTTCTAAGAGAACATGAGGGAAATATTTGTAGACATAAAAGAAAAGATCTAACTGCAAGTTCTCAAGTTTCATATATTCCAGAAGGAAATAATCGATCTATTCACTGGTTTACTGGAAGCAGTTTAACCTGTTTAAGTATTTTTAAGCCCTATATGTTTCCAATAGAAGATCTAGAAATTTTTGAACCACAAATATATTCTACGGTGAATCCAGATTGGTTTTGGAAAAGACACTTAGACTCCATTAAACATTTTATTTCAAGACCAAATAATGAAAATCCTGAGAGAGATAAATATTACAAGAAACTTAGGGAAGTAGAGGCTGACTTAATTTTACAGGTTAATGAAATCTTTTCGAAGGAGAATGAAGTATCAGAAGGAGAAACGACTCAAAAGATTAAATCTCTCAATAAAAAAGCTTGGGAACGGTCTGAAAAGTTGATTAATTAATGTGTGATACATTTGTTGCACTTGGAAATGCTAGTAAAGATGGGACCACAATTTTTGGAAAGAATTCAGATCGTCCTTATGATGAGGCTCAATTAATAGTATATGTCCCCCGCACGAAATATGAGGATGGAGAGATATTGAAATGTACACATATCGAAATTCCTCAAGTTAAAGAAACTGAAGCTGTTCTTTTGAGCCAACCATGGTGGATGTGGGGAGCAGAAATGGGCACAAATGAGCATGGTGTGGTTATGGGGAACGAAGCGGTATATACTCTTGAACCAATAAGAAGTGTTGGATTATTAGGAATGGACTTATTAAGATTAGGTCTTGAACGAGGAAAAACAGCAAGAGATGCATTAGATATCATCGTTAATCTATTAGAAACTTATGGACAAGGGGGAGGGTGTGCATATAATGATCCAACTTGGGTATATCATAATTCTTATATAATTGCAGATCCGAATGAAGCATTTGTATTAGAAACTGCTGATAAATGGTGGATTGCTGAAAAGGTGAAAAATGTTAGATCAATTTCTAATAATATTTCAATTAGAGGAAAAGGAGATTTAAGAAGGAAGGGTATTATTCAGCATGCAATAGAGAGAAATTTTTGTAAAGATGAGGAAGACTTCGATTTTGCAGAGACTTTTTCAGGATCTCCTGTTAATTATATACCATCGCCTTATTCAAGAGAAGGAAAAGGTTATAAATTGTTGAATAAGAACATTGGTAATATAACTCCTAGACTTATGATGGATTTTCTACGAGAACATCAAGTCGGAATTTGTATGCACGGGGGCTTTGAATCAACCGGATCACAAGTTTCACATTTATTTAAAGATCAAAAATCAATACATTGGCTTACAGGAACCACACTCCCTTGTGTTAGTATTTATAAACCCTATACTTTCCCTATTGAAGGTCAGAAATTTTATGATTCTGGACCCTATGCTATGATCGATTCTAATTGGTTTTGGTGTAAACATTCAGCTAGGAAACCAGTCAATAGAAAAATTGAAATAATGAATTTTGAAGATTCAGTAATTTCCAAAGTAGACAACATTTTACATCAAGATAACCGAACTCCTGAAGATCATTTAGTAGCAGAGATTAAAAAGCTTAATATTGAAGCATGGAACAAATCTTATGAGATGCTAGATTGTTAATCATACCTAATGCCTTCCATCTTAATAGACATTATATAAAAGTTACACAGATCTTTGTTTTAATAAAACTTAATAGTTCAAGAGTATTTCTTATTTTAATATATTTCAATAAATTCATCATTGATTAATCAAATGTCACAGAGTAAATTGGATATTTTAGGTATGGAAGGTGTTATCTCAAATTATAAACGAGGACGTCATACAGTCCACCAGAAACACTGCATTTTAGTTTTCTCCAATATCAACTCGAGAAAAGATGCAAATAGACTTATCGGTAGAACTGTTGTTTGGAAAAGTTCGTCTGGTAAGGAATTAAAGGGTGTAATTACACGCGCACATGGTAATAATGGTGCTGTAAGAGCCCATTTTAAGAAAGCAGGAGTTCCAGGCCAAGCCCTTGGAACAAAGATTAAAATAATTAAATAGGTTTTGATTTTTTCTATTTCATTATATCTGGATATTACATGATACATGAATAATATATTCTTTTTTGTATTTCTGACATTGTTATATCATAGATAACGCGATTTGTAAAGAATTTTGAATTTATTTAATTGGGATTATCTTTAAAAATGTCAGATCAGATTTGCCGATTTTGTCAAAGATATGTGCAGTTGACTTATTATTGTGAAGATTGTGGTGCTAATTGTTGTTCTGACTGCTTACATGAAAAAAAAGTTGATTTCTATGTTTGTCAGGATTGTAATTCAAAAAATATAGAATCTTTTAATTCTGATAAAAGGAAGGTTTGTAAAGATTGTGGATGCGAGAACATAGTTAAGATAAACCAACCATTAAAATCGTGTCCTAAATGTGGTTCACATAAAATTATTAATATTTATGAGAAAAAAGAAGATTTAGAAAAAGAATTCTTAGAATTGATAAAGAATTCAAGGTTTTTTATAAATCCTTTAAGAGAATCTTTAGAAAAATTATTTTTTATACGTCAAGAGATAAAAAAGGCAAGAGATCCTCCTATTCGATGTTTTCACTTTCCTAAAATGGAATCAGATTTATTAGCTCTTTTTAAGCTATTTGTATATGTACAAAATACATTATATGACAAAATAAATGCTCACTTTAATCAAATCATTTTATATAAAGAATATTTCTTTGATATTTATGCTCAGCCAAATTCTAACATAACCATTATTGAGGGTATTTTTGATAACCTTTTAAGGAGTTATAATTCTATCAATGAGTTTGTATCCAGTAATGTCCAAACTTTTAAAGATAGTATAATATCTTTTGAGGAGAATCTAAAATTCATTGGTAAAATCAGTTGGTATTTTTCAACTTATAAGAAATTAATACATTTAGCAGATAAAGAAAAACCTGTTTATGCAATTTATGCTAAATTAGCAAATGGATTAAATACTGAGGATAAATATAAAAAAGACAGAGGAGTTCTATTTATTACTAATTTAGATTTGTCTTTCATTCATGAGTATGGTATAAGAAAAAAAAAGAAAGCCCTTGTATTTAAAGCTCCGGTACAGGATTTAATAAAGATAAGAGAAAAAGGAAGAATCTTTAAAAAGTTGTATATTGAATTCGAATACGGCAAATATGAATTTTCATTATCACCTAATGCTCTTTCGAGAGTAATTGAGTATATTCTTTTAGCAAGGACATTTGATGAATCTACAGTTTATGATTGTAAATCAGCAGAAAATTTACAGAGAGTTGTTATTGATTTAACTGAATTAGAAAATTTTATTGAAGAATGTATTAATTCTTTTTTTAGTTTAAAATGTCAATATAATAACAATTCTCAGAGCATTAATCAATTTAATCCACAATTCCCTCATAGTATTAATGCGTCCCCCAATCAAATTCAAGATTCAATCCCTCAAGTCCAAAATCTTAGAAATTATTATCAAAATCCAAATTTCGGTCAGTTAGAGAGCAATCGATTTATATCCCAAACTCATAATAATCACCCTTTTCAAGCTTATCCTCCCACTCAAGTTCACTCCTTACCCGGAATCAATGTTAATCCTGTAAATCAATATTCAAGATCTAATCCTCATCCTAGTAGATTTTTTCCACAAAATTTCATTAATCCAAATCGATTTCAAAATTATCAAACTTCTCAAGAATTAAATCCCAATTTCGAAGAATTAAATAATAATAATGAAAGAGATCTTTTATACGGAAGTTTACATTATGGAGAAGGATATAATAAACAATCCATAGATCAATTTAATCAAAATTCTTTTATAGGACAAAATAAATTCAATAATTTTGATAAAAATCACCTATCTGATTTGTTTAATCCTAATTACCCAATACCACAACAATCCTATAAACACAAGAGAAAATTATTTAAATTAAACAGAGAAAAACAAGAAAGAATGCTTGAATTAGAAAGAGATAGATATAGCCTTAAGGCTACATTAAAAAAACTTGAAACTAAATTTGATGAAGGATCGATTTCTGAAGCGGAGTACTTTAAAGCATATAGAAACTTAAACAAGGAAGTTTATGTTATAGATAATAAAATCCAAAAATTACAACAACGCTTAGAAGAGTTGGAATCTCTTAAAGAAAATAGTAGAAATTTTGATAACAAACGATTCTATACTTAAGATCATATTCCACATATTTTATGCAGATCTAGCATTTTTTAAGTAAACTAAGTTTATATTTATATAAGTCTTATAGAAAATATGGACGTACTTCCATTTTCCACAGTCGTCGGGAGCTGGCCTTTATCCAACACCATTGAAAACATGGAAAAGATTTTCAAAGATTTAATTCGAATTGGTGTGGATTTTCCCTGTTATCCTCAACTCACTCCTATGATTGCTCAATTTTTAGATCCATTAGCAAAAAGTATAAGCTCTCTTGAAAAGGTTAGGAATAGATTCTATTTATCTAATGATTTTCAAGTTCCCAAAGAACCCATTGCTTTAGAATATGGAGAGTTTATTCTAAAATATTTAAAAGCACACCCACATGTCCTTGAATCAGTCAAAGGAACAAAAGCTTGTTTGACAGGGCCTTTAACCTTGACAACTGAAATAGTGTTGAAAGATAAATTAGCAGCAGGTATTAAACCAAGAATTTTTGTAGAGCCTAGAGCGATAATGTTAGATTGGGTGGTAGAAAAATTTTCAGAAATAATGAAACAAGTTGGAAAAGCATATTATAAAATGGGTATAGATATTATTTCAATTGATGAACCAATACTCGGGTTTTTAGTTGGAAGAAAAACTCTTTTCCACTCTGAGGATTTTCTACTTAAGATACTGAATAATTCTATATCTGAAATAAAATCATTATCATCGATTCATGTCTGTGGACAAATTAGTCCTAAATGTAGGGATCTACTACTTCAAACAGATGTTAATATCCTGGACCATGAGTTTAGAACTAATGAAAATAATTTTACTATTTTCCAAAGGCATCATTTCTTAAATACTAATAAATTCTTAGCATTAGGTACAGTAAAATCTAAATTTCCACCTGAAGAGGGAATGAAAATTAATGATTACATTGAAAGCGTTGATTCTCTTATAATTTATTTAGAAAAAGCCTTTAAACAATACGGTAAGGAAAATTTAATTATCAAACCTGATTGTGGATTCGAGGCATTAAAGGGATCATTTAAAGATGAAAATCTCGCTTATGAAATAGCAATAAGAAAAGTTAAAAATATGGTTCAAGCTTTGAAGAAATTTAATTAGAAAAATTTAATTAACTTTGTAGCTCCTTTCGTAATTTTTCAATCTCATCTTGAAGTTTTTCTTTTGATTTAGCTTCAACTTCTTCTTCAAATTCATCCCCATATTCTGGGATATATTGTAGGTCATCTGAGGGAATTTCTGGCATAGCTCCTCCTTGTTCAAGCAACATTTCTGTCTCAAGTTGATTTAATTCCTCAGTTACATCAATTGCCAAATCAATTTCTGGGTCACCTGCTAAAATGTCGGCAGCCTCTTCAATTTCTGCTACATATGCTTCTGAATCCTCTGCGATTTCTGCAACCTTAGCAGGAGAGGCTTTGGTGGCTATATATTCTAATTCATCCCGTATTCCGCTAAAAATATCTCCCGTTGCTGAGATCAATTGTCCCTCTTCAATTGCTTGAATTTGTCTTTCTATTTTAGCTCTAATATTATTTGATCTATCTACTTTGGCATTATACGATTTATATTGAATTAGATAATTTTTTGCTCTATCTTTTTCGCCACGTTTTAAAGCAATCTTAGCGTTTTTTCGACTTATATCAGCACGTTTAGCATAATTCTTATTTATTACATTTAATCTGTGTATATGGCCCTTGGCCTTGGAAATCAAATCATCTTTTTCTTTACCCTTCCGTGGAAATAGCTTCTTTTTCAAGCCCATTTTAATTCTACTCTGTTTAGTGGTTATTATAATATTTATCTATATTAAGAATAATATGAACTATTAACTTAAAAATTTAATAATATACTAGTACATTATAATAAAATAATTTCTATAAAAAAACTTTCATAGTCCAAAGGCTAAGAATTTAATATTATGAAAAGGATAATCTTAAATTTCGAAGAAAAACAAGACAATTTTAAAGAGTTAGTTCAAGAAGCTTTCAATAAGGACTTTCTGAATTTTTTAATCTCAAAAGAGTCATATTCTGAATTTGCAAAAATTGAAAGACTTAATCTCTATTCTAGAGATTTTAACCTCCTCTCCAATCATTTTATTGCAGAGAATCAAGAACAACTAAATAAAATGCAAAAGGATAGAGATATTTTAAAATCAGATATTGGGTTTTATAAAGAATTGAAAACAAAGGATGATGAGCAGGAGATCATCAACTTTTCAAGGAGTAATCAAGTTGAATTCATCATTGTAAAGACTAGGGACTGGAAAATCATCCCCTTTGAAAACTTAATTGCAGAAATGCATAATAATGATACAGAATTAATAGCAGAAGTTATCACAACCAAAGAAGCTGAACTTATGATGAAAACATTAGAAATTGGAGTAGATGGAATTTTGTTTAAACCCAAAACTGCTAACGATATTATTGAACTAAAGAATCTAATAACTGCTACAATTTTTATTGAACTTACTAAAGCAAAGGTTATTCATATTGAGACTATTAGTGAAGCTGAAAGAGTATGTGTAGATACAACATCTCTTCTTAAAATTGGGGAAGGTTTATTAGTAGGATCAACCGCTGGTGGATTTACATTGATACACTCTGAAACTTTTGAGACTCAATTTGTAGCATCGAGACCATTTAGAGTAAATGCTGGTGATGTTTCTGCCTATGTTTTAGTACCTGATGAAGATCCTAAGAAACTCTATCGCACTAAATATCTCAGTGAATTGAAAGGAGGAGATAAAGTTTTAGCAGTAAATACTAAAGGTGAAGCAAGAGTTGTAACTGTAGGAAGAGTCAAAATTGAAACACGCCCTATGTTAAGGTTTGAATTGGAAGCATTTATGACAAATAAAAAAATTCCACTAAGCTGTATTTGTCAGAATGCTGAGACTATACGCTTAGTAGGAGCTGATGGAAATGCCATTTCAGTAGTAGATATTAAGATTGGTGATGAGATTCTGGTTCATCTTGGTCCAGGAGCAACTCATTTTGGAACCCCAATTAAAGAAACTATAATCGAAAAATAGTATTGCAAAAGCCATTTAGAAAATGATAACAAATTGTACATAGTTTTAAAAATACTATCTTTATTCAATTATTATATAGGAAATTAATGTGAACTAAGACGTATGACGACTTTTTGGGCTCCTTTACTGCATGCTTACCAGCCACCAACTCAAGAACCCAATATTCTTAAAAAGATTGATAAGGAAAGTTACAAACCTATTTTTAATTTATTAGAAGAGTTCGATGATGTAAAATTTTGTCTAAATATTAATGGTGTTCTTGTAGATCTCTTATATGAATGTGGCTTATCAGACACTATGGATTTAATCAAGAATCTCGTTGCAGAATGTAAAATTGAGATTGTAGGCACTGCTAAATACCATCCGATACTACCTTTAATTCCTAATAAAGAAGTTCAATATCAAATTCAGTTAAATGAAGAAATTAATCGAAGAGAATTTGGTCGATGGGAAAGAAAGGGATTTTTCCCACCAGAAATGGCTATATCTGGAAGTGTTGCGAAATATATTAGCCAATTAGGATACAAATGGGTGATTATGAGTGGCATTGCCTGTCCTGAGGATTGGGCTTATGATAAAATTTATACCTCTCCTAATGGACTTCAATTATTCTTTAGAGATGACATTCTCAGCAATAAGATTGCCTTTAAGAGTATAAATCCCAGGAAATTTGTTAAAGATTTAGGAAAAATGTATAAAAATAATATGGGGGATTTAGATAATAATACTTATATTATAAATGCTTTAGATTTAGAGACTTTTGGTCATCACATTAAAAATTATGAGAAAACTTTTTTGAAAAAGGTATTAGAGCTGATTCATAACGAAGAGAAAATTCAATTGGTTTTTATTTCTGAATTAGATCAATACTTTCCATTAAGTAAAAAAAAAATAATACCAATTGAATCAAGCTGGAGTACAACATATGAAGATCTTCAGGCAGGAATTCCTTACCCCTTATGGAACCATCCAGACAACAATATTCATAGGTACTACTGGAAACTTATGAAAAGTCTTAACAATCTAATGGATTTAGCTGACAATTTAGATATAAAAAAAGATTGGGTGGTTGAGAATTACTATAACACCGCTAGATACTTTTATAATCGGGGGATCTATTCTTGCCCTACTTGGTGGTCTAATCCTCAAAATGGTACTTGGAGTCCAAACCTTATTTATAAGGGGATAGAATTGCTTATAAGTGCTGCTCTTAATGCCCAAATGGCACTAGTATATAGTGGGATATCCGATAAAAGTGATGGGTATTATGATTCAATATCACTGTATCATAGTTTGTTATTAATGGAATTGTCAAATGTAACGAAGAAAAACATTAAAAAGCAGGAAAAGGACAAATAAATTTAATTTTCAGCTAAAACTAGATTTTCTAAAATTTCATTCCACTGAATTAATTGCTGTACAAACCATGTAACAGAATTAGATTCTCCCTTTTCGTTTTTAAACGTGATTTTTAAAAGTGGTCTTAAGATCGATTTATGTATATGAGATTTTGGATTATTTATATCAGTAATAGATTCAACTGGGATCAAGATATTTTTCTTAGGTCTCCACATACAAAAAAACAATACTTCTTTTGTGAGTAACAATACTCCATTTCCACATATTCTTCCTAAGCCCAAGATTCCTGGCCAAAAAAGTTACTTTTGTCATCAAAAATTAGAACATTTTCTTTCTTGTATTTATCGTGTATCTCCTTTATCTTTTGTTTAAATAATTTTTCAATCATTATAATTCCTTAAGATTTAATTCTTATTATTTATTCTTTCTTACTCTACCCCTACAATGTTAAATCTTCTCCTTTTCTACCTGAAGATTTCCACAAAATATTTCATTCTTTGCTAGTATGAGGATATTTCCACCATTCTGTTTGGTAATTTGCTCGTTTCTTTAAACATTTTATCCAATTATATTTCTATCTTTGACAAATAAAACGAACAGTTGATATAATTTGTGCTTATATAGGAAAATCTTTCATTTGCCAGATTCGAGGATGATATTGAGTAATTGGAAAAAAATTAGTTTTTAAATTAAAACTGGATATCGGAACACGATCATGATTATCAAAATGAAAAGCTCTTCTAACTCTCTCTTTACTATTCATAAAAATTCAATTGAATCTACTTATTAATTAAAATTCAAATTATAAACATAAATTATTTAATACCTAGTTTATATATTAAACCAAATATAAGTTTAAAAAAGAAGTTAAGTCATTGACTGAGTCTTCTAATTATTAATCCATTTGATTGATTATGTCTCAAGATAATAAGAGAAAAATCCAATACTGCGTATACTGTGGAGGAGATGTCGGAAAAAGCAAAACTTATTGTCCACATTGCGGTAAATTAATCGTAAAACTAAAACCTGAAGATGAGGATGGAAAACAGCGCATAATTCACAAACCTGTTTCCATAAAAAAGGCAGATTTTTCTCGTAAATGTCCCGGTTGTGGTTCGATTATTACATCAACAGTTTTAGATCAATGTCCAATATGTAATACTGTATTAGAAAAAATTTCTGACGCTAAGAAAGAAGCAATACAGAAAAAACCGGCATTAATCTTTACAGATAAAAAATTAGAACCTGAACAAAAATTTATCTTAAACAGAGATAAATGGAACTTGAGGGAAGGGTTAAATGTTTTTAGTACATGCATATACATATATATAATTTCCTTCTTTCTAATTTATTTCCTATTAATTTTCCAAGGTGGGGGTGATTCTATTGAACAATCAATTCAAATGTTTATAGTAAGTCAAATTCCCGAAGTACTAATACTATTTTACCCAATATATTATATCGTCTCAAAAAAGCATAACTTTACCAAATTAGGATTTATAAAAGACTCTAAAAAAATTATAATAGGCATTATTATTGGTCTGATAGGAGCGTTTTCTTTGATATTACTGAACCTTCTTTACAATTCACTAATAAGTACTCTAGCCAAAGCAGGATTAGATGTTTTTGATATGGAAGCAGATATAATTTTACAGAACCAGATAATACGAGATGCAGGTATAATATGGGTTATTTTACTCGTCGTTTTAATTGCCCTAGGTGCGATTTCTATAGAAATTGCATATAGGGGCGTTTTACATAATGCCCTAAAACAGAGGTTTCGAAATGAAATTATACCCATTATTTTAGTTGCTTTAATCTATTCAGTTTTTATGGTGTTGCTTTATCCAAATCCTACTTATTTCCTTTTGAATTTCTTGGGATTCGTAATATTAGGAATCCTTTGGGAAATTTCTGGGGGTAACATTTATACAACCATGGTTACGAGTGTTCTCTATAACATTCTCTTGATTGTATTAATCTTTTTTTAATCTAAAACTATCATTTCCCCCTCAATATATTTCTATATAAAATTTTAAAAATAAGAAAAATCAATAATCTCTAGAATATATTTTATTAATTCATCTTTTTTTCACGAGATAATTGCTTTTAGAAGGAGTAGAAAGATTGATTAAAACCTATTATAGAAATAAGGGCTCAAAGGATAACATAGTCATTTCGCTTGCGGGTGTTCATGGCGTAGGAAAAACGACTGTTTTCAATCTTCTCAAAAAAACCTTAATGGATAATAATAAATTTAAATTTTTTCCTGAAAGATATGTAAAAAAACCACCTTTTCCATTTGGATCATCTGATAAACAGATTGGATTTCGAAGTGAAATTCACTTTCTTCAGCAGCTTATTAAAAGAAATCAGAGCATTGTGAATTTTGATAATAGATACAATGGAAGAATTATTATATTAGACAGAACTCCGTTATGTGTATTAATTTATTCTAAAAGTTTAAATTTGAAAGAGAAAGATTTTAACCTAATCTTGGATACCTATAATTCTATTAAGTGGAAAGAAGATTACATTATCCATTTAACTGCTAAACCGGAAATTATCCTAAAAAGGATAATACAAAGAGGTTCACTCGATAAAATTAGAAAGGAGTGGAATGAGGATGACAAAAGTTACTTGTTAACCATCATCTCCTATTATAAACAATTCTTCTCAACTAAAACCAATATATTCCAAATAAATACAAATGATAAATATCCTGAAGAAGTAGTAATGGAAATTAAGAATATTATTACAAATTTATCAGATTATACTTTTGAAAAGATAGAACAATATTCTACTACTCAAATGAATCTAGATAAGTTCTTAGAATAAGAAAAAATATATTAAAACAGTCTTTCTATTTATTATTAAATCTCAACTTATAATCTTAATCAGATCAAATAATTGTATAGAGGATTAAAAAATGTCAATGATCACAAATGATATTAGACAAAAGATAATGTATGTACTAAAAGATGAAGAAAATAAAACTGATTTAGAAAATTTAGCCGTATTATCAAGAGTTGGGATGAAAGAAGCAACTGCTTATTCTTCAGAAGTAGATGCTGATGCAACCTCGGCTTCGAGTACAGCTTTGATTGATTTAGGATTGAGATTAAATCAAGCAACTGATCATGGGGCTTTAACTGAAATTGTCTTACATAATTCTTCCGGTTATAGTATTTTAATGGCAATAAATGACGAATATATTGTATTTAGTGGATTGAGAGCTGTTGTCCGGATAGGATTTTATTTAGGATATTTGAGAGAATTAGCAAGAAAGCTCAATAAATTAATTTCAGGAGATGAGGAAACTGAAATGATGCTCTCACTTGAAACTTCAGAAAAGGAGAAAATAGAAACCCAAAGAATTGAAGAAGAAACTTCAGTGATAAAAAAACCCTCAGTTGAGGAGGATAAAGCTGCTTTAGATGATCTATTAGGATTTTTAGATGATTGGGAATCTCAGGGAGAAGCATTTGAGGATATTGAACCAGAAGCAGAAAGTAATATTGTTTCAATACCTAAATCAATAGGGCTTAGTTTTGAACATGAAGTAAAGGAAACTCCAAAAATTGCATCCCCTCCATCAAGTGAAAGTCCTTCTACTACAGCTTCTTCACAATTCAAAGTATATGATGATGAAGTTCCTCCCGTCGCTTTAGAAGACTATACTCCAATGGAAATAGAAGAAAAAACTCCTTCTGATCAAAGTGCATCAGCCAAAAAGGCGAAGGTTTATGAGGAATCCGCACCTGTAGAAGATTTTCCCTCTGAATTACCTTCATTGGAAGAATTAGCACCCCCTGATTTTGATGTTGAATCATCTGCTTCTGAATATGATACGGAGTTTGTTTTAGAAGAAGAATCCGAAACATTAGGCTCTGTATTGAAAGAACTCGGATGGGATGAAGAAGATGATTAAATATAGAATGTATTAATTATATATCAAATCACTAAAATACTGAATTTTAAAATAAAAATGAGGAAGAAGTAAAAAGATCAGTTTAAAGACTTACTTAATATCTTCTGTCCTTCGAAACTATTTTCACCTTTAAAGCTTCTGGACCTTTCCCATCTTTTGATTCCGTGATTTCAAATTCTACTTCATCACCTTGATCCAACTTCCGAAACCCGTCCATTTGAACATTCGAAAAATGAACGAAGATATCTTCTTGATCATCAACAGATATAAATCCATAGCCTTTTTTGGCATCAAACCATTTAACATGACCTGATATTCTTTCAGACATAAAACTTACTCCATTTTGGTTGAAGTTGATATATATTGAAAAAACTTGTTGGCTTTAGTTCTCTATCTCATCTGTAATGTGAAATAAAATTATATAGGAAAATAAATTTTGCTTTTAAAATTTTTTTAAACAACCATTGAGATAAAATCAATAAAATACTAAATCAATAATTTACTTATTTTAAGTATATATGATTTTTGACAAAATATTACAAATCTACCAGAAGTATTATATTTGTATTCCTTGCTTAGGAAGGATGTTCTCTTTGCTTGCTTCACAAACAACTAATCAAACGAGAGGTGAATCTTTATTACTCTCACTCACTATGGAAAATCATAAGAAATATTTGTCAAATAATATTCAAGACCAAAAAACATCAATTAAAAATTTAAAAGTATTAGCAGAATATGCAAGGTTTTCTCCTGCCCAATATGTCTTAAAAAACGAAGGAATTAAATTTAAAACAGATTATTGGGATCAACCTTGCCATTTATGTAATAATATTTTCCTAGAAATTGAGAAATTTGTAAACAAGGGAATTTCCTTAGTAGAAGGAATTGAATTTAATAATTTCCTCGTGGGAACAACACCAGATTCTCAGATAATAAATCAAGAGGATAAATTCAAAGCTGAATTCACATTATTAGAAGCAGAATCTTTTAAAAGTCATTTCAATCGTGTTGTGGGTAAATTTTTGACAGATGCGCTTAATACACCTCCAGAATTCGTAAATCCAGATTTGTTAATAATATATCATATAGATTATAACTCCTTTGATATCAAATTAAAATCAAAGTCACTATTTATTTACGGAAGGTACAAGAAACTAATTCGAGGAATACCCCAAACTCATTGGTTCTGTAAAAGTTGTATGGGAAAAGGTTGCGACTTATGTAATTATACGGGAAAGCAGTATTTAACAAGTGTAGAAGAATTAATTAACCCTGCGTTTATCAAAGAATCAGGAGCAATTGATTCTAAATTTCATGGTGCAGGAAGAGAAGACATTGACGTGAGAATGTTAGGTGAAGGAAGACCATTCATTATAGAATTAAGAAACCCAAAGATACGTAAATTAGATTTAGAGAAGATCAAAAGAAAAACAAATCAAAAGAATAAGAAAAAAGTGAAGATTCAAGAGTTAAGATATAGCACAAAAAAAGAAGTAATTAAACTTAAATCTGGAGCAAAAAACACTAAAAAGGTCTATAAATCATTAGTAAAATCCACTGAAAAGTTATCCAAAGAGAAATTTAAAGAAAAATTAATTGAATTGAAATCAATTTTTGAGAACCAAGAGATACAACAAAGAACTCCTAACAGGGTTTCTCACCGTCGTGCTGATAAAATAAGAGGAAAACAAGTGTATAAAATAGATGGAAAATTTGTTAAATCTAATTTATTCGAATTTGTAATCCAAACACAGGGAGGAACCTATATAAAAGAATTAATTAGCGGTGATAATGGGAGAACATCTCCCTCTTTTTCAGAAGTTTTTAATATATCGTTAGTTTGTGAAGAGTTAGATGTATTAGAAATCTCAATATAAGCTTTATAGAAATCATACGTTTAGTAAAAATCAAAAAATAAATAAGCAATTATTCATAAATTTACTAAATAAATTGATTTATATTTATAATACCAATTAAAAATACGAGCTGGTTGATTTGGTCAAGCACAGAGGATACCGTAAAAAAACACGAGAGAAACACAGGAAAAATGTTCGCGATAGAGGCTTAGGTTCTGTAGAGAAATATTTAATTGACTATGATATTAATGATAAAGTAGATATTATCACTGATCCTTCACAACACAAGCGTGGAATGCCTAATCGTAGATTTCACGGACGAACAGGGACAGTTATAGGCCAAAGAGGTCGTTGTTATTTAGTTGAGGTAAAATTAGGAAATTCGAAGAAGACTTTAATAATTGGTAAAGAACATTTAAGATTAAATCCTGTTTCTGTAAAATAAAATAGAAATCAATGAAGGAATGACTATGTCTGGAAGAAAAAAAGAAGAAAGAACAGTTTCAATCCCAGAAGTAAAAGAGATAATGGATTATGTAAAGGAAAAAATGGAAGAAATTGACACTGAAGAGGGAATGTCCCATTTTCAAGAAATTACATATAACTATGTCAATAGATTCGCAAAAACAGATGTCAAAACAGCAAAAAAAATAATAAAGTTCCTTATGGACAAGTATGAAATTGAAGAAATTTATGCAATTAATATTGTTAACATTGACCCTCAAACTGTTCCTGAACTGCGAATTATCTTGGAGAAATCATTTACAGGAAAAACTTTTAATGATGAGGCGTTAGAGATTATCATCGAAGAGCTTGAAGAAATTAAAACTTCTTAAAATTTCGATCGAAGAATTTATAAATCTATGTTGTTTTAAATTCTAATGAACTATTCCGACTCATTAAGTAGTTTATAAAAATAAAATTTATCAAATGGCTAACGGAAAAAAAAATATTAAGATTCCTGGTAATAATGGAAAGAAGAGATCGTTACAGAGGTCCTCCTCGGAGAAGAGGTTATCAAGGTGGTCCCCGAAAGAAAAAGCAATTTATAAAAAAATTTCGGGAAGTTGTAATCTTAGATCTTCTTTTACATGGACACCCCGAGGAAGATAGGCCAAGTTGGTCAAAAACACCACTAGCCCAAGTTCTAACCTTTCCTGATTTTGTTCTCTATGAAGTAAAAATAAATAGAAGTTCTGATATTAAAGTCCAAGAGCAAAAAACCTATGAGGAATTTGTGGAAGAAGATAAATTAGGAGATGTTTTAAAGAAAATAGATTACAATGATTTAACTAATACCTCTAAAGCTTTAATTCAACCCATTCTGGAAAAGGAGGTGTTGAAGTATGAAGAAGAATTCATTAATTTTTTTAATAATTCTACCTCAATTACCCCTCGAATGCATGCTTTAAAATTATTGCCAGGAATAGGCCAAAAGCACATGTGGGAGCTTCTTGAAGCAAGAGATCGCCAAAAGTTTACAAATTTTCAAGACATTTCTGATAGAACAAGTGTTTCAAGTCCAACCAAACTTATTGCTCAACGAATTATAAAGGAGCTTCAAAGAGATGTAAAATATTACCTTTTTAGTAAAACTCAAAAATATGAATAATTAATATGGATTTCAAGGATGTAAAACTAATTCTCGACCAATTAAATATCAAACCAAGAAAGCATTTAGGTCAAAATTTTATCGTTGACACCAATATAATAAAGAAAATCGTTAATATATCAAATATTTCAAACGAGGATATAATCTTAGAAATTGGTCCAGGTTTAGGGGGAATCACTGAACTCTTAATAGAAAAAGCGAAGAAAGTAATTGCAGTCGAAATAGATTCTCTACTTTCAAATTATCTATTAGAAAAATTCTCAGTTTATGATAACATTGAACTCATAAGTGGAGACATCCTAGAAATTGAAATCCCCTTTCATAATAAGGTTATTTCTAATATCCCATATAAAATAACTGGTCCTATTTTAGAAAAAATATTTTTCAAAAAAAATGCCCCCTATGGAATTTTAACTATACAAAAAAGTATTGCTACCCGAATTTATTCATCTAATAATTATAGAAACTTCTCGAGAATTAGTGTGGGCATGAATAGTTTTATGCAACCACTATTGAACATTAATATTTCAAGAAATAGTTTTTATCCAATCCCCAAAATTGATCTTGCTCTCATAAAAATTATCCCAAAGGAAAATCTTAACCCTTTTTTACATAGAAAAGCATCAAGGGACTTTTATTTGAAATTTATCGCAGGGATAATGCCATACAAGAATAAAAATATTGTAAATGCTTTATATCTCTTTTTCAAAGTCAATAAGAAACTCTCATATACGAAAGAAAGAATTTTTAAAGTGTTAAAGGAGAATAACTTTGAAGATAAGAAAATATTTAATCTCACAATTGATGATTTTATTGAGTTAAGCAAGATTTTTTATTCTTAACCACATATAAATGAGGTTTGATACCAATTAATAATCTATTAGATCCTTTATTTGAATGTGATTTTAAGAATGTTTACTATCCTTCAGATGATTCATACCTATTGATTGACTACTTCAAGAAGACTATTGATAATAATTATTTTGATGGAATCCCATTAGAAGAAATTAAATATATATTGGATATGGGCACAGGTACAGGTATAATAGCAATTTTATTTGAGCTAATTAAATCTCATATCCCAAAATTCAATCCCAAAATTTATGCTTCAGATATCCTTGGAGATTCAATTAAATGCGCAAAAGAAAATGAAAAACGCAATAACATTAATGAAAAGATAATTTATATACATTCAGACTTATTCAAGTCTTTTCCTCACACAGTAAAATCCACATTTAATATTATTGTATTTAATCCTCCTTATTTACCATCATTATCTACTATTAACGAACGTTTTCAGAAAAAGAATATTGATTATAGTTGGGAAGGAGGAATTAGAGGAATTGAAATAACAAGAGAGTTCATTAGAACAATGGGGAAATATTTGAATTTAACTAAACCTCATTATGTTTACTATATAAGTTCAAGCAAAAGTGAGTTAGATGAGCTTGAAATAGGAATAAAAAATATGGGTTATGAATGTGAGCAACTAGAAAAAGTACATAAATTCTTCGAAGATATTATTTTGAACAGATTAAAATATATTAAGGTTTAAAAAGGTCTTCGATTTCTTCTCTTTTCTAATAATGAAATGCCATCCAAATGTAATGTTCTTGTAAGATTGTTTAATAAAAGCTCTACTTCATTCTGTTTAAACACTGCACGCTTATGAGCTTCAATTTGAGGAATAGGAAGGCCATAATGCTCATTTAAACTGGATATTGGTAATAGGATTGAGGAAATTAAATCTGCTTTTTCAGATGCCTTTTCAATAGAATCTTTTTCATCCATGAAATACTCAATCCTACAAGGGGTATCATAAGTAGTAGTTTTAAGATAGAATGCATAAAATGACAATGGGAAGTAATACGGTATTTCTTTTTTTAATCCTGTATCTCTTATTTTATCAATTTCTCTTTTACAATTAAAAATACAACTTCTTTCAGACTTATTCAGTAGTCTATTAAATAAATCCACATCAGAAAAATATTCCACAATTTCTCGGTATTTTACCTTAATAAAATCAAATAAATGAGAGTAACTAGGCTTCAACATTTGAATCGATTCACAAAGAAGATTTGATAATGCTGATGTTCTTGTATCTTTAATAGAACCAATTAGTATTATACCATTATCTTTGCAGTTTGTATATAATTTATGATATTCCTTTAATAAAATATCATATTTCTTTGATATTTCAGCATCCTTAGAAAATAGCAAATTAATGGGCATAATGACTATGGATCCATCAATAATCATGAGATCAATATCATCTGCTCTTTTTATCATCTCATTAAGTAAATTGATTTCTATATATTTCATATCCATTGATAATTTAGTATCAGTGGCACTTTCATCCCGATTAATGAAATTTCCCTGGACAAAATAATTGTTGAAACCACTTAAATCTGGAAAGTATTCGATGTTTGCAATATGGTTTTCTTTAAAAAAATATTTAACTGCAATGGCTTTTAAGAAAGAAAAGTCGACGTTCATGAATTTCTTTGCTACTGAGCTTCCATCAACACTTACAACATTTAAGCCTCTTAAATTTGCAGAGGATAATGATTTCTTTATAAATTTCTCTTTTATATAAAATTTAGGATAATTTATAAATTGAGTAAAATCCAAATCATCCAAATTATTTAATATAGCATCGGAAAATGCTTTCTTTAGCCGTTCAATCTCAGAAAATTCTTCTGCAATTATTTTAATATCTTTTAATAGTATTTGTTCTTTAGTTAAACCCTTAATGTTTAGCAAAGAGCTTTTATAATTAGGAAAGGTTAATTTATTGTTTTTTAGTTTAATAGGCTTTTCTCTTATTGTCATTAAGAGAACTTAAAAATTGAGTTAATAATAATAATAATGAGATATTTAATTTTTTGATTTTTTCGATAAAAATGATATAGATTATCTGCATATAATGGTAATACAGTTAGGGGAAAATCCCTGGATATTAATTGGGTTAGTTTTTCTTGAAATATTGTTTGTACTAGCACCAGCCTTCATCTCTAGCAGAATCGAGAAAAAACAATTTAGAACCTTATTATTCGAGATGGGTTTTCAAAAAAACAAGGATATTTACGTTAAAGTTATTGTAGGTTTATGTATAGGTATTATTTTTTTTTCTTTTGGAGATTTAATTATTTTATTTTTTCAAAATGTCATTATTGAAAATTTGTTTGGTGCAGGATTCATCCAAGAAGGGAGAGAAGGAGCAATAACCACAGTTCCTGTGCAACCTAACTTTATTCAAATTTCTATTCTTGTTATGCTTCAGATCATTATTATCGGTCCCTGTGAGGAGGCATTCTTTAGAGGTTTTCTGATTAATAAATTTAATTCACAAATAAAACTTACCTATTCTATACTTATTTCTTCGCTCTTTTTTGCACTATATCATGTACCCCTATTTTTAGTACCTTTATCTACAACTATCACTTTTTTTGGATATTATTTTACTTTCGGGATATTATTAGCTGTAACTTTTGTATACTTTGATTATTCTCTCATCCCCTGTTCGATTGCTCATTCCTTTTACAATATTTTATTACTTTTGTTTTAAGATTTGAAAATTTGAAATATTAAGTTTAAATTAAACAAAAATTAATTAATATTAGGTCTATTAATATCATAAAGTTATGATTAAGCTT
>JBHLLU010000047.1:0-31498 GCA_048938895.1 Promethearchaeota archaeon
TCTGGAATTACCACTATGTTTGAAGGGTATGAAAAACAGACTTTCGAAGAACTCCTGAGGGCAATAGATGGAATCAAACAAATACTCTGGAAAACAAAACCCCTCATCATCATAACTGCCCCTTTACACGAGAATTCTCTTTTCAGACCAAAAGGGGGAAAAATCCTTTCGCATTTTGGGAGTGTGTTAGTGATGATAAATGATGATGAAAGATACGATGAATATGTTCTCGTACAACATCCTTATCTCCCAGAGAAGCGGTTGTTAAAATGGAAGCCTCGGACCTCTAAGAAGAAAGTACCGTTAAAAAATGCAACGATCGATTGCTGGATTTAGGGATATTACCAAAATGCTTTTTCAAACTTATCTATCGTATCTTGTAGGCTACTTTTAATTTGCTCCTCAAAATTATCAAAAACACTTATATCATTGTCCCATTTATTAAAAAATTCAGGAGGATATAAGGAGAAGAATTTGTCAACAATGTTTTTTAATTCTTTTTTGACATTTTTTTCTTTAGCCTTCTTTGGAGAATTGGTAATGAAAGTAATTCCATGTTGTTTTGTAATTATATATTTTTTATCTTTTAACTCAAAATTAGATAAACCTCCTTTTGCCAATTCTTCAGCTAACAAATTTAAGGCAGAAATTAACGCACCAATTAATTGTTCATCCACTTTTTTTTCTAAAACTCGATTGAATAAGACCGCACCTGCATCGCTTAGTATCCAAATATCTTGTATTACCTTTTCCACAGAAATCACAGCTTAAAATATTCAAATTTGCTTTAAAGATAATTAAGAAAAAATAAATATAAAAAATTTAATGTTTAATCCTTGAAAAAGTAATAGTTTACTCACCTGCTTTTGGTCTTATATATCCATAATACGCTCCAAAAATTCCAATTATGGCAAAAGTCCATCCTAGAAAATAGAACACAGTAAAACCTAGACTTCCTAAGAAGATAAATACTCGATCCACTGCAAATCCAAGAAAAATCAGCATAAAGCTAATTGACATGATTGCTAATGATAAAAATCCTTGCTTGTAGCTTTTCTCATCTACTGCTCGATAAGATTGTATAGCTCTTCGTAGGAAAGGGGCGTAAATCATTACCATATATATGAAAACAAATATGAAAGCACCGACATCTAGTAAATCATTCTCATTTTCATAGATGATGACTATATAAAGACAGGCAATTACGCCATAAACTATAGTTATATATTTATATATAGTTTTATAACCCTTTTCAAAAACGTTTACCTTCAAGATATAAGATAAAAATATTGCGACAGTTACCAATAATTCACTGAATCTAAAGTCTGATATCCTGTAATAGAACCAAGAAACTACGAGATTATCTTGCACTTCATCCCACTGTAATACTGCGAAAATTTTCGATAACCAAGAAAAGATAATTGCGATGGTATAACATAAAAAGATGATGAAAAGCAGTAGGGTAAGTCTGTGCCGTTTAATGAAATATTTTCTAAGTATGAGTACAAGTAAAATCACTGCAAAAATTAAGATGAATGATTCAAAGACCATACCAATGAAATTTAAAAGTATGTTTTGATCAACCATAATACATTATTGATGAAAATCTGACTATTTATAGTTTTATTTTGTGCAAAATTGATTAGAAATAAACTAAAAGTCAAGAATATTGAAATACTGATTTTAATTTTCTTTCTTTTTGTACATATTAGGATCTTTTTCTTTCAATGTGAGAGTATCTCCCCCAAATTGTACTTTCTTTCCTTGATAGTATAGCGTGGACTTTTCTTCACATATTTTATCCCAATCTTCTAATCCTAATTTTTGGATCATAACAGAATTATAGACTTTCGAATTATGAGGAGTAAAAATTTCAAAATTCACAATAGGTTGGAGCATTTCGCAGGGAAAATCATCACATTCATAACAAAAATCATATCCTTTCCTTGTGACGCATTCATAAGTTTTACAAACTGGAAACTTAAGAATTTGACCTTTTTTATCACGACATCCTGTACATCCAAAAGTTTGTACCCCGGGACATCGCTTACAATATATTCCACAAGGAGCATGCCACTCTTTTAAATCTTCTGACATTATAATAAGTTTAGATCTCAACAAGAAATAAAGTTTGCCTTATTGTTTTGCTTGCTTTTTCGTTCAAAAATCAGAAAATTTGTTATGTATTTTCTTTTTAATCGACTGAAACACTTCCTTTCTGGGATTTTAACGAAGATTAGATGAGTAAAAAATGGGAAGAACTGTTCCTTCTTTTAGGCCTGCTTTAGAGCACGAGATTGAAAGCTGGAAAAACTTTAAAAGAGCATTAAGGCCTGAAGAACAAAAGATATTTAACAAGTTAATGAATTACGCCAGAATTCACGCGGATGCGGGTAGCATGAGTGCACGTCCAATGCTATCAGAAGTGTTATTCATCTCCTTTGCGGTTGAACAAGAAAAGAGAATTGAGAAGCTAGAAGAGAAGATCAAAGAATTTGAAGAAATCATTAGAGGAAAAGATTAGAGTTTGGTATTTCAAGAGCAATTTGATGGGTGGCTATTAGATGTATCTACCCATGGCAATGGAGTTATTCTTTGGGTAAAGACGGTAAAAGAGCAAAAGATAGTAAACATCTTTCATGATTTTTGTCCTGAATTTTTTGCTGTTCCAAGACGGCATGCTGGTAAGGATTTTAAGAGATTAAAACAAATTCTTGAATCACATGATAATGTAAGCAGTGTGAGAATCTGTGAAAAATATGTGAAACTAGAAGACCATGAGAAAAGTACGATTTTTGGTGTTTCTATCACCAAACCTTCAGTGTTTAAAAAAACTATTAGAGAAATTGATGAGATTGGACTTTTTACCCTGTACAATATTGATATTCCGATAGCTCAGATGTATTTCTACGTAAACGACTTGTTTCCAATGTCTCTGTGTGGGTTTAGGGTGAAGATTAAAAAGAAGAAAGCTGAGGGACATTTCCTAGGCTTAATCTCACTAGAATTAAAAGACGACAACGAAAAACTGTTTTATGATTTACCTCCACTAAAGGCTGTTTGGTTAGATATCAAAATACAGCAGCAAGGGATAAGAACATATTATAACGATCCTTTAGCATATGTCGAAGTGAGTATTGTTGAAAAAGATGAGAAGGCTAACATTCCAAGGGCAGACGGACAAAGGAAAAGAAAAATCATTATTGATGAGGCTGATGAGGCTGAAACCATCAAGAAAATTAGTAAGGTGATTGAGCGACTGGATCCCGATATCATCCTTACCCATGGAGGTGACGAGTTTGTATTTCCTTACTTGGTTGCACGAGCATCAGTAAATCATGTTTCAAAAGATCTCTATCTTTCTCGCACCAAAACTCCCCTTAAAAACTGCATTTTTCACCTTTCAGGAAATTCCGATCACTATATGACCTATGGGATAATAATGCGCCGTTCCAAAACCCAAGTTTACCTTACAGGGCGGTTTCATTTGGATACAACGACTTATGGGAGTTTGCACTTTAGTGAGGGAAATATCCCTGGTGTTATCGAAGTCGCAAGAATTTCTCGAGTGCCCATGCAACGATTGTGCAGGGTGACTATCGGAGGAGCACTTCACTCTATACAGTATTATAATGCATATAAGCTCGATCATCTTATCCCTCCTTTCAAAAAAAGCCCAGAAGACTTTCGAAATGGCATGGATCTCATAATTAATGATCGGGGAGGTCACATTTTTGAACCAATGATCGGAGTCTTTGATCAGGTGGTAGAACTCGACTTTTCAAGTATGTATCCTTCCCTGATGGCTAACTTTAACATTTCATCGGAAACGCTTAATTGTAAATGTTGTAAAGATGATGGTACTGGAATCAAAGTCCCGGGTACAAGTTTTCATATCTGTTCCAAGCGAGAAGGAATCATTTCTAAATCCATTAGCTTGCCTCTCAACAAACGACTTTTTTACAAGGAATACAATAAGACACATGATGATCTCCGATATAAATTCACTGATATTGCATTAAAATGGGTACTTGTAGTGAGTTTTGGTTATTTAGGTTTCAAAAATGCTCGTTTTGGTAAGATTGAAGCCCATCAAACGGTATGTGCTTTTGCACGAGAATTTCTCATGCGATCTGCTGAAATTGCCCAAAAGTATGGGTGCCGTATCATTCATGGAATAGTGGACTCACTGTGGGTAAAAGACAACAAGGGGCGATCTCCTGAAGAATTCGAAGAATTAACAAAGAAAATTGCAGAGGAAATATCAAATAGTACAGGCATCCCTATGAGTTGGGATGGATTGTTTAATACTATTGTCTTTTTACCCTCACGAGCAGAACCTGATATACCCGCGCTCAGTCATTACTGGGGGATAAAAAACGATGGAGAGGTGAAGGTGAGGGGAATCGAAGTAAGACGTAGAGACATGCCAAAAATAGTAAAAGATGCACAATATGCATTTATTGATGTTTTTCAAGGTGCAAAAACAGTTGATGAGTTTACAAAGAGAATTCCTGAAGCAAAGAAAAAACTCTATGAATATGTAGAAAGAGTATACTCAGGTACAGTTACTCGTGAGGAATTAACGATCCGACAGAAGATCTCTCGTAGACCTTCTCAATACAAGGTAAATTCGTATCAAGCCGTAGCAGCCAGACAGCTTGAGCGTTCAGGAGTAATAGTATCGGCGGGTAAAAACGTGAGATATATTATTCTCAATGCTGATGCTGATCCTGCTTTTCCTGAAAAGAAGGTGATTCTCTCGGATTTATATGATGATAAAAAACACGAATATGATAAAAAGAAATATGTAGAACTGCTGAAAAGGGCATTTGAAAACATCTTTCCCTTTGAATTTCCTGAACTTAAAGAATTATTGAAGTCTGATTATAATAAGAAATCGACTCAAAAAGATCTTTTTTGTTTTATTGGAAATACTATTTAATCACACTAAATAGCACTTAGACTTTATGATTCAATTTGAAATTTTGCATCATGGGGAGTTAATTGTTTATATAAGGACGCTTAGTTTGCTATTTCCAAGAAGTTGGAAAAAATCTGGGGACCGTTGAATGTTAAGAAAGAAAACTAAAGATGGTTAATCGAACCGACATAAAACCAACAAAAAGGTATAATAACCCCTTAATAGTTGCCTTTAAATATAGATCAGTCAATTTATATATTATTCACATCTAATGGTGTGAAGCAATTTGCATCGTGATGTGAATGTCGAGAAGTAGTATTAGCATATCAGTGTGTTTTGCTAATTGAATTACTTTCGAGTAAAACAAATTAGTAAGTTCATACTTCCCTCACAGGAAGGAATACTATATCTTCGGATATAGAGTTGAACGATGGATCTTTGGATCCGCTGTTTAAAGTGATTTAACGCATTGATTAGTCTATATGCACGTATAGATTGCTTATACTTCGCTGATGAAAAACTTCGGTTCTTCATTAGCAGCTTCTCGTCCCTTTATTCTTTTGGTTTTTTTACTTTTGAAAATTGTTTTCTTCTTGAGAGATCAAATCTAACAGATAAAATTAATTAAAAAAAAATAATGAGTTACTGAAAAGAGCTTTGGGAAATGTTTTAAATCCCGACTTAAAAATTTGCTATTCTTTATTAAGCGACAAAAAGGTATAATAACCCCTTAATAGTTTTCTTTAAATATAGATCAGTCAATATATATCTTGTTCATATTTAATGGTGTGAAGCAATTCGCATCTTAATATGAATGTCGAGAAGTAGTATTAGCATATCAATGTGTTGCGCTAATTGAATTACTTTCGAGTAAAACAAGTTAGTAAAATCGTACTTCCCTCACAGGAAGAAACACTATATCTTCGGATGTAGAATTGAATGATAGGTTTTCGGATCTGTTATTCAAAACGATTTAATACATTGAAAATTCATATGAAAATATGATATCGCCTATACAATGCTGATGAAAAACTTCGGTTGTTCATTAGCAGCTTCTCGTCCCTTTATCCTTTAACTATCTTTTTCAAATTAAGAGGAATTTCTTCGTGCTTATCAATACTAAAATAAAGAAAAAAAAGAGTTTAAGGAAGTGTAAATACTTCAAAAAAGTCAAGGATAATTATTATTAAGCAGATTAGTTCAATAAGAATCCACAGATTCCGTTTTAGATTCCTGATTGCTCCAAGAGGTTTACCAAAGTAATTAATAAGATTATAAATGAAGATAACTACCCAGGCGGTAACTAAGAATGCAATCGGGAGAATTAATGTAATAAGTTCGCGACCAGCATACAATAATATATATTTATAACCAAGAACGGAGAATCCAATAATCACAAGAGTGAAACCAAGACCAAATGAATATTCTGCGAAGTTAACAAAACGTTTAATTCGATCTTCGTGTGCTTCTCCTGAGTTAGCTTCAAAGTTTGCTTTTGAATTTGCAGACACCGAATTAACAAAGAAGACAAAAGAAAGCATTAGTAAGAATGTCGAAGTAACGATCCCATCAGGTGGAGGAAATTGCCAAATTAACGCAAGAATCGTTAACACTGCCCCAATCATTACTGTGCTTAAAGTTATCCAATCTTTCACATTGATTTTTGATTGTTTTTGATTGCTCATTTTTCACACCTTTAATTTGAAGGTAATTAAAATTACTTAAAACTTAAAATAAAAACATTTGGATGGTTTAAATGGCATCTAACAAAAAAGTTAAGAAAAAAAAGAAATTTTAATAATAAAGAAATTTCTTACTCTTTTAAAAAATCTGTGTCTTCTTTTCCATAAAGGTTATTCATGAATAATTGAGGATTAGTATATGTTGTGCAAGTTTTTATTTTACCATTTTCAACATCATAAATATCCACTCCAGTATGAGAAAATGTTTTACCGTGAGCAGGAATAGATTGTTCTGAGAAGAATCCTTTAAAGTCTTTACTAAAGGTTAATGTAAGATTATATCTTACAACCATTACAGAATTATCCTTATTTGGTATAATATCAATATCTGCTTTTATATCAGGAAAAGAATCCACCATCCAAGCAAAGTAATTAGTAAAACCTTCTCTATCCATTTTATTTTTGCCGGGATCATTCCATACAAAATCATCTGATAAGTAATCATCCCAACTGCTTTTGGGAGGTAAAAAATTGCGGTTATTAAAATCTTCATATATCAATCGAACAATTTGTTTATTAGTTATTACTTCATTCATCACCCTACAACTCCAAGAGATATAGATTTCATATCCCATTAAGAAATAGTAATTTATAAATATTTTTACTTATTTGACAAATTTCAAATAATAAATCTCTGAACTTCATTAAAAACTATTCTTAGAGTTATAACTGAATTATAGATAATTAACTGACTCATTTTAAAATAATTCCAATATGATGATAATATTTTTATTAAATTATGGTAATTTATTCAATAATAAAATCAGTAAATTCAATATTATTCAGATTTTTTCGCATATTTATTATTTTGAGTTCAAGTTTGTTGAAGACCTCTAATTTGAAAAAACGTAATTTACCAAAGGAATTCCATGTAAAGATAATTTACTATGATTCATTCAAAATTTGAGAACCAGCTCCACGCAGAACAACTAATGGGCAAAGGAAAATATAATAAAGCCTTAGAGGTTGTAAATAATGCAGAAAAGAGAGGAATTAATAATCCTGAAATAAATCTTTCACTTTTAATTTTCAAAGCTGAATTATATAGATATATGGGATATGGCAAAGACACCATAGAATATGCGAGTAAAGCTTATCAATTAAGTCAAAACCTTGGTATGGACTATATCTCTTTTGATGCGCTCATCTTCAAGTTTTGGGGTTGCTGGATGGTTGAGAATTTGGAGGAATTTATAAAAACTATTGATAAAATCAAAATCTCTTTCTCTTCACTAAAAGATGATCAAAGTGAAGAGTTTCTGAAACGTAAAGCCTATTTTTCTCTCGTACAAGCATGCGATACAGGTTTTTTTAAGAAAAACTCTGAATCAAAAACATTGGAATTTTTTAAATATGGATTGAACGTTCTTGAAAAAATGGAGGATAATACTGGAAGAATTAAAATTTTGAACTCCATAGGATATTTTTATCAGGGAAGAGGGGATTTAGATAAAGCTACACATTATTATGAGCAAAGCCTAGATTTATCTAAAAGACTTGGAAATAATGCAATTGTTGCAGAAAACCTCTATTTTATTGCGAATTTACATAGATTGAAAGGAAATCTTGATATAGCATTGGAATATGCCAATCATAGCTTGAAATTTGAAGAGATAACAGGGAAAGTAAAAATTGATAATTATCTGATTATTGGAGAAATACACAGGATAATGGGTAATCTTGATCTTTCATTAGAATATTGTAAAAAGGGTTTGGACATTGCCTCTGAGATCGAATTAAAATATGAAATTACACGTTGCTTATGGCGTATAGGTCAAATTAAATGGATGAATGGTAGTTTAGAAAAGGCATGCGAAGATTTGGAGACTTGTTTAAAAATTTCCCAAGATAATGATTATTTAACTAATCAAGCAAACTCATTATTCCATCTAGTGAGAGTAAATGTTGATTTAGGCCAAAAAACAAAAGCAGAAAACTATCTGTATAATTTTGATCAGTTCCTTCAGAAACATTATCTTTCTACAGAAGCTCAATGGCATTCCCAACTGTATCGTATAGCTAAGGGCTATTTATTAAAAACTAGTAATAGAGCTCGTAATAGGGGTGAGGCTGAAATTCTTTATAAACAGGTGGCTGAAGAAAAAGTCTTTTATTATGAGCTGACAGTTTTTGCAATTATTGAATTATGCGACCTTCTGATTAGAGATATGGGAGAAACTAATGATCCAACAATACTTACAGAATTAGAACCATATATTGAACAATTACTCAACATATCAAAGAATCAAAAATCTTATCGTTATATGGCGGAAACAAAATTATTACAAGCCAAACTCTCACTTTTAACTTTTAAAATAAAGAAGGCTAGACAATATTTAATACAAGCCAAAAGAATAGCCGAAAATTATGGATTATATCTATTGGCAACAAAAATTGATACAGAAAACGAGGATTTGATAAAAAAATTAGAATTATGGGAAAAATTAAAGGAAACAGAAGCACCCATGAAAGATCGTCTTAAATTGGCTAGATTAGACGAAAAAATTATTGAACTAGTTTTCGATCATACGATTACAGAGAAAAAAATTGCAGTCTCAAAAAGAAAGAAAACTTGCATAGTATGTAGGGGTGAAGTGCTTGGATATTCATACATCTGTATATGTGGTGCTAATTATTGTGAAAATTGTGCTCGAGCTTTAACTAATTTAGAAAATGTCTGTTGGAATTGTGAAGAACCAATTGATTATTCAAAACCAATAAAGCCTTTTAAGATAAAAGAGAAAAAAGAAGGGATAAAGAATTTTAAAAAAAATTGAGCCAAAATATAGTTAAATATAGGGTTGTCTGATGATAGTTTTCATTGATGCAGGATTTGTCTTCCGAGGATCACTCAGGTAAATTTCATGGTGTTTTTTTTTAAGACCATCAAATTTTCCTCCTTCTTTCTTTATAAAATCATGAATCTTTTGGATGGTAGGGCCTTCCTCCGAGTAAGGACCTATGTGCATAATCTGAGCTGATTTTCCTTCTTTATATTTTTCCAAACGAAGTTTCGGTAATAACTTTGAAAGCTCGGGTTTTTTCTTTTTGACAATAGCTTTTGCTTCATCAATTACTTCTTGAGTAATCCAATCAGGTTGTCTTATCATCATTGTCCATTTCCATTTATCTCTATTTCCTTCTATGAAATCATTCATGTCATCTGCCCACCATAATCCTTCTAAAGGAGGAACTACATAATCTTTCCCTTTAGCTTTACTAAAGAACTTAGTTCTAAATGATACAGGATAAAGAACAGCAAGAGTATTTTGGTATTCTTTTGAATCTCCAGGAGAACCCATTCCATCAATCATAAGAAATTGCATGTCTGGAATGTCTACAATTACTGGGTCTTGAGCTTTGTGTTGGTAGAACTCTTTTTGAATCTTCTTATAGTCAACTTTAGTTGGCAATTATACTAACACCTTTTTTAAAATTCATTACTCTCTTGGTTGGAATGATTTTGTTGGGCAACTTTCTACATCAAGGGTTGCAGGAACTTCATGACCAAAGCAATCCCCTTTAGTTTCATCTATAGGTTTATAAAATTTGCATTCTTTACATTGAGCCATTTTTTTATCACATTAAAATAATTATTAAGTTTATAGGTGATATAATTATTTGTGACAATAAAAATCTATTTGTTTTACAAAATCTTTTTATACTTTGTCACAAATTATTTAATAAAGAGAACTAAGAAAATTATACTAAAAGAAATGATAACTAAACTAACTTCTTTTCTTTATGAGATGGGATTTTCAGAAATACAAATTGAAATCTATAAATATCTACTAACTCATAAGTATGGAACTATTAACGATATAAAAAGAGATTTGAATTATTCTTATACCCAAGTGTATAATAACTTACTCTTCTTAGAAGAAAAAGGATTAATAGAATCTTCTTCTGATTCCAAACCTAAATTATATATTCGAATTAATCCAAAAATGGCTTTAACAGAACTTATTAACATTAGGTATAGTAATTTTCAAGAAAAAATTAATAGAATTGATGAAGAAATTAAAATTCAAGAATCTAAATTCGGCAGATGTGTTCGAGATGTCAGTTTTTACCACTATTCAGATATTCTCTTAGGTATAAACAATTTGACTGATTTGATCGAAAATGCCGAGCAAGAAATAATAATAACTTCTCTGCCTCCCTCATTGATAAAAAGATTAGAACCAAGTCTATATGAAGCCTATATGAATGGAGTAGAAGTTAAATTATATTTCTCCCAGGCTGATTTTGAGACAATACACAACTATTTTGAAGAAATCACTAATATTTTAAGAAGAATAAGGATAGAAATTATTCAAACTGAGCAAAAAGCATGCCGGGTTGTAAGATATAATGATAAAATTGTCAATTCAGGAAATATTTTTATAGACAATATATATCTAAACTCAATTGTCTTTCATGAAGATGAAATTCTTCAGTTTGATGGATTTGTTGAACCCAATGTAATTAAGAATTCAAAGAAATATCTCGAACCTCCAATTAAAACAATTGTCAAGCGAATAAAGATTGATTTTCCTGAACCAATCCAAAATGTATTGAATATAATCAGAGAAAACAAATCTATTAAAACCCGTGATTTAAGCAGTTTGTCTAAAATAGGGGGGGCTAAATTACGAGAGATTCTTAACTTCTTAATTGATCAAGGTGTCCTAAAAGAAAAAATAGTAAAAGAAAATAAAGCTGGTAGACCGAAACGAGAGTATATTTTAATAGATGAGCTATGAATTAATGAAAAACCTAAAACCAAAACTCGATATTATCTCCTAAATCTTCCCTAAATTGCCTATTAAATCCTTTATATATATCCTTCTGAATAATATATTTCATAATTTCATCAGTGCCACCACCTATTCGGTGAAGTCTGATATCCCTGAGTAACCTTTCTATCGGATATTTGTTCGTATAGCCTATTCCTCCCATAATTTGTAAGGCATCATCACATATTTTATGAGTTGCTTGTACTATAAACAGTTTGCATGTTGCAGCTAGTGCGGGATTTTGTGCCTTCCTATAAGCTCTTAGATACAAAGCTTTTCCTGCTTCATAGTTGGCAACCATTTCAGCAATTTTAAAACTAATTCCTTCGAACTCACTTATGGGCTGCTTAAATTGTACTCTTTCTTGAGAATATTTGATCGCTATTTCGATTGCTCTTTTGGCTACTGAAAGAGCTTGTAATGACATGGCTACTCTTTCAGGGCCGAGGAATTGTTGCATACTTGAAATTGCAGAAGTTCTTTTCTTCTGAGTTCCTTCGGTTTTCGGTTTTAATTCACTATAAAATAGGAGATTTTCCTTAGGAACTTTAACATCCGTAAATTTCAGATGCCCCAAATTTAAACCATGAAGTCCCATGAGTTTATATTCTTCTAGCATTTCAAATCCTTCAAATCCAGATTCAACAATAAATGCCCCGTTCCGTCCGTAAACACACATTATATCAGCAACACTCCCATTAGTGATAAATCTTTTTTCCCCGTTGAGAATAAAATTCCCATCATCATTTTTTTCATAAATCGTTTTCATCCTTGAAAGATCGGATCCTGCATCGGGTTCAGTAAAACAAAAACAACCTTTTAGCTCTCCAGTTACTAAAGGTTTAATATATTTCCCAAGACGCTCTTCTCTTCTAAAAACTCTAATCAAACCTGCAGGATAAACACTTGACCCTCTTACCATATCATAAACCAAACTCTCATAACATAATGCCTCAACAAGTAACATTTCCTGGAAATAGGAACCAGCTCTTCCACCCAACTCTTTGGGATATGTTAATCCAAGCAATCCTTTCTTTCCTAAAGGTTCCAAAACATCCCAAACGTTAATTTTTCCCTCTTCTAAATCTTGTGTTTTAGGAGCAACTTCTGAAGCAATTATTTCATCAATTTCTTCTTTAAATATTCTATCCTTTTCACTCAGGTTCTCATGATCAATTACAATTTTTTTCATGTTTAATCAATAGGTTGAATTTTCATTAAATAATTTGAATTAACAAAATTTTATAAATTTCTTATAAATCAATAATATCTATTTCTCTAAGGCTTATTTTTGATTTTTGATTTACCCCGGTTTTTCTTACTCCAAAAAACCCCATAAAAGATTTTTGTCGGAGTTATTCAATCAAAAAATCCAAAAGTTTATTTGTCGGTTAGATCCTACAAAACTGTAAATTCTGTTCCCATCGCACGTAATTTTGACAAAATATTCAAAACTAAATATGTAGATTTTTATCATGGTATTGAATATTAGAAAATTTTTACACTCTATTGATTTAATTGGCTAAATAAATTATTTAAAACTATGTCAAAAGCAATATCTTATTATGATTGGAAATTATCATTTCAAAGGAAAATTGATACTGAGAGTGAGGAAGGAAATGATGATGAACCAATTAATACTTTAGGAATTCCTGACAGCAATTTTAAAGATTTTATAAAAAATTGGAAGGAAAAAAATCTTAAATAAATTGGCAACTACTTTTTTTGCTTTAAATTTTGATTTATTCTAATATATCATAATGACTAAAGAGTCGTATTAGTAGCTTTTTGAGCCGGAAATTTCTCTTTGACATTCTACTAATTAAAGAATTTAAAAATGGCATAGATTCATCCGCTCTTGAGGGGATCTTATTCTCAAAATCAGGATAATTTATTCCACCTGTAGCCTTAGGAGGTCTCCCAAAAGTTTTAACCATCTCCCAATTGTTTTCATTGGTTTTTGATCCTACCCAAGTTTCATCCGTTTTAATCTGAATTATCTTACCTGAATTTTGCTTTATTATCCCATATAGGTTAATTGGCCCAACACCACCAATATAATCAGTATTTTCAACTAAGAGAACATTTTCCCCTTTTTTCAGATATTTAGCTATATCAAAAATTTGAATGTTGTGTTCGAGTCTCACATAATTAAGAGATTGTCTAGTAATAACATGTCCTACTTCTTCACCATTGACAAAGATTTTTGAAAATGTTCCTGCAATTACCTGCAAAAATGCTTGTTCAATACCCTCTTCAATTGTAATGGTTTTTTTATAAAAAGTATTATGAATTTGGTGTATATAATTTGAATCTAAATAAATTAATTCACTTAGTATATTAGGATCCTCCCATTTCTTATTATTTTTAAGCGCTTCTAACTTTTCGTTATAGAATTTGAGTAACCACAGATATTTTTGTTTAACTGAACTAAACCCATTTTCCTTAGCGCAATCAAACCAAAGATTTTCATATTCTTTTAGCAGATCCTTTAAGTCTGTTATTAAATTTTCTATTTCAAAAATACCTCTATCCCTAAGAAAAGGAATTTCTCTCTTTAAATGAAAATTTACTATATTAAATGAATTCATCCGTTTTTTACAATAAAATCTTAGATGTTTTGCAACAAATAAAAGACTTCTGATATTAATTTTGTTTTTTAAGACATCTTTTTCTAATGATTCGCATTTTTCTATTAGTTCATCTAAGTCAGATATTAATTCCTTAAATCCCTTTATATTAAGATTTTTCTTAAATCGTTGTGTATTTTTACTAAAAGGATGAGCAAAGAAACGATTGTAATAACCTGAGCTTCGAGTATGTAACAACTTTTTATCTTGAATTTGTCTAAATTTACTAAATATCTCAACTAATCGGTGATCATAAATACCAAAGAAATGAACAAATAATCCTTTCCAAAATACCAATTTATTTATTTCTTTATCTGGATCCCAGCCTACCATAGCAGAGAAGATAAACCCATATATTCTGTTTTCTCGAATTTCCTTGTTATAATAATCACCCCAACTTGAGGTAATTTCTCCCTCGATACCAATTTTATACCCATATTTAACCAAATTAATAATATTTTGTTCGTATCTGTCGATCGATGGAAATATGCGGTTGAAATCCATTATTGAAGGGCTTACAATTATAGGAAAATTATATTCCTTAACTTTGTCTATTATTGGATGTTTTTTTCGAATGTTATATTTCCAATACATTATTATCATATCTTTAGGAAGATTTTCGAGGACTTCAACGTATTTGTATAGTATATCATGGTAAATAACCACTTTTTTATACCCATATTTTTTGGCAATATCATAAATTCTTTTATAATGGTTAATGTATGCGATACTAAGTCCTATTTCTTCAATGTATTGCTTTGAATTCCCTTTCCCAACATCAAAACTTTCATCAGCACCAATGTGAAAATAATCTGAAGTGAAAACTTCGCTTAATTCTCCTATCATTTTATCTAACATTTCATAAATTTCTTCATTTGCTAGGTTTAGACTATTAGATCCTGGAAATTCCCCATATTTCCAATAAACAGGGTTATGTAGAATATTATCCCAATGACCGATTGTTTGAAAAATTGGAATTAGCTCAACAAAATAATTATTTGCAAATTCCACTAAATCTTCAATTTCTTCTTTACTGTAAGCCCCACGATTCTCTCCAATGTCAGGATAATCCTTAAATCTAAACATATCTTGCATATAAACCAGATAATATTGATTTACTTTGAAATGGCTTAAATTTTTAATGAATTTCTTTAAATTATCTACTTTAGGAGCTTGGCCTCTTGAAATATCATCAGATACGCCCCGTATTTTTAATGCGGGGAAATCTATTATTTTTAAACTATTCAGCGAGAGTTTATCCTTCCCTGAATTTAAAATCTGAATTAAAGTTTGCACTCCATAAAAAATCCCTTGAGGTGAGTGTGATTTGATAATCAATTCAGAACCATGAGAAATAAGAAAATAACCTTGATCTACATAGTTTTGATTTGTAAAAACTGAGTTGTAGAGTCGTTCTGGAAACTGTTTAATATTCTCCTCAAAAAACGTTTTTATTTGGGGGTATTTCTCAATCTTTTGAATTTTAATAGCTTCTAACTGTTTTTTTAAGCCAAATGAGATCAACATATCCTGTAATTCATCAATAATGTAAAGCAGCTTTTCTGGTATATCCGTAATTACTTTTACATTTTCATTGATTTTGTTTTTGGATGATTCTATCTTGATGTACCGAGGCTGAGGAACTAAATAAAGTTCTTCTTTTGTATTTTCAGTTGGAAGTAATCGTTCTAAATAAATGAACATATTATTACTTAAATTGTATGATAAAAATAAATGTTAGTTTTAAATTAGAAAATCAATAACATTAAAATAAAAAAAAATTAAAAAAGAAACGGGTAAAAAATTATAGATTTAAACTTCTTCTCCGCGACGCCTAGCCTCGATGTCTTTGAGATCTTTACGAAGAACTTTACCCACTAATGTTTCAGGCAATTCCTTACGAAATTCTATATCTCTAGGAACCTTGTAAGGGGCAACATTCTGTCTACAGAATTCTTTTATCTCATTTTTCATTTCATCACTTTCTCTATAGCCATCTTTTAATACAATATATGCTTTAACCTGTTCACTACCAGGCAATTTAGGATTGGGAACTCCGATTATTGCCACATTTTCAATTGCTTCATTTTCAAACAAAACATCCTCAAGCTCTCTTGGATATACCTTAAATCCACTGACGTTAATCATATCTTTCTTGCGGTCTACAATATAGAGATACCCATCTTCATCCATTCTACCAATATCTCCAGTTAATAACCAACCATCTTTTAATTGACCTGCTGTTTCCTCTGGTTTATTCCAATAACCTATCATAACCTGTGGGCCTCTAATCATGATTTCACCTTCTTCACCCTGGGGGACAATCTTAGTATAATCATCTATATTAACGATTCTAAATTCTGTATTAGGTAAGGCTAATCCAACAGATCCTATCTTTCGTGTTCCTTTTAAAGGATTAACATGAGTTGCTGGTGATGCTTCAGTCATCCCGTATCCTTCAATGATAACCGCACCAGTTCGTTCTTCAAATTCTTTAAGAACTTCAGGAGGCATTGGGGCAGCACCAGTGTTACATACTTTAATTGATTTGAGATCTTTAGCATAATCCTCAAGATCATCACGTTCTAACAGACGCATATACATAGTTGGTACTCCTGGGAACAACGCGGGATGAGTCGCCTTAATTGTCTCAAAAAGCCCTTTCTGATCTCGGGGATCAGGGTGTAAAGCAATTGTTGTTCCACTGAATATAAAACTATTCATACACACTTGCATTCCATAGATGTGGAATAATGGGAGCGTAGTAAGTGCAGTCACTTTCCCTCTTTGAGCAACGGATTTCGTCCATTCATACATCTGATAGCAATTTGCTACAAGATTATAATGTGTAAGCATAGCTCCTTTAGGTAACCCAGTTGTACCTCCAGTATATTGTAAAATTGCAATATCCTCCTTTGCATTCGTTTCAAAGGTGGGAGGATTAGGCTTTGTTTTTTCAATTAAGTTTAAAAATTGCATAGTTCCCGCTATTTCTGGTGGATTTCTTGGCGCCATTGGAGCATAATCGAAAACATTAGTTATGATTATATGTCTGAGCCGAGTCCTCTCTTTTACATTCATAATTTTTTCAAGTTCACTATCCCATGCGATTATAACTTCTGCTCCAGAATCATTAAGCTGATAAGCTAATTCATGCTCTGTATGAAGTACGCTGCATGCTGTTACCGCTGCTCCTGCTTTCTGAATACCATAAAATGAAAATGGAAATTGTGGCATATTAGGAAGCATTATTGCAACGACATCACCTTTCCTAACACCTAAATCAACGAGAACTGTAGCAAGTCTTTCTGATATATCTTTAAATTTTTTATAGGAAATTTTATTTTTCATATACCATATAGCAGTTCGTCCACCAAATTCTTTTGTGGTATTATCAAGAAACTCAGAAATATTCATTTCAGGAATTTCTATTTCCTTTGGCACATCATCATCATAATGTTCCAACCATGGTTTTGCGGCGTACGGATTTTCACTCATCTTTTTCAACAACCTCTTATTTTTAATTTATAATCTTAAAAAAGTACATTTATATTAAAACTATTCCTCTTTAAGCTAGTTTCTATATGAAATTACTCAGTGAAAAAAAGGTATTTTCATTATTCGATTTGTTATCTGTGGAAGTTATAATTAAAAATAGTTAAATATAGAATCTAAGATATTTTATTCAAGAATCTCTTTCTCTCGTAATAAAATGTTAGAATCTATTTTACAGGTCAAAATAGCGTAGAAAAGAAAATCATGGGATATTTTTAGAAACTTATTCTTCTGTAAGAGAATCAATAGCATTAATCGCTGATTCACATACATAGTCACATTCATCATGAACTAATCCATTTAAATTGGTAATAACATCTTCTGTGTTGACGCCAATCTTACCTAAGGCTTCAGAGGCTCTCCACCTGACATCGGGATTCTCATCCTTTAAGGCTCTTAGTAAGGAAGGAATAGCTATTTTTGCTGATTCACCTAATTTTCCTAATGACAGTGCTGCTTCACGACGTACTTTTTCTCTTGGATCATTTAAAGCAAGTTCCAATCCATTGATTGCTGGTTCTGAATTAACCCCTATTTTTCCTAATGAGCGAGCAGATTCAATTCTTATAGAAGCTTTCATAGCAAGAGGATCATCGTAAAAAGTTTTTAATTTTCTCCTGATTTTATTTTTAAATAAAGGTTCAAACCTTTCTTCTTGCTCACCAACTTTTAATTGATTCAGAAGAGTCAGTATAGCATCCTGTGCTTTTACACCAATACCTCCTAGTGCAGAAATAATTATAACTCTCAAATGAGTTATTCTTTTCGTTTCGTTGTATTTTCCAATTCCAAAAATAATCAATCCTAAAATAATTAAGATTGGTTGCCACATAATAAACGATGAAAAAAGTGGATGAAACATAAACACTAAACCAAGAACATAAGGTATCAGAGAAAGGATCAACACAATTTCGCTAATTTTAGAAATTCTATATGGATAATTGAATCTATTTTCGGTAGTTTCAACTTCTTTTGATAAAGTAGGTACAGCTTCTTCACCAATGCTTCTAAGTGCATCAGCTGCTTTTCCCCTAACATTTTCAGCTTTATCACCCAATAAACTTGCAATTTTCCCAATTATCTTGGGATCAGTAATCTTTATTTCCCCTAAAGCCTCAATAGCTTCCTTCCGAACAATGTGATTTTTATGAGTTAAAACTTCCAGTATGCTTGGAACGGCTGGTTCTCCAATATCTGCTAGTGTATTTACTACTCTATAACGTACTCTCCAATCTGGATCCTCAAGTGCATATATCAAAGCAGGAATAGCTCTCGTTGATCCTTTTCCAATTTGACTAATCGATTGAGCTGATGAAGTTCGAACTGTCCAACTTACATCTTTCAAGCTTTCCATTAATTTTGGTATTGCTTCAAAGGCATCTGGTCCGATTTCACCTAATGCTATTGCTGCTTCGGTTCTAACGATGTCACTATTATCATCAAGTGCATCTCTTAGGCTAGTAATAGATTGAATTGTTGGGTTGCCAATTTTCCCAAGAGCTGTTGCGGCTTCTTTTCTTATGGATTCTTCTTTATCTTTTAATAATATTGATAATCTAGGTACAGCGTCTTTGGCTAAAGTTCCAATTTTACCCAGTGAACGAGCGGCTTCTCGACATATACTCCAATCATCATCTTCTAAGCAGCTAGTAATTTTAGAGACAGCATCAGTAGATTTTTCTCCTACTTCGCCTAATACATGAATTGAATTAAATTTAATCGATCGAATATCACTATCCAGATGAGTAATCACATCATTTATGACTGACTCATCTTTTTCAATTCTTGCTAGAATAAGGTCAATTCTAGCATCTCTTAATAATTTTTCTAAGGGTGCTGACAAGTTGATCACCTCAAATTCCTAAATATACCTTTTTAATTCGAGGCTCTTTCTCTAACTCTTCCTTGGTGCCTCTCATTTCGATTTTACCCTCTTCAAGCACATGAATGTATTCTGAGACTGCCATGGCTAAAACTGCATCTTGCTCTACTAATAGAGTGGTTGTACCTCCTTTTTTTATGATATCAATGGCTTCAAATATAGTCGCTTTTATCTTTGGTGCTAAACCTAATGATGGTTCATCCATTAATAGTAATTTTGGATTTGACATAAGTGCTCGAGCAATTGCAAGCATCTGTTGCTCTCCACCACTTAAAGTTCCTGCACGCTGTTTTTTTCTCTCTTTAAGGCGAGGAAATATTTCATACACAAATTTTCTTAATTCACGAGCTTTTGCTTTATCTCTAAGAAAATATGCCCCCATATCTAAATTTTCACTCACTGTCATATCAAAAAATAACCTACGACGTTCTGGGCAGTGAGCAATTCCCTTTCGAGCAATTCGATGAGGTTTTTCCTCATCAATCCGTTCACCAAGGAATTCTATTTTTCCTCTATCAGGTTCCTCTAAACCTGATATAACTCTGAGCAATGTCGACTTTCCAGCTCCGTTTGGACCAATAACAGCCTCAAGAGCTTCCTGTTTTAAATTTAAATTTATCTCTTCAAGAGCTTTTGCTTTTCCATAATAGAAATATATTTTTTTTAAATCAAGCAAATCCTTCACCTTTACCTAAATATGCTTCTAACACAATTTTATTGTTGGCTACCTCTTTTGGAGGTCCATCAGTAATAAATTTTCCTTGATGCATAGCAATTACACGTGGGACTAATGTCATTAGTTCACGGAGAACGTGACCAGTTATAAAAATGGTAACTCCATCGTCATGTAATTTGTTTATTAAATCTGTGAGAATTACCTGTTCTTCATGTGAAAGTCCGCTAAATGGCTCATCAAGGAGTAATAATTGAGGATTAGTTCCAAGAGCTTTCCCAATTTGTAGCTTTCTTAAATCCCCATGTGGTAAAATAACTGGGGGGATCCTCGCTCGATCAATAAGTCCTACTGAGGCAAGAATTGAACTAGCATACGCTTCCGATCCCACTTTTTTTGAGACTTGTTTACCTCGCTTCGAAAGGCAAGGAACAACTACATTATCAAGTAAACTTAAAAACTTAAAAGAACGCACTAACTGAAAAGTTCGCGCAATACCATAATTTACAATTTTAAACGGTTTCAACCCAGTAATGTCCACACCATCAAAACGTATTTTTCCTGAGCTGGGTTTTTCAAACCCACTTATTAAGTTAAATACCGTTGTTTTACCTGCCCCATTTGGCCCAATCAGTCCAACGAATTCTCCTCGCTGTATTTCAAAACTAAAATCATTTACAGCAGTTAACCCGCCAAATTTTTTTGTCAAATTTTTTACTTCTAATATAATTCCCATTATTTTACACTATTTTTTTTATTAAAATTCTTACCTTCCTAATAATACATCCCATAAATCCTTAAGGTGTTCTAGAATTGGCATTAAGATCCCTCTTTCAGCAAATCTTACAACTACCATCAAAATTACAGCAAATATAGCAAATTTCCATAATCCAACATCGATTGTAAGAGGACCAAGATTTATAATACCGATCTCTACAAGGGCATACTCAAGAAAAATGAAGAAAAAAGCACCTAAAGCAGCTCCTCTAATAGTAGTTAACCCGCCTAAAGATGCCATTAGAATAGCAAAAAAAGAAATAAGCGTTCCAAAATTACCGGTAGGATTTACAGCTGTAGTATATAACGCATAAAAAGTGCCTGCTAATCCAGCGAAAAAAGCACTAATCATGAAAGCGATTACTTTATACTTTGTTACATTTATACCTGATGCATCAGAACCGGTTTCATCATCGCGAATTGATTTAAAAATTGTACCTAATTTAGATTTACTGATTTGAATTATTATAATAAATGTAATTATTGTAGCAAAAAAAATAATAAAGTATTCTATAATAGGATCATCTGATAACGCGGGTAACCCTGAAATTCCTTCAGAACCGAAAAACCATTCAGCAAGGGATCCTTGTAGAGTTAGTTTTAATAAAATCAAGCTAATTGCAAGGGTACCAAGTGCCAAATACGGACCTCTCAGCCTTAAACATGGAGTTCCAATTAAAAAACCAAAAATAACTGCAGCTATACAACCGATAATTATAGCTAACCAGATTGGAAAGTTTTGATAATCGATGAAATAAGCACAGAAATAACCTGCAATTCCAAAAAAAATAGCATGTCCAAAACTAATTTGACCAGAAATTCCGGTAAGTAAATCCCAACTAGCTGCGAGAATAGCAAAAATCATTGCTAAAGTAAATTGTGGTAAAAAAACATATACATAGCTCGGATCGGTAGAAAAAAAAGGTATAAAGATTAGAAGAATTAAAAGAACTATGGTTAAACCTCCAGAAAAGGTCGTCGCCCAAGATTTTAAATATCCTGGAAAATACGTTATTTTTTCCTTTATGTTTTTCTTAATCATTTTGAAATAACACCATAAACTTATCTTAATTCCTTCTTTCCAAATAATCCTTGTGGTCTAATTAGAAGCATTACAACAATTACAATAATTGGGACTAAGTGAGCCCAAGATGGACCATTAGGGATGAAAACACTCGTAAAACTAGTAACATATCCTACGATGTATGCCCCAACAACACTCCCTACAAGACTTCCCATACCCCCAAGGATGACCACAGCAAATGAATTCGTCAAATATCCCCAACCCATTGCAGGACCATCGAGAGATGCCGCGGGTAAATATAAAACTGCTGCTATACTTACTAAGAATGATGAAATCATCAAGGTGTAAAGAAGAACTCTGTTAGCATTAATACCCATAAGACTAGCTGCTTCTTTATCTTGAGATACTGCTCTAATTGATTTACCTAATTTTGATTTATTGATAAATAAAGCAAAAGCTGTTACAATTATTAATGATGCAATAATAAGGAAAATAAACTGATTTATATAAGAAAAACTGGGTGTTTCTAGTACCCCATCAAATATCTTATACTCTTTAACTGAACGTGATGTTGTACCTGAAAGTGCAAAAACATATTCTTGAAAAAAGAAAGCTAAACCAAACGTAATTAACACAACACCTACATTTGTATCTTGTAGGGGTTTAATAAGCAATATATAAGAAATCCCACCTATAATTGTAATAAAAGCAACAACAATAATTGCAATCAGCCAGGGGATCTCGGGTAAGAAAGACGGAAACCAAAAAAGCATATATCCCGTCATCATAAAAAACGCACCATGAGCAAGATTCATAATATGACCCACTCCATATGTCAAGGAATATCCAAGAGCTACCAATGAAAATACTGCTCCATTAACGGTGCCATTGAACAAAAAATTTATTATTTCTCCTTCCATTATTCATAACTCTTACTTGATCATAAATTATTTTCATAAAAAGATCTCATCTTTTAAAAAGCTGTCGTTTTATCAGATGCATATTTTATTTTTTAGAAATCGTTTAATAAAATTTAATAAAAAAAAAAAATAAAATTTAAAATTATCTTAGCCTTAACTCCACGCAGTATTAACCCAGGGGGCAACTACATAAGGACCTGTTGATACCCAAGGAGCGTAAATAGAAGCAGGAATTACGTTCTTAGTTCCATCAGTTTGCCATTGGCACCATAGAGTATATCCGTATGGAAATCCCGCTACAAGATCATGGGATTTTGGCCACCACGCACCGCCTCCACTAACACCAGGATGTGGATTGGAAGTAGTCCAAGTCTCCATATGTTGGATTATATCGTTATCTCTTAGAGATTGAGTAGCAAAAACAGCATCTTTGATTGCCATTACCGCATCATAGGCTCCACATGCAATATAGAGAGGTTCATGTTTGAATTCATCAATAAACGCATCCCAGAAGGCAATTGAAGTTGTAGTCTTATTAGTTTTGTATAGGGTTTGCATAATTGTCTCATACACACAATCACCTCCCGTATCCTTCCAGAAAGTATCTAGTTGTGATTGAACATCGATACCAAAAATAAGGTAATCATAATTGTTAAGGGCATATTGCTGCATCATCAAAATCCCTCCCTGAGCAGAAATTACTGGAATTACGATATCCGCGCCATCAGATTGGAATGAAGCTAGGTGTGTATTCATATCTGTAGCACTTAGAGTAATATCATATAAAATTGGAGTTAACATTGATGCCCAACCACCTGTGAGTGCTGGGAGATATCCTGTTATTGCAGCTACTAAGCTAGTTACCCATGTAAGATCTTCTGCAAGGACACCAATTTCTTTCACATCATGGTTAGGATAAGTTGCATTCATCGTTAAAATAAAGCCCGCTAGAGTACCTAATATTTGTCCACCTAACGAGGTTGAATTAATAGGCATAAATCTAAAGAACCACTTATAATTCGGATAATCGGTTAATACATTTGTACAAAAGACATCGGTAGCTGCTCCGGTATCAATAAAGATCACTTCTGCATCCATAAATTCTTCGACATAGGCTAATAATGCTTCAGATCTAAAACCACCAATTCCAAAGTCGACCTCCTTGTCATAAATAAGTCGTCTTGCAGCATCAATACCTCTTGCAGTTACAAGATTTGTATTTGATTCATCAGTATCTTCTTTAGTAACCCCAAAATAATATGTTGTTGAATTAATAACAACACCTCCAGCTTCATTAATGGCTTTACATGCAAACCAAGCACCTTCATAATTGGCATCCCCTTGAATTTCACCAGTATCACCCGCACATCCAATTAGAATTGTATTATCTTTATCAAATCCACTTGGAGCTCCAGGATATTTGATTTCTGATTCTGGTGCAGAAAGAAAAATAAATGCGCCTATTCCTATCCCTACACCAATTACAACAATGAGAACTATCGCTAAAATTCTTTTAGTTGCTGATTCCATTTAATAGATCACTTTTTAAGTTTTTTAATTTATGATTAAATTTCTTGTTATTAATAGTTATTTTTAGCATCTATATAAATTTTATAATTTTTTACAAACAAAATTGTGATATTACGAGCAAAAAAAGTACATATGTAAAAAAAGTAGATTTTTATAGTATAACATTAAAATTGAAAAATCGATTGATTAAATCCTTAGATCATCTTATTTTAGGATTTCAGAAATTCAATATAAGGAGTTGAATCGTAAACAAAATTCCAAAAAATATCAATAAAATAAATAAAATGAGAAGTGTATAAAACCTTCTTCTTACCGAAATTTTTTCCCTTTCTTCCTTTCTCCTCATGAAAATCAAGACTATTGAACCCGCGACTGCAATTGATATAAAAATTGTGAAAATATACCCTACAGGTGGTATATATATAAATAAAAAGGAAATTGCACTACCCCATCCATAAGATAAGCGTAATATTCTTCTTTTAAAAACAATATCTGGATCCTCTGATTTTGAAGAAGGAACCACTAAAATTAAAAAGGCAAAAATCGCGAGTGTCAATAAAGTTGGATGAATTGGTCCTAAAAGTACCCCAAAAACAAACTCAGATAAAAGAACTCCAAGGAAAATAGCAAAAGAAGCACTGAATAGAAACCAAATTATTTTGAAATACTTCTTTATGAAGTTTAAAATTGCTTTAAACCCATTAATTATAATTCGCTCAATGTTTCTTAAGACTTTAGTAAGAAAATCAACAAGTCTATTTAAGAGTTCTCGCAATTCTTCCAATAAAAATACAAATGCATAAATTGGTATCATTAAAATGCCTACGATTAAGACAATCTGCCAAAATTGAGTCAATTCAGCTAAAATTTCACTTGATAATAAAAACAATGCTGCCCAGAAGATAAATGCCTTAAATGAATGTTCCTTGAATGGTTTAACAATAATACCTAAGAAAACAACAGAGATTAATGATGAAGTACTTAAATTTAACCAAAAAGTGGTGTTAGGCACATTTTGTAAACCTAGAAAACAATTTATCGAAAGTAATACTCCTATTGTAAGAAAAGAAGAGTTTCTTACAACTTTTAACAGCTTTTCCTTTAGAACTCCTAGAATTTTATCAATATATGTGAAAAAGAACATAAGAACAAGAGAAATAATAAATAAATTGAGTAGATATACTACTTCCATTCTGGCAAAATAAATTGGCCAACTAATAAAATTTGAGTATGAGATTATTATTAATGCTGATTTAAATTTTTCTTTTTTCATTATAAAATATTGCCAAAAATTCAATAATCTAAATAAATAGGCCATTTCAAGAATTAATACAAATATTATGAGTGGTATTGATGTAGATAGAAAACCGATAAAATACTCACCGTAAAGCCAAAATAAGTAACTAGTCGTAAAAATCATAATTAAAACCCATGAAATCCACATAGTGGGATGTTTCGCAAATCTTCCCAGAAATTTGGTAAGAGAAATATCAATTATCATAAGGACATGAATTAATAAACTCAAACTTAGTAGAATTAATAGAAAATCAGCATTCAACAAAATTAATGCTTGAAGTAAGATGATACACAAATTTAAATAGATGGATAGACCTAAAATATGATCAAGATTTGACCTCCACTTTTTATACGTCTCAGTTTTCTCTGTATTCAAATATTTTAATGAAGTGAATAAGGAATAATTAGTATAGAACTGTAGAATGATGAATATTAATGCTTCGATACTAAGTAAAATTTGATATTGTGAAACAAGATTATTTAAAATAAGAAATATCATCAATGAGATAATGAAAAAACTTAGGGTGTGGATTAACTGAGCAAATCCTCTCTTAATTTTCTTAATAGAATAAATATCTAACAATGTTAAGGTAAAGAAGCTCAATTGAGAGACAAGCAAGCTTTCTAAAAATCCCGCATGAGCAACTTCAGACATTAAGCCATAAAATAAGGTGCTTATTTCAAAATAAAGTAATATTATGAGTAATGAAAACATTCTGGTCAGAAAATTGGGCTTTTTCGTTTCAAAAAATAAAACATTGAGGTACTTAACTGTTTTAAATAGGAAGCAGGTTTCAATAACAATGATGAGAATGATTGAAAAGATATTTAAGACATCAAATAAAGTAAAGATAATAATCCAATTTATAGCAAATAAACTCTGAAACACGGCAAAAATAATCAATTCAATTAAAGATTTCATTCGAGTATCAACTTTAACAAGAAATATGCTTAAAATAAAAATAATTAGAAAAGAATTTTGGAATAATAAAGTATAGTATGGTATACCTCTTAATTCATCAATAAGGTTTACAATTCCCTCTGAAATTAGAGAACCCAAATAGAATGAACCACTAATAAATAAAATATAAAATAATAGAATCCTCCCGTTTGAAATCTTTTCTCTGGGTATATCAAAGTAAGAAAGGAAAGTAAGTGAAATTTGGTTTAGAAGTGAAATTAACACTAACAATAAGAATGGATTTGGGTAAAAGCTAAAGAAAAAGAATGAAAAAATATTACAAAAAGCAGTCCATGACCAAAAAATGAATTTATCTCTGATTGAATTAAATAAATAATAGAAAATCCTTCTATCTAATATATACACTTCGAAAAATATAACTCCACTTAAAGATAAAAAGAACATGAAAGATGATATTATAATATCTACTTCGATATACAGCATAAAAAGTAAAATAGTTATAGATAATGCTGTGGGGATTAGTAAATATATGCTAAAACAGATTCTGTTAAATTGAAGAAGTGGATCCTTTATCTTTAAATCGAATTCTGATTTTTCTATATATTTCAAACTTAAAAGAATGAAAAATGGCCAAATCATAAGAAAATCAAGAATTTGGTAAACATAGGTAATCCCACTAAATAGGGATTGGTGCATTACTAAAGGACTTAAAATTGATATCAGAAGAGAAATAAATGCAGAATTTAATAGAATACAAGTAAAATTCAGTAACTTAAATTGATTTCTATCTTCATAAATCCTCATTATACTATTCTCTATTTCTTTTACTCCCTCTCTTGGTTTAGCTTTGAATAAATTGATTATTATTTGAAATAAAAGGAGATAAATTGTTGAAAAGCATAAAAATCCTAAAATCCATATGGATCGGATTAAGGGAACAGATACTAAATACCCTAAAATCGGTAATGTTATAGGAATAGGAATTAAAATCCATAGAAAATACCTGTAATCAACCACTAGAAAATAGAGAAATATTGTGAAAAATCCTGAGAAAATACTAATTTCATTATAAATGGATAAATTGTACAATGTTGAAACTAAAGTTGATATGGATGCAGAAGCGCCAATTGCAGTGATTAAGAATGGAATTGCTTTATTGATATGAAATTTCATCTTATAACGATTGAATATAAAAAATGAGGATCCAAACACGGTCATTGCTAAAAATAATGCAAAAATTTCCAAACCTGGGAATAAACTGAATGTATTGAATGTGAACCAAGAGAAATTTATTATTAAGATCCAAGAAAGAACTTGATTAATTAACTTATTTACCAATTTGAGTGGTTTCGATGAGAATAAACTAAATCCCATTACAATGAAACTGATATTAATTGAAACTACTATGTCAAGAATTATAGAATAAATAAGGAAATAAATCACAAGAAAGATACCAATAAGAACAATGCAATAACTCGTTAGTAAAACAATTCCTATTGATCTAATGTTAGGGAAAAACGAATACACAACTAAAAACAACCCTGCAACTAAAATATCAATGGCCACTATCATATCAAATTGAAGTCCTATTGAGATTAAATAAAAGTAGAGAAAGAAAACATTAATTCCCATTAAACCTAACCAAAAAAGAGAAGTTAATTTCCAGTATTTTAAACCAACTAAGAATGGCATCAATAGAAATACTGAGAATAAGAAAAATGAAAGATATCGTAGACCAATATCTTGTGTAAATAGATTCTGGCTTATCCAATAGAGTAAAAATAAGCTCTCGCCCCATATTATAAGGATTATCTTCAAAAAGTTTTTCTTTATCTTAGTATATAAAACCGGGAGGAAGAATAATGTACAAATAATAACCGCAAGAATTGATGAACCTTTCACTTCAAAAATCCCAAATAATTGGATTGATTCTGTAAGAATGTCTACACCACTAAGACTTCTATAAATTATCCAGAAATTAGCAAACGGTAAAATATTCCATACATACCACCCTGATTTCCAGATTGCCCAGGAAACTTTCCAATGGTAGATCCCTACACAGAGGTAATATAGAAAGACTCCAATATTAATCACAATAATTATTGGTATAGGGTCTCCTACTAATCCAGGAATAGAAGAAATGATTAAGCAATAGAGAAAAAGTGGAAAACTAAAAATAATAGCAATTAAGATAAAGTAAAATGAGATTTTTCTAAATCTAACAGGAGCTTTATTATATAATAATATAAAAGTAAATCCCGTTATACTCATTGTCAAGGTAAATGTTAGAACTGGACTAAAACTAATGTAAGTTGGATTGTTAAACAATATCGCATAAGAGATGAAACTAATAAAATCGAATACAAGTAGAAGTACACAGGGTCTAATAAACCATTTATATAAATCATTATTCTGACGATAGAAATATATTCCAACAAAAAGCAAGAAGATAAACAACGATATTGTAATATTATATAGCAGTAGAATACTAGTGTAAGTGGATAGCAGTACAAAAGATAAGCAAGAACAAAGGCTATATAAAACTAATTTCTCAATGTTATTATTTTTTCTATAATTTAACCAAATCGAAAGAAGTAAAACAGTTATGAATGTAATTAGATTCATGCTCACCAGAAATCCAAGTAAAGTAAAATTAAAACTCCCTAGAATCTCAAAATCACTAAAAACACTCAATAGGTCTAAATATATCACATAGCTTAGAAGAAAGTATGACAAAAATCTGAAAATCAAGTTTAATAAATCAAATTTAATACTTCTACGATATAATAGAAGTATGAGGGTAATTAAAAGAGGTACAACATATACTATTTCAAAAACATAAAGTAGACTAAAAAATAATAAAAATGCGGTAATATAGAAACCAATTGTATCTAATGTAGAATATTCTTCAATAATCTTATTAAATCTCTTCATGAAATAGTAGAGATATTGAAAGCCATTAGCAAAAATAAAGCTATATTTCAAGAACACATTATTGTTAAAAATAGCAACATTTTGGGTAAGTTGAAGGGAAAATTCTAAATACAAAATTAATGTCGAGATGATAAAAATCCCAAGCATCATCTTTTTTATAAGAATTCGGTTTATTTCCGAAAAGATATTTAACTTCTTGAGATAACTAAGCGTAATTGGTGTAAAAAATGTAAATGTTAAGAGAAATATTATAATCAGGGATAAAATTGAATAAGATAAAATGATCGAAATAAACATACATAAAATTATTTTCAAAACTAGCCAAGAGCCTAAACCAATCCCATTGTTTACTTTAATAAAAGCGATTCTTACTTGTGCGCTAAATAACCTAATCAATGGAAGAAAAGTCAATAGAAACAACCCGATGTACCAAATAGCATTCAAATCTCTTAAATATGATGGGATAGAAGTTAGAATCTCGCTAAATTGGATAATAGATACAATCAAAAATGAAAAAGAAAGGACTAGACCATATAATAAAATTTCTTCAAGGGAATGAATGAACCTTGCTTCCTTGGAATAGGAAACTAATAATCTCACAGTATAAATGTTTAAAACAAAAAATATAAAAATTGAAATACTTATTGAAATCTCAATTAAAACATAGGAAATAATGCTAAAATCTACAAATAAGGATATTGAAATCCAGGAAAATGCTTGTATAAGTCTAAGAGTGTTTTTCCATCTTCCTTCTGGTGAGTACCAGTTACTAACAATAGTTAAAAACTTCAAAACAAGAAATAATAATATCAAAGATGATGCGATTATGAGATAATAATTGATCTCCAAACCCAAACGAGTGAATTCTAACCCCACAATAATTGGAATTAATATAATTAAACCAGAAAGAAAAATACTATTAACCATCAATGAATTTTTTACAATTTTTTCACCGAAATATCGTTTCCTATAAGAAAATATACTTGGTAAATAGAAAAAAACCGAAGCCGCTATTAAAGGTACCAGAAAACTATAATAGGTACCAAATAATAGGATATAAAGGTAGTAAAAAACAGTAGTGCCTGCTATAATCAATTCTATAAAAATTTGAGTTTCTATAACTCCCGAACTATATTTCTCTTTCAAATTATTCTTCCTTAATATGTAGTATGTAAAAGTTAGAATGCCAAATGCTATATATAGGGTAAAATTAAATGTTGACATTGGGTCAATAGATATCCCTCTCCGAATTAGCTCCAAATGAACAGTTGTAGGAATTAAAGTAAGGAAAATAGCAAGTAATATACAATCTATCAACAAAATTCGTCGAATATATTCCTTTAAAATATCTTTTTTAAGCATATAATAAATAGGGAAGAACAGAAGTGAAAATAGACATAAAGAAGGTATCAAAAATACGTAGTATGTATTTCTAGTTAATAAAAATGAAAAATAATATGCTATCCCTGCGGTAAATGTGAGTGTAATAATATTCATCCTTGCTGTTAAAAATACTGAAAAAATAAATTCCCTTCTCGATAGTAGATTAGCTAAGACCGTTATTATTAATAGAGAGAAGTATAATGAAAAAATAATATCAAGAGCTATAATCGTGAAAAAGAAGAAGAAGGATAATGCGAAAAGTTCTCCTGTGATTATAAAGGAATTTATATTGGTGTATTTGTCAACAATTTCCCCTTTTATCTTTCCTAATTTTAATCCAAACTTGATATCAAGTTGACTAAAGACAGATAAAAATAAGAAACCTAAGGTTAAATATACAAGGTCTGGTATTGAACTTATTATTATTACGATAAATAGATCTAATGTTAATATCCATATCAAATAATAACTAAAAATGATGAATTGTTCACGAGTTAATAGTGATACAATATAATCTAAAGCAATAAA
>JBHLLU010000048.1:0-31360 GCA_048938895.1 Promethearchaeota archaeon
TCTAATACTCGATTATAATTTATCATAAACTTTACATTCTCTTTTATAAGTTCCATACGTTCCTTCCGAGCTAAGTCCTTCCTGAATAAAAGATCAGTTTCAATAAGATCGATTCTACAATAGAAATCTTTAGGAGAATAAATAAAATCAGTAATCTTTACTCCTAAAATCCCAAAAACAGCAGCAAAGAATTTACAGTTTTCAAAGTGTAAATTCCTCTGTTTACCAGTAGATTCCAAGGTTGCAGTTGCTATATTTTGCTTTTTATGAGGAAAAATTTCAAGTCTTAGTTCTTTAGAGATAGGGGAAGGATTTACTCGGCTTCTAATTCTTTCAAATAATGTCTGTAAATCCTCATAGTTTTTTTCTCTAAAGTTTTTTTTAAGAAAATTCAAGTAAGATATTAAGAATCTGGTAAAATAATTAAAGCTAAGCGAGGAATATCTATTATTTTCCGAAACCATTTCATATAGAGGAACAGTAGCCCTAAATGAGAAAGATTCAAAGAAATCTTTTACTTCTTTATCTTCCACTCTCTCAAAGTCGTCTAGAGTTTTACCTTTGCTAAATAATTCCATAATATTTTCTAATACATTGTTATAGAAAGCAGAAATGCTCTTAAATCTCCCATCTTTAGGATGTTTCTTATTATTTACATTTACATATCGTGTAATCCATTCTTTTAGAGAAGGAGATATGGATATTGTTTGTTGGGTGGTTTTCTTGTTGGAAAGGTATTTTCTTGATGTCATAATCTTTGACTAGTTGTTAGATTTTAGGATTTTTTAATAGATGAATACTTTAAATATGTAAGTCAATACGAGTTTATATATAAACTATATGAATTTTTCTCTTTTTTTAAGATACATTTTTCCTAAATAATTGAGCATTATTTATCTAATTATTGGTAATTCATTTTAGGATTATTAGACATCAAAATTATTGAAAAAAAAAGCTAATATATACCTTTATAAAGTATTATTTTAAATTTTATTTAGGCTATCTAAAGCCAAAAAAATCAAGGGGATTGATAGGAGACAGAAGGGAGAGAATAAAGAATATAATAGGGTTAGGAAGGTGAAATCCTTTTTTTATATTAATACAACATTATTTAGCAGTTAAATAATAAATTCCATTATCTTTAATAACTTCTGATTTTTCAGATAAAATCTTCATTAAAAATTGTATTTCATGCTGATTCTTAGTCTCAGTTAATCTTAGGTGAAATATTAATTCATTTTCACTTTCAATATCAATCCAATGTAATTTTTCAAATAGTTTTAACATAAGGAGAGGAAATTCATCCTTTTCACTAAACTCCATAACTCCTTTTCTTATTAGATTAACATATTCATCCCTGGTTCCAGGATTATTGAAATCGATAAAGATATTTTTGTCATCAGCAAGTTTCATCCATAGAAAGTAATCATCATCGTCTTGAATTATTTGTTTATAATTAATTAACTGAGAAACATTATTGTTTATGAGTTTAATTCTCTCTGTTCTAAGTAGTTCTTTTCTATAAAATAATTCTGTAGCTTCAAGATCGAACCTACAATAATTATCTTTTTCTGAATATAAGCAATTTGTGATCTTTACTCCCAATAAGCCAAATATTGCAGCAGTATATTTACAATTTTCAAAACTCAGGTTTTGATAAAAACCACTAAATTCGAAGATTCCTGTTAGATCAGTTTCGCTTTTACCAGTAAAAAGATCTAAATGTGCATCTTTAGTTAAATTATTTCCTAACATAAAATTTTTTAATCTACTGAATAAATTATTGATACTATCAATATCATGAGGATCCATTATTGAGAAGTAGAGTCTTCTAATGGTCAAAAAAAATAATGGCAACTTATCAAATGTTGGATCTGTGTATCTATTAGTTTTAAGTGCGGCTTCATAATATGGGATTATTGCTTTAAAGGTAATTTTATCAAAAAAATCATTAATTTCACTGTCTATAAACAATTCAAAATCATCTAAAGTTTTACCTTTGTCAAAACAATCCATTGTTTTTTCTAAAACATAATTATAGAAAGACGATACACTTTTCAATCGAATATCTTTTGGACTTTTTTTATTATTGTCATTTATATATTGTTCTATTCGAGCTTTAAGGGCAGGGGATATTGATATTGTTTGTTGAGTGGTTTTCCTTTTTGATAGTTCTCTCTCTGGGACCATAAACATATACCTATATTTATAATATATTTTATATATCCTATACTATCTTGTATATAAAAATATTAAAAAATAAATATTTATTTTTAGAAAAAGTTTATTGTATTAGAGTTAAAGAGTTTTGGATACATAAACGCCGTCTAATTGGTAACCCATATCATAGAACCAGTCTCTTACTCCAATTCCACTTATGACAACTAATTTTTTTGCATCATATTCTTCTCTTGAGATCTTTTCAGCATTTTCCATTAATAACTTTCCAAATCCTCTATGCTGAATTTGAATATATCGCTTAGGTTTCATATCCTTCGGAACTAATTCCCCTACAACCTTTATTTCTCTAACTATCATTGTTTTTCCATTATTTATTTCTGGTCTGTGAGCAAGTTCAGAGGGCTTTCTTAACCTTAAATATCCAATTAAGTAATTTTCTTGTTGATTTTCGAAAGATAAGAATATCTCATGACCTTTCGAAGCTTCATAATTCTCCCGATATAGTTTTACATCATCAAGAGATTTCTGGTTTATGATTTCTTTTCTTTTATTTATACCAAACTCCCTACATCTTATACAATTACAGCGCATATCCGTTTCTCTTAATCTTTCTTGAACTAATTGTCTTAAATTGCTATTCTTACATCCGGCTTCAATCAAATTCGCGGGGATATCCCTCATCACCCTCTGAATTCGAACATAAGAAGGCAGACGAGATTTGACTTTGGCGAGAAGATCTATTAATTCTTTATCTGAATATGGTGAATACTTTCCACTTTTCCACCAATTATACAATTCAGTTCCATTTATTACCAGAGTAGGGTAGATTTTTAACATATCTGGTCGATAGTCGGAATTAGAAAATAATTCATCAAATAATTTAATATCTCGAGAATAATTAGATCCTGGGAGGTTTGGCATTATATGGGCATTTATTTTTAATCCTGCATCCTTTGCTATTCTTATTGCTTCAATACTGTCAGTACAGGAATGACCTCTTCTAACTAGATTATATATGTCATTATAAATAGTCTGAATCCCTAATTCAACCCTTGTTGTTCCATAATGAAGCATTCGGTCCACATCCAGTTCTTTACAATAATCAGGCCGTGTTTCAATTGTTATTCCTACGATACTTTTTTTAGAAGTTTCAGCAAGTACTTTCGCTTTTTCTAAAGAATCTACTTGTTTTCCAATAACTCCCTCATAAGCGCCCTTGATGAAATTCTCTTGATATTTAGGGTCAGTTGATAAAAAAGTACCCCCCATAATGATCAATTCGATTTTATCCAAAGGATTATGACCTATTGCTTCTAAATCTTTAATTCTACTTTGAACTTGAAGATAAGGATCATAATTGTTATGGATAGATCTCATCGCTGCTGGTTCTCTTCCTGTATAGGATTGTGCTACTTTTTCATTTGGTTGTGATTCCGCACCTGGACAGTAAATGCATGTTCCAGGACAAGGAAGCGGTTCAGTCATAATAGCTATGACAGATACTCCAGATAATGTCCTGGTTTTTCTTCTCTTAAGAATCTGAGTAATAATTTCCTTTTCTTTTTCTGTAGCAAACTCTAATATAGTGGCATTTTTAATTACATTAGAGTGTTTGAATTTTTTTCCAATCTGTGCTTTTAAACGAGTGATTTTTCCACGAGAAGTTTCTGGATTCTTGAGCAAGTAGTCAATTACTTCCCTTGCGATCTTTCTATTAATTAGTTGGTTAGCTTTTTCGAGATGATTCATTTTATAGAAATCATAGATCCATTTGGTAGTATTTAGTATAACTCAGTTTAATGTAAATTCATCATCTAAGTTATACTTTAGGATTAAACTTAATCACAGATTACTTTTTTATAATTCATCCTAAAAATTTAGATCAAAAGATTTAATAGAATAGATATAATTTTCTAATAACAGCTACAAATTATAAGGTCTTATGAGTGACTGATATTTCAATTAAAGATGGATTTATATACGGGGGCTGGAGAGCCCCAGAAAATCTCTGGAGGAATATGAAGACATCAATTCATGATGATGCTACAGCAAAAAAAGTAGGAATGCGAGGTGGCACAATTCCTGGAACAATACATTTGAGTTTATTCGCTCCTTTAATGCTCGAAATTTTTGGGGACCGTTGGTTTGAGAAAGGGTCATTAAGCATGTATTATACTTTTGCTACCACAGATAAAGAAGAAGTAAGAGCTGTTGTTAAGATGCCTCCTGAAGATGCTAATGATGTTCAAGTGGAAGCCCATGTTGAGATGCCAAATGGTAAGGTCATTGCTAAAGGTACAGTGGCGGTTGGTGAACCTAAGGAATTACCCTATTTACAAGCCTTAGAACTTAAAAGTAGTAATCCAGAGGATCTGCGTATTTTGGAGGGAATGAAAGTGGGAGATGATTTTATTTCACGAAAAATCTTAATCAATCAAGAAGACGCTGATAAAGGATTAAAAGTTATTACCGATCACCTCGATTATTATAAGGGAAAATCACCATGGGGAAACTCTATTCTATCACCGACAGCAATATTTGGTACTATGTCTCTAAATTCAAAAATTTTAGATAACGCCAGAGAAAGAGCCGTACCATTTTATGGTGCTACTGAAATTCGAAATATTGATGGTCCAGTGATGGTGGATATTCCTTATGAAACATCTGGGAAAGTTGCATGTGTTGGCGTTAGCCGTAAAACGGAATATTACTGGATCGATGCCATTTTAAAAGAAAAAGCAAGCGGAAAGCTAGTTGCCTCCATGCGTCACATGACTCGTTACATGAAAGCTGGGTCCCCTCTATATGCTGAAATCACCCAGTAATGAAGGGATGTACAATTTTTTTTTAATTTTTTAAATATTAATTTTTTTGCCAGTAAATTCTCTTTTATATTTCCCAAAATCTTCGATTTTATCTAACTGTTTAGAGTTAAATATAGGACCATCTTTGCAAACCAATAACCCTAATGGATCTAGGGCACATAATCCGCAGAGTCCACACCCACACCTCATAATTCTTTCAAGATTTGCATAAAATTTGATATTATGAATTTTACATATTTGAAATAGTTTGTAAAGCATTTTTTCTGGTCCACATGAATATACAACGGTATTCTTAAATTGTTTTAAAGTAAAATCGGTGATGATTTTTTTAAAAGTATCAGTAGCTACTCCCTCTTCACCATAGCTTCCATCATCTGTACAAACATATAATTCTGAATCTGAACGAGTATATTCATACAGTTCATCAATAAAGAGTAAATTACTTTCTACTTTTGCTCCTTGTATAATTTTAAAATTTTGACCAGATTTATTGAATTCATATGCTAAAAATCTAAGTGGTGCCATCCCAATACCCCCACCAACAAGGAAAATGAGCTTATTCTTATTTGTGGGCATATTAAAGGCGTTTCCTAATGGTCCTCGTACTCCTATTAAATCATTTATTTTTAATTTATGTAAAGCTTGAGTACATTCCCCAACATTTTTAACAGTAATAGCCCAATTTCTTGTTTCATCACAAGCTGAAATAGACATAGGGATCTCATCTACTCCAGGAACCCATATCATTACAAATTGACCTGGTTTGGGGAGTGATTCTATAGGGCTGTGAAAGACAAATGTTTTGACATCTTCACATTCATTAATAATTCTACTTATTTTTACTGTCTGTATAGTATTTTCAGTCAAAATCAGGCACCTCCTGATTCTTAAACTGATGGGCTAATCCTTTGATATCATTTATTGATTTATATCCATTTTCTTTCAGGTAATTTACTACACCTTCATTGATTTTAGTAATTACCTCTGTAGTCTTATATAAAGCTGTACCAATTTGAACTGCTGAAGCCCCTGCGAGAAAAAATTCAATAACGTCTTCCCAAGAATCTACCCCGCCACACCCGATTATAGGAATTTTCAAATCTTTAAATAAGTCATAAACTTTTTTCACAGCTATCGGATGGATTGCTTTTCCAGAAAGCCCCCCACTTCCATGAGCTAAGAATGGGCGTTTTGACTTAACATCAATTACCATAGCGGCAAGAGTATTGATTGCTACAACACCATCGGCACCTCCATTTTCAGCAGCTAAAGCAATTTCATTTAGATTTGTTATGTTTGGGTTTAATTTTACAAACAAGGGTATTTTAAGTGATTTTTTTAAGAATTTAACAATTTCGAATGTTAATTCCTTATCAACACCAATAGAAGATACTTCGGCATGAGGGCATGAAATATTAATCTCAATAGCATCAGCACCTGCTTTTTCTGCTTTAGTAGCCACCTCAAGATAACCTTGATTAGTGTCTCCAAAAACGCTAACCACCAATGGGAAGTTATAATCCTTAATTTTCTCTATTTCTGAGGTAAATTCATCAATTCCTGGATTGCCTAGACCAACTGCATTTAAGAAGGTTCCGGGATAAATTTCTATTATTGAGGGATTTCTATATCCTTTTCTTGAGGTTGGACCAATAGATTTGGTTGTAACTGCACCTGCTCCAGCATCAATTACTCTCTTCATAGAGGAATGGGATACGCCTAAAATCCCAGAAGCTAAAATAAGAGGGGATTTTAATTTTAAACCAGAGAGATTTATTTCAAGCATTTTTTTAAGAAAATAATGATTATAATTTTATAATAATTATTAATGAAGAAAAAATAACTCTGAATCCACTTGGAAAAATGAGGTCATATATCGCAGATACTTTAGTTGGAATTTTTGCATTTGATGAAACCGGAAATATTCTGGATTTTATTGATTTTGAAGATGAAGTAGAAAGAATCATCCAATTTTTCGATACTATTCATGATGGAATTATTTTAACTGTGTATGAAAAGTTCCTGTTAGAATTGAAAAATTCTGGTTTTGATGAATTTATTTTTGATAATAAAGAATTAAAAGACTTAACCTCTGATTCTCTGGGATATAAAACTATATTTGAGAGTGTTTCAGCAGAACTTAAGAATTTTCGCTTAAACTTAAGAACCCAACTAAAGAAAATTGGTATAAGTAAAACAAATGACGAAATTCTGGCACAATATAAAAAGATAAATGAAGAATTAACGAGAAAGAAAGTAAGCGTTGCAAGTGGGCACTCAGATAATATTATTATCCAAACCATTGGCACATTAGATGTTATTAAGAAAACTATAAGCTTATTATCTAGTCATCTTCGAGAATGGTATGGATTGCATTTCCCTGAACTCACTGATAAAGTTATAGATGATAATATTCTTTTAGCAAAATTAATTTCTGCCTTGGGAGTAAGGGAGAAATTTACTTATGACAACCTTAAATCAAGTTTTGATTTACCTGAAAATAAAATAAACCTTTTACAACAGTATGCTTCATCCTCAATGGGAGCTAATTTCGATCTGAAAATGGTACAAGAATATGCAGGTCAAATACTTTCATTAGATTCATACTGCCAAGATTTAGAAAATTACTTAACAGATCTCATGGAAAAATCAGCTCCGAATATAAATGCTATAATTGGCTCATTAATTGGTGCCAAACTAATTGCAAAATCAGGGAGTTTGAAAAAATTAGCATTTATGCCCGCATCCAGAATTCAATTATTAGGAGCTGAAAAAGCCCTTTATCGTTTTCTAAAAACAGGAGAAAACCGACCAAAACATGGGTTAATCTTTCAATGGAATCAAATTAGAGGGAGTAAATACTACCTTAGGGGCAAAATCGCTAGAGTGCTCGCTGGAAAAATTGGCCTTGCTGCCAAAATAGATTATTTCGGTGGTGATTTCGTTGGAGATGAGATGGCTAAAGAAATAGAAAGGAAAATTAGAGAAATTGAAGAAAAATATCCAAATCCCCCAAAGAGGACCGAACCTGCAAAAAGAAGAAAAAGTAAAGCAAAAAAGAAAAAATGAAGATTATTGATTGAAACATGTCCAATATAGAAATAAGAAATCATCCAAAGTATTATAATGTTTATATCTCTGGATCGAAAGGAAAATTAAGACTTTTTACTAAAAATCTTGATAAAGGAAATAAAGTCTATGGAGAAAAGCTGGTAATATCTAAAGGAATCGAATATAGAGAATGGGACCCTTTCAGAAGCAAATTAGCTGCTTTATTGCTGGAAAATCCAGGAATGAATTTCTTTTCAGAAGATTTACATTGCCTGTATCTGGGGGCTTCCTCTGGTACTACAATTTCTCATCTTTCTGACATTTTAGATTTGGGGATTATATATGGAGTGGAATTCGCAGAAAGAAGTATTAGACAGTTAATACAAAACACATCAAGAAGAAAAAACATCATTCCTATCCTAGAAGATGCTCGCTATCCACAAAGCTATGCAAGATCAATATTCTCTAGCATCGATCTCATCTATCAAGATATTTCTCAACCCAATCAAGCAGAAATTGCATTAGATAATTGTAATTATTATTTAAAAAAAGAGGGATTGCTAATATTAGCGATAAAATCTCAGTCTATAGACAGTGTGCAAAAATCAGAGGTTGTGTATGCTAGAGAGAAAAAAGTTCTTGAAAAAGAAAATTATGAAATTGTTGAAAGTGTAAATATCCACAAATATGCTGCAAATCATATTATCTTAATAGTTAAAAGAAGATAAATTTAAACAAAGTCCGTTATTTTCCTGTTATTTAAAATTTCCTCGACGATTTTTTTTACTGTTTCCCATGATTTTCTAGCAAATGGAGGGATTTTTTTGTATTTTTTTATCCAATCTCTAAGGAAATCAATAGTTTTTCTATCTGAAGGATACCCAGATCCGAAATCTCCATATTGATTCTTTAAATCCTCAATTAACTCATCTCTTTTGTCTTTTGCAATAATTGAGGCTGCAGAAACGATAGGAAATAGATCGTCAGCTTTATGTTTTGATACGATTTCTTCTGGAGTATAATCTAACAGATTTTTTATCGAATTCCGGAACCTTTCCTCGCTAACGTCAACAGCATCGATATAAATAAAACTAGGTTTTAGTTCTTTAATAATTTCAGCCATCTTTAGTTCCTCTAATCGGTTCATAGTGACCCTTTTTTCTTCCCTATGATCAATTTCTTCAGGAGGAACTATTACAATTTTGAAGGAATGACATTTTTCGCGGATTAAACCAGATAACTCTCTCCTTCTCTTAGTATTTAGTTTTTTTGAATCCTTTACACCAATCTTAGCTAAATAGGGCAAATCTTCTTTTTTATAGCAAACCCCACATAAAACAAGAGGACCAATAACGGGGCCTGTTGGCAGATAATTCGATATGAATTATATTCTACCAGCCTCGTCAATACCGCAAATCAATATTTAAATCTCCCTAAGAATCTTGAATAAGTTCAATAAATTCCTCCTCATCATCCACTTGTTCTAAGTTTTTAATCTTAACTATGTGGATATCTTTACTTGTTATTAAGCCTGGTATTTTTACGTTATTATCGATGATGTAAAGAGCAGTTTTATGAAATAATTCATTAAACATTTTTAAACAATTTATATTATTTTCATTTACTTTACTTTTCTCTTCAGAGATGGCAGAAAATAATGGATAAAAACCACCGCTTTCACCGTTTTCAAGAGATGAAAATAAGGAAACTTTGAATGGAATGGAACCTTTCTTATACCAATAAGAAGAGAGCCCGATATCCTTTATAATATCTTCAATATGAGATTCAAATTCACTTAATTCTATTCCTTCGGAGATTTCTTTATCTCCCATATCGTTTTGAATATTCCATTTGAATATGTTAATCTTTTTGAATAATTCACTTTTCTCTAAGATATTAAAAATCTTTTGAGCCATTTCTTCTGAAGGACGCATACTCTCATTTTCATATGAACTAACTGTTCTTTTAGTTATACCTAACCTCTCAGATAATTCTTTTCTCGTTATTGAATGCTGTTCTCTTAGTTCTTTCATCAAATCGCCGTTTAAGAACACTACCCTTCCACCTCTCCTAGCTAAAATATAGGGGTATATATTGTTTAATAATATGTTCTCAAGAGTATTCAGAGTTATAAATGGTAAACCATTTCTTATATAAATTGTATTATCTTCTAACTTCTGATATCTATTCCTAATTCCTATTAATAAGGGCTTAGATTTTAAGATTAAGGATAAGGACTTTATATCATTAACTATATCTGGATTTAAGTTGTCAATGTTAGGAAAGACTTTTACACTAAAAATCAAATCATCTTTCTTAACTAATAAGTCAAAACAAAATTTACTTTTTGTATTTGAGAAAGTTCCTAATGAGAAAGTTTCATAATTAGCCTTTTTCAGCAGACTATTTATTTGTTCGATAACTGTGCCTGTCATTAAATCCAGTTACTTAAATTGTAAGTAATAATTTAAATTTTCTCTTATTCAGATAATGAATGAAAACTTATTTAATTTATTACTATCTTCAGTGAATATTAGTGGTTAATAACAAAATTCAATGATCCTGAGTGATTTTAAGAAAATCAGCATCAGTTATTATCCCAACAAAATTATGTTGATCATCTTTTACTAAAACAGCAGAATATCTTATAAGCAAATTTGAGATATCTTTCACATTCCATGTCCTATCAACTTCAGGGAAGGGAAGTTCCTTGATGAGAGATACATCAGCACCAAGAATCTCAGGATTATCAGTTATATATTTTTGAATTTTTTTAGAGGTTATACTTCCAAAATTTTGTTTATCTTCTATGATGGGAAGTTGCGAGATGTTTTCTTTATGCATAATTTCTACGGCTTCTCTTATAGTGGAAGATGGTTGAATTGATTTGATATCCCGTGTCATAATATCTTTAGCATGCATTGTAGATTTTTTACGTTTAATATTTTCACGCTCTAAATATTCGTATATCATTTTGAATCTAGTATATGAGGGATCGATTGTCCCACTTTCAATTCTTGAGATTGTAGATTGTGTTAATTTCAATTCATTAGCAAGTTCCTTTTGACTTATATTTAATTTCTTTCTTATACGCTTAATTTCATCTAAGGAAGGTAAATTTTTCATAATCGATAAGTATTTTTTATGCGAATTATGCATATTATGATTACAAAATATTTATAAATATTTTTCATACCCTAATTTTAAATACCCAGATTAAATGAAAAGTTCATATTTTTTATTTAATAAGGAATTTAACTGATAAATAATTTAAAAACATACTTAAATGAACAATTAAAATCATTACCAAGTTGGTTAAACGAAATGTTAAAAATTACTCGGGCTAACTTTTTACCTATTGAGAAAAGTGAAATTCCAGAACTCGTTGAAAGGAAGGGTATTGGACATCCTGATACTGTCTGTGATGCTGTAGCAGATGCATGCTCTAGAGCTTTATGTATGTATTACCTCGAAAATTTTGACCGAGTTTACCACCATAATGTCGATAAAGCAGCTCTTGTTGGAGGGACTGCAAGACCAGAATATGGGGGAGGTCAAATTATTCAACCACAATATTTCCTTATTGTTGGGCGTGCAATAAATCAGATTCTTACTGAATGCCATGATGGTTCTAACAAGCTTGAATATGTTCCAATCCCAACCATTTGTATTGATACACAACGTGAGGTTTTATCCAATATTTTTAGAAATCTTGATTTAAATCGTGATATCCAGTTCGATTATGCTGTTCGACCGGGTTCTATTGACTTAACAGGTGTATTTGATGAATCTCATCATACAGAAGATGTACCTTTAGCAAATGATACCAGTTTTGGTGTAGGATATGCACCCTACTCTGACGTAGAAAAAATCGCATTAGAATCTGAGAAACTTATAAATTCAGATGAATTTAAGAAGAAATGCAAAGCTTCAGGAGAGGATATCAAAGTTATGGTTGAGAGGATCGGAAATGAGGTGGGAATAACAATTGCAGCTGCTATGGTTAGTAAGCATATAAACGATGCAAGTGAATATGTGAGTTATACCAATCAAATAAAAGATGCAGTCTTAGATTTAGCTACAGATATTATCCCTGATAGAGATGTTAGCTGTCAAATAAATGTTGCAGATAATATCGAGAAAGGTATAATGTATTTAACGATTACTGGCACATCAGCTGAAGCAGGGGATGATGGGGAAGTTGGTCGTGGGAATCGGTCGAATGGATTGATAACTCCTTGTAGAACTATGAGTTTGGAAGCTGTTTGTGGAAAGAATCCAATAAATCACGTAGGAAAAATATATAACGTTTTAAGTACAGAAATTGCACGAGAAATCATTAATCGAGGTCAAGGAGATATAGTGGAAGCACATGTAAAGTTACTCTCTCAGATAGGACACCCAATAACACAGCCATGGGTTAATTCCATTGAACTGATCCCAGCAGATAATGTAAATTTTGAATCAGTGAAGAGAATTGCTGAGGAAGTATCGGCTGAAAGACTTAGTAAAGAGTATCTAATCGATTTAAGAAAAAGGTTGATCGCAGGCGACGTCCAAGTATTTTAAAATTACTGATGCAGATAAACAAATTTTTATTTTTTTCTCTTTTTTTATATATTAGATTTTGAAATAGGATATCTAGTCATCAAATATTTATTGGATTATCAAATGGGTTTAGATAAATGGCTTAAATCTGATGAAGTAGATAAGAAGCAGATAAAAAAGCCTAATGAGGATAAAAAAAAGAAGGACGAGGAACTGGAAAAGTCTAACATAAAAACAAAAAGGTTGAAATTGCAAAAATACATCCTCAATTGTTCTAATTCAAAATGTAAGTATCAGAAAATAGTCATGAAAAAAGAGCTTACTGATATAGATAAGATATGTCCTAGATGTAGTAAAGAAATGAAAGTTAAACGCTCTTAATTTAATTTGTTTTTCAGTATTATTATTAATTATCAATAGGTTTAAGAGTTTTTAAGTCAAAAATAGATTCACAGTTAGGGCAGGTGTTTGGCTTTTTGCTGTATTTTAATATAAAATAGACAATAAAGCCCAAACCGATAGTTAGGATTACCATAAACAGCAAAACCTCATGATAGATATGATCAAACGTTTTTCTTCTTAATACAACTTCTTTTTCGCAAACAGGGCAATAAGCAGTCCTTTTCGTTTTTCTCACTGTATCAACCCGTTTACATCAAGTATTTTATATTAATTTATATTCATTGAAATATAATTATTTTTGGTTTAAAATTATATTATTTCTGATATCATTTCGCAGTATTTTTGCAGGTCTCCCAATATAGATGGAATTTTCTTCAATATATTGATTAATCGTAGTATAGCTTCCCATTCCTAAAATAGCTCCATTTTCTACTATTGTTCCGGGAGAGATCACACTAAATGCGCCAATAGTACATCCCTCTTTTAAAAGCACTCTTTTAATCAATAAATATTCATCAACAATCATAGAGCTCATGATTACTGACCCTTCTCCAAGAATAACATTATTCTCAATTATTATAAAATCTGAATCGATATAGCTGTCTAATACTCCGCTATTGTATGAAACTTTTATACCTAATGATTTTAAGGCGAGCAATTTTGCCCATGGTAAAGGAAAGTAATTAAATATTTTCAAAGTGAGACTCTTTATATTTTTTCTCATAATAAAGAAAAGATAATCATTATTTTTAAAAGATCTTTCAAATAATCCTTCTCTTGGTTTATGAATTAAGATTAAAATAGTTAAAATTAATTTTGAGAATAAAAGTAAGAAGAGAATGAACATTCCATAATAAAGGACTATTGACACAGGTAAGAAGAATATTATTAAAAAAGTCGGTAAAAATAGGGAAAATATTTGGAAAAAAAGCATGAAGATTAAACTTGTAGGGAAAATCGAAAGCCATATCAAGATTAGATACAACCAAAAAAATTTAAAAGGCGTTGTGCTGTTAGAGGTGACCACTGATTTATTAACCGATATGATTATCACCATCCTTGTAAATGGAATTATAGTTTGAAAGGGAATATAATTTGTCATATTTAGAAGTAGTAGATAGAGGAAGTAAAGATACATTGTCCTCGATTTCTGTCCCTGGTGCTATACAACAAATATCTGAAATAGTTATATTATTTCCTATGATGATGCTTTTAATAGTTAGACTCTCATCCCACAAGTGGCTCGCCAACAACGCTTTTCCTAAATATGAGTTATATCCTACAGTTAAGAATTCTTTAGCAATAAAACTATCTTCGATAATTGTATTTTTCCCAAATTGGCAGTTACCTATGAAATTAAAAGCAGGCCTCATTAACCATGGGAATGGACTCTTTTGTATTTTCCATTTGACATATCTTAGGATAAAAGAGCGTTTGAAGTAACTCTTGTAATCATTGTTTTTATTGGACCAATGCAATATTCCCTCCTTAGCGGGATTATTATATCGAAAAATTTTGTATACTATTTTAGAAATTAATATAACGGAAAACAAATTTATCAAATACAAACATATGATAAAGACAGGTGTTAATAAAAATACAAAAAAGGCAGGCAGTTCTGTAAATAGATTAATTATAGTAGGTTCTAGTAAAAAAAAGGGATAGAAGAAGTTATGAAAAAAATAAAGTAGTCCTAAAAGTGGGATTAAGTTAGATAGGAAATAGATGATACCAAATGTAAAGATATTAAGATTTAAGTTTTTTATGAATTTCTTTTCAAAATTCCTATTAGTGTGTTTCCTAATGACTGGGGGAGAATTCAGAAAATCCATTTTATTAATAAATTTGGAGGGTTCTTGTGAAGGATTAGAGATTTTTTCCGCAGGGTTTCCAATATAAATTGCATTAGGTTCTAAAATCTGGTTGATTTTAGTGCGTGACATTGTTCCTAGTATGGTATTAGAACCGATATGAGTACCGGGTGCTACAAAAGAATTAGCACCAATAACAACATTATTTTCAATAACAATTTTTTTAATTATTAAATGTCTCCCGTCTATCATGCTTGATTTTATTGAACATCCTTGACCGATGGAAAGATTATTTCCAAGTTTAATGAATTCAGTATCAATCTGTCCTCTAGATATATTGTTTGAATAATCTGTCTTCACTCCTAGTACCTTCAATATAAAATTATGGATTAATGGAACCGAAATTAGGTTAGCTAACCAGATTGGCCATTTCTTAATAACTGCTCTTAAACTCCAAAAGTAGTAATCTCGATCTGTTCTTACCTTTTTAAAGACTCCTTGCCTAGGTTTGTGTAAAAATTTAATAAAATGGAGAATTAGTTTAGATAAATAAGCTGACCCTATAATAAGCGTTAAATATCCAATACATAATGTAAATGGTAATAAAAAGTAAATGAGGATTATATACTCCCCTACTAGAATCCAAAAGAAGTATATTTCCATAATAATAGGTAATAAAGAGCCCCAAATAATTGAAATATATATAACCAAAAATTTTTTTGATATCAGAGCGTTTGTTGTATAAAGGCCATCCTGAATTGAGACAGGGTAAGACAAGAGTTCAATCCTATAAAAAGTGAATTAAAATTGTTCAATTAGTATTTATCAAAAGAATTAAACTTTTTGGGATTTTTATTATATTCTAATCCGTAATCTAATTTGTTTCTAAACAAATAAGTAATACTAATAGTTAATTAAAACCTCGAAATGGTTTTTTTTCTGGTTCTTTTCTTTTTTTCTCTCCTGTTGTTAGCAAGTTAAATGTATTATCAACTCCTAATTCGCTTAATTTTTTTCTTTCTTCATCTACAGAATAATCTTCTTCATCTAAAGAAAGTTCTTCCTCGTCATTCTCTTCTTCACTTATCATGATCACTTCCTTAAACTCTACTAAAATAGTAAAGTTCATATTAATAAAATTTGGCAAAGTTAAGATATAGAACAATAACAAAATATATTCTAAAAAATATTTTAAATCTGGAATTTACTAATTTATTAAAAAAATATTTCTTTTAAAAAATATAAATTGGTATAAATATGACAAATTGTGCTCATTGTGGAGATGAGATAATTGGAGAACTTTTCTACTGTAATAAATGTGGATATAATTATTGTTTAAGGCATAAAGAACCAATCAATCATGATTGTAACATTATAATAGAAAGTTCTGGAATACAACAATCTGCTACAGCTTCACAAATATATAATCAAGAGCCTCAGGTAATATCTGTAACCCAAGGTCCGAGACGCGGCACTACAGATGGAACATATACTTGGTATCGTCAAGAATCTCAAGTCCCAGTGAATGCTTTTGACCCCGATTCTGGAATTGATTTTAAAGGAATCTTATTGCCTCACAAATCTGAATTGTTTCATTTTGTCATTGGTGTTTCTATAATATTTATTGTAGGCATGTTAACATTTTTACCTAATCTTCCTCAATTAACAGCTCTTGGGTATGAATGGGCTATTTTCATGTTAGCGGGATTTTATGCTACAGCGTTTTTCTTTCATGAATTAGGACACAGACAAGTAGCGAAACACTTTGAGCTTCAAACTAAATTCAGATTGTTAACTTTTGGAATGATTTTAACTGTTTTTGGAGTAGTTTTTAATCTCTTTTCACTGGCTTCTGGAGGTGGAAGTTTTCCATCATTAGCTTTACCAGGAGCTGTTGTTGTTTTAGGGTTGAGCACTATAAATAGAACAACAGGGCTTTGTAAAACTGCAGGACCTTTGGTAAATCTTATATATGGGGTAATTTTATTTGCAGTTTCCTTCTTAATTACTGACTATCCACTTAACATGTTGATAGGGTTAGCTGCGAATTTAAACTTCATGCTTGGAACGTTCAATATGATTCCCATTGGCATTTTAGATGGTCAAAATATTTGGAAATGGAATAAGAAGATATATATTGTATTATGTGGTTCATTAGTGACACTTTTAATAATGACATATGTTATTATATATGCTCCACAAGGCTCCAATCTTTACTTTCCTTAATAGAAAAAAACTCGATGTAATATTCTAATTATTTTTACTACTAAAAATAAAAAGTAAAAATTATGAAGGATGTTAATTTTAAATTATTATACGTTTAAATTCCTAATTAGAAATATTGAAAAAATTATTAAGTCTGTGGTGAATTAGAATAACTTTTTGCGAATTCTGTGGTGAACAAATTGGATATCTTCCATTTACATGCAAATATTGCGGTGGTACTTTTTGTAAGAAACATAGACTACCAGAAAACCACGAATGCACATTCGAATTAAAGCATGTACCCGTTGTGCCAACTACCCCAAGAAGCCCAATCAAACGTCGCCAAGATGTTGTTTATAAGAAACAAGCATCTCAGGAATATTTAGGTCAAGGACCCAGAGTATTACGAAAATATCTAAGAAGACAAGATAAAGAAAGAAAAAGAACTGTAAGAAGTTATGGGAGATCACAAACATCAGCTACTAAGTACAATTATACGAAGATATTATTTGCGACAATTATTATAACTTCAATAGTTGCTTTGATTTTTGATTCCTCTGGGATCTCTCGATATATATACTTAAGTTTAGATAAAGTTATATCTGAATTCACATTTCACACGTTTTTTACAAGCCTTTTTATAAGTACTAGCAGTTTTGGGGTTGTAGATATTTCAGCAATAATAAATTTATTCTTCTTATTCTTTATGTTATTTTTCCTCTATTTTATGGCAAGAAACATAGAGTTTAGTTATGGCGCTTCTTTCTTAATAAAGCTGTTTGTGATTGGTGGATTATTTTCAGCATTATTCTACATTTTACTTAGATTATCTTTACTTGGTTTTTATCCATTAAATGAACCAATCAATATTGGATCTATACAAATATCTGGGGTGTATGTTGGACTGGCATGGGGCGGAATATATAGCTTAATTTCATATATAATCTTTCCAATGATGAGACGAGAAGTGAGAGCCTATATACCAATGAGAATGTCAGGAAGAAGTTTTTTAATTTTAATTGTCTCAATACGTTTAATTTTTGGTTTATGGTATGCGTTTACTGGCCTCTTTTATTTATTAGTTTACTTACCTGAGCTTGGAGGGATTCTTGGGGCATATCTCGTTTATAAATATAAATTTCTAAAAAAATAATAATCTAATCTTTCAAATTATTGGTAACGTTATCAATGAGATGTCAGACAAAGAACATTCAACTGTAATTGAATTAAATGAAGATTTAATTGCAAATAACGACAAATTAGCAGAAGAAAATAAGAATATATTAAGGGAACTTAAGGTAAGATCTGTTGATTTTGTGGGGGCCATAGGTGCAGGAAAAACAGCGATTATTGAAAGACTTGTAAAAGAAATCTCAAAAGACCAAAAAGTACTTGTTATTAATGGTGATGTGACCACACGAGTCGATGCTGACAGAATAGAAAAATATGGAGTGAATGCAATTCAAATTAACACAGGGAGAGAATGTGCTCTTAATTCTTATCACATCTCTCAAGTGATAAAAAATTATGATTTAACAAATATTGAACTTCTTTTTATAGAAAATGTAGGAAATTTAATCTGTCCCTCTGATTTTATCTTAGGTGCGGATAAAAGAGTAGTTGTGGTCTCCATCACTGAAGGTCCCTGGGTCATCCGTAAACATCCGATGCTGTTTAAATATTCAGATATAGCAGTGATTAATAAAATAGATTTACAAGATGTAATGGATGTAGACATTGAGGAAATGATTAAAGATGGAAGACAGATCAATCCAAATCTTAAAATTTTTACTACAAGTGCGTTAACTGGAGAAAATATCCCTCAGTTAATAACTGAGATAATGAAATAAATTAAAAATAAAAGCAAAAGAATATAATATTAATAATAAGGAAAATAATTCTGGTGTATCATGTCGATAAGGCAATATAATACGGAATTAGGAACTCTAATTGATAAAATAGTAAAGGTCTATATTGATAAAGACAAGTTTTTTGTAGGGCAATTAAAAGGTATTTCAGAGGATTCAAACTTGATTCTTGTCAATGTAAAAAATGAAAAAAATAAGTCATTCCCCAAGTTGTTTATAAGAAGCACTTTTTACGATTACGTTAGTTTGGAAGAGGAACCTTTCCCAATGCTTGCACTCAGCGAAAGAATCGCCACAATCTTCTCAAAGGGCCATGTTAATTATATTGAAGATCAAAACATTATATCAATATTGAGTGGGAAAATAATTGTAGATGAATCAGGTGTCCGTGGAGAAGGCCCAAGTGCCGATAGAGTGAGAAAAATTTATGATCAATTTAAAATGGATTTAGAAGATTAATTTTTTTTATTTTTTAATTTATTGAGTAAATAGACTCAACAAATTCTTTAATTTTAAATCCGCTATAATGTTTTTCATGATCGCTTTTCCTAAAGGAGCAACTTTAATTATCCCTAATTCTTCAAATGTCCGTATATAATCGTGTTCAAGGAGAAACTTTATATCGGTGTCCCATACATTTGAGAAAATTTCCATTAAATCTTCAATTTTTATGTTTTCATCAACCTCTTTGCTTAGGGCTCCTATTAAAGCTAAGGCACCATATTGAGAAGGTGTAATATCATCATCTTTCCCCTCAGATGTTAAAATATAGAACGTCTGTTCCAGAAATTTAGTTTTAATTAGTTCAAATCCAATGTTCATTAATTTTACATAAACTTCACTCAATACTTCTTCATAGTTGAAATCCCTACTTAAATTTTTAAGATCCTCTTCTCGAATCATTTTTTGAGGATTAGCTAAAATGATTTTGGTAATATTTTTAATGGTTTCTTCAAATTCTTTTTTTGCCATAATATGATTCATCTATTTTCTTGAATTGTTATAATTTTAACATTTTTTGGTTCTTTTTTCATTTCTAGGTTTGAAAGGATAAAGATTAGGTTATAATTTGATAAATATTGTTCTCTTTCAAAAATGGGTAATATTTTTCTGATAGTTCTAAATATTGATCCTGCTTTATTATAGATACTTGGGATAAATAAATTGGAAAAGATAATATTTTGATTTTTTATCTGCAATTCTATTGCAATGGTGTAGACCATTATAAAAAAAATTTTTTCTGGGGTGGTTAATTCCTCAAAACTTATTTTGTCTTTTTTATTACGAGTAAAACTAATTTCTATAAAGAAACTTTTATTATCATTGCTTAAAGTTATCTTAAAACTTGACTTCAGGTTAATTTGAGATAAAAACAGGTTAATTATGGATTCTAACTCATCCATGAGAATTTCTAATTTTTGAAAAGAGGTAAATATTTGTAGAATTTCTTCTTTATTTCGACTTATTACTATTTCACTTTGATTATTTTGCAAAAAATCATATAGTTTTTTCAGATTGTCGATAATTACTGAAATTTCGGAAACTGGTAAATCTTCTGCAGTAGATATTATTTCTAATTCCTCTTCATTTCTTCTAAGATCATGTTCTACTTCTTTTTTCGATCTGATAGATTTTATGTCAATTCCAGCATAATCCCTGTTAGATTCATTGTTTTTCTGTAAGACTTTTTTCTTAAGCTCGAGTTTTAATTCTTCAATCTTCTGTTCATCTGTTTCAATTAATTCTTGAAGTTTATCATAATCTTGTTTATAACTAATATAAAGAGGCTCGAATTCCTTTAATCTTATATTAGTATCTTCCACTCTTTTATTTAGATCATTTATATTATTCTGAACTTCTCTTGCTTTATTCTGGAAAAGTTTTATTTTCTGGGCGTTTGTTAGACTATCGTCTAAGCTGAGATTTTTTTCCATTTTCTTATCATTTGGATTCCCGGACATTTCACGAGTAATTCTATTTATTTGACTAAAATAGTCCTTTTTCATGTTGGTTAAATCTTGAATTTGTGTCTTGAAATTCTTGATTGTATTAAAAAGTTGATCAATTTGGTTTTTATGTTGGATGTAATCTTCTTCGAGGTACTTCAATTTTCTCTTATTATCAGATAAAGCATTATTTAACTTATTTAATAAGTCAGAAATAGCAGAAATATCACCAGATTTTTCATATTCTTTAGTTATTTCTAATTCTTTCAAGAGTTTGTCTTTTTCTTTTAGAAGAACAGTAATTCTAATTTGCTTTAAAAAAATTTTTAAGATTTCATTGAATTGAGAGACTAATTCAATGTTTTTTTTCATAAAATTATCGAAATTATTTAGAAGTCCTAACAAATCTAAGGTTTTTTCAATATTGCTAGAGTTTTCTATTCGGTCTAGGTATATTTTAATGAATTTTTCAATTGGTATAGGTGTAATTTTTTCGAGAAGTTCAGGGAGTACATTGTTTTTATAATTTTCAACTACTTTTTTTTTAAATTTTCCCTTTATAATCGTGAATCTATCCTTAATTAAAATTTCTTTAGAACCAATCGAGATATTATATTTTTCTGCCTGAATCGTTTAGCACTTAGATTTTTTATTTATTTAATCAAGAATTCTCAAAATGACCTCTATATTTCTTATATTCCTTTTGTTTTTTCTCTTTTCTTTCTCTTATTAAATCAAGAGGATCTTTTTCGTCATCCTTTTGAATAAGATATTTTTCTTCAAAACTATTATCTAATTTAGATTTAAATTTCTCAATCTTTTCTGATATTTCTTCACTTAATTCTAAATTTTTCTTTTCTTTGTTAACTGCTTTTATATTTCCTAGCTTTTCTCGCGATTTTTTACGAAGTTTTCTCTCAAAGGCTTTATCGGATAATTTCAAATAATCATCATAAGCCTCCCTTTGTTCCTCTTGTTTTTTCTTTAGTTTTTCTAATTCTTCTTGTTCTTTTAACTTAGAAATATATTGTTTTTTTGATTTCAATTCTTTTTGTGTTAATTTACTTTCAAAATCTTGAAGAAAATCTGAAAAAGTAATATATGGATCCTCTAAGAAGGATTTCTCAAAAACTTTTACTATTGTCTCATCAACACTTTGAGGTATTTTACCTAATTCCAATTTTAGTTTATTTTGAACTATATTTTGGTAAAAAAATTTGATATTTTTTATTATTTTTAAAAATAAAGAGTTTTTCTTTAGGGAATCCAAAATTTCTGACCATTGTGAGACTTCTATTGAAGAAATAAAAGAAATTTTATTAATTGTTTTATTAACCATCTTCTTTTCAATCAAATACAATCCAATTTCTCTTAATTGAGTTTGACTTATGTTTAACTTTTTTAGATTTGCTTGGTTCTTCTCTTTATATTTTTTAATAAGGTTCTCTTGAAGAAATAAAAAATTTGAGATGTTGTCTGTAGATATCTTATCCAATTTATTCTTTAAAGTTAATATCATTTTCACTATTTCTTCAACTTGAGAAAGGACAGTCTCATCTGTTAAATTGTTAATAACAGATTCTGTATAACTTTTAACATTTTCAGTCTCTTCATTTAACTGATGGATTTTTGCTTGAAGTCCATCTAAAGAAGAAGTCATGACTTTTATTTTTTCTAGATTGAATAATTGATTTTCGGTCATATTGAATTAAAAATTTTAATTATATTTCTGGGGGGCTAGGTAAGGTTTTCCTGCCGCTTTCGCTGATCTTCGTTCTATTTGCTATAATTTTAGAATCGCTTAAAACATCTTGTCTTTCTACATGGGTTGCAGTTCCACCAACTAGTGCCAATGCATTATAAAAGATTTCATAGGTAAGTAATTCAGAACTTAGTGCTTTCAATAATGCCACTCTAGTACCTCTTTCAATATCAGAACCAGAATATCCATATGTCAATTTCAGAAGTCCTTTTATTTTACTTTTTTTGTTTACTTCATCCCACAATACATTATTATCAAACTCAGATATTTTTCGTCCTAATTTATTTTGTAATTCCTTCGAACTCATCTCAATTTCTTTGTATTCTTCATTTAAACTAGTGAATATTGTGTCGTCAACCCCAATCTTAGCATTCTTAATATTATTGATAAAGGATTCCATAATTAATTTACGAAGATGATAATCAGGGAAATCAAATTCAAAGTGAAATGTAAATCGACGCCAAATTGCAGAATCGAGTTGATGTTGATGATTAGTTGCACCGAAGATGGCCAAAGGGACACCCTCATAATTAACTCTATCAATTACTTGTAAAAAAGAAATAACAGCTCTTTTAATTTCACCCACTTCATGGATATTTGACCTTTCGGAACCGATAGCATCAATTTCATCAAAAAATAGAATAAATGCACCTCTCTCCTTTGAAATTTCTGCTGCTAATTCAACAACACCTCTAATGTTTTTAATTGTATCTCCTAACAATGGTGAAACAAGTCGATCTGATTCCACAATACATATTGGAATATCGTATTTTTTGGCAAATCCTCTTGTTAATGAGGTTTTACCCGTACCAGGAGGACCATATAAAAGTACTGTCAAATTGGGTGTGAGTTTTGTGTCTTTCAATTGTTCTTTAAATTCTTCATATTTCAATAAAGCTTGAAAAAAATCATCTAATAATTCCTTTTTTGTTTCATTCCCTAGAATATCATCCACTGTCTCTTTAATGTCTGCTGAAAGGTATACAGCACCATATTTACCAAGACGTTCTTTAATTACATCATCAGTGTAAGTTATTTTTTCTTCATTCTCAACACTCTTTTTACTTATGATTTCTCAACTCCATTAAAACTAATTTTTTAATTTTTATTTTCAAACATTATACAAAATTCAGCAATTTCGTTTATAAAATCTTTGAGGTTATCAATTTGAGATCCTATAAAGTTAAAAATTTCCTTTCGATACTGAATTGAATCTCTAATTTTCATTTTATCTAATCCTAGATAATTAGGAAAGCATATAAGTTTCATTAAATAGGGAAGGATTTTCTCGTTGGTTTGCAAATCCTTAAAAATTGCATAAAAAATATTTTCATCAGATAATTTCCATTTTAGGATGCCCATATAAATTAAAAACGCAAAATTCATTGAAATCCAATTTACAAATTCTTTTGATAAAAAACCCCTTCTTTGGGATGCAAATGCTAGATAATAAGTTATAAGAGTTTCATTGCTAAATTGGGGCAATAATCTAATAGTTCCATCACTTTGTATATTATCTCTTAGGAAATTATTATCAAGAAGAATCTCAACAAAATCCTCTTGAGGTGCTAGAAAAATTCCATCAATTAAGCGCAAACCAATACGTTCCGCAACTTTTCCAAGTGCCTCTTCTTCGGCATTAGCTACGGAATCGATGTATGGCAAGAAGACATCATTTTTTAAAATCATGGGAATTTCATAATTTTCTTTTTCAGGAAATTCACCAAAATTTGGATCAAGATTATAGAGAGAGGTAATATTATTGATAATTTGATATACTTTCGGAGACATGACTGGAATTTCAAAATAATCCGGGCTTTCTAATTTTTCTCTATAAAATGTATGTGATTGCAGTAAATGACGTTGACATTCATAGAGATTTGGCGAATGTTTCAGTAATTTCTCATATATGATTTTAAGGTTTGCCCCCCGTGGGAAAATTTTTTCTTCAATGAATTTTACTAACTGATAGAGGTAAGTATTTTCTAGATTAAGTTCATCAGGATTAGTTATATGACGCAAAACATTTAGTGCATCTACAGATTCATGCAAAAAATCGATTATATAATCTTTAATATCTATAATTGGGATTTCTTCTCTATATTTTATAATAAAATCTTTAATTATCTCATATACATTTGATCTATACATTGCTGAGAATTCTGAAAGGGCTCTAACTTTGCGTATATTTCTCTTTTCTTCCTCTTGACGGATTTTATCTAGTATTTCAGTGTCAAAAAGTAAGTCGGGATCTAAATCAATAATTATTCTTCGTGTTTCTCTTAAAATTGGGCGCATATGACTTATGAATGTTAAATACCTGGGAAGGATATCTGTCCATTTTTCTCGTTTTCTTCCAGGTTTTACTGTCCTAGATGCAGTTTTTTTGTAACTAATATTTATTCAACCCCCTTTTATTTTACTCTTCCTCGTATCCAACTAAAATTTCAGTAAAGATATTAGAAATTTCTACAAATATGGGTATCTCTACTCTGCATAAATTCCCTAAGATCCATTTATTAACATCTTTAAGAAGAAATCTTATCTGATTATGGATTTTTTTATTGATTTCAGAATCCACGATTTTTGAAAACCATAAACCACCCCCTACTCGATACGCAACAATTTTAATAAGTGGTTCAAATAATGGTTCTAAAACTTGTTTTATCATCCACGATTTGGGAATAACACTCATGTTCTCTGCTTTAAAAGTGGGATCATTTAAAATCGGGTTTGTTTCATCAATTGATAATTTTGGCATGAAACTTAATAACAATATTAATGCAAAAATAGCCGAAATACCGTTAATAGTATATGATCCACCAATTTTATCGAGATCATCTCGATGGATGGAGACATTTGCTAGAAACATACACATAAACACATTCCTATCAAATTCTTCGGAAACATATGCATATCCTACTTCTTCATCAATAACGAGATATTTTTCTTCAAGAATTCTTATGATATCATCTGGAAAGGTATAAAAAGTATAAATTTTCTCCTCACTCCTTCTTATATCTTTCTCAATTACGAGTTCTTTAGAAACAAGTCCAAACATATTGACTAATTCTTCAAGCTGCTTTTTTATATAGTGCCTTGGTTTATTTGGGTTGCCAAACATGGCGTAGAATTGATGATCGACTATATGGAAATCATTTCTTTTACTAAATGCTTCCACCATCCTATCTATTATTGGTCCTTGAGAGTCTGATGCAATAACTTTAGCTTTTGAAGTTACAAAACCATTTAGTAATTCATTTATAATGAAATCTTGTTCATGAGTCCTAGATTTTAAAATTTTTTCAAATGCTTCAGAGAAATTTTTCGTATTTGGGAAAAACGCGTTTTGTATTTTCTCGTTTATAGACTGTATAAAAATTTCCCCATTATTTTTTGGAAAGTGAAGTCTCATATTATTAAGCCTTTGCATGAGTGCCTCTCTAGCCCCTGGAATATTTTCAACATCTCTTTTTTGTAATTCTTCAATAGCCTTCTCAAGGCCATTTTCAAAATCACTCAATAACGTTTTCCAAGTAGTGTCTTGAACTTCTCCCATTTTTATTCTCAATTTTGAAAATATGTTATTAGGTTATATCCCAATTTAGTTCTGTTGAGATTTTTTTAAGTGCCCGAATTAGAGGTTTAATTAACTTTTTATCATAAATATTAGGGGAGGAGACACCTTTTTGAGTTTTCCAACCCATTTGAGTACCTTCTCCCATTTCTCTTTGTCCATATCTTAAGATGTTACTAAGATCTCTAACCCACCAGTAAAATCTTAGCCATTTTCTGTTTGGATTGTCCTTGGAATAAATTACTACTAAAGCTTTCCATTCACCCATTAACCATTTTACTGTTATCCCGCTTACAGGCAAGTAATAGTTTATAGGGAAATTTCCGTGAAATCGCAAATCAAGATCAGCTGACACAATGTTAAAAATTGGTTGATTATATCCTTCTAATATTACGATTTCTCCACAATGTTGACATTCATAGTGTGACTTCATTTTATCCATTTTATTCCCGCATTTTGGGCAAGTCTTATTTTCAATAATCCTATATTTAATGATATCTAGCATTTTTTCTTTTTCCAACTCTTTCTCTGATTTAGGTTCTTGTTTTCCATAACTGCCACTCCAATTCCAGATATCATCAAATGATTCTTCAATTTTCTCTAATGCAATTATAATATTGTTTAGGACCTCTTTATCATAGATTTTTAACATACCGGCATGTTGTAAATTTTTCCACCAAGAGAGTCTTACATATTTCTCCTCCTTCAGATAACCACTATGGCAAATCAATGCAGCAAATAATCGATTTTCAGTTTTACTGATGGTAATGCCTTTTTCACAGACTTCATATTGTTTATTTAAACTAACATTTTTATGAAAATATTCACCATCTTGAAATTCACCTTTTTCAATTTTTAACTTTTCAGTAACACTATCTTCCGCTTTCTCTTTAACAATCTTTCTACATTGTGGGCATTGAAAAATTCCCGAAACCAATGACTCCATTTCTATATTACAAGCAGGGCACTTCACAGTTAATCTTCGCTGTTAGTTATTATGAATCTTTCAAAATCTAAATTTAGTAATTTCAAATCTTTCTTGTTCAATTCTGAAATCTTATCATTAATACTCATTACTTCTTTTCTGAGATCCACTAAACTTTTTTGGATGTTATCTAGTATATCTTCCTCATTGTAAGTAACTTTTTCAATGAATTCTAGATATTTGAACTTTTTATCCTTTCCTGAATAATATTTCTTTAATTCAAGGATATTTTTTTCTATTTCAACTAGTTGATACCTAGTTTTCAACAAAAAATTCAATTTGGAAATCCAATCGTTATAAATTGCTTCTTGTTTATTTATCTTATCGAAATTGAACTTATCAGATAATTCAACATTCTCATCTTTCAAATAATTTATAATTTCTTTATCTTCTTCAATTGCTTGGTTAATTTTCTTTAACGCGGGTTTAGTATTAAGAATTGGGTCGAAAATCTTGATGAATTCGTTAATTTTCTCTTCAATTTCCTTAAGTCTCTGATAGAATCCTTCAATAGTTATTTCGATTTTAATTGCTTGATAGATATTTCCAAATTGATCTAAAATATAATATAAATCATTTGCTAATTTATAGTCATGTTCACCTATTTCATAAATTAAAGAGTGAACAATATTACTCTTTTCACATCTTACTCCCTTTAATCTTGTAAGAGCTAAATTAAAATTTCTTCTTGCTAAGTTTTTAAACTTTTTGTTTATTATGAGGAACAATGTATCATCTGGAACAGATATAGTATCATGTTCGATTGTTATAGTTTCTTCTCCGATTTTAATGATGAAATCATCCTCTTTTTGATTAAATTCTCTCATGCTTCGAATATTTTTAATCAGTCCTAAGTCAATATAAATTTCTATAAATTCTTCTTCCCAGAATTTAACTATATTACTCTTATATATTTCATCAATAAGCAAAATTCGGTTGTAAGCTTCTATGAGGTTCGAATCCGTTAAATCCTTAAGTAAATCATTTCTAATTACATACAGGAACAGAATGATATACCTCATATCAACATCGTCCATGATGGTATCTATTAATTTTGCATCATGTTCCATTGTCAAGGTTTTATGCTCCATACCTAAAATCCACTCACTGTTTTTTAAACTATGAAAACATTTCAGTGAAAAAGAGTACTTGATGTAATTAACCATTCCTAAAAAATTTTTCTAAATCCTTGGAAAGAATTTATATACACGAATTTAGTTTAACCTCTACTCTGTTTATATTTAAAATCAGTATAATCCATAGTTTGAACTAAAGAATCAAAAATTCTTTTTTTGTTTAAATAGGTTTAATTCAATAAAAGTTTATGATAAGAGAAAATTCATGTAGGTTTTGTGGATGGAAATTTCCAATAGGACATAAAGAAATAAAAGAAAATGCAACTTTGCTTTTTTGCGAAAACTGTGGTACAAAGATTTTTTCAGAGAATGATGAAGATTATGATTTAACTACAATATCTGGGGAAAAAATTAATAAATGCGATTCCTATGATATTATCCGAGAGGAAAACAATCCTATTGCAAGAATTGTATTTGACTCCAATTTTCCAGACATTTTTAAGGACAATTTAAAACTTGTAATATCTCGACTTCTATATATCCATTTAGGACCAAATTTGAGTGATCAGATAATAATTAAAGAAAAAAAGGAAATCACTAAAGAAATTCTTGATGATCTCTACGATAAGATTAGCCCAATAATGAACCTAAGAATTAATGATATATTTTTAACTAATCTACATGAATTAAGTGTAAAAGAGTTTCTTAAGTGGTTAAAATTATTACAAACCAAAATTATACAAAATATTAATTTCCGTAAAGATTTTACTATTTTCCTACGATGGATGATACAAGAAGTTTATACTATTATTATAGAGTTGTGGAACAGTAAAAAACTCCCTAGATTTGAACGAATCATACGCGATGATTTAAAATCATTTCAAAACTATCTTTCTAGTAATGGCAGATCTCTCAATACTTCAGCTGGATTGAGTATAAATCAAAAAGGAAAATCTCGATATAGGAATCCCCCACATCGTATAAATTTAAATCTTTATGTAAAACCTGTCATAGAAAAATTCCTAAAGTCAGTTAAGTCAAGACAATAACAACTTAAACTTGATGTCAATCAACCTTATATTACTTTAAATACAAAAACAATGATTAATGTCTACATTAATAGAGGTTTATATGATTATGTAGGAACTGTATATAGAATAATTGAAAAATCCACTGGTAAGATACTTTATGGTTTTACTTTAGATACAGTAGACGTAAGATGGCAGAATTATAAAGAGTTTGCTCTGAAAAATCGGCATTCAGGGAATTTATTACCTATAGAACAAGCCATTTTAGATACAATTGATTCAGGACAAAACCCAGATGATGCATATGTAGTTAAGCCTGTTGAGATCTGCTTTGATTACAAAACATTGAGAATTAGGGAAGACTATTGGATAAATAAACATGAGACAAGAAATCCCTTAAAGGGATTTAATACTTATAGAGGTGGTGGTGGAGGTCCTAAAATACATTTACCTATCGGGATTATTGCAAGTTATATAGCAAAAGGTTTAAAGGTAACCAAAATAGCAAATCTTCTTTTTACAGAAAAGAATATATTGGTTGGTAGGAAGACCGTTTCACGAAGGATAAACGAATATTGGGGTGGATTCGATAAAGCCAGAGAACTCTTTCTTAAGCCTGTATTAGAAGACCTTATAAAAACTGGATTTAATTCTAATGATATCATTGAAGCGTTCGGTAAGAAAGGAAGAAATATAGTAGATCGGTTAATTCCTTCTTTCTTTAATGTCGAGACTTTTAGTGAAGCCAGAAGAAAATTCTTAGTTGAAATTATTGAAAAATTAATTATTGAAGGATTAGGTCCTGTAGGAATGGTGAAAAGATTAGAACATTTTGGTGAGAAAGAGATAGCGTCTAGAATCGCTGAAGAGTGGGGTAATCTAAAAAAAGCTCAAAAGGAGTTATGGAGACCAATTATCATACAAAGTTTTAGAGATGGAATTAGCGGTTCAGATATTTTAATATCACTTGGTTATAAAGAAACCACAGCCAAGAGAAAGCATAATCAAATTTATGCACGTTTGTTCTGGGGAATGAGAACCGAAGAGGTTAAGGAATTTGCTCTATCAATCCCATTAGATCAATTAGAATCTATTGTCTATTTTTAATTTATTATGATAACCAAAAAGTATTTTAGGTTTTTTATCTTTAGATCCCTATAGAACTGTTTATTAAATAAGATGTGGTGAATATGGGTCGTCGTAAAAGAAAACAAGTTACTCCTAAAAGAGTTAAAAGAGTACCAAAGATTTTCACCTGCCCTGAATGATAAGACTGATTCTCAGTTTATCCAGAAATGCGGTGAAAAATCCGTAAAAGTCACAGATATCAAGAAAAAAGGTGCTTTCGCAACAGTAAAATGTGGAAACTGTGGCTTGACAAAGGAAGTGTTAGTAAATTCTATCTCAGAACCAGTAGATGCCTTTGGGGATTTTATAGATATATATTATGCTGATCAAGAACTCCAACGATTAGAGAAGCGAATTCAAAAATTAAAAGAAGAAAATGAATGGGGTGAACTGGCTTTAGGGTACTCTATTTTATCAGATCTTTGTAAAACTAAAGCTGCGGTATTATTAGAAGAGGAAGATGTGAATTTAGATGAGGTAAATGAGTGGAAAATGAGAAGTGAAAAATATAAAAGACTTGAGAAAGATGCTATTTTGAAGCTTGAGACAGATGAACTTGAAAGGGGAGTAAAAACTGATGAAGAATCATTATTTTCTGAAAGTGATACAAAGATAAAAAAAGAACGAAAGATAGAAGATATCTTTGATGATCCTGGCTTTTTAGAGTTCTAAAACTATTTATTGGAAATAAAATAGTATAAATTAGAAATAATATCCTACTTTTAGAATTCCGTTTGTCTTTTTAACCAGATTGGCTTTTTCGTTTTGCAAAAAGCTGTTTAAGTTCACCCATAATAGCACCTCTAAGAGATACAGGGCTTGCAGGTCTAGCGGGACCCGAAGGTGGACCTCCGGGAGGTCCAGATGGCGGTGGACCAGGCGGACCCCCAGGTGCTGGCGGAACGCTTCTTGGAGGGGGACCAGGGGGTCCTCCAGGTGCAGAACCCATAGCGGATGCAGATGCTGC
>JBHLLU010000049.1:0-29281 GCA_048938895.1 Promethearchaeota archaeon
CCCTTTTTTCCAAGAACTTTGATTTTTCCTTCTTTCTTCAGACGTAGAAGATAAGTACGTGCATCTTGCTTGCTAAGTATGAGTTTTTCTGCGATCTCATCACTAGTCAATGGAAGAGATTTGAGTAGTTCCAATATACGTTCTTTATTACTTATCCCCATATCAAAATTCAAAACGATTATTTCTCACCCATTGCTTGAGACTAACTCTCTCGTTAAGTTTCTTAACTTTGTTAAAAAATTTTTTTTATCTGTATATTAATTGTATATTCTCATATATAAATATGGGGAAATATGTATATAAATTAAATTGAGACAGAAACATTTAAATAGGTGTAAATGCAATTAATCTTCATGAAAGTATACGATTAATATACGACTGTATATACATAATATACAGAATGAATCCAATATGAAGGATGAATATGACTGAAGACAGATATATTAAAGTTCCGGAAGATATCACTTTTCTTTTAGAGCTTTGTCGTGTATTATTAAGAAGAATTAGAACTGATAATCCAAATCAAGATATTCCAGTGAGTATTAATGAACTAAAGAGATTAAGAAGTCTAGAGGAAATCTATTCTAAATTAGAATATAGAATAATAAACCGAGAGGAGTTGCTATCATGATAAATCAAGATAATAATTCAGATACTAAGATCAATGAAGATAAAGATGACTATCTTAACAAATTAAAGAAGATTTTGAAAAAACTGTTATCCGATAATCCAGTTATTACCATTGCAACGATTTCTTCAGTTGAGGGCCTTCCAATTTGTTCATATATCCCCAGGGGGAAAAATGAGACCATAATTTCTGCGATGGTTGCGACTTTGCTCTCATTATCCGAAAGGGCAGTCATGGAAATGAAAATTGGTGAATTCACACAATTATTTATCAAGGGGATTGATGGATATTTATTAGTCTTTGAAGCAGGTCCGAATGCAGTTTTAGCAGTATCAACTACTAATAAAGCAAAATTAGGTCTTATTTTTCTTGAATGTGGACGTGTGGCAAATGAAATAGCAGATATTATAGGAAGATAGGATTTATATCCCTAAGTGAATGTTTGTATAATGAATAAATAAAAACCTCAAATATAATTTTCATATCCAAAACATGAACCAGCTACCAAGAAGAAGACTCGTCATCCTAATCATACTTCTTACTTTATTTGTTCCTATATTTTTTTTCTTTTCTCAGATAGCTTATGGATATGATAAAGAAATTAGAGTAGTTAAAGATGCAAGTGTGTATGAATACAAGCCAGATACAAATTTTGGCAATGATACGCTTTTACGGGTTGGTAATTACCATGCAGGCAAAGTAAGAGCATACTATTTTTTTGATATTTCTTCTCATTCGAAAAAGTGGAAAGAAGCGACTATAGCAGTTCGTTTCAATTATGGTTCTGATATGGTGTATGTGGGAGCAAATTTGACATATGATAGCTGGGATGAGGCAACAATAACATGGAATAATAAACCAAGTGAAGGAATATATCGAGGATATATTCTATGCAATGGTTTCGATTTTAATATCCCTCTTAAAACAGATAATTTTACAAATGGTCGAGTTACTATATGTTTATACGGAAAAGGAGGTTCAGATGAGGGATTTATACAAGGAGACTCAAAAGAAGGCACATCAAGAATGACAGAAACTCCAATGATATTTTTAACTTACGATGGTTTTAATGCAATCTTCCCCATAATAGTAGTTATAATAATAACTATAGTAATAACATTGGGGATAATAGCAACTGCTTTTGTTTATTCTGTAGTCACGACACGAAAATTTAAACCTGAGTTCCAAAAAAAGTCAGCTATAGCACAACATAAAATCCCAAAGGTTCCTAATTTCCCAAATATTCCAGAAATACCAGAAATTCCTGAAATCTTTCTTAGGAGAAGTACAGTAATTCACCCGGATCTTGAGAAAAAGATAAATAACTATATCACTCTCAAAATGGTAGGTGGAAAAACATTTATCTACGTAAATGGTAAGAGGTTTTTACAGTGTATCCGCTTAATCCTAAGTATACCACAAGATGAGGTGCATTTGTATGATGAGATTGACTCTATAGACGAAGCAGCGAAATTGTATAACAAACATGTCTTTCAAAATCGAATCGTAAGAGGTCCAATGGCGGCACCAGACCATGATCAGAATCACGATATTACACCCGAACAGGAATTCTGGGGTCATTGTTCGAATATACAGGCATGGGTTGAGCATGATTATGACACGAGGATACTGATGAGTAATATTTCCTTTCCGTTATTGAGAGAATTAACAATGGTTGGAGATCCTCTCGCAAAAAAAGTATATAAAGAAGAAATTGCCTTAAGGCTTGAAAGTGGACAACCATCTGTAGTTCAATATCTTCTTACTCAAGGATATATTCGAGTTTTTAGTTCTGAAGAATTAAAAACTATTTTAGAAACTAGTAATGTCGTAAAGAATCTTACATCTGAACCTAGAATGCTCCCTCGAATTATAAATGCTTTAATGCTTAGATTTCCAGATGTAATCGAAACTATTATATTAAAAATCTTAAAGCTTCCAAAGGGAAAAGATATTTTTATATCGACATTTATAACCCCTGGAAGGCCTCAATCAAGTCCATATTTAGGTTCATACCCTAGGCTATTTTCGCTTCTAAAACCTGCCTTAGAGAAGCTGTTAATAAAAGTAGATGAAGAATTAGGTGAGGATATTAGAGATTGTATTAATTTAATCGAAGAGAAATTTGGTAAAAGACAAATTTATACTCCATACGCTATAAGGGATAAACCAGAATTATTCAAGAAGGTTTATGATAATCAACAGCTACTGAAGAATTTAGCAGACGTAAAGAAATTCGTAGAAGGTCAGAAAGTCATGGAGGAAAAGAAATTTATACACCTTCCGCAACTATTTTTAAAAGATGTTCAAAAGGCGAGTAAGTGTTCCTACTGTGGAAAAATCATTCCTAAAGGTAAACTAACTTGCGATTGGTGTGGACACAGAAAGGATGATGAGGGATTTTTCCCCTTTCCCTACATTTTTAAACCTCCCGGTGGCGGCGCTGGCGGTGGTCGCCATAAAGAGGCAGCGATAGTTATCCCAGTTGTTGTATAATAGAGGTTTGATACTTTTTATTTTTTAAATTCTGGCAGATGATCTGGTGGCCATGCTCGAGGGATGCTTCCACCTTTTAAATATCGGAAGTCACAAATATCGGCTCCATTTCCTATTGTTTGAGTACGTGTCAGACCATATCCATAAGCTCGAGCTTGGGCAAAATCAGCAATGCAAACCAATGGCATGAAATGTTCAGCATCCTGACTTTTATAGAATTTATACACTCCGCATTCAGAATAATCTACACCAAAAGTGAAAGTTTTGCCATCTCCTTCTATGAAATTTGATACCCAATCTCCTGGATAGTTTTTTAACTTAGATTCCCTTGCCCGTTTTCTTTCTTTGTTTAAATATTCCTCTGAGAAAATATCTTCTGACTGTGGAATCATTCTATAAAAAGCTTCGAATAATTCGTAGGTTATTCTTCCGATTTCTCTAAACTCAAGTCCTTGTTTCTCAACTGATCTGAGAATTGGCAATAGTCCAGCAGCATTGATAAGAGGTTCAGTTAAGCGGTTGTCATTACCTCCAATATAAGGTAAGTGGGGGATGAGTTTTTCAAATTCATTACGTGTTGAGGTAACCATCTCATTGCATTTTTCTTCTCCGAAATTATCGATCAGAGTTTGCTTAGCAATCAAAAGCATAGCGTCAAACGTCCGCATTAACAGTTTTTTCTTCTTTATGTAAAAATTGACTTTATTTTCAGCATTCATATTCTTGGTTAATTTTAAAATTCTACTTGATATTATTCTAAGTTTAAAGAGATTTATAAGTTTAGTAATAATTTTGCTTTAGTTCAAAACGTATTGATTTCATTTAAATAAAAACTATGCATTAAAATACATTTAATGCACTATTTTATGTAATTTAAACGTTATTCAAATTATTGCTGAGGTAATAAAAAATGGGTAAAGATGGCACCATTTTTGGGATTATTGGATTAATTCTGGGAGCAGGAGGTTTAGGATTAGGAGGTTATATGTGGATATCTTTATCAAAAGTAGAAAATCAGATGACTAACATTTCACAACAATCATTGTGGTATAAATGTAATGAAACCCCAATTAATACCAATCCTATTTTTAGTTATATTTCATTCAATGGCCTAACCATTGAATTTACACTAGGTCATAATGAATCTGCTTACTTTACTTTTACGGCATTAGCACATTTGGAACCCGATTCAGGATGGTCTCAAATTTACGTTTATTTCAAGGTAAATGGGATTATTGATACCGACCATTATGCCTTAGTGGGACTATATAATGGAGAGACTGCTTCACTTATAATAACATTGCAATATATTAGGCGTGATTTATCCCTGGGAGTACATAGTGTTACAATAGTTATATATGGAACCAAAACAGGTAATTATATTTATTGTAGTTCATTATCTGTACAAAAAATTTCATGGTAACTTCCTAAATTAACTTTATTTTTTTTGAATTATTTTGCATAAACTAGTGATAATGCTATTTTACAATTTTGGACTGAAAAGGGTAATTTAAATGAAAATGATTACAGGTGTAGATATCTTAGAGGATGATATAAAGGAAAAATTAAGAACAGAAAACATCTACAAAATTTTTAATAATTTTATATTTCCTCTCATAACTGAAGAAGAACGCGAATTTCTGGAAGAATTGGAACGGTTTCTATTAAAAGATATTGAACCTAAAATAAATTTAAATGAAGAAGTATATGAACTCTTCCCCATTCTTGGAAAAAAGAATTATATCCAAAGATTAAATCCATGTGGTGATTCTGAAAGGTATAATATGCGTTATGAAATGCTGTTAGCAATGGCTACATCGATTATCGATCCCGAATTAGATTTAGCTCGAGTAGTAACGGGAGTGATATTTGCTAATCCACTGTTTCTATTTGGTAAAGGAGAAAGAATTTCAGAAATTTTGAATGAAATAATAACAGGTAAAAAGATTGGTTGTATTTGTATTACGGAGAGAAGACGAGGATCTGACGCAGTGAATATGGAAACGAAAGTTGAAGATAAAGGAGATCATGTAGAGTTCACTGGAGAAAAGTTATATACTACTAATGGACCTGTGGCTGATTATTTTATCGTGTATGGTGTTTCAGATGTTTCAGATCCACGAGCTACTATGTATCAAGCAATCGCAGAAAGAGGTCATGAAGGCTTGGTAACCAATAGACTCGGTGTTCAATCTATTCCGCGAGTACAAATTGGGCAAACTATTTTTAATTCTGTAAAAATACCAAAAGAAAATGTACTTGGTGATAGAGGACAGGGGTATAAAAACTTATTTTCGGGGCTAGTGGCAGAACGATGTTCCATTATGGGTTCAAGTCTGGGTATAGCCTGGTTAACTGCGGTTACAGGACTCATTTACACCAATCTCAGAACTCAATTTGGACGACCATTATATGACTTTCAAGGAGTATCATTTCCTCAAACTCAAAATTTCACTGAACTTATGGCTGCTACTGAACTAGGATTTAAATCAGCTTCAGAGTATAATAAAACTATTGAGCGGGATCATTTCGGGGAACAGAAATTCATTAAATACAATGCATCATTCAGTTCAGGATCCAAATATTTGGCATCACACCTAGCCCAAAAAATTTCGTACGAAACTCAACAATTGTGTGGTGGGATCGCCTTTACAGATAACCTAAGAATTGATAAAGCCTTAGAAGTAGCTAAAGTTCAGGAAATCATAGGCGGTGCTCGTAATATACAACTTTATTTAGTCAGTAGAACCATAAGAGATATGGTATTACGATTGTAATTGAATAATTATTCTTTATACCCCTTAACCTGAAATAAATTTAATAGTGCTTCTTATCATTATTTTACTAATATCCTATTTGGGAATATGAAGTAGATACTTACTTTGATCAATTAGTAAGCATCTAAATGGTATAAGAATAATGTTGACTCAACATTTTAAGAAAATTAGGATTGTGAAAAGAGATCAAAAGAACAAGCAGTATATATTAATTATTTTGTTTTTTAGCATTTTTTTAATTCCTATTTTGACTATTGTTTATAATAACGAATCAATCACTGATTTTAATGAACGAGAATCTCCAATCATCTCATCAAATGATGTAAATGGTAGATATTTACCAGTCATTCAACATGCAAACATTTCAAAATCATTTAGTGAAGGAGAATTTCCTTCTAACGTTAGCTTTAATCTTGCACCAGGATGGACGTCAAAAAATGTAACAATTAGTTACTCCGGGTTAAGCACAAGAAAAGATTGGGTGTCTAACGGTGAATTTGATTCTGATATGAATGGATGGACATATGAATCTCTTGGTTCAGAATGGTCATTAGCAGGATATGGTAGTTCTGGGAATCCTGGAGGTTGCCTCAAATTCAGGGTATCCGGAGGTGTGTCTAAAGGAGATTATTCTTATTTTGAACAAAATGTTGCGATTCCGGAGGAATTTGCTTCAGGAACTGCTAGATTGTCTATTGATTATTATATTGCATGGACAAGTACTTTTAATGGAAGTATCTTTATATCGTTAGTTGTAGATAATGTAGAGAAAAATAAAACAGTACATCTCCAATCAGCACCTATCATGTCTTGGGAATCCCTAATATTATCTTACGACCCTCTAGCATACGGACAAGTACTTCCTGGAGATGTTTCCTTAAGAATTGGAGTTTATACCTGGGAAGCAGATTCGGTTACCCCATGGAATGAATTTTACTTTGATAATATTAAATGCGAATTGGAGACAAAACCAAATATTCCTAACATAATATATGTAAAAGATAATGAATTTAATCAAAATTACTCCTATATAAACACTAGTTTTGGAGAAGGATATTCTTTCATTGATACTGAACGTTATCGTGAGGTCAGTGATGATATTATTTTTACGATTTACCAAAATATATCGGATGTTTTGGACCTAAATATAGATACAATTTCAATTCATTCTCCTTCAGAGAAATCCCTAAATTCATCAGTGTTAGGAGTAGAAGGAAGTTGTTATGAATTTGGAACAAATATTAGTTGGTATACAGAATTATCCATCTCTTCTATTCCACCAGATTACACAAGCTGGGTTGAATTAGAAAAACCTACTGATTGGTTTTTTACTAGTATTATTGATGGATATGAAGCAGATCGAACAAGTAATTGCTTTGGTAAAGAATTTGGTTCGCCTAAACTTATAATCCCTTCTGGTATAATAGGACCTGGTTTGTGGAAATTAAGTGCAATAAGTCAAAATTACATTTCTGAAAGTTCATTATTTGTTTGGAATGGGATAGGATTTGAAATAACAGACACATTTAACCATGATGATAAATTTAAAATAAGTGTATCTTTGAACAGTACCATTTCTCTTCAAAATACTGTTATTAATTGTTCTATCTTTTACCCAAATGGCACACTTCTCCTTCACCAAACCAAAGAGCCTTTAAGTTATAATTTAAATTTTGGAAATTATACTGTAGGAAAAAACATGACGGTTGGAGAATATCTGGTCAAGCTGAAATGGTTAAATAGCCAGAGTTCTGAATTTGTTGATGAGGTAGGGTATTCAGAATTCATATTTACTGTGTGGCACAATACTACTTTAACAGCAGTAGATTCCTATATTGAGAGACTTGCTGGGGACCCTTGTTTAATTAAAGTTAATTACACGGATTATGATTTCAAAACTTACATCCCTTTTGCTACAGTAACTTATAATTCTACCTTTGGACAATCAGGAGTGATGGATTTCATCGGCACAGGCCCTTATATTCTCGATTTAGATACATCTGATTTAGAATTAGGGGATTATTATTTTTCATTTAATGCATCAAAAGATTTCTATCAGAGTCAAACATCTAAAAATTTAATCCATTTAAAGATTATGGCACAACCTTTAACCATCGAGGTTCCAGATTCGATTATTACTGGTATGGGAAATGATTATGTAAGTTGTCGGATAAACGTAACAGGATTATATTCTAGTAGCTTAATTTGGCCAGTAAATATCACTACTGATTGGGAAAATCCTTATACGGTTACAGACCATAATAATGGTACATATACTCTGAATTTTTCGACAAGTAATCTACCTACTCGTGGTATGAATGAATCATTTACAGTTAAAGTGTTTGCAAGTAAAAAATTTTATGGGAGTGCTTCAAGATTCATAACAATGGAAATTCATCCAATACAAGCAACTATTGGAGTGAATAATTCAATTATTTTGACAGATTTGGGAGATAAAATTTATTTTAAAGTGAACTATACTGAAAAAGGATCAATGTCTTTGATTGATGGAGCCATATGTAGCATTACTTGGCCGGACACATATACTATAACTTTTGAAGGCCAAGAATTTGTTATATGCTTAGATACCAGCAATCTTACTATCGCAACTTATACTGCGTTTATAAAATTAGAAAAACCAGGATTTGAAACTGTCTACAGTAGTGTCACTGTGTATATTAACCGTATTGAGATAAAGGTTCAGACTATTGATTTTGAAGATTCAATTAAGGCTTCAATCGGGGAAACACTTATGATTAGGATTAATTTGACAGAAATGAGTACGGGATTTCCAATAGAAAATGCATCTGTATTCTATTCATGTAAATTTGGATTAGGATATTTTACATATGTGAGTGATGGGATTTATGAATTAGAGTTAACTCTCCCAAAGACTATTGATGGTAATTATAGAGTAACTCTAATTATCTTAAAGGAAGGTTCAGTTTATAAAACCAAAGAATTTTCTTTTTTTATCTCAATCAGTACGATAAAAAAACCGGATTATACAATGTGGTACATCATAACGGGTCTTGTAATTATTCTCGGCATATTAGGTATTTTTAGTCTAAGAACATATGTTGTAGTTCCATATAGGAGGAAGAAGCAAGCCGAACTGCTTGCTAAGACTCAAAGGTATAAAGACATCATGAATATAGAAGCAATTGTAATTTCAAATCGTCTAAGTGGACTTCACATATATTCTAAAAGCTATTACCTTATAAAAGATCATCAAAATGAATTATTGTCTGGTTTTATTCAAGCTATTACTCTAATAAGCAGTGAAATAGTAGGAAAAGAAAGGTTAGAAGAAATTAAGATTAAATCAGATAAAATAAAAGGAGTTGAGAAAATAATAGAGCTTGATTTCAAACACTTCAATTTCTTTATTAGCGATTATAAAGATATAAGGATTATTTTTATTCTCAAAGAAAAAGCTTCTGACAGATTTAAAAGTATCATTGCTGAATTTTTATCCAATTTAGATGGAAAATTCGCAAATAAATTTAAAAACTGGACGGGGGACTTAGAAGAGTTTAGTACAGTTTTACCTTCTCTTATCAATAAACATTTTCAATTATTTTATAGAGAACATTTTAAAATTAATCCCATTTTAAATACAAATCGAATATCAAAAGATGAAGAGTTGAACAAGCTTGAAATACGCCTTCTAAATGTAGTTATTTCTATGACTAAAAATCAAGAAGAATTTTACTTAGAAGACGCTCTTGAAACTATTCATGAAAAAAATAGGGATAAACTAATCGAGGCTCTTGAAGCGTTAATTACGAAAAAAATTCTTATACCTTCCTAAGGATAAGTATTAAAAAAGATATTTTCTGACTTTTTCTTGAAGGAAGAATGTTTTTATAACAAGAAAATTAAATTTCTTCTATGAATAATTACGACGACCTTAAAATTGAGGGTGGAAAAAACATTGCAATTAAAGCTCCACCACATGTTTTTATTCCCACCGTTGAATTCTACATTGATATCTTAAAGTTAGAAGTAATTGAAGAGAATCCAAATAGTATCAAATTCAGATTTGGAGAAATGAACCTTTATATCGACAAAGTAGAACATATAAGCCAAGCTGAAGTATGGCTTGAGATATGTGTAAATTCAGTTGAATTGGCATCCAAATATTTTGAAGAAAAAAAAATAGTAAGGTGCGATAGTATTGAGAAATTACCTAACGATTTTAAGGGTTTTTGGATATTAAATCCTGCGAGCATTGTTCATTTAGTAACAGTAGATTAAGTTTTTCCATTAATTTGTAAGTGATATACTGAAACTCAACATCCAAAACATAAGAGTGTATATAAGTATTCGCTCTAATGTTCCCTTTCCTAATCCTAAAAACGTTATAGTCGAATCTGCAGGTAATCCTACATATGGAAAGAAGACAATAAGTAAAACTAATGAAATAATACCTAGAACAATTGAAAGATAAGATATCGGGGAATTCAAGACTTTATAGGAGAGAATAGCACTAAATACCGCAAATAGGAATGCAAATGCGGTCATGTATCCATGAAAGGGTCTTATATCCTCATTAAATATCCCAACTCCTATTATAAATACACCTGTGAGGAATAACGAGATATTAAATATTTTAAAGTCAATATACTTGAAGAGTAAAATAGAAGAGAAAATAATACTTATTCCAAATAATATAATCGAAATATTATATATAATGGATGTTGTACCACTGCCAAGAGAGCTTACATAATGGAGAGAACTGTTGTATCCCGGCTGATAACTAGCTAAAACAATTATCATCATCAACCATTGAATACATCCAATAAACATTATTAATCCAGCAGTTCCTTTTGAAAATGATTTAATTGGTATATCACCTTTTCATAGTTGTTATATCTTTTAAAAGATTTATTTATTTTGAAGAGATTCAATTACTTTTTCATATTTGTAATGAATTAGAGTTTTGTCAAAATCCCAAAATTCTTGGAGCATTATATTTTGTTCTCCTTCTGTAAAGTATTTCATTACGGGAATAAAAAAATGTTTATCTTCTTTTTCAATATGTTTTGGGTAGAAATCCACCAATTCGCCTATGAGATTTACAATTTCATCTATTTTTTTGATATTACCCTTTACATACTCATTTTTTGCATCAACAAGTTTACCAACTATACCTCTTGCCCAAACATGCTCCTCTACTAATTCTTGCATTATCCGTTCATGATTAGGAGAGAGTTGTTTCTTATCAAGGTCTCTGAATAGTATATCCTCTTCTTTCCCATGATGAGTTCTATCGGCATATATCCTGATAAAATCAACAGCTGTATCAATAAATATTGGATTTGCTTTAGAAAGTTTTTTCATCTTGTCAATTTCAATTTCCATTAGAGAGATCATTTTTTCAATTAATCTATGCTCTTTCATCAATGGTCCTATTGGCATCATTTTTACTTTACCTAATTTACCTTTTATTATTTAATTAATCACGTAAAAGTAAATAAAATTAGCCATGAACATGTTCTACTATATTTTCCAAATTGTTGTAGAAACACCTAGATATATAATTTACATCAAATTTGCTATCAAAGTGTAAATATAAATATTTTTTCACGATTATTCATATAGTTAAGACTAATTAATTTAAAAATAAAATTTCTGAAAATGTATTGTACCAATTGTGGTGCTAAAATAGACCAAAACTATCGAATTTGCCCTTATTGCGGGCAAAAAAGCAGCAGTTCAGATATAGAAGATGACAAAGATATTAAGATACGAGATTTAGAACAAAAAGTGGCGCAATTAGAGCAGAAAATCAAGGAAGGATCGAAATCGGAGGATAAAAAAAAGCCTTTCAATCCCTTTCAACCTTGGTTTTTCATCTTTCCTCTGCTATTTGTAGTTTTGTTTTTTGTATTCTTTATAGTATTGGTTAGTATTAGGTAGAATTATTTAAGTTTATAATGAAGAGAATTGACCCTTTAATACATATCATATATCATTTAAATGAATATTTAACAAAAATGTTAAATTAAAGGGTATCTATTTTTTAACTACCAAAGTAATTTGGTGAAATCTAAATTGAAATTCAATGCAAAAATCAAATTAAAAACTAAAGGAAAAACTGTAATTCTAATTCTAATCATAGCAATGTCAGTGGCAGGAATTAGCAATATAAACGTTAATTCATCACAAGTTAACAAAGCAGACGAAGAAATTAAACCCAGTACACCTCCAGTTAAGAAGTATAAATATGATTACGAGAATAATTTTGATTATTCTAGTCATTCCGCTGCTGTCATACTAGGAGATATGAGTCCTGTAGTCACGTCAGCTGTTGCTGGAGCTGATACTGAATGGAGTCAAAATCCAAATGATAATAACAAATTAGAATTTGATATGGTGGGGGTTTTTAATTCTTGGGAAGGAGATTTTGCTGTAGTGGGCGCCGTACAAGTAGAGTCTGTTAATACCTTTAAGCCGCAAGCGAATCCATATTTAGGGGCTTACATTGATTGGTCCTTTGATCTTAATCTTGATGTTCTGGAAGGTATTGACATTTTAACACGGCAATGTTATATATCCTTAATGATCTTAACTCCAGATCCAACTGAAAATGAAGAACTAATAACAATCGAAAACTTTAATCCTCAAAAAGGTACCTACTATTTGGCTAATTTTAAAAAATATATTTGGGATGACGGAAAAGTTAGATTTGCGTTAGCTTGTCTTTTACTTGGGACTACTTTATGGTATGCTCCATTACCTTGGTTTTTGGCGACGCTTGATTTTAATGGATTGCGGGTAGTTCAAGAAATAAAACCTGTAGAAACAGAAAGAGAGGAGAAAACTTTAATTCTTGTCCACGGTTGTTTTGAAGCTGATCCAATAACTTATTGGTCGAGTTATAGAGCCATGTTAGAATTTCAGCAATCTTATGATAAAATCATTATAATGAGTTATTATGGTAATTATCGCGCACATAGATACTCAAAAGATGAAGATGGCGTTTGGCATGATGATCCTATTTTTTTCGTCGATTTCGGTTTGACACCTCAACCCATTTTTACTCTAGCAAATTCTATTGTTGAAATCGCTTTTGGGTTAGCACTCTACATAATGCAAGATCTTTTTTATGTTGGGAATAATGTAGACATTGTCTCTCATTCGATGGGAGGTTTAGTGACGAGATTCATGGTGAAACATTTCTATGAAGAGATAAAGAATTTTTATGCCCTTTTTGACCAAAGTTTTACAATTAATTCTGTGTGTACGTGTGGAACTCCTAACCATGGACTAATGCTCGGATGGATAGCTTGGGCATTTCCGTTCCCTATAATACCACCCCTTCAGATTGCTGAAATGGGACCTGGAAGTCTTTTCCTTACGGAATTAAACTATATAGGGGTAATTTCTGGTACTGAAATACCCCTTTCAGGTATATTTATCAATTGGTTTACGTATCGAGGTGGAGATCATACGACATGGTTAAGTCACTTCATAAGAGGAGATGGGTTAGTAGGAGCCCTTTCTGTTCCTATAGCTGGTGCGACAAATAGGGGTATATTCAATGTAGATCATGGTGGAACAGCAATCAGCAAAATGACGAGACATGTTATATTCAATGATCTTGTTGAACCGCCTGATATTATTGAAGAAATCTTTGCGACGGGGATACCTGGAACAATTATTTGTATAGAAGATCTCACGCTTGAACCTAATTTTGAGATGCCTGGGGGAAAAACTCTTTTATCGATTACATTAGATCCTCAAGATGTGAACGATATTGAACCAACCTCTATGGAAGTAGATATTAATCCAATTTTTCCTATGCAGTTAAAATCTGGAACAGAAGGCACTTATGAAGTCGAACTCCCATTAGAAGATGGAGATTATTCTTTTTTAATAACTGCAGATGAGCATGATGGGGGAACATACCAAATTTATGGGAATTTGAGAATCGTAGATGATGATGCGCAAGCACCCCAAATTTTTATATCACCCCTTCAAACTTTGATATCAGATGAAGAAGCTGAGGGAGGAGTCTCGGTTTTATGGGTAATTTCAGATTACAGTGGTATCGATGAGGCTATAGTGACTTTAAATGAATTAGAGATTGCTTCTTATAGCGATGAAGGTGAAATAATTGGTGGTTATCTAATCCCAAACACTCTTGGAGTATATACTTTTTCTTTTTATGCGAGAGATGACGATAATGATCCGGGACATGATCCACCAGGAGGAGACTGGTTGGAAGGCTCAATCGAGAGAACATTTACGATTTATGATGATGATATAGATCCTCCTGTAATAACCATAACACCAGGCGATGGTTATTTTTCCGATGGAGAAACTGTTGGTGGTTTATTAGTTTCATGGGATATTTCAGATTATAGTGGTATTTCTGAAGCTACTGTAGAGTTAAATGGAGATGAGATTAGGTCTTACGGACTTACTGAAGGATCCATAGAAGACTCATACCTTTTACTAAATGAACCAGGAACATATACATTTGAAATTTGGGCTAAAGATGGAGATAATGACCTAAGACATGATCCACTAGAACAAGATTGGTTAGATAATTCAGCTCAGAGAACTATTGTAATCTATGATGATGATACAACAGGACCTACGATTTATCCCCTTATAATTGATCGTTATTGGGTTGGTGATCAACTATGTCTTGAGTTTAATGTATTTGCTACAGATCATCAGAGTGGTATTGGAATCGTAGATATTAAAATCGGATCATATAGTGCAAATTTCCTTGGTCGTCATTATGCTGTTCTTGATCCTGGAAATTACGATCTACAAATTACGGTATCAAATGGAGATAATGATCGATTATTTGATACAGAAATATCATATTTAACCATACCAATAGATTTAATGCCTTTGGTAACAACAATATCTTTTGGTACGCCACATCATCTTATAGGTGATAATCATCATATAACTTCAGATACAGAAATCATTTTCACTGTTGATGCAGTTTCCGAATTAGACGAAACACTATATAAAATTTCAAATGATCAATATCCTGGTGAATGGACTCAATATACAGTACCACTATTTCTTAACTTAGATGATGGCATCTACACTCTTGAATATTATAGCATTGATACTGAGGGTAACACCGAAAAGATTAAATCTGTATCCATCGTCCTTGACAATTCGGCACCTTTTATTAATATAATCACGCCTCAACCAGGAGTTGCTTTGCAGGATGGTGTTACATTCACTATGGAAGTGACAGATTTAACTGGGGTAGAATGGGTAAGTATTTCAATAAGAGAACCTGATGGCTCTACTGGAATTATCATTGATCCAGCTTTTGAAGATTTGTCTGCTATAAACGTAGGTGGTGATATCTGGCAGTACGACTTTGACACTACACTCTTACCAGATGGATACTATATTCTCTTCGTAGAAACAATTGATCCATTAGGACAATATGGATATGAAACGGTTAATTTTGCTATTAGAAATTGGGCTGTTTTAGAATTATTACCCGCAACGGAAAAAAATAGAGCAGGTCGTACTATGCCTGTTAAATTTTCTCTAAGAGTAGTTGAAGCTGTTGATCCTGCTATGCCATTCGTGTGGAATGAAGAATTAGATATATTAATATACGACGAAAGCGATCCTTCAACAATCCTACAACATTCAACTTATGGAGATACTTCAGTAGATTATAGGATCAGTGCTGAAGGTGAACTCTATATTACAAATTTTAAAACCTCCAAAACTCCTGCAGTTTATATTGTTGAAATTTGGAGAAAGGGAATACCGATAGGAACCTTTGATTTCGAAACTTATCTTAAATGAACGAATCATGAAAGAAATTCTTTCATTAAAAAATTCTTTTTTTTTTTTAATTTTAAAGGATATATAAATAAAAATTATTTTCTTCTTATCAGAATTATAACTCCTATTAAAAGTAAAGCGCAAAATCCATATACGCTTGCATTAATCAATGCTGATCGTAAGATTTCATTGGGCTCTAGAGGAGGTGGTGGATTTCCTGTAGGTGAGCCTTGTTGTTCTGGAATGAATAAATTCCCCGGGGGAATTTTGTCAGGATAATTATAAGCTAACAATCCAACAGCACCACCAGCAATAATAGGAAGTAATACTCTTGAGAATATTTTCATACCAAGCGAAGGACCATAAATTTTCAATTGGTCACCCCGTTCTTGTACTTCCCTTAAAAAAGCAAGATTTATCGATTCATCAATTGTATTGTCAATAAGACTCCTCATATCTCGCATAGGACTATCCTGTACAACCCTTTCAATTTCGATAGCAGCCTTGTTTTTCACCCATTTCTTAAGTTCCTTTTCTTTAACCCACTCATTTTTATCTATGTAGGATTTGACATTTTTAGCAGTAACATTTTGAATTTCCCGAAAGACTTGTGGATCTGTTTTAGCGAATTTTCTTTTATATCGTCTTACTCTTCGAAAGCTTCTTTTAATTCTTCTCCCTACTCTCCTAACCTTCCTTCCCACTCTTCTGAATCCTCCTTTTATTTTTCGCCCTATTCTTCGAAAAGCTCTTCCAATTCTTCTGATAAATGAAACTATTGAAATTAGAACAAAAACATACAAAAGGATTTGAAGAATCCACCATTGATTCATTATAATTATTATGGATAAAAACCTCATTTATTAGATTTCAATATGATGTAAATATATTTAAGAGTTAATATTTAATACACTATTATCAATTTAATATGATTTAAAGTACAATGGAATGGATAGAATATTAGATATCGATTTAGACTTCTTTCTCAATAAAGTAAGTATTTCACGAGAGAATGATAAGCGCTTAAATAGGAAAAAATATTATCCTTGGTCAAAGTCCAGGTTTGAAAGTTTTCTTGAAAATCGTTGCCAATTATCAAAAAATCATCGCATTCCAGGAAGAATTCTTAATCAACATCATGAAGCATTCTATTTTTGGCGAGATCAGATACTTCAAGGAAAAATTATAACTCCTTTTGAACTAGTGCACATTGATGCACATTCTGATTTAGGTGACGCTGATTGGGGGTGGATATATGTTACAAGCGAATTATTACATAAACCAGTTGAAGAAAGAATCAATCCCAATGATTGTTTTTTATATGGAATTAATGAAGCAAATTATCTGGCATTTACTCTAGCCTGTAGATGGATAAACAAATTGACTTTCGTGGTTCACCCAAGATGGGAGGATGATTTAACAAAAGTTTATTTTAAAGATTATAAATCAGAGAGTCACATGATAGAACTAAAAAAATTCGACAAGGATGAATTATTAGAAAAAGGATTTGATGCAACTCCAGATATTTCTGATCCCGAACCTCATGTTCCAGTTGAGTTCATTGATTTATTAGACTATAAAACTGAAGATCAATTTAACGTAATAAGCTGCTGTCACTCAAAATCTTACACTCCAAGAAGTTCAGATAAATTATTAGGAGTTTTTAAGAAATTTATAAAGAAAATCTAAGATATATTATTTCTCTCAATTGGATCAAGTACTTTTCTGATAATTTTTGGTTGATAAATTAAACTTTTATGAAATACTGGTGAATAATAAAGTGTATTATTATTTATCCTGGTATAATTGTTTTGAATTTGTTCAATACTTACGCTTTTAAAATCAATGCTGTCTGAACCAAGTGTAAACGACCAACATCCAAAAAAAGAGGGGATAAATTGGCGATATTGAATGGAAAATTGGAATTTTTTTGAAAATATTTTAAAATATTCAATTGAACTCTTCGGATTCTCCTTAGAGAGAATTTTACGAACCTTTTTCGTTCTTTTAGAGTAATAGAAGCTATCCCCATTCCCAGTTTGTGCAGAAAGAATACCATTTGGTTGTAAACAAGTTTTAAGGTCATTATAAAATTGCTCTTCTAAGGCAAAAGAACAATTTTTTTTATTATCAGGTAAATCAATATAAATAATATCGTAAGGTTCTTCAACCTCCTTAATAAATTGTAATCCATCTTGAATTTTAATGTTTAATTTTGGATGTTTATTTATTTTACCAAGTAATGGTTTAAAATGCTTGATACAAAATTTTGTCACATACCTATCTAACTCAACTAAATCCACAAGTTCAATTTCTGGAAATTTCAACAGTTGTTTTGCTAAAAACAAATCCCCTCCTCCGATGATCAGTATTCTTCTTGGATTAGGATGAGAAAATAAGGCAGGAAAGCAAAACAATTCATGATATATAAATTCATCTAACTCTGCAAGTTGAATTTCATTATCTAAAAAAAGCATCTTACCAAAGCTCCGAGTTTTAATAATTTCAATATGATTAAACTCAGAATAAAAATCCTCTAGTATCTTATCAATTAATATTTTTACTTTAACAGAATGAAGAACAGTTTTCGGTTTATATTGCATCTTATTCCCTATTTTGGTATTTAATTATCTTTAATCTCAACTTCAGTATATTCTATAATCAATCCTTTTTGAATTAAGAGGAGATCACTTCTAAATTCAAGTTTCCTTAGTTTCCTCTCGTCAAATTTAAAATTTGTATCGAACTCTATTTCTTTCTTAAGCATTTTCAAAAATTGTTGATCTAATGATTTTAATGGATATGAATTAAAAGATTTATACGATTTAGAAATATTAAGCTCATTTTTGCTAATAAATTCATTAATTATTATTTGAGAGTTATCATCATACAACCCATTCAGATAAATCTGATTGATGGAATCATCTAAGATTTCCTCAATAATACTTAAAAATGTAAATAGTTCTTCAACTTCATATGGAGGATCTATATGAATGATTGAAAATTTCTCATCCTTTAGTTCTGAAATTTCATTTATTTCCTTAAAATCATAATTAAAGACTTGAAAATCCTTGAATTTATATTTATATGCAATTTCTTTCAATAATTTAGTAATTCGGCCATCAATTTCGATGACGTACACAGATAATTCAGGTAGGATGAATTTACATAAGATACTAATCAAATCATCGTCTCCAATAAATATTGCTTTTTGAGATGTAAGTTGAATATTGCTAATAATTAATTGAGCTCGTTTTAATGAAGTTTTTAATGAGCATGGGAGTTGATAGTTATAATAACTCGTTTTAAAATTAGGTTTAAACAGCTTTAATAAGCTAAATTTGGAAAATAAGTGTGGATGTTTCAAATAATATGATTTATGGGGAATTTTTCTTATTAGTTTTAACCATATTCTCGTTTTTGAAGGTCTTTGAAATAATAGGTTAAAAACTTCTTGATTTTGAATTTTGATATTCTTTTGCTTTTTAAGTTTAATTACATTGACATTTTGCAGAAATTTTGATACGGCTAAAAAAGATGAGAATGAAACATTCGATTTTTTAACACAATCCGTAAATTTTCTATAGGATTTTATTAATCGTAACAGATTTATGAAATTTAGAAAAGAAACAGTATCATTATGGAGATAGTTCCCTCTAATTAAAAGATCAAAAAGTTCCTCTAGTTTTTTTACATTTTCAGTCAATATATTCTATAAATAAAATGTATTAGAATTTAAAGAATATAGTTATTCTTAAGGTATTAAATCCTAAAATTAAAAATTGATTAAGAGTTTTAATTGTAAATATAGTAGAAAGAGAGAATTATGAAATTATTATACGTAACAGATATACATGGAATTGAATGGAAGCATAATGAAATATACAAAATAGCATTATCATTAAAACCAGATGTTGTAATTAATGGTGGGGATATGCTTACTTTTAAAGGCAATTTAATGAATCAAGATAGGTTTATTACTGATTTTCTCGATGAGTATTTTTCTAGATTTGAAAAAATGAAAGTTTACTTTTTAAGCATGTTAGGAAATGACGATTTAAAAATATTTGATGATTTATTCCAAGAGACATGTAATAAATATTCTCACGTTATAAATCTTGCTCAAAAAAAATTTCAAATTGAAGGAAGCGAATTTGAGTTTATCGGAATGAATTGGATACCGGATCTTCCTTTTGGATTAAAAGACAGAGCTCGTAAAGACATGAAAGTTTTTAAATTCCCCAAACAAATAGGAAAACAATACCTTTCAACTCTAAATGGATGGAATCAAATTGAAGATTGGATTTCATATGTTGAAACTCTTCCCACTATTGAAGATGAGCTTAGAAATCTAGTGAAACCTTCTGATATGAGTAATACAATCTATGTTTTTCATAGTCCACCTTCAAATTTAGATCTCGATGTTACTTTCACTGGTTTAAAAGTAGGTTCAGTAGCAGAATATAATTTTATGAAAGAAAACCAACCTAAAATGTCTTTTCACGGACATATACACGAGTCTCCTAATGTTTCAGGCATATGGTTCTCTCAAGTAGGGAAAACAATTTGTATTCAACCAGGTCAGTCACAACAACATGAAAATACCGTAAGTTATGTCTTGGTAGATTTAGAAACTATGAATCTTGAACGGAAAGTAAGTAAAAGGGAATAATAAAAAAGATAGGAATTAATTATCTTTTGTAATTGCCATACTCTAAGAATTAATTCTGCTACAATTAAAACTACTAAATAATATCCTGCATCTATTACCCAAGTAATAATATAGTCGACAATAATTAGAGTAAATACTTTAATCTTGTATCATTAATTTTAAATAAAAAAAACTAATACGTGGAATTATGAAAGAAGTATTTCCAGAACCTATAATAGGCTTACCAGAAGCAGATGTACCTTTAGAGGGTATTAAAGCTTACCTAGCTCAGGGAGATAGCTACCAAATTATATTTATGAGGTTTGAAAAGGACGTGGTTCTCGAGGAACATTCTCATGAAAGTCAGTGGGGTGTAGTACTTGGAGGCAAAATCGATTTAATTATTGATGGTAAGAAATATACTTTCAAGAAGGGTCATAGATACTTTATTCCAAAAGGGATAAAGCATTCGGGAAAAATTTATAAAGGATATGCTGATATTACCTATTTCAATCAAAAAGATAGATATAAGGTTAAAAAGTAAGAAAGTGGATTATAATTTTTGGATTATTTAGCTTTTCATCAAGTACAGCAATAAATAGAAACAAGTTATCTATGTCTAAATAACAGAAAATGAAAAGCTTTAAAACCTAGATTAAAATTTTTAAGTATATAGATATTTAAATTCTTTTACAAAATTAGAGGAGAGAATAAAAAAATGGCTAAAAAAGCACCTAAGAAGAAAGCTGCTCCAAAGAAAAAAGCAGCTCCAAAGAAAGCAGCGCCTAAGAAGAAAGCTCCAGCAAAAAAATAAAAATATGAAATTTGGTTTTCGTTTTTTTTAATTTTAATTTTTTCTTGGATTGAAACTAAGAAGATTTAAACAAATATTTTATAATTAAGTGTTTGCGAAAAGGTAATTACTCTTTAGATCTATTTATCAGTGGAAAGAATTTTTTTTTCAAAAATAATTTAAGATTTTTAATATCTTGGTCTAGCTAGATATTTTTTAAATAATATCTAAAACCAAATGTATTTATGACATAAACCGTTTATAATATTAATGAAGACAAAAGAAGAAAAAGACGACCTTGCGTCGTGCCAATCCACTCTTAATCCCAGCAAGTGGAATGGAAGAACAATAGAAATTGATGATGCTGGGACTGGAGATCTCGTTGGAGATGCCTTTATTGGCTTTAGAGATACCCAAAACGGAAAGATATTATTTCAATCTGTTCCGGTAGGGTTCTATAATCAGGATAATAAAGACGATAACCGTGCCAACAAACACATTGTAGAGGTTGTTAAGAAAGGACTTAAACTTCTCAATTATAAAAAAGGAGATCGGATCCTTCTATGCAGAGGTGATTGCTTTAATTTAGTGAGGGAATACTTTGACGATAATGAGATTTATTATGAACCTGCAATTATCGAAGGAGTACTCCAAGAAGCTGTAGAAGGGAGATATATCCACCATTTAAGAAAACTTGGAATTTATTCACGTAAACTTACGATTGAGGCTGGTGCTGAAAGATATTTTATCAGCTTTAATTGGATTTGTCGAGATTTCCCAAACCGTGAACGGTTTGTTAAAACAGGATTTCCTTCTTGGAAAAAGAAATGGCGGAAAATTGCCTTAAAAAGGTATAAATCATATCAAAGTAATAAGTTTATGCGGAGACACCCCAGTAAGAAAGACAAAAATCTAAATAAAGAGTATCTCCTCGAAAAACCAATTTCTATACGAGATTCAACCTCTAAACGGCAATAAAATAAAGAATATATGGTTTTTTTTTTACTTCAAAATTAAATTTTGTTATAACTCTAAATTGTATCATTGAACATATATTTTCCTTTAATTCATAGGAAAAAAAGGAATAAAATCGATGAGGTTTGCATTTTCTTTATCTTCCATTAATATCAGAGAAAGAAAAAGAAAACTGGTTAATTTTCCACAAAAGATTTATATAGGCATTTCACTATATAAAGCATTGCATATTTAATAAATAAAAATACGTTTTGAGGAATAACGTAGGGTAAGGGTTGTAGGTAGTTATATTCGGTTTGGGACTATAAATCCTCCTATTTTCATAAATTACGTATAAATAGGTTGAAAAAGATTTAGATGTATGACGCATTATTCAAAGTAGTTATTTTCGGAGATTCTGGTTCGGGTAAAACGACTCTAAGAAAAAGATTCATGACAAATAAATTTATATCTGATTCTCGTCAAACTATTGGAGTTGATTTTGAGACTAAACTCCTTGATGTTGATGGTTTAGAAGTGAAATTAATGATATGGGATTTTGCAGGGGAAGAAAGATTTCGATTTATTTTTCCTCAATATATTTATGGTGCTATGGGGGGTATTCTAATGTATGATATCACTAATTATTCGAGCTTTTCTCATATAAATGAATGGTTGGATATAATAAAAGAAACTAATCAACTCTTCCCAATGATTCTACTTGGAGGAAAATCGGATCTAGATGAATATAGAGAGGTTCCATTTGGACTAGGAATGGAAGCTGCAAAAGTAAGTAATATGACAGAATTTGTTGAATGTTCCAGTAAAACAGGGGAATATGTTAATGAAACCTTCACAACGCTTGCAAGGATAATGTTAAATAAGATGATGATTAAGAAACAAGAAACACAAGGTATTTTAGTATAATATATTGCATAAAGCACTCATTTTTTGTTTTTAATTCAAAATTTCTCTCAATAGTTTAATTACATATATTAAAAAAAAAAATGAAATTGATTTAATTAGCTGTTGTTAGAAAGCCAAAAAATACAAAGATTAACACACCCATAATAAGACACATTACACCATAGATATAATAAGCTCTTATATACTTTTCACTTAAGAACATTAAGTCTGTCATATACCAGCTTATCAATCCACCAAAACCCCATAATGTAATGTCGGTTATCACATTTACTGCACTATCAAGTTCAACTTTAATACCAACAGCATATAGAAGAGTATTTTCTATAATTTCCCATATGCCCGCAAGTCCAAGGGTAATTAACCAATATATTATAAATTTTCTATAACCCGGGGGATTTATTGGTGCTTGTGGGTTACCAGTTAAATTCTTAGCAATAAACCCGATTGTAAAAAAAACAACGAATATAGCAACACCCCATAGGAGATGCCCTACTGACCAATAATCAAATGAAGCAATTGATATATCTGGTTCATCCAGCGCTATAATAGGAACCTCAAAGAGAGCACCAATAATTGGAGTTATAATCAAAATGATTAAAAATCCAAGCATTATTAAGAGAGGTACAAAACGTTTTTCCATATTAAAAATCACTTAATTTTATCTTTTAAATATGAATTTCTTTTATAACAATATCGAATAAGACTAAGTAGTTAATAAATTTAATTTATTGAAGTTTAAAATTAGAAATCATTGTCATTCATGAGGTAAAAGAAGTATTAAAAGCATAATTAGAATTATACCGCCTACAAAAATAAGCGATTGAATTATAGATTTCTTTAAATCTTTCTCTTTTATTAATTCCGGCATAAGCTCCGTGCTAGCCAAGTATATGAAACCTCCTCCTGAAAATGCTAAAAAAAACAGATTAAATATTTCAAGTATATCTGATAAGATGAAAGCGAGTAATCCTCCAAGTAAAGCTACTAAAGCGCTTAAAAAATTAAACAAAAGAGCTTTTTTCTTAGAAAGTCCACCATATACTAATATTCCAAAATCACCAATCTCTTGAGGTAATTCGTGAAACAAAACCGCTAATGTAATGACAACTCCATTGGTCACTCCACTTAGAAAAGCAACCATAATTATTACTCCATCTAAGAAATTATGCAATCCATCCCCAATAAGATTAAGAAAAACGAAGGATTTTATATCTCCTCTTCCCTTTATTGCTACATCCTTATCTTCAGACATTGATTCATAACAGACAAATTTATCCTCTTTTTGATGAGCATGACCATGAAACCAGTAAATAAATCTTTCAATAATAAAAAATGCTACAAATCCTATTATAATATAAGTGAAAACAAGACTTAATGCTATTCCCATTCCCTCTGCATTTAATTCTTCGAGATGATGAATTGATTCAGGAATTAAATCAAATAATGCAGATGCAAGAATAGTGCCTGTTGCAAATGCTATAAGTATAAATAAAATTCTATCTAATGTTTTTTCTTTAACTGAAATCATAAATACCCCAATCAAACTGAGCAAACTTATGAAGAATATCATTAAGAAGCCTAATAATGATTCCATCTTTATTCAAACTCTTATTTTTATAAGTATAAAATTTACTAATTTAGGATAATATTTTATATTAAACATTTTTAATCAAAAAAGATTGTATTATTATTAAAAATAAAAAAATTTTCAATCATACAAATTTTCAAATGTCAGACGAAAAACTTAGAGATCAAATTAACAAAATTGCAGTTGAAATAGAAAAAATCGAACAAACTGCAAAGCAAAAAGAAGTTTATATTAGGAGTAGAATTGAAGAAGAATTTGGAACGAAAATTAGCGAAATTGAGGCAAAATTGCAGCATCAAAAAGGAATCCTTGATCAACTGAACAAAAACCTTGAAGAATTAACCTTACAAAAGAACGAAGTAGCCCCAATTGTAAAAAATTTAGAAAAAGACCATGCAAATTTATTGAAAGAGAAAGAAAAAGCATTAAACGACAAACTTAAGTCAATAGTTAAAGAGAAGCAAACAAAAACTAAAATTATTGACCGGGAGATAAAGACATTAGAAAAGGAGTTAAAATCCACTAAGTAAAAGTAACTTTATAACTTTAAGTGCATAGTCTCGAGTAGTTCTTCATTTAAAAAGTAGAGAGTCTGTTTAGGTGTCTTTTTTTTAATGATTACATTAAATTCTTCTAGCTTTTTAAGATATTTTGAGACAGTATTATGATGCATTCCTAAATCATTTGAAAGATTCGTTTTCGTAATCCCAAAATCGTTTAATTTCAAATATTCGATAATTCTCTTACTTTTCTCGTTGGAAGTAAAATATCCAACTTTTTTCTTTTTATCAGTTAAACTAGTATCAAAAAATATTGCGTGGTTTTCAAAGACTTCTCTTTTGATGTAACCAAACCGCTCCAACATTTTTACATGCCAAACAACTACAGGTTTATTGATATTTAAATCTATGACAATTTTATTAAAATAAGAGCCTGGATTTTTTAATATGTAATTATAAATTTTGTTTCTCGTTTCATTAACTAAGATATCATTCTTAGTCAACTTGGTGCCCTCAACAATTAACCTTTTCTTAACGAGAGATCTGAGAATTTCTTCAATTGCTCTGGTATTCAGGTCTACTAAGGCTGATCTTAATACTGATTGAATAAATGGGAGTACCTTTTTCATATCAAAAAACTTATTAAGGCTGAGGTATTCTTGAACAATGTTTAATATAAGATTCTCATGTTGTGACAAATCAACTGACATTATTCTCAGATTCGTAACACAACCCTCTATTGTATTTCTATTATCATTTCTTTAAGAAACAATTCTCTTTCTTTAGGGGGAATACTGAGCATTTCTCTGATAAAATTTTGCTGATCACCTTTTTCCAAGCCAAGATTGTTTACTTTTTCAAAGAAGTCTGAAGAAATTGTTGTAATATTAATATCTCCTTTATGATATAGTTTTTCTATCGCACCTTTTTCTTCAAATATTTGAAGTGCTAATGTACTGTCAAATAAGGAATCATACAAATCAGCTTCTAAAATTTCAGTATAATCTTCTTCTCCTGGTCGTTTATAATCCTTAGTTGGTAGATCTTGCTTGTTCGTATGAATTATAGAATACACTGAAATTACACTTAAAGCACCAATTACTAGTGAGATAACTATGATTGGTATAAGAGAAGAACTTTGTGGTATTACCAATAATCCTTCAATTCCAATTTTAGCAGAGTGAGAGATATGTGTTCCATTCATATAATTAATATATAACTTTTCCGCACTTTCGATATGATCATCAGGGAGTATTTCACTTGAGACAACAGTCTCTGGAAAATTATCAATTTTCGCATTCTCCTTCCAAGTAAAGAATCCAATATCATCTCCCATAGTGGTCATTACTCCTTGTTCATTTTCTGCATATTTATTTCTTTCATCTTCAGTATCTTCTTGTCTTTCATAATTACCTTCAGATTCCAACCTAGTATACAATGATAACTGAGAACTGAAGTTTAAATAAGGGAAATTTGAAATTTCAATATTAATTATTGCTTGAGTAGGAAGTATCAGAGTATTTTCAAGTAGGGAAAATTCTTCGCTGAAATAGATATGAGCAGTAAAGGTTTCATTTACAGTTTGGATTCGAAAATAATGGATAACACTACCGTAGTCATCTGTAGAGTTTTCATAATATATAGGGGAAAATTCATTCAACGAGAAATTTTGAATATTTTTATCAACTTCAGGATTATATATGCCATTTTCATCGTTATCAATAAATTCTATTATTTCTCGGAAAGTAATACTAAACATTAATTCAAAATCTGATTCGAGATTTGATTTATAACCAATAAGAAATTGAATACCATCTTCACTGCAGACAATTGTGGTCGAAATTAGATCTTTCCTATGATCACCATTTCGAACAGATTCAATTGAAATTTCACTCCCTTCAATGGTATAATCAATTTCTCTTTTATTTAATTGCTCTAATTTATCATCTATACCATCTCCATCTTTATCATTTGAAGCTATGGTAAATTTACATGTTATAATAATTAGGAGAACACTAAAAAATAAAATCCCCATCAGTTTTTTACTCTTTTTCATTTCTTCACCTTTGAATAAATATAAACAATAATTTGATTAAGGTATTTTTTTGTTAACTAATACATGCCAATTGACTTTAATATTATTATTTCACATAAACCGGACTTTTATTATAACTTCTAAATTAATAAAAAAAAAATTAATTATCGAATTCTACGTTTTCTGAGGAGTGAAACTGCTATTCCTGCTACTCCGACAACTGAAATTGCTCCTGTTGTAATAATAATTGGGAGTTTTCCCTTAACTGGTATTCCTATATAAATTCCAACTTTTGGATCGTGGTATATATGTGTTCCTCGTGGATAGCAGATAAATAAGACTTGATGAAACTCATCTTCATAATCTAATTCTCTTGTTAAGACTGCCATCTCAACACCATCAATTAGAGCGGTTTCCTTCCAGCTAAAAAATCCAGAGTATTTTGCAGTTTTAATAGCTACATCTTTTTCATCAGTCGCATATCCTTCTTTTTCGTTTGAAGTTTCTTCATTCTTTTGATATTTTTCCTCAGCCCATAATTTAGCCATTAAAGCTAACTGAGAGTTATCGTCTTGGTACTCATAATTTGTGATTTCTATGTCAATCTTTACTTCAGTGGGAGATATTAAAGTCTCATCAACATATACAAATTCTTCTACAAGGTAGATGTGTGCTGCAAATACACCATCAGTTGTATTAAATAGAAGATAATGCAAATTTGTATCATTCGAAATGCTAATGAGACTATAATCTATAGGTTGGAATGAGTGAAATCCATAATCAGAGATAATTTCATCATTTTCTTCATCTAAAACCCCATCTCCATTTAAATCAATGAATTCGATGAGTCCTTTAAACAATACCTCAAAAACCAGTTTATATTCCACCATCTCCTCACAATAATCTCCACCTGCGGGAACAATTCCTTCTTCACATTCAGGGCATTCTTCCTCTACTGGTGTTTCATATTTAGTTGTAAAAGTCCCATAAGAAACACGAATGGATAAACCATAATCGTTATATCCCACCCTTAGGTCTATGATATCTTTCTTATTTTCAGATCGTTTAATAGAGGCTACTTCGACAACGGATTCTCCTATCCATATTTCAATGTCTCTTTTATTTTCATCCTCAACAGTATCATCTACTCCATCTTGATCATCGTCAGGGTACTCATCCTCACCTGTTTCTCCTTCTCCATCACTGCCTTCCTCAAACCCATAACTATAACTATTGCTAACAAATAGAATTCCTATAACAAAAATCCCTAACAGTACATATTTTGTTTTCATTTTCATCCTTTTCTTGGATACTTTTTCTATATATATTTAGGTTGTATTAGTAATTCCCAAGAAGGTATTTAAATAGCTATTTGTGTTTTGTGAAGTATTCAAATTCTGAAAGATAACTTTGGATGAATAGCCATTCATATTAAATGAATTTGTCGTTTAATTATAAGTTTCTTGGATATCTGTATTGATTATCATGTATATAATACTTTAATTAACTAGATCTGATTAGATATTGCAAAAGTTAAGAAAGTTTAAAGATCATTTGATTATTACTTCAAATAAGAAGGTTAAATTCTTTTTTTCCTCTCATTTATTCTGACCTCTTATTTTAAAATATATGACTATTGGAATTTTAAAAAAAAGAGAAATTCATTAAGATCATTAAATAGTAGAAGTTCAATACCTCAAAAAATAACAAGACTAGTTTAAATATTACACTATGAGTTAGATAAATATAATTTAGAGATTAAATGGTGATTATTGAATGGAAATATTTAAGATGAGGGGATATGAAATTCATTTGACAGTAAAAATACCGCATTTATATGAGGATACTCCAACTTATTCTTTTCAATTCCTAGTGTTTAATAAAAAAGGAAAACTAATGAACTATCCATTTAGTTGTATCATCGCTCATAATGATGAAGAATTTAAATCAGAACTCGATAAGTATTTTGAGAAATATATTACTTATACTAAAGTTAAAACATATCCTCGATCAAAATTCCTAGAAATGATGGTAAACAGCAGTTAAACCAGTGTTAGAGAATTTTTTATATTCCAATATCTCTTTCTGGTAAACTAGGAATATTTCTAAACCAATTACTAACTGTGTATGACAAGATTTTATAGAT
>JBHLLU010000049.1:29381-31032 GCA_048938895.1 Promethearchaeota archaeon
ATTCCAATATCTCTTTCTGGTAAACTAGGAATATTTCTAAACCAATTACTAACTGTGTATGACAAGATTTTATAGATGAGTAAAAATCTTATTTTTTCTTTTTTCATTATATTGCTGATGGTATTCTTCTGCTTCCCAAAAATCAGATGCAGGAACAATCTGAGTGACAATTGGTCTTTTAAATCTTTTCGAAGCTTCAATCTTTGCTTTTGAATTTAAAGCTTTTTCCTTTTGTTCTGAATTAATATAAAAAATAGCTGATCTATACTGATCTCCAATATCAGGCCCTTGACGATTAAGTGTTGTGGGATCATGTATTGCCCAGAAAACATTCAACAGATCATCAAATGATACTATTGAAGGATCAAAAGTAATTTCTATTGCTTCTGCATGACCCGTGTTATGAGAACATACTTGTCTATAAGTTGGATTTGAAAATGAGCCACCAGTATACCCAACGCGAGTAGAAATAACCCCCTTTAGCTTTCGAAAATTAGATTCTACTCCCCAAAAACATCCAGCAGCAAATATTGCTTTTTGAGTTTCCATAATTAATCTTTAAATATTTAGAAAGTTAAACATACGTTTAATTTTGTATAAATTTGAACTTGAAATTGTGTTTTTCTTATAATTTCTTAAGAAAATTTCTTTTGTAGTATAAGAAAAGCATTATAATAGCTTAGTCATCTATTAACTAATATGGAGTCTGAAATGTCTGAAGAAAAGTGGAAAGAGAAATTGACTAAAGAACAATATAAAGTTCTTCGTAAAAAAGGAACTGAAGCGGCATTTACTGGTAAATATTGGAACAATCATGAAGAAGGAGTTTATAAATGTGCAGGGTGTGGGAAACCGTTGTTTTCTTCTGATAAAAAATTTGATTCTGGAACCGGTTGGCCAAGCTTTGATAAGCCAATTGATGATGAAAGTGTTATGGAAAAACCGGATAATAGTTATGGTATGAAACGCACAGAAGTTCTCTGTAGTAATTGTGGAGGACATTTAGGGCATGTATTTGATGATGGACCCAAAACAACAGGTTGTCGATATTGTATTAATTCAATTTCCTTAGATTTTGAGCCAAAGTAATACGAGAACATTTTAGTTTAATTATTTAATGATTAATACACTTGATTATCGATTATGAAAGCTCAAAATAAATAGATCTATTAAAGTCTTTACATCTATTAACCTATTTTTTATTAATTTTTTTTATTTTTGGAAAGAAGCGACCGGTTTTAGATGCATATTCCTGATAAACCTCACCAAACCTCTCTTGTAAAATCTCTTCTTCCGCTTTAGCTTGATAGGGGAGTGCTAGAAAGCCAATTAAACCAAGAAACATGAACCAGATTCCAGTACCGAGAAAAATGAATATAATTTCAAATACACCTGCAATATAAGCTGGATGGCGAACATATTTATAAGTCCCCCCCGTAGCCAATGCGTATTCTTCTTCTTTCATTTGGTTAAAACAAGCAGTATAATTGACATTATAAATAAAGGTTATTGACACCCAAACACCAAGGAGCCACATTCCAATAATACCAATCCAATACACCTCTATTGGAAGCTCAAGAATGAAAAATAAATTATGCTCCTCAAAACCAAATATTAAACGATAAACAAAGGAAAGCAATATTATATATTG
>JBHLLU010000107.1:0-4240 GCA_048938895.1 Promethearchaeota archaeon
GTTTATTCTATCATAAGTGATATGGGTGTATTCTATATAACTTGGGTTGAAAATTCATTAAAGAGTAAAGATGTATTGGAAAGAAAGGCAATTAAATTGAGATTAGATATTGAAGAAGCAGCAGTGATAAAAAATCAAATCATTAAAGATTTTTCTGAGGGATTCTCATTAGGAATAGAAGATTGGGTGATTTCAATTCAGAAAATAGATAGTTTAGCGAATTTAGCTTCTAAATTTGTTAATTTACTTGAATATATTGATTTGAATAATTTTAATTCTGAAATGAAAGATAGTTATCATAATTCAATCAAAAATATATTGGAAATGGTTGAATTATTAAAAGAAGCAATTAAATTACTGCGAGATAATCCAAGAAAAGTAATTTACGATATAAATAAGATTCATGAGCTTGGGAACACCACAGATTTGATAGTAAATGATTTTTTGCATTATCTATATGAAGATAAAGGCTTGGAAATTAGGAATCTATTAATAATTCGAGACAATGTGATGACATTAGAAAAATTTGTTGATAAAATCTATCATATAGCAGAGATGATTAGAGTTTTACGATATGAATGAAGATATAATAGTGGGAATGTGGTTGGAAATCCTTACTGTTGAAAAACTAAACTGGAAATTGTATTTATAATAAAGATTTTAATTAATACGTTAAACTTTCTCTAATTGATTAGCTAAAGAGAACAATTCTGTTTAATACATATGAATTTTGTCCATAAGAGTATAGATCGTACTTTTATAAATCTCATGAAATTCTTCTGAAGGGATAAGTTGTTTTATTCTTGAAATAAGGTTTTCAATTTTTTCTATTTTAAGATCTGGAAATCTTTCAAAAAGATCATGATCATACTTATGAAGAAAAAAAGTAAATTCCACCGTAAGATTATATTCTATTAGCTTCTCTATAATTTCTTGCAAAAATTTTAATGCTAGATCATAGTTCTCTATATCTTGGATATCTATAACAAAAAATATTTCTCCTGTATCAATTAAATAGTTCTTAGAATTTTCTAAAAATTCATTACGATAAGTTTCTTTACCAGGAAAATCCCAAATAGAAAATTTTATATTATCTTTCTCTAAATTGACTAAATTCGGAGTTTTGGAATTTTTAAGGGAGATATAGTCAGATAAATTAAATTTACCAACAAAATTTAAAACAATAGAAGTTTTCCCGCTTTTTTCTAATCCCAATACCAAGATTTTTTTCTTTATTATGCCTGACATTTTTGGATTTAAGATTGTCTTTTAAAGTCTTATTCTTATTTTAATTTTTCAATGTTATCTGAATTAATTAATTTTTGAAACTTATCTTTATGTAGCTCAATGACAAATGAATTTATGGCAGAAATTACTCTGAAAATGTTATTGTTTTTTATAAAATATTCTTTAATGGTTCCCGTTCTTTTATAAAATATAATATTTGCTGTTTGCAGCTGTTTTAGTAGTTGAGATGTGTAAGATTGACTTATGTCTAAAAATTCTTCGATTTCTTTTGAAGTTTTTTCTCCTACTTTTAGTAATTTAATAATTGCTAATTTATATGGATCACTTATAAGGCTTAAAAATTCTGATGTTGCCTCTGTTAATTCATCCATACTTAGAACTACCCTAATATCAATATACTGAAATTTAAACAGAATATTACCTATATAAATAGTATTATTAAAATATTTAAATATAATTATTGAGAGATATCGTAATATTTTCTAATCGCAATATTTAAATATCATAATATCACTACTTTATAATAATAAGCCTTTAAAGAATTTCTAATTCTTTTGGCAAAACAATTCAAAAAAAGAGGAAATTGATTGCATATGGTTAATGAAGCATTAATTATGGATGATATTGACAAAAGAATCGTTGAATTCATCCAAAGAAATCCTACTTCGACTCATACACAAATAGCAAAAAAAATCAATAGAAGTCAGCCAACCGTTGGAATGAGAATTAAAAAGCTTGAAAAAATGGGAATATTAACTTTTCAAGCTGGTTTAAACCTAAAAAACACAAATTATTATTTAGCAAAAGTAAGTCTTGAGTCTTCTGATCCTAATAGTATTATCCAAACTATAAAATCCTGTCCATACATGATCCACGGATATAAATTAAGTGGAATTTCAAATTTTGTAATAATTATTGCTAGCCCAAGTTTAAAAGATTTTGATAAAATTGTCAATTATCATTTTAGAAATAACCCAACAGTAAGGAAAATTAAAATTGATATAATAACGGATATTATCACTGAGTTCGTCATTCCAGTTGAATTTTGTGTTAGAACATGTGATTGTGTTGAAAATGCAAAAAAGTATTAAAAAATGACCTGATATGGAAGATGCGATAGATTTGAAAATGTTTATAGATTTTGACAAATCAAAAGTAAAATTCTTTATAAATTACTATATGGAAGAGTTTAAAATTGAACTTAAAATTCCCCTTAAAAGTAAGGATATTCATTCTAATAAAATAGTCCTTTTGAATAAGATAGATTTTTCAGATAAAGTATTCTTGGTTTCCATAAATTGATTTATATTTAACAATAGTGTGTAAGAAAAAATGGAGTGTTTACAAGTTATAAGAAATTATGATGAAAAATTTTTAAGGGATAAAGATCAAGATTGTTGCGAGAACCCAAACATTATAAGCTCTAATGAATATAATGTTTGTACCAATTGCGGAACAGTTCAATCAAGAATTATTTCTTATAAACCCAAAAGGAGAATCTCTTTAGATGGAAAATTAACTTATCATAATACTGAACCTGTACGTTCTCCGATAGGTCCTCGCACAATTATTAAAGGTAATCTAGATGGAAGAGGAAATATTCTCTCTCCAAGAGCATTGACGACCTATAAAAGATTATCCAAAATAAATAGGGGATTAGTAAATGGACTGGAAAGGAGTTTATGGATTTCATTGTCTCGATTAAAGCAGGCCAAAAGTGAACTGAATCTGCCAGATTATATTATAGAAGACGCATTTAAGATTTATCTATCTGCAGCTAAAAAGAAATTAACATTAGGAAGAACTATCGATGGGATTCTCAGTATTTCTCTTTATATCGTACTAAAATTTTATAGAAAACCGATAATCATTGAAAAGTTGCTTACTACATTTCAAATTTCTAAGAAGAAGTTTTTTTATTGCTATAAAGCAGTTATAAATGAGATCCTTCCAGATTTAAATTTAAATATACAGAATTTTACACCTCAAGAATATATAAATAAATTTTATGACGAATTAGATTTATCTCTTAATTGTCGAAATAATGCAATAAAAGTTATAGAGGAAAGTAAAAGAAGAGGATTAATCACTTCAGGCAAAGATCCTAAAGGAATTGCTGCAGCATCATTATATATTTCTTCAAAAAAAAATAATGAATATCGTCCTCAAAGACAAATATGCAAAATTGCGAATGTCTCTGAAATTACTTTAAGGATGAGATTAAAAGAGATTAGTAGTTTAATTTAAAAAATTTTTATTAGTATCATGTCTCTCAAAATATATTGATATTTTATTATAGCCACTTTTTTCTTTTGAAATATATTATCATTAAAAAGCTAAGAATAAACATTACAAAAATCAAAATTGGATAAGCCAGAGGATAGGTTAGTTCAGGCATATATTTAAAGTTCATACCATATAAACTCACTAAAAATGATAAAGGTATAAAGATTGTTGAAATTATTGTAAGGATCTTCATTATATCATTCATTTTATTATTTACACTTGATAGATACATATCAAGCATTCCAAAAAGGATATCCCGTTGAGTTTCAAGTAGATCACTTATTATAAAAACATGATCATTTACATCTCTTAGATATATCTCCAAATCATCACTTAGTAACTTAGATTTTTCTCTTCGCAATTTATTAATGAGTTCTCTTGTGGGCCATATTGAATTTCGGATATTTATCATTACCCTTCTTAATGAATATACTGATCTTAATGTCTCTGGTTCAGGAGTTTGTATTATTTTATCTTCTGCATTTTCGATTAAATCCGTGACTATTTCCATAATCATAAAATAATTGTCAATTACAATATCTATTAAAGAATACAATAAATAATCGACACTCATATCCCTAATAACTCCTTTTGAATATCTTATTCTCTCTATGATTGGTGTAAACACAGCATTATCCTGTTCTTGTATAGATATTACATAATTATTTCCAAGGATAAGACTAATTTGTTCCATTTCAAAATTTTT
>JBHLLU010000107.1:4340-8065 GCA_048938895.1 Promethearchaeota archaeon
CTACTCAATTTTGAATGATGACCTTTACAACCTAAGATTATTAAATCAAAACCCTCCTCATCGACCATTTTCTTTATATAATCCTCTGGAGGAATATCAAAAATTAACCGTGTTTCTACGTCTTCATTTGATTCTTTAAACAACTTATCCACTTCGCTTAAAATATCCTCACCCCTTTTGATATAATCATTATGAAGAGAATATGATATACCTACACTAACTCCAGTTGGAGAAAAAGGGTTTGGATTCATTTCTGAAAGATGGTGTAAAACTGAATGAAATGCCACAACCTTGCAATTTTCTATTTTTTGAAATTCAATCGCTTTTTTAGCAGCATGAAATGCGTCATCAGATTTATCCATCCCAAGTAAAATTTTCTTATACAATTTAACCATCAATTAATTAATTGTCTAAATCTTATTTATAAACTTTTTAATATTATTATAAACGTGTGCTTAATAAATTATTAATGATTGTCACTTATCTGTATTGAATTCCTTGATATGCTTAAATCTTCCTCCTAATATATTTACCATATCCGAAGGAACAACAATCCAACCTCCTTTTTCTTTCATTGATTCGTAAAGGATGTTCATTGCTCTTAAATTAAACGCAACTTCATCACTTTCATAAATATGGGCTGCGTTAATAAATTTACTTGCAATTTGTTCCTCAGAACCAGCTAGTATAACCCTAGCTTGACGTTCTCGTTCTGCTTGTGCTTGACGACTCATTGCATCTTGTAGTGCAGTTGGAATTATAACGTCCCGAATTTCCACTGAAATTGATTTGACACCCCATTCTTCAGTACGCTCATCAATTATTCTTTCAAGATCATGTGAAATTTCTTCTCTGCCTGCAAGCATTTGACTCAATTCTGTCTTTCCAATTATGTCTCGTAATGAAGTTTGTGCTGCCCATGAAATTGCAGTTTTATAATCTTGAACACGGAGTGAGGCTTTAAAGGAGTCAATAACCTTCCAAAATAATACTGCATCCACATTCACAGGTACATTATCTTTTGTTAAAGTTTGTTCAGCAGAAAATGTTGTTGTAATTATTCTCATATCGAGAGAGAATGGGATTCGATATATAAATGGAAAAAGCCACAAAATGCCTGGTCCACGCATACTTTTAAACTTTCCTAATAATAATGTAGGTATCTTAATCCATTCAGGGATGATATATAATCCCATGAAAACAAACCCTATAATAGTCATAGAGCTAAATCCAATCAATAACAGAATAATGAATGAGATTTGAAAAAGATTCATTGCAATTAAAATACCTATTATTATAATAATTCCTAAAATGAACAAAAAGTATCCTAATCCCCGTATTATAGCACCACCAATTAAATTAACTTTATTATAAGACGACATTTTTATCAAACTATATGAAAATGAGTACCTATAAATAGATAATGGCTAAAAATTATAAATTATCTTTCTATAAAACCTAAACCTAAAGCCAATATTTTAAATAGGAATACTCAGTATAAATTTATAATTATTTTTGTTCATTTAACCATTACTTGAGAAAGTTTAGTTGTTAAATTTGCTATATTATCCTGAATCATTCGGACTTCCTTTTCTTTCTCTCTCAAATCATGTAATTGATTGTTTAAATCTTTAATTTTTTGTTTGTATGAAGCTTTTACTAACATAGCCTTATCAGGTGATTTTTTTTCAACTGTTGATAAATATCTTAGTTGTAATCTTCCAATTCTAATCCTTATATCAGCAGTCTTAATTTTAGAATTTGCTAATTCTAGTTTTCTTTTGGCTAATTCCTCTTCAAAACTTGCTATATCTCTATGATTTTTTGCTAACTTTAATTGATTTTCAGCGGCTTTGTTGTGATATTCTATGAACTCTTCTTCATTTTTTATAGCCTCCTCTGGAAACTTTAATATTTCCTTAGATTTAATCATGTTTTCTAATACCTTATTATTTTTATCAACTAATTCTTTTCTAACTTGAGCTAATTTGATCTCCTTTTCAACAAATTCCTTTCTTGTCTTTGCTTTTTTTAATAAATTTTTAGCCAACTTTTTTAATTCTAATGCTACTAACTTTTCTTTTTTAGCAATAATTATATTTTCATTTGCCTTTAAATTTAGTTTTAAGATTTTTTCCATATTGAAATCCACCAAAACTTTAGGAAGTAAGAATACTTAATGTGAAAAACTGATTAAAGATATTAAAGTAAATATGTACATTTTTTCTGATTTTTGAAAATTGATAAGATAATCTTCTTTTTAAAAGTATGTATAAAATTTCATAAAAAAGAATTTAGTCAATTTTAATATTAAAGGTTTTTGACCAAGATATAAGAAGAACGGTTAATAATAAATTGAAATATTCGGAAAAATTTAAGGTTATTGTCCCTTTTTCCAAATTAATAAAATACTTTATCAGTAATAACCTTCCCTTTATCCGAGAATTCTATTCCCTCCATCTCTAAAAGGGTACGTTTCATTTTAATACCACCTTGAAATCCCCCCAGTTCACCATTACTTTTAATTGCTCTATGACAGGGAATAAAAATAGGAAACGGATTTTTTGCAAGAGCATTTCCAACAACTCTAGCCCCATTTGATAATCCAATGTTTTCTGCAATTCGTTTATACGTACTAATCCACCCTCTTGGGATTGCATATTCAGCTAAAAGTACTTTCTTTTGAGTTTTAGAACATTTTTTAAAATCAAGTCGCTCTAAATTGAACTCTACCTCTTCACCTTTGAAAAAATGCTGTATTTTCTCCCCAAATATATTAATTTGTGAAGAAGATCCTACTTCAATCTCCTGAAAAGATTCTAATGCTTTTAATTTAGAATTAACTTCAGAATCGCTTAAAAATATACGTTGTAATTGTATTCCGGAGTTAGTTAATTCTTTCCACACAAGAGTAAAAGTGTCAAATGGGGAGGGAAAGCTAGAATAAAAGAGATTTAGCATAATTATTAATGAAAATCAAAGGGATTATAATATTTTTTAGGTGGTTGACTTTTCTTTCTTATAATAAATTTTATGCAAAATTAACCCAAGTATGCTGGCAGTAATTATACCCACAAAAATACTAGTAAATATAGTTGGGAAGGCATCCACGGCAAAGAAAAATATAATTTGAGGAGGAGAATACTCACTAGAACATTCTCTTGAGGCAATTCCAATCCATTGATAAGGATAAGTTAAACAAAAAGAAAATGAATCTTGATCACCCAGAAGTGCCTTAGTGATATCAAAGCTATAAATTCTAAGCCCACCTATAAATGCATATGCAACTCGAATCCCAGGTTCAGGAGCAGTGTTCCAAGTAATTGTATATTCACTCCAATTCGTTGGAGTTTCATAGATTTCTAACGAATTATAAGTCGCAAAACGGTTTACTTCTAATTCTAAAAATGCTTCTTCAATTTTTTTGGGGGCATTAGAAAAATCGAATTTAATAAATGCTTCAAGCACGTCAAACTCAATACCAACTTGAAGTTGATTTTCATCTCCGAAATTATTATTAGGTTCATTGGCACTAACAGTCGCATCCTCCGTTGCTATAATTATCTTAGTTTCTATTTCACCAAAGGAGTTAAAAATTAGAGAAAATTCGGAATTAATCATAAAAAAAATAAAAAAGAATAGTAATATATTTCGGTTCATGATTGAATTCCTTCAAAATATCTACTTCTATTATTTATATAGAGTAAAAAATTTTTAAACCTATT
>JBHLLU010000108.1:0-4879 GCA_048938895.1 Promethearchaeota archaeon
ATATTACAAAAAGGGAGAGGGGCGTTGTAGCCTTACAGGATATTAGAGCAATTGACGATGCTGCGGTCAATTGTAATTTTATGGGACCTTCATTTGATCATGTAGTCGATTTTATTAACGCTGCAACAGGTTTCAATTATAATAGAAAAGGATTAATCAGAGTCGGTGAACGAATCAATAATATCAAAAGAGTAATTAATTGTAATTTAGGAATAACTCATGATGATGACAAATTACCAACAATTGTGTTAAAACCATTAAAGACAGGTAGATCAGTAGGAGTAAAGTTAGATTTAGAGGATAATCTAAAGGTTTACTACAAAAATCGTGGTTGGGATTGGGAAACAGGTAGACCTACAGATGAAAAATTAAAAGATTTAGGAATAATTTAACTTTTTTTTAAATTATTTTTCAAATTTTTTTTAGATTTTTCGCATTCTCAAGTCATAAGTTTTTATAAACTTTTCAATTGAGATGGAAAGGTAAATTTTACGTTCTAATTTCTTGTATGTATTGATAGCAGGAGCATTAATCACTTTCAGAATCTAAATTCAAAAAAAAGAGATAACGGACAAGATTAGCTATGACCTACATTCATGGAAATGATTCTTTAAAAGTAAAGTCTGGTTTCCAATATTTTCTTAAGAGACTTTCATATTTTTTTAGTATCTTCATACCGGTGGTGATAGTAATATTAACTGCAAATTCACTTTGATCATATTTTCCAGGTAAAAATCTAAAAAGGCTATCATTCCAAAATATTATATTTATAACACCTCGTCTTACTTTGTACTTTTTAGGTATTGTCCCCCAAGCGATATTCTTAATTTCAGGCCAAGGATAATAAAATTCCTCTCCTTTGCGAATATAATAAAATCCTTCCTGGCCGACTACAACAACATCATTTGAGATATGCTTTTTAATAACAAAGATCTTCTTTTTATTATAAGCTTCTTCTATATCTGCGTCTGTATCAACTGTTTTAAAAGGATAGTTACCATTAAGATAGTTTTCATGCGCTTGTTTTAGTATTTTCATATTTTTCTCCCTGATTTCTATAGGAATTGGAGGCGGGGGCTGATTAACCAATCCCGTTCTAACTGTTTCTACAACAGAGACATCTTCTCCAATCTCTGATGTTTGTGGTATGGTTATTATTTCATTTAAAGGTTGCACAACCAGTTTACCCATCAATTTACTCACTTTTCCCGAAAAACTAAATTTGCACTTCTCACCAGGCTCCAACCTAATCGTATTTTTAATTATTAAGGCAAGATCGTTGATTTCTCCAGCTTTTCTATCCAGAATTTTGTCTAAATCGTTATATGGAACTATTTTTCCATTGATTTTCAAATGATAATCCTGAGGGGGTTGTTTTTGATCGAAAATCAAATTTCCTTTTACCTTAACCTTACAACAGATCAAATACCTTACAGATTTGTCGAAAAATCCTCTTTTCGAAATATGATCAATTAAAATGAATTCATTAGAAGCTTTTAAAGCAAATTGATTTTTTATCTGATAAGCCATTTTTTTACCACTTTGTTTGAACCACTATTAATTTAAAAGATGGATTAAAGTATAAACGATTTACATACTATATAAATATTCACAAATAGTAAGTAGGTAGTGCGATTGTAATCTCTCTCTAAACTTAGAAAGGAACTACGCTTTTAAGATTTGAGATCGCAATTATAGTAATAAATCCTAACAAACTGAGTGCTCCTGCGATACTTTTTCCTATATCATTTTGATTGATTTTTCTTCTTTTTTAGGATTGACGGAAAAATATCGGAAGATAACAGAAGAATATCAAAACTTACTATAGAGAAAATATTGATTTAGTTCAAAAATTATGTTGCTTAGAAATATTTAGATATATTTTGCTTAACATGACTATTTCTACTTAATAATTAAAAATTGATTCATTATAATTTTAATAACCTTTCATTTTCCTTAAAATCGTTAATTAATTTTTTGTCTTCTTTAGTTAATTCCATCATTTCTTCTTCGAGAGTATAATAATATTTAGGTTTGGTTAATTTTTTATGTTGAATTTTTACTATTACTCCAATTACTCCAGAATTTTGAATACAAAATGCAACAGCTCTATCAATCACTTTGTTTGAAAGCAGATCATTTTTGGTTATTGTTCCAGCACGATATACGTGTGTCATAACTTTTTGATTTGCAAAATTACCTATGATCCGGATTTCACCTCCTAAAGCTCTCCCTGAATCCATGATTTTTCTAAGAACATAAGAACCTGTTCTCCTATAATGACGACCTCTATCTAGGCTGTATACTAAACGCTTTGCCATTGATTGTGCATTGAAATTGGGATCTTGGAACTTTTCAACCTTAATATGAAGTTTCTCTACCCCAAATCGTTCTTGGAGAACATTTTTTATATTCTGAATGAATATTTTATTTCTTATAAGTCTAGAACGACTCGTTTTCAGGGTAATTTTAGTTTTTTTCTTTTTTTTCGTGAGATTCTAACCCAGATGGATTTTAATTCTTATTTTTGGAATTTAATATGTCTGATTTCAATTTCAGTGGATAAATTTTTCCCAATTTGCATAAAAATGATGAATTTGATCATAATATCAGTCTATTTTTGATATTTTGAGAGGTGCACGGGACGGAAACCTGTAGTATTTAATAGCTGGATACCCCAAGGTTATAACACCATCTACTATTCCGTCAATGTTAAACATATTCCTTAAATCCTCATTAGCAGCCAGTAATCTATGAGCTACACCAATCCAACAGCTTCCAACACCTATGCTTTCGGCTGCTAACATACCATAAGTCAAAGCGATCCCCGTATTTATCCCACTTGATAGTGAATTAGGTGGGTAATAGAGAATTAACAGATGAGGTGCATCGAAAAATATGGGATCCATCCCTAACTTTTTTTTCACGTGATAACTTTTCGCATATTGAGGATTTACTTTTGATACTTCTTCTATAATCCTTTCACGGAGGATTCCTATCTTTTTTTGATTGGAAACAAGCATGAATTTCCACATTCTGCTGTTACCTCCAGAAGGAGCGTATCTAATAGCCTCAAAAATCTTATTCAATGAATCATCGTCAACTTTCTTCTTTTTATATCTTCTCAACGAGCGTTTTGCACGAAAAAGATTCATTAAATCCCCATATTCGATGAAATCTTCTATTTTTTTCCCTAGGGGAAAATCTTCAACATCATCCATATCAGTTCTAATAATCGCATCTTCGGGACATGCACTCACACAATGTCCACATGTAATACAAAACTGATTAGTAAGGAACTTTACGCTCCCATCTTCCAATTTTTTGTAGAGCGTAGCAGGACAAACTTGGATGCATGAATAACAATTAGAACAAGTTTCTTGATCTATTCCATCTATTGTCATAATTACTGGAGTTTTCCCGTAGTTAAAATGTTTTTGTAAAAGAAATTACCCTTGAACGCATGAATTTTCTTTGCAATTGATATTGAACGGTAAATTCAGCGTCTGTTTTCAATGAATAATATTTAAAAAAATATTTAAGATGATAGATTCAAATTAAAATTACCTTATAAATTATAAAATATTATAGCATCAAGATAAAAATAATGTCTGAAGAATCCTATAAAAAGTTAAGAGAGTATATAAATAAAAACTCAAGAGGTTTTCCTGAGACCTCATCTGGTGTTGGAGTAAAAATATTGAAAAGACTGTTTTCAGAAGAAGATGCAAAAATTATCTTAAGATTGAAACCTTCTCAAGAACGGGAAACCGCAGATCAAATAGCAAAACGAACCGGTTTGGATAAGAATACAGTCGAGAAGGAATTAGAATCATTGTCTAAAAAAGGATTAATTTTCCGTATCCGACGAGGGAATACTACCATTTACAACCTAGCACCTTTTATGATTGGATTGTATGAATATTCAGTGCAAGTTATAGATGAAGATCTTGCTAAACTATATCGAGAATATTTTGATTCAAAATATATATATGAATTGGCCAAGTATAATATACCCGGTTTTAAGGTAATCCCGATCGAAGAAACAATAGAGCCTGATACTGTACTTGTTCCTTATCAAAAACTTAAGCAGAGCATAAAAGATGCTAGAATAATCTCTGTTGCAGATTGTATTTGTAGAATAGAATCTAGACTAACTGGAAATAGTTGTATTAAAGAATATCCTATGGAAACTTGTTTAAGCTTCGGCGCTGCTGCTGAGTATTATATTGAAAATGGAATAGGGCGAGAAATAACTGCTGATGAAGCAATAAAAATTATAGATGAAGCCGATGAAGCCGGATTAGTACACGCAGGAGCTAATAAAACACATTTATCCAATATTTGTAATTGTTGTCCTTGCTGTTGTGGTTTAATGAGAGGTATAACCCAATTTGGATTTGATAAACATAAATTCATGAATGCAATATTCGAATCAATTATTGATAAAGATTTATGTATTGCCTGTAGTGCGTGTGTTGATAGATGCCCTGTTAATGCAATTTCTATAGACGAAGATTTTGCTATCGTTGATAGGAATAAGTGTCTTGGTTGTGGTTTATGTCATAGAACATGTTCCGAAGAAGCGATAACTTTACAATTAAGAGAAGATAGGATGGAACCGTTCTCAAGTTTGAAAATCTAAAATTTGGGGGAAAATAACCCATTTTTTCTCGGTTCATTCTAACAAACAACTTTCTTTATTTATCAATCAATACCAACGTCATTTTTTCTCGATAATTGCTTCTTTTAGCTTGATTCTTTCAGATTTTATTGGAGCTTCATCGGGCCATCCCAAGATGATATGACATCGACTTATAAAAGTTTCTGGTAATCCAAAATATTGTTGGATCTTCTTTTGAGTTTCTGTTCCATGAGT
>JBHLLU010000108.1:4979-8038 GCA_048938895.1 Promethearchaeota archaeon
ATATGACATCGACTTATAAAAGTTTCTGGTAATCCAAAATATTGTTGGATCTTCTTTTGAGTTTCTGTTCCATGAGTTAACCAACAGGCGCCTAAACCCAACGCATGAGCCATTAATAACATATGATCAGCAGCAGCGGCAGCATCATAATAAATGTTTTGCGGAACAAATTTGTCAAACCTAAGACTTTCGTAAACCCGCATATCTTGACAAACCACGATCATTACACCATTTTCAATAGGTATGTCGCTAGCCATCATTTTCATTTCTTTAGGATCCCGCAAAACAATGAATCGCGTCGAACCAACATTACAACCTTGAGGGGCCATTAATCCAGCTTTCATGATTTCATCTATCATTTCTTCTGGAATTGGCTTGTTTTGGAATTGCCTTATAGATCTTCTCTCATACAGTAACTTCTTAACAGTAGTAATCTCCTGTTCTGAAAATGGTAGAAGTAGTTTTTCTTCAAGCGATATACTCTCACCTGCATTTAATCTATCTGCTAATTCTACATATCTTGCGGACCATTGAAGATCAGGGGCATCTATTGGAAATCCTCTTTCTTTCCATACTTCGAGAAGTAATTTTGCTTCATGTCCAAAATTTCTGGGTTTTTTCTTTTTCCCTGCAAGAATCCTATAAATTAATACTTCAATACCATGGTGAGTTCTCTCATGGATGAAACTTCTTAGGATTACTGGTTCTATGTTCATTAATTGCTCCTTATTATATCCATATATTTTTTGTTCACTCATATATTCTTCACCTCATTTTACACCTTCTACAAGCCGAGGATCGACATTTTTCCATTCTACATCTTTCTCGACAAATTGAATTTGCTCTTTTTCTGTGGTAGGGATCGATTCAAAAACGCAATAATCGTCGCCACACGCGTCACACTCTTTATGAATGAGTTTTTGTTTTGGATTTACTGTCATAGATTTAGCAGCATCAACATAGCAGTACAAACATCCTAGATCTTCTTCCTTATACTCGTGAAAAATTTTTGCAAAAACACAACCATAAACTTTTCCTTCCTCAAATTTCTCGTGAACGCCATATTTAGGAAGGTCCTGCTTACGTTGAATTGTTCTTTCACCAACCATTTTACCATATTCCATGATAGATCTAAGAATTAACTCTTTCCCTTTTTCTTGACCTAACTGTTCGACTAAAGTTCTTGAGAAAGCTAAGTGCAACAATGCGGTCCTTGTAATTGCGACTTCGACTTGAGTCTTTGCATCTATAAAAGACACATTTTGTACTTCTTTTACCATAAATAGGTTTCACCTTAAAATATGATTAATAAAATAAACTTTATAATTGTTTAGGTTATTTCAGTGATCTTGTTATATCCAAAGTTTAGAATTCATTAATTTCTTATAATTAGCAATATCTTAACTTTTATTATTTCTAAAATGCTATTTATCATTAATATCGAAACCAATTTTATATGAGTAGTAATTCTGGTGATTGATGACATGGTAGATGATGATTATGATATAGTGATTATTGGATCAGGTTTGGGGGGATTAACAGCAGCAAGTCTTCTTTCCCGTAAGGGATTTAAAACTCTTGTAGTGGAGAGTAGACGTCGTATTGGAGGAAGATTTTCCACTTTTGAATATGAGGGATTCAAATTACCCACTGGTGCGATTCTTATCCCTGAGGGGTGGGTGATAAAATTGCTTGAGGATATGGGAATCAGAACTGACAATTTAAGACCAATAACACGAGTTTATTATAGAATTGATGGTGAAAGATATGAAATCCCCGCTGAAATAGGAGTACCAAAAGCGCTTGATATAATAGATAAGCTCGAAAGAAAAGAGGCTGAAAAGAAGAAGCGTCAAATGAAACCTGTCGAATTAAGTAAGATTATGCGTGGATATTATAAAAAAATGCGGGGAATAAAACAAGAAGAAATTATAACTGTGCGAGATTGGCTTCTCCAATATACTGAGAATGAAAAAGTACATGACGCTTTTGACACTCTCTGTACAGGATTGATGATGGCTCACTCTTGGGAGCTCCCTGTTTCAAAATTTTTCCTTTTCCAAGAAATGACTAAATTTTATATATCATCTGATGGAAACCTCAGTATAGCAGAACGACTTGCTAGAGTAGTTGAAAAAACCGGTGCTGTATGGACTAATTCCCCTGCAACGAGAATAATTATTAACGAGGGAAAAGCTACAAGTGTAATTGTTGATAAAGAAGGAGAACAAATTGAAATAAGATGCAAGATGGTTATAAGTAATATAGGGGTTAATTCAACGGTAAATCTGGCAGGAAAAGAAAATTTTAATAGTGAATATCTTGAAAAGATGCGTATAAATCTCCGACCAAGCCCCTGTTTACTAGTTCTAGTCGCAAGTGATAAGCCTCTATGCTTAGAAGGAATAAATGATGGGTTGGAAATAATAATGGGATCGCGAAGAATTAAAACTGTTATCCCTATTAGTAATATCTGTCCCGAACTAGTCACCCCGGGACAACATCTTTTTTACACTTCAGCTAAATCTGAATCAACCCTCCATCCTATGGATATAAAATACGAAATTCAACAGGTTAAAAGTGATATTAGGGAATTCTTTCCAGATTTTGAGAAACACGGTCGTATTTTAAAAATGAGAGCATGTGGTATTATCAACGAATGGCCTGAAGGTCGAACTTGGCTTGGTTATGGTATGCCTTTAGAGACTCCAATACATAATCTATTTAATGTAGGAGATTCATGTATAGCCCCAGGTCTTATAGGAACTCCTGGTTCTGTAGAAAGTGGTTACAGGGTGGTCGATATTATTGAAAAAGTATTATAATCCAAAATAAAGAATTATAAAATTTGATTTTATGGACATTAGTGATCTTAAGATTGGAAGAGAGGGAACATTTATACCTCCATTTAAAAGCAATATCAACACAGTCAAGAACTATGAAAATGAGGGTTATGATTCCATATTCTTTGCCGATCACATCTTAAATTGGATACCGGAATCTATATGGACTCCAGATATTACTGATCTTGCTAAAGTTTATCCCAGTCCGCATCTAAT
>JBHLLU010000050.1:0-21467 GCA_048938895.1 Promethearchaeota archaeon
GGAGTAAAAGCAAAGTTAGCTGCTTTTAAGGCATTGTATCCAATTAATAATCCTTTTTTACGGTCAGTGAGTGCCATCCATCCATCAGATACATTTGCGACTAGACAAGCGATATCGGAATTTCGAGAATCTACCTTATCCATATCCAGATCAAAATGAGATATCCTCCCAAAGTAATTTTTTTTCCATATTCTTAGAAAGTTTTCATTTCCAATCAACTTCGGTTTGATCTCACAGGGCATAACCTCACGCCAACGAACATCATAGGTTGTATACACTGATGAGGTATCATTTACAAAAAAATCTTCTCCTTGAATATCACAAAATTCTATTTCATTTTCAATAAATAGATATGATTGATGTGCATAAAGAGTCAATTTTTTATGTGAGATAACCAGAAATCCTTTAAGAATCTCAAATTTACTACTTATAGCTACTGCTGCGGAAAACCCATCGCTACCATCCCTAAGTACTTTTAATTCATTCTTTGTTGATGCATACCTGCTTGGATTTTTTTTATTTCCAAAAGAGACCGCAGTTTCAAGGAAATCTTTTTCCCCGTATTCTTCACTATTGAATTTAAATGATATTACCTTGCTTTGATTATCAAATGTAATTTTAATAAAACTATTAGAGAGTGAATGATTGTTAGCTTGAAGATTATCATCCCTTTCAAAATCTGATTTTGAAGAGAGATTTAGATTTAAATTTAACCATTGTTTATCGGTTTTAAATTTTAATTTTGGTATAATAAATTCAAGCGTAAATACAGATTCAGATCTATTATCTTTATAAATACCATATTGGATATTTTCATCAATGGAAATAGCTTTTTGATTTTTTGAAATTTCTGAACTTAATTCTTTAGGTAGTTTAAATTTAAGAAGCAAATCCGAATCAATAATTAACTTTTCCTCTTCTGAGAGACCACGGTTGATGATTGGAAAAATTTGGAGAGAATACTGACCTTTTTGTTCCAATTCATTTAATTTTTTGTTAGTTTCATCAAACGCTATTTCAAATGCTTTCCTTGAAGCTTCATGAGCTCTATAAACATATGATATTGCAGTTTTAATCCTTTGCGGATGCAAACGAGGAGTTGATAAGCCAAAATTTGTTGTTGAGGAGAAAAGACATTGATTTTTAATATAGGATTCTGCTAAATCTGATTTATCTCTAATTAATTTATGGATAGGAGTAGCTTTTTCTTTCGCAAATCTATTGGAAACTAATGTATCACATACGCATTTCAACCAACGAGCTTTTTGAGCGTATGTCCAAAATCGTGTGTTATCATACTTTTGTGCCCAACTATAAAATCCATTCCAAAGACCATCAGCAACGTCGGGATAGCATGTACATTCACCATGAATGGGTAATTTAGGTATAATATCTATTAAATTGGCGAATTCGACATATTGCAATTTATCAACTGCTTTAGCAAATTCCCTTAATCCACCAGTTTTAGGCATCCAACGTAGAATTCTTGGTAATTTAATACCAGTCCAATAATGAGCATCCATGTCAAAATTTATAAGAACTAGTGCATGACCATCAATTTCTCCCTTTTCCTGCATTCTTCTTATGAGTTTAAACCAATGTTTAATAGAGAAATAGTCGACAATATCCCCAAAACCATAGATCGGAATTAAAAGTGTTGATGAATTTGAAACTGATGAATTAAGTTTCACTAATCCGTATCTTTGATTTGCTTTTAGACGAGGAAAAAGAAAAGGGCGTAAAGAATCAAAAGCATATGTTGAATAATACATACAAATTCCTTTTATCCCCATTTCATTATATAATTCAATAATCCCTTGAGTAAACATTGTTTCTTGAGTTCTTGCATATGGGGCAACTCTACCTGGAAATAGTTGGTTCAAACCGATTCCCATTTCATTTTCTAAATACCAAGCATGATCATGTAAAAATTCTTCAGTATCGAGCATTGCTTGTCCTACATTAGCCCAAGAACCTATAATTACTTCATCCTTTTTTTGCTTACACCTTTCTATAACCCGATCCAAAACACTTTCCTGAAATTCCCTTTGCAGCTGGATTGACCAGAAAGTATCGGCGTAATCCCATGAGATTTTCATTGAACCGAAAGAAAAACCCTCATCTTCAATCATATCAAGAGTATCCAAAATCATCTCCATTATCTCAATATCTTTACCAAATCCCGCTACTCCTTTTGAATCACCTCGATAAGAATGATAATAATTAATATGAGGAGACAACGCAAAATAGATTTTTTTATCCTCTAATTCCAAAATTTCCCAATCTCTTAAATTTAGAATTAATGTAAGATAAAATATTAAAAAATTTAATAAGGTTTATCAATCTTTTTAATTAGTTAGCAATTCTGTGTTTTATATGAATATTATTTATATAGGATAATTTTATATAATCAATAATATGGTGGGTAAAATTAATGTAGCATTAATTGGCGTTGGTGATGTTGCATGTGCATTAGTTCAAGGTGTTGAGAATTATAAGAGGAATAATGATAAGATTATTGGCATATTACCAGAAATTACACAATATAGTATTAATGATATAAATTTTGTCCTAGGTATAGATGTAAATTCTAATAAGGTTGGAAAGGATTTAAGTAAAGCAATTTTTGCTAGTCCTAATTGCAATATGAAACTCTATGAACCTGAATTTTTAAATGCTCCCGTTATCAAAGGTCCTATAATGGATGGATTAGATAGTAATATAAAGAATATAATTCCAGTTGAGAATGAAAGTAAACCTGCAAATATTACTGAAGAATTAAAAAAGCATAATGTCGATGTTTCAGTCATTCTCCTTCCAACAGGTGCTCATCAAGCAGTCAGATTTTATGCTTTATGTGCTCTTGAAGCGGGATCATGTGTAGTAAATGGAATGCCATCTCCTGTTGTTAATGATCCTGATATTGTGAAAAAATCAGAGGAATTAAATTTATCCTTAATCGGAGATGATGTTAAATCTCAGATAGGGGCAACAATAATTCATAGAGCTTTAACTAATCTATTCCCTATGAGAGGTGCAATCTTAGACAGAACCATCCAATTAGATTGGGGTGGATGTAGTGATTTTTGTAATTTACTCACTCCAATGCCTAGTGGAGAATTAAGATATGAACAAGGAAAAAGACAATCAAAAACAGAATCTGTGATCGCTAATCTTCAAAATAAAGATAATATCGATTGCCAAATTTCTGCTGTTGATTACATCCCATTTCTAAAAAATCAAAAAGAAGCTTATATGAGATTGGAGGGGAGAATTTTCGGAGGTGCTCCTGTGAGAGTTGATATTACTATGTTTGTTGAAGATGGTAATAATTCGGCAGGAATCATAACAGATTGTATTAGAATAAGTAAAATTGCCAAAGATAGAAACATCGGTGGTATCCTTCATTCCGCTTGCTCTTTCTTTACTAAACATCCTCCTGAACAATTGGAGGATTATATTGCTAAAGAACGGCTCATAGAATTTATAAATAATAATTCAAGGTCTTAATATTTAGTAGAAAGTAATCCTTTCTTAAAATAAAGATTAACCTTGTACTTTGGCAGGAGCACGATATATTTGCCTTCTGATAAAGAGAATGTTATAAATGTAATCAGATATTAAACTAACTGCTTCTGGGACACTTCTAAAACTTGGAAAATCGTTGACATCAACGATATATGGTACTCCATCTTTATTTAAGATATAATCAATCCCAAAAATAGTCATACCCAATTTTCTTCCTAATCTTAATATTCTTCGTTTAAGCTGTTTATCAATAGGAACTCTCATATGAATAAGATCCAATGGGGATATTTCCGCTTTTTCTTGGATTCGGTTATGAGAAGTAATGGAGACAGCCCAACGGTCGATAATATAGATTTTATAGACGATTTCATATTCTCCTATGTATTCTTGGAAGAATAAATTGTTGCCTTTAAATTCTGTTGTTATTTCCTTAAAATCAGGTATAGTTTCGGCGACTCCAAGAATTCTATCATTTCTTGGAAGATAAGGAATGTTATGTGTATCTAATTTAATTATAATACTTTTTCCATTCTTACATGCTTCATACGCATCATTAAAGGAAGGATAAATCTTTGGTATATTCAATTTTTTACATTTTTGATTGAGAAAGCTAAAAGTATCTTTTCTACTTTCACAAATTTTAACTGAATCTAAGCTGTTTAACAAAGGGATATTAGGAGCATATTCTTTAATTGCATCATAAATAACTTGATTTGATCTTTCTGAATATAATTTCACAATTATTAAAGAAATTGGATACTTCTTTAACTTTTTTCTAAAATATTTAACATTAAATATATCTGGACCGTTCTTAAATAGGTTTACAATGGATATGTTATAGTTTTTACTACAAAATTTCTTGATCTTTTGAAAAATCTCGAGATCACGATTGCAAATAGCTCCAACGTAAATTCTATCGAGCTTACTTGACATAGTAAAAACCCTTTATTTTGTTAAATTATGAGTAAATTATGTTATTTAAATATATTGATTGAGTATTTGAGAAAATTGTCTCAATTTTCTATATAGATTAGATTTATATTTCAGTTCCATATTAAATAATTGTTAATTTAGTAAGAATTGGATTTAAATTAAGAAATTTTTAATACATAATTATAGATCATTTAAATTTTAAATAAAAAGCATCTAAGGTAAAGTCTGTGAAAAAAGTAGGAATCATTATTGATAGGTACCATTTAAAGTATAAAGTTACAGAATTTCTAAAGTACCTAAAAAGTAAAGCGGAAGTTAGAATTTATATTGAGGAAGATTTTCTGTTCAATAGTTCTGACTTATTGTTTGATGAAGACATCTTTTTTGTTAAAGGAAAAGGAGATCTAATATTAGCTCTTGTTAAATTAATAGAAGAGCAAACTGATATTCCTGTTATTAACTCTTACAAAGGTACTTGGTTAGCTATTAACAGATTTTTGAATAGTGTATTCCTAAAAAAAGCGGGTATACCGATTCCAGATTTTTGTTTAAATCCTAAAGGAATTATCCCTCCTTTTAAAGATTATATTATAAAAAATATTATTGATCAAAAAAACTATAAATTTAAGCCAATAGTGCATAAAGAAAATGGGCAATTGAGAGTTGCTGATGAAAGAGCTCTTGATGAAGTTGATAAAACTGACCCAAAATATAATTATCTATATTATCAAGAATTTATAAAAAGCAAGTGGGAATATAAGATTTATGGTATTGGGGAACAGGTTCTTTTCAACAGACAATTACCAATTCTAGTTAATCCCAATAAAATGGAGTCGAGAATTGAAATAGAAGAGATTCCAGAATTGCGGGAATATTGTTATAAAGCAATGGAAACTATTGATTTAGAAGTCACGTCTCTCGATTTTTTAAAGTCAAAAGATCAATTTTACTTAACCGATATAAATTGCACACCTAATTTTAATTATCTTAAGAATGGTCCTGAAATTGTAGCAAATTATTTATTAGAACAAGCAAAAAAATAATAAAGGGATGAATATGAGTATTGGAATCCTCTCAAAAAGAAAAACCATGATGACGGCTAAATTGAAATCCTGTTTAAAGAAGAAAGGATTTAAGGTAGCAATTTACACTTTAGAAAACCTAATCATAGATGATTCACTTCTTAAGCACGACTTTTTTATATTGAAGTCAAAAAATCTATTTTTTCTATATGCAGGCTATTTCTTAGAAGCAAATAATATTCCTGTGATCCCAAAGCCAGATGTTTCATTAATTCAAAAAAATCGTATACAATCGCATTTTTTGATGAAAAAAATACGTTTATTGTGCCCGGAAATATATTTAGGGACGCCAGAATCACTCAAAGCCAATTTAAATGAGTTTCCTTACATCCTAAAACCAATCATGGGATCAGGAAGTAAGGGTGTACGATTAATCAGATCAAAAAAAGATTTTATAACTTATCATAATGGGATTTTGTATGTGGAAAAATTTATCAATGGCATTCATTATAACGTTTATTTTATTGGAAATGAAATATGTACATTGGTTAAACCTCCTTTATCAAATGAGCATGTTGATATGAAAAAAATAAAGACTCCCGACGATATTCATAAATTAATTGATATATGGAAAGATAGTTTTAAGGGAAATCTTTTATTTGGACACTTAGATATTGTGAGAGAAGAATTTACTGATAAATTATATGTAGTAGATCCTGGGTCATTTCCAGAATTTACAAATTGGAAGTGTGATGGTTCACCCCCCGAAAAAATCTGTGATTTGATACTAGAAAATGTGAAAAAATTATATCCTGCCACAAATTTAAATTGAGTAGAAGGTAAAATGAGTACTCAAAAAGATATTGAAAAATCAAAGATTTATGGTGAAAAACAAAAAGTTAGATTATATAAAATAAAGCACTTTATCTTCGATTTTGGAGGGGTAATAGTAGAAAAAACATTTGTAATGAAAAACCTATTTGATATGCTAGATGCTGACTTAAATTTTAAATTACCTCGATTGGAAAATTCATACGTCAGGAAAATTAAACGGAGTTTAAGTTCAGGAAGGATTTCTTCTTATGAATTTTTAGAAAAAATATTTGATAAATTTTATTATCCTTTCCAAAAAACTGGTGGTGCTTTACCTACAAAAAAAGTAAATATAGAATATTACGTAGAATTATGGTTTGATTTATACTCTCAAGTCACTAATATTTCCTCAGATATGGCGGAGATTGTTGAAAGATTGCATCAAGCGGGATATATAGTGAGTTTGATGTCAAATACTCATGATATTCATGCTAAATCAAATATGGTGAAGGGATTTTATGATATCTTTGATAATGTATTTCTCTCAAATGAAATAGGGTTAATTAAACCAGATATGGAGAAATATAAATACGTAATAAAGAAACTTGATACATCTCCAAAAAAATGTATATTCATTGATGATAAAATTAAAAACTTAGTTCCTGCTAGAGAATTGGGAATCATAGTTATTAGATTTGAATCATTCAAAAAATTTAAAGAAACATTAAACGAATTAGGGATTGGAAATATCAGTAAAGATCTTCGGCAGCAAATAAAAGACAAATACAAGAAATACAAAAAGACCAAAAAAAAATATAAAAAAATAAAAAAAGAGTATAAAAAAGCAAAGAAAGAGTATTTAAAAAAGAAAGGGATTTCTCTCAAAAGGAGATTAGAATTTCAACGGAAAAGAGCACGATATCATAAGATAAAATCAGAATATAAAAAGGAACGAGAAATTAAAAAAGAAGAACTTGTGTCCAAACTAAAAGTTACTTAAATAAATATTCTTCGATTTAACTATCATCTGTTTGTTCAGTTTCTTTATTGAAGTCTTCTATTTTTTGCATTACAGAATCAGATGGTGTTGGTGGTAATGGAATTTTCTCATAAACTTCAATAAACTTCACATCATCAATTTCATTTGCCATATAGGCCTGTAAATCCATTGCTAACCCAAATTTTACGTAAGTCAGGTTTTGAAAGAGAAACATCTTTGGAATGGTGATTTCGAGTGTTTTACTCTTAGGAATATAACTAACTTGAAAATCTGAAACATTTTCAGAAGGAATACCTTTGTTAATCATAAAATATTCTATCTTTTCATTGAAATCTTCGACTTTATCTATTATTTCTAGATTATAATCAATACTTTGCCCCGCTAGGGGATGATTATAATCGACAATAACTCTTCCCTGAACAACATTTGTTACTGTCCCTCTTTGCATTTGTCCTTGAGATTGTTTAACGAATTCCTTACCAATCTCAGGATTCTTTCCTTCATTTAATCGCCTAAATTTTGCAATACCTATTCTTTCAATTTTCTGTGGATCACGTTTACCATAGGCTTTATTGGGTGGAATTCTAACAGACTTCTTCTCAAAGAATTTCATATCTTTAATGACTTCAGTTAATCCTTCATTTAAAAACCCTGGTTTGCCTACAATTACAAATTCAGGGGTGTACATTCCTTGCTTAGCATTATTCTCATCATAAATACCTGCTTTTTTAGCATCTTCTTCTGAAGAAACTCTAAATATCGTTCCTTTTTGAGTGCGTGCAGTGATTTTGAGTAATATAAAATCACCATCATTCACCTGTTGACCTTGTAATTTCTTCTTCTTCTCTTCAATTCTTTTTTGTTCTTCTTGAAACTTCTCTAATTCTTCTTTATCGTTTTCTAGTTCCTCAGTAGTGGTTGATGAATCATCTTTCACTGTACTGTCTAATAAGATTCTGGCGCTTTCAATAAATTTTTCAGCACTTGCTTTCCCAATACCTTTAAGAGATACTAATTCATCAACATCTGCGTTTGCTAGTTTTTCAACAGAATCTATCCCAGCTTCTTTAAGAGTATCTTCCTTCTTACCCAGACCTTTTATATCACTTAAATTATAACTCATAATCAACCCCTTATATTTATATTAAAAGATTTAGAATAAAGAGTTAGGATGTTAAATATTATATTACTTTTAGATTTTTCTAATTACAAAGTGCTATTATGATACAGGTTCATAAAGAATTCCTAAATCATCAGCATACTTTTTTACTTCATTCATTTCATTTGCATTTGGGCGACGGTTTATCTCAGAAAACTGATAGGCTTTATATTCTGGTCTATATTGGCCCATGATATTTACTACTGATTTAGGGATTTCTTTAGCAATATAGTTTAATATTGGTTTTGAACAACATTCGATATGATTTGGCATAACTAGGTGTCGTATGCAGATCTCTCCACTACCTTCATCATGAATTCTTTTTAAATTCCTAGTTAAAATATCATAATAGTGATCTATACCGGAATACTTTTTAGCGCAAATATTATTACCATATTTGAAATCAGGTAACCAGAAATCCATGAAGTCTATTATCAACGAAAGAGATTTATCAGTTAGAAAAAAATTAGAATTCCATAATTGACAGATGTTAGATTCTTGGAAATTTAAACTACCGATTATAGTGTGAATATTTGGAATAGGGTCTCCTCCAACATAGTTAATATTTATCGCACCTCTATCTACTAGCTTTTCGGCAATAGTAGCTAATTTTTTTGGATCTACTTTTTGAGCTATATCATCTAAAGCTTTCTTTCCTTTCCAGGCTTGTGAAATATCGTAATTTTGACAGAAGACACAACCAAAATTGCATCCCTGAAAAAAAATTGTCCCGCTCGGTATTAAGACACTTTCCTCTCCCATATGAAGAAACGCTGAAGTAACGTATGAGTCTTTAGATATCAAACAGAATCCTTTTTCCCCAGCAATTCGATTTACTTCACATTTGCGTTCACAAAAAATACAGCTCTCTAAGTATTTTTTTGCTATTGTCTCGATTAAAGAGATATAATTGTTTTTTTCAATATGACGGTTTTCTAAATCAGAAGTTTCATACTTAAGAAGTTCGTTAAATAAATGTGATTTCTCCTCTAATAAATTCTCTAAGATTTCAATGGGATCATTGAGATCGAATTTACATTCTATGGTTTGAGCAATTAAATACCTTGCTAAATGAGTTCCCTCAATAATTCCTCGATATCTTGAATAACGTTTGAGAATTTCCTTATTCTGCCAAACTGTCTCTGAATCTGGTCTAAGGACTCTAAAAACCATAATAAATTAATAAAAATTATTGAGTAGCTAAACCTCAAATGATAACCATTCAATGATATTTGTTAAGAATTTTAAATTATCACCAGCATCTAAGCCAAAATCACCATCTTCTGTAAGCCAATCAGATGATCCTATAGTTACGCAACGGCCTTCATAAAATTCAGAAACAGCACATACGGGAACAGGCCCAAGAGCGCCTAAATCATCATCCACGTAATATTTAAATTCAGCTTTTTCAGAAGTTATAATTATATCATCTACATCCTCTTCTGAGATTGTAAAGAAAGTACAATTAGGTAAAACTAATTCAGTAATCCCTTCTGTGATGGGATGATTAAATAATTCTGTAACTAATAAATTCCTTTTCTTGACCAAAAAGTTTGATGGTGCTTCTTGGATGATCCCATTCCAAAACCTACGAACTCCAGTTATCTTATAGAGAACTCTTATTGAGCCTTGTTTCATGGGTATATCTCTATCTCCCCCATCTCCACTAGTCAAAAAAAGACTTCCTCCTTCACCTATAAATTTCTTAATAGCTTTTAATTCCTCTTGAGTAAATTTATCGGATTTTCCACTTTGAGAATGTTGGATATTTCCAATAAATAAGATATCAAAATCTTCAAGCATATCAAAATCTATAGGACCTTCATTCTTGTCAATATATTCAACCTCATAATCATCCTCTGTTAATGAAAACTCTGGAAATTCCTCAATTTTTTCCTTATGAGATAAGTCTACTACAATTCTATAGCTCAATTTAATCTCACCCCAAGTTTCAATTTCGCTTCTGTTTATACTAGTGATAATCGTTATTTCTTAGATCCTATACGAGGTTTTGCTATCTTAAGATAGAATAATTTATTTTTATAAACGGTTGTAAATTTTATAAAGTTTATCTATTTAATTTCTAATTCTTAATTCTCTCTTATAAATTTTATTAAATAAGTAATACAAAGGATAAAACTTAAATAAGAAGAGAGTAAATTAATAAGGATCGGATTAGTAAAAAATAAATTTATATTGGTATAAATTCACGCTCAGCTTTGCCTTCTTTTCTTACAACTGCGATATCAATCCCATTTCCACTAGCCATATCTCTTATAATACTACTGGTTACAGCTTTTTTGACAATCTCCTTCCCTTCTTCAACAGATAAATCATCTTTATATTTTGCTTCTAAAACACCATATGAGAAATTTTGTCCACTTCCAACTGCACAGTATTTTTCTGGAAGGATAGACCCATAGGCTCCTATATCTAAAAGTACAGATCCTTCTTCTTCTGTAACTCCCCCCAATATAAGACCTACTTCAAAAGGAAACATTTTGTTAGAATAAAGTATATTTGATAATAATTTTCCAGCAGATTTTACCATTATCTGTTTATTATCATGTGCTAGTTGATATATAGTAGTTTCTGCACGTAACACATCCACTAGGTACTGATTATCAGCTACGCCTCCTGCAGTAGTCATCCAAAGATGATCCTGAATTTCATATAATTTTTCTGAAGTTTTACTGGCAACAAAATAAGCCATCGAAGCTCTTTTATCTGTTCCTAGAACAACAGCATCTTTGCATGTCAAACCAACTGTAGTAGTCCCAGTTTTTAAGTAGTTAGAATTAGAGTTATCCTTTGTTTGAGAAGATTTTTCAAAATCAATCTGAAATTTCTTCAATACCTCAGAATTATAGGATTTTAATAATTCTTCTTTTCTCATATTTTATATGAGAAATTTATAATTTAATAAATTTCCTCTAATTTAATATAAATATTAATATATGGTATCAAGCATAGAAATGTGATTTTTAGGTATGTATGATGTATTAATTTCAGGTGCAGGACCTGCTGGTTCAAGATGCGCGGAGGTTATTGCTAAAAAAGGATTTAAGGTAGCATTATTAGAACGAGATTGTAAGTGGAGAAAACCATGTGGAGGGGCAATAAGTTCAAGGGTCTTAAAGTATTACCCTCAATTACGGAATTTGAATTTTAACCCCATTACAGGTATAAATATGTATTCCTCAGATTTTTTAAATTTAGAATATTCATGGAGAGAAATTAGAGAGCCCTCTTTTACAGTAGATAGATTAGAATTTGATAACATTATTAGGAATATAGCTGTTGATAATGGTGCTGAACTATTTGACAATAACTATTCCTATGATTTCATTTATAAACAAAATCGTAAAATTGGGATAAAGACTAAAACTCATATGGGAACTAAAGAATATTTGGGACGTATTCTAGTTATCGCTGATGGGATGAGCTCAAAATTGGCTTTTAAATCAAAAATGAGAGAAAAGTGGAATATTGATGAAATAGGTATAGCTAAATGTGCAATAATGAAAGGGAAAAACTTTATTGACCAGTCATCAATTTCGCTTTTTTTTCAAAAATACAAAGGGTATGGTTGGATCTTTCCTTTAAGTGAAAATCGTTTTAATATCGGTTTGGGTACATGGTTGGAGGCTAATCGGATTTATGATATCAATCAAGTTTATTTAAATTTTCTAAATGAACCTTTCCTGAAGAAATTCTTCCCTAATCGTGAATATAAAGAAATTTGGGAAGGATCTTACCTTCTACCTGCTCTAGGTGTAAAAGAAAATAGCCTTTTTAAAGATAACATTATGATGATTGGTGATGTTGCGGGATTTGTTTCACCTATTAGTGGCGAAGGAATACATGCAAGTATAGTATCTGGTCAAGCTGCGGGAGAAATAGCTATTCTTGCTCTTGAATCTGGTACCATTTCTGATCAAACACTCAAAAGGTATAAATCCTACCCAAATATTAAAAAAATTAGAAGAAATTTTAAAATAATGGCTTCGATGGTAAACTTTTTATATGAGGACGATGGTAGAAATGTTTCTAATATGTTTTCCTTAGCGAAATATGAAAAAATGGTCAGGGAAATAGTTATTAATATGTTTTTATTTGGACAACCTCCGCCTAAAGATTTTCTATTAAAATTAAAATCTTTACGTCAAAAGAAATAGTTTTAAAATTATTTTAAATAATAATTTTTAGATGGTTAACTTAATTGGTTTAATTTTTACATTTTACGCTGTATTTACATGGGCAATAGCTTCCCTTGTTTATAAAGCGGGTTTAAAGAATACTGAACCTAAAGCAAATTTATTTTTTAGGTTATGTTGCGTTTCTTTTGGAACATTAATTTTTTCATTAATTTTTGGGAATTATCTTTTATTCACTAGTTTAACTAAAATCAATTTAGTATTCTATTTATTATCTTCTCTTATTTCAGGTTTAAGTGTCACTGTAGGAGATTTACTTTATTATATGTCATTGAAAAAAATTGACGCTTCTCGAGCATATCCTCTTGTCCAGCTTTCATTGATCTTTGTTTTTCCATTTAGTATATTGTTATTTGGTGAAGAATTAAGGATTTCAATAATTATAGGGGGAATTTTATTTCTGTTAAGTGTGTTTATATTAAGTTCTAAAGATAAACTTGAAAAAGTGGGTTCAGATGTATCAATAGATAAAGGTTCAGAACATATTATTATTGGTGTTATATTCGCTCTAAGTGCTGCTTTTTTATGGGCAATCGCAATAATTTCCTTTAATCAAGCAAGAATCCTTTCTGATGATGTTTTTGTCACCAATTTTTTAAGGGTTTTGATGGCGTGTATAATATTTTCCCCGTTAGGGATAATTTATCCTGTATATTACTCAGGATTTAAAAAGGAAAATAGAAAACACTTAAGATCATTTATTTATATCGGAATAGCAGGAATATTATCTTTGGGTTTTGCCGATACGTTATATTATAAAGCGGCAGAATTAAATGGTTTAATTTTAACATCGGTTATTTCTATAAATACACCTATATTAAACCAAATATTTTCAATTATATTTTTGAAAGAAAAATTTCGTAAACGGTTTTTTATTGCTGTTTGCTTGATTATTTTAGGAAATTATTTAGTTCTATTCTTTTAACTAAGGAAGAAATTTCTCTAATTCATATTTGTTCGATATATTGACGGCTTAGAATCTAAAGAGTAATAAATAAAAAGGAAATAAATCATTTAATAATTTAATAGATATTCTATTTGTTTTTTAAAGTGGGAAATTTATGATAGACATTGACCTAATACATAAGAATAAGATACGCGCAGATAATTATATTACAGGGTTTATTCTAATATTTTTTTTGGTATTTGCTGTGTTTTTTAGATTAGAATGGATTATGTCGGTTATCGTGTATCCTTTTGTGGCGTTATTTTTCTTCGGTTTAATAAAAATAATCAATGGAGCCAATAAAAAAAATCGAGGAGATGAAAAAAATTTAAATCGAATCCTCCTTGGTAGTCTCTCAATAATTTTTTCTGTGTTGTTCCTCTATTTCATTTTAACTCGACCAGATGTAAGACCGCAAAATATAATTGTGCTCATAGCTTATCCTATGTTGATTGTAGGTATTGCCGGTATTGTTAAGGGATCACTTATAAATATTTATTCTATTAAATATCGTATAATTAATATTATAATAGGGATCACTACAATAATCATCTGTTTCATAGCTTTTACTTTTCCCTTCTTAACTCCATCATATTTAAACTGGATTCATTTTGTCACGCTCTCAATTGCGCTCTTAATTAATATATTAGGAAGAGCTGCCCTATATTTAAGCGAATTTGGTTTATCACTCACACATTTCAGAAATTTTATACTGTTCTTATACATTATTTCTGATTATCTAGTTTTCGTGGACAATGATGGGAATGTTATCTTGGAAAAAATAAAATAGAATAATTCTATATTTGTAATTATTGAATTTATGAGTTAAAAAGCAAGAAATACTAAACTTAATTAATTTTTCAAATTTAAAAATCTCAATTAAATTAAAAATGTGAAAATTATGACTGATCTTCATTTTAATAAGAAAAGTGGTTCTCAATTAACTTTATTTACACCTGGACCTGTTCATATCCCAGAAAGAGTTCTCAAGGAATTAGCAAAACCAAATGATACACATAGATCAACAGCATATTCAGAAATGCATCAAATAGCTACTGAAGGACTTCAAAAGTTATTGTTTACAAAAAATGAATGTTTAATATTTACTTCAAGCGCTACAGGCATCATGGAGGCATGTGTTAGAAATTTAGTTAAAGATGGTGAAAAGGCATTATTTTTATCAATTGGAGCTTTTGGGGACAGATGGTATGACATAGGAATATCCAACGGGAAGAATTCCATCAAAGAGGGTGTAGAATGGGGACATGCAATTACTGGTGACTTTACTAAAAAAATCATGGAAAAAGAAAATTATTCTGTTGTTTTTATCCAAGCAAACGAAACTTCCACAGGAGTTTATAATCCGATTAATGAAATTGTTCCTATAATTAAAAGTTTCAACGCACTTGCTTGTGTTGATGCCACATCATCTATGGCAGGTATAAAAGTTGAGGTTGACAAACTAGGCATAGACGTTTGCTTAGCATCGGTTCAGAAGTGTTTTGCATTACCACCAGGCTTAGCTGTTTGTTCAGTTTCAGATGCTGCATTTGAAAAAGCTGAAAATGTGAAAAACCGAGGTTTATATTTCGATTTTATAGAGTTAAAGAAAAGAAATGCTAAACATCAGACTCCAACAACACCACCTATACCACAAATAAGAGGCTTAACTGCTCAATTAGATTATATGTTAAATGAAGAAGGATTAGAAAATAGATTTAGAAGACATGAACAACTAGGTAAACAAACACGAGAATGGGTCAATAAGGTAAACCTTAAAATGTTTCCCGAGAAAGGATATGAATCAAATACAGTCTCCACTATTAGAAATTCATTGAATCTTGATATACCAAAGATGGTTTCTATGCTTTTAGAAAAAGGTTATCGAATAGTTAATGGATACGGAGATCTTGTGAATAAAACTTTTCGAATTGGTCACATGGGAGAAATTCAAATTTCTGACCTTGATAAGATGTTAAATGTACTTTCAGATATCATAGCAAAGCTATCCTAATTAGGTTTGGTAAATTAAAAAACCCATCAAATTCCCTCATTTTTTTCAAAAACTCTTTAAAGATTTGTAACCTAAAAACACATATTCAATTACAGTATTATAAATCCAAGTGATCTTGATGAAAATATTAATTAGTGATAAACTTCAAGATGAGGGCATCAAAATATTTGAAGATAACGGATTTGAGGTAATAAAGGATTTTACTATAAGTCATGACAAATTAAAAGAAGAAATAGCGAATTATGATGGCATAGTAATCCGCTCTAGAACAGAATTGACCTCTGACATATTAGAAAATGCTAAAAATTTGAAAGTTATTGGTCGAGCAGGAGTGGGGTTAGATAATGTAGATCGTCAAAAAGCTGAAGAATTGAATATAGAAGTCTTAAATACTCCTGAAGCCCCTGCAATTTCAGTAGCTGAGTTTGCTTTAGGACTGATTCTAGCTTTGGCACGAAAAATTTCTTACGCAGATCGCACCACTCATGAAGGAAAATGGAATAAAAATGAATGCTTAGGCTATACTTTAAATGGTAGAAAACTTGGTTTGATAGGATTCGGAAATATAGCGAAACATTTAGCTAAAATTGGACTGGGACTGGGTATGAATGTGGGAGTTTATTCAAGATTCAGCAAAGGTCAGGTTGCAATAGATGAAGCTAAAAATATAGGTTGTTCTATTTACACCTCTATTGAAGAGTTATTAAAGGATGCTCAAATAATATCGTTACATCTTCCTGCGACACCTCAAACCGAAAATATTATCAATCAAGAGCGTTTAAAGCTTATGAGAAATGACGCTATTCTTATAAATACTGCAAGAGGCAACTTAATTGATGAAGAGGCACTCCTTAAAGCTTTAAAAAACAAAACTATAGGAGGCGCAGCACTCGATGTCTACCGTGAGGAACCTTTAAACAATGAAGATTTAATTTCCTGGAATGAGAATTTAATTATTACGCCCCATATTGCCAGTCAAAGTATTGAAAATCAGGTTGATGCTGCTATAATGATTGCAGTAAAAATGTCTGATTATCTAAAAAAAAATTAGTTAAATTTTTTACTTTTCTTTTAAATCATGTAAAATTAATCCTGATAGTAATTTTGGATCAAACCAAGTTGATTTAGGAGGCATTACTTCTCCATTGTTTGCAATCGATTCTAAATCTCTTATGTGAACGGGAAATAAATTAATAAATAAATCATTTCCCTTTTCAGTTATATATTTCTCCATTTCTTTGGGATCTTTGATACCTCCGACGAAGAAAATGTTATTGTCAGCACGAGGATCTTCTATACCTAGAATTGGTTCTAATATATTATCTTGAATAAGGACTACATCCAAAGAATCTCTTTTAGTTTTGAACTTCTTATTCTTAACCTCTAATTTATACCATGTACCCATAAGACAAATAGCAATTTCATTTTTTTTCATTGGATTAAAAGCATGTTCTTTTAATTCTAAATAAAAAAATTGCTCCAATTTCTTAAGAAAATCACTTTCTGGCAAAGGAAGTCTTTTAATTACACGATTATATGGTAGTATACGAATTTGATCATCCGAAGCTAGATATGTCAAGAGAAATTGCCATGGCTCCTCAAGGTTTTCACTTTTTTCGGCCTTTTGTAGTTTCATTCTACGATACTCAGCAGCACTTGCCGCTCTGTGATGTCCATCGGCAATATATACTTTTTCTTTCTTAAATAGGTTTTGAAATTTACTAATAACTTTTGAATCTGTTTCTTGCCATAAAATATGGTGATAATCATATTTTTTAAATTCGAATTTTGGTTTTTTTGTTTTTATTTTCTCAATAAGCTGATTTATCTTGTTGTTAGATTTAAAAACTGTCCAAACTAAACCAGCAGCTACATTAGTTTCAACAATATGATTTATTCTGTCTTTCAGTGGTTTCTCCCTTGTATGTTCATGTTTAACAATATTCCCATCCTCATAATCTTTAAGAGCTATTCCAACAATTAGTCCCTGATGGCCGAAATTTTCTGATTCTTGACGGTATACAAAGATGCTTAGTTCATTCTCTCGTATAATTATTTCTTTATCTTTAAATTGATAATATGCTTTCGCACCATTCTTATAAATTTCATCTCCTTTTCCATCTGGTAAAATAAGATGTATCAGTGAATCAGGGATTTTCTTTAATTCTAGTTCTTCCTCTTTGCTAATAATATCATAAGGATTAGTACAGAATTCTTCTGGATTCACAGGAATAAAAGGTCTAATTGGAGATACATGTACCATAATATTTATTAGAAGATACAAGTTCTTATATTAATTTCGATTGTACAAACGTGGAGTTCTTCCCCCGATAACCTTCTATTTTCAATAATTTTTTTTTAAGACTAGTTTCCCATGTTTTTTTTGATTTTCCCATAAAACCACCAATATTCCCATCTTTCCTTAGTACACGGTGACATGGGATAATTAAGGGTATTGGATTTGATTTACATACATTTCCTATAGCTCTGAATGCTTTTGAGCCAATTTTATTACCAATTTGCGAATAGGTTGATGTTTCACCATGTTTAATATTAAGAAGGCTTTTAGCAACATTTTGAGAAAAATTTGTTGGAAATATTTCTTGAATTTCTACCTTAATACCTAACTCCGTTATTTTCTCAAATAACTCTATTTTTTCACCAGAAAAGTACCTATTAATTAATTCCATCAAATTTTGAATAATAACTCTTGACAAAATTTCTTTATTATCTAAAATTTCTAACTTTTCTCTTTCAATAAAGTTCCTAGTATCATTTAAGTTCTTGAAAAAGTGTAAATATCTTAATTTTATTGTTATATTTTTATTTATTGGTTGAAAACCTATAAGTATAATAATTTTCAAATGAGTAGGCTTAAAATAGAAAGATAATATTTTTTAACACCTTGTAGAATGTGATAATAGAATATAAGAACTACTTAAAATTTCGAAAATTATATAAAACTAATCTATTTTAATAGTTATAGGTTCTTATTAAAAATTATAATAAGTTTTACATTATTCCAATTTATTACTATTCAATCTTAATTTGAAAAAGTGAGAGTGAACTAATTATGTCAAAGGATTTAAGAGATGTTTTAGATGGTATTGAATCTAACGAAAAACAAACTGCTATTTTGCAATCGAAAGTAGATAAACTAACAGCATTAGTAGAACGTCAAAAACGAGTTGTTAGTGAACAAGAAGCAATAATCGAGGAACAGAAAGCTAAAATTTCCAAAATGAGCGATATTCCGGAAGATATACTCGAATTGAAAGAGCTAATTGGTGCCCAAAGACAACAACTTAATGAAAAAGAACTTGAGTTAGAATATGCGAAGGGAGAAATTGCTCAATCACAAAAAGAATTAGAACTAGTAAAAAAACAAATTATTCCCACTCAAAAAAAACTAGAAGAATCGTATGAAACTATTGGAAATTTAAGAGCAGAAATAGCCGAAAAAACTTCAGAATTACTTCTACATAAAGAAGCTAGGAAAGGATTAGAAAATAAAGTACAAGAACTTCAAGCTTTTACAGATAAATTTAAAGAAGAGCAAGTTAAAATAATTTCCGAAATGGAGGCAAAACGCTTGCAAGAAACACAAGAATTGAAATCTAAACTTAATCAACTCGATCAAATATTATTGGATAGCAAATTGGTTTCCACAGAGAGAGACTCAGAAGCAAAAGATGCAGTTTCGAGATTTGAACAGATGAGGAAAAAACATGAAGAATTGATCAATAAAGTAGGAGAATTAAGTGATCAGAATAGAGAAGCAAATCAAGAAAATAAGCATTTAAAGCTCGAGATTAAAAAAATTTATGAAGACCAAAAAGAAAATATTAATAAGATTCATTATTTTGACAAACTCAAACCGTTAATGGAAAAAGAAGTACTTTTCAAGACGTTTCTTATAGTAGAAGAAGTAGGGGCAATAACCATAGATGATCTTCGAGCAGCAATTGGTTCACCAATAGTTCTTGTTAGACGGCATGTTCAAGATTTAGAAAATGCTGGATTACTCGAAACTAATGAACAAGGAAAAATAACTGTTAAACATAGTGAAGAGGATTAGAAAAGGAAAATTATTTTTCTTTATACCTTGGCTAATTGATTATAAAGTGCAGGTAATACCTCCTTAAAAGCATCATCTGGAATTTTTTCTAAAATTTCTGCTGCAATTGTCTTTAAGACTTCTCGGTATTTACCTGGTTTTTCATCTCGTCGAAGTATAAGAGCTACAACATAATTTTCAACAGAAATAAAATCTTGTCCCACTCCTGAGAAGAAAGATACAACTTTATTGTTCTTAAGAGCAATACTTGCGAATCCAGGTTTAAGAGATTGATAACGATGAGAACTATAAACTTGTGTGAGTAGATTATTAGTAATTTTTAAAGTTTCTGGATAAAATCCTTCATTTATTGGACCAATTTCATTATCCCAGCGAATTACAAGAATACCAACAGGCATGATTTTTAACCATTTTATTTATTTATTTTAAGATAATAATCCAATTCTAAAAGTATAAGTTGATATATTGTGAGTATGATATTATTCTTATATTTTACAATTATTTATTTCTTTTTGTTTTTTATGTAAGCATTATCTAATCTTTAATATTCTTCTTTTTCATATTTAATGTCTATAAAATCTTCAATAGCAATCATTATTTTCCATCTGTTTCCTAATTACAATTAATATTTTTATTATATTGCCAAATTGAAAACGAGTATTTAATTTTGTCAAAAAAAAGAAATAAGGAAAGAAATTTGTTTTATTTAAGGAAATCTTATCTAACCATTTATATAAGAGATCAAAAATTATTTAAAATCTTAGGTATAACTAGAAATCGTGAGGAACCATAAGGAAGAGAAAGAAAATGAGTTATAATTATTTATATGAATGTAACGATTGTGGTTTTTGCTGGAAGGACGTGTCTCCAAAGGCTGGTCGGGGGTTCATTAAGTGTATACAATGCGGATCGGAAAATGTTAAATTTCTAACGGACAAAAAATATCACGGTTTGAAACTAGAATGGTGGATATACCTAATAATTTCAACAGTTTCAAGCATAGTGGGAGGAGGTTTTTCGATTTATTTGTATAACAAATTCGATTTAGATTCATGGGTTATACCTGTTGGATTTATTGTTGGTTTTTTTCTTCCCGCTATTTTTTACTATTGGCATGAGATTCTAGATTTCTTTAATATCTGAGAAATACAGCTAATAACCATATACTAATTGTTTTAATCAGTAGAAAGATATAATAATAAAATAGATAATATAATTCTTGGTTATATATAGTTAACTTGAATATAACAAATATAGGCTGTGGAGATTGCATATAATGGATGATAATTTGGAAAATGACTTAGAGACAGGAAAAAAAAAATGCGTAGAAAGGGAAATTGGAGAGAATTATAGAATCAATGAGATTTTACGGGAAATATTCAAAAAGGAGAAAAAAGTTGAAATTCTAAAGATTTCTGAAAGAAAAAAGAAAGAAATAGCATATCGTAGAGAATTTAAAATAAATAAACTCAAGCTTAATGAACCTAATTATTTGAATAGTCATCCTTATTGGGATCAGCCATTTTCACCGCTTCCTCTTCTTTTTCGTGTTATAGAATGGATATTCCAGAAAAGAGTTCTTAGATCAGTAGAATGAAAATTAGGAAAAAAGAAATGAGGATAGAAATTTATTTTTGTTTTTAGCTAATGCTTATCTAACCATTAATATAGGCAGATTAAGTAAAATTTAAATTAAAATTATAACTTTGAATTATTGGTCACCCTTAGAAGCTAAAGAGAATATTTTTTAAGCTTTT
>JBHLLU010000050.1:21567-30553 GCA_048938895.1 Promethearchaeota archaeon
TCTCTCCCCCTCCACACTTTTTTACCTCTAAAAGGATTATTTAAATAGGAACCATTTCCTAATTGCAATCCCGAAAATTATGGAAGATAAAAAAAATTCCACACTCCTTCCCCATAGAGCATCCAAGCTTACAATTAGACTATCTAATTCCCTTTAGAGCATTGATTAATGAATAAATTGGTCTACATTGTTTTTTTTGTGGATAATAAAATTGATCAATTAGAAAGTAGGTAACTTCTTTATAAGGAACGCAAATAGTTGATACATAATTATACGTTAATTCCTCAAACTTTCGTTGATTAAATAAAGCTATTTTAATGGCAGTTTGGCTAGCTTTTACTGCATCAAAATGAGGGATTTTTTTCAAAATTTTTATCAATTTTTTTTGTTGATTCAAGCCGTTTATAAGTGATAATGGTGATTCTTCATTTTGTTTAACATGTACTGCCATTTCTCTTAGATCATCTTTAGTCTTATCAGAATGCTTAGCTTTTAGAATTAACTCTATTAAAAGATCTGATTCTATTATGTTATATGGGAATAATTCAGGGAATTCATTCTCAAGTTTTTCAACTTCCTCAAATAAATCATATTTTAACGCATCAAGAGGACCAAAATGATAAAGATGCTTAGATTCGCATCCAAATATGATTGGGTGCTTTATAGAGAGATCTAAGATCCCACACCAGATATGTAATAGGTTGTTCTTATAGATCTTATTCACATATATTAATTTCTTCAATACATCGTCAAATTCAAAGATTAATTTAACACATATCTCAGTAAGTTTAATAGCATCCTCAAGCCTTTTTATCTCATTTTCAACTTTTTCAAATTTTTGGTATTCTTGATTCACAATTAATTCTTCTGGTTTAAGTCTCATAATCACAGGTCTAGGAGGTAATTCTAATTGAAATCCATCCATTACACAATCAATAATTCTTTGAGCTATTTTTTTTTGAGATTTTGAGAGGTTAAATCCATTAAGTTCCATGCTTAAATCATCTTTTCTGAAATTGAAATTCCGTATATAAATTTAGAGAAACAAAGTTTTTAAAGATTTCTCAATAAGATCAGTATGGGAAAATAAGAATACTTAAATTAAGTAGTAAATAAGATAGATGTAGGAAATTCATAGAATAATCAAAATTATTTAATTCTTAAATGTATTCCAAATTTGTTATAATATGACTTTTTAAAACTTTAAGATTAAAATGATAAAATATAATTACTGTCCGGAATGTGGGAGTTCTCTTTCTAAAGAAGAGAAAATATGCCCCAAATGTGGAGTACAAATTGATAATCAATATGCAAACCAAATTCGATCCTCTAGTAAAAAAAAGATTCCTGACAAGTATCCACCACTAGAATACTCTAGAAAAAGGAGATCAACAGTGAAAAAATGGGGGCACCTAGGGTGGGTATTTTTACTTATTGGAGGTGGTATCGGATTATATGCATTGTTTACTCCAGCAGGTAGCATTAATTTAAATGGACTCGTTTCGTGGGATATGTGGATGTTTGGGTATAATAAAACGTATGATTGGGAGACAGGTTGGGATAATTTTTGGACACTGAATGAAGATCTTCTCGGAATTTCCGTAGGATCAACCATATTTGTTATTATTGGCAATATATTAGCTATTACCAGCGCAGGTTATCAAATAAAAAGAGGAATTCATAAATCTTATTTAGGTATCGCAAGTTCAGTAGTAACAACTATTGCCACTCTTGTCTATCTTGCAGGATATGAAATAATGTTTCAAACATACACGGGAGAATCCTTTTGGAGTGTTTTACCACCTGCTTTCGGTGTTTATGGTCAATTTCTTGCAGCGCTCTTTATGGTCCTAGGATTTATAATTGCTCGTAGTGCTTCAAAATATCAAATACTTAAAGAAAAACATGAAAATAAAATGAAATTATATTTAATGCTTAGGACGTTTATAGAAACAGGGATGGTGTCAGAGGATGAAAAAGAAAAATTAAATTCAATTCTTAAAATCCTAGAATTGCGATTTAAAGGTATTTCTTTACTGGAAAATAAAATTGAGGATTATTCCTCCAAAAGAAATGAATCATCTTACCTAGAGCCTATGGAGTTTGGAAAAGCAATAGAATGTTTCCAACAAGCTGTGGACCTTAGTTCTGACCATACTGTTACTTCTTCAAAGAGAGATTTAGATCTAGCTTCAAGAATAATACTAGGCTATGATAGGAAAATTAATTTAGACTATTTAAATGAGATCAAAAGTCATACTGATTTTTTTCTTACTGAACTTCTCTTAAAATACCGTTATAGGAAATTCACTCCAAAGACTTCTGAATGGAAACAAAAGATCGATTTTCCTCAACAGACTTCTAAACCATCAAGTCATATTTCACAAAGATTTCCACCAATCTCCGAGTTAATACATCAAACATCAGCATTAAATATAAAAAAGGACAATGTTGATCTAGAAAAAGAAAGGTCTATTGATAATAACCAGGTAGGTAGTAAACAGGAGGACAAAGAGAAAGATTAATAAATTTCTAAGTTTAGTTTTGAGTAGTAAGCAAAATTATAAATGATTATAGTAATTTACAATATACAGAAGAAATCACAGTGGTAGGGATAGATACCAATTTCAGAATACTTATCATTAGCAATATCAATTGAGTACATTATTATAACTCATCGAGAGTCTCGAGATGTTATCTATTATAAAACAGCAGGTAATTTTGATCCTGACTTTCTTGATACATTTCGAAGTTCTGTTCATTATGAAGTATTAGACTTACCACTTGAGCAAGGTGAAATTGAGCAGGCAACTTTAGAAGGGAAATATCTAATAACTCGAGCAGGGAGAATGATATGGATCACTTTGATTCTTAATAAAATTCCTACTCTCTTTACAAGGGAAGTTTTAAAATTTTTTTGTGAAATCTTTGAAGGGCAATATAAGCAAGAAATAGAAACTCTGTATACTAAATTGCAAGGAGATATTAGAATTTTCCGAAAACAGTCCAAATCAAAGCAGAGCATAGAAGATATGATAGAAGATGTCTTCCATCTTTATTTAACCTTACCCTTTAAAACAGGTTCGACAAAAGGAGTAAAAATGTCATTTAAATCGAAAAAGATGTACAAGATTGCAAAAGCTCTTTCACACTCTACAAAAGGTAGTTTTTCATTAGAAAAACTATTTCATGATATAAGCGATTCGTTAAAAATGGAAAATGAAGAAATTGCAGAAGTAATTTTTGATTTAGTGCAAAAAAAGGTTCTTTCAGCAGTTTCACCAGAAAAAAGGAAAAAGAAATTTATTATTCATTTTTAAGGGAAGTCTGTTTATAAAAATTTAATAAAAACTTTATAAACATAATCGGGTAAGTTGTATTAGAATAATTTATTGAGTGTTAATTATGAAGATAATAGAAATTATTGGAATAAATGAAAAAGAAGCCAAACTTCTTGAGAAAGAAGGATTTGGGAATGTTGAAGATCTTTTACCATTAAATAGAAACGAAATTAAGAAATTAGCTAAGAAGATTGGAGTAACTGCTGAAGTTCTAGATACTTGGCAAGAACATGCAGACTTGATGAGAATCGAAGGAGTGAATCCGAAAATCGCAAATGCCCTAAATCTAGTTGGAATCGATTCAGTAAAAGAATTTGCCAGACGGAATGCTAAAAACATTGTAATTAAATTAAAGGATTTGAAAAAAGAAGATTCTAAAATTCTTACAAAGGTACCAACTGAGAATGAAGTAAAAAAATGGATAGATAATGCTAAAACTCTCTCAGGCATACCAGAAAAAGAAGAAGAAGAGATAGACCAAGAAATTGTAACATCTCCTCCTGAACTAATTGAAATTAAGCCATTTGTGGGTGACTATGGTGAATATGGGGTCGAGTATTGGAACAATAAGTGGGAGAAGGCTCCAATTATTTATACTGCACGTGCTTTAAGAGGAGAATCCTATAAAAAGCAAATTGATGCAGATGTAAAATCATTCATTAAAGATAATGATGCTATTCTTTGGTACGTCATTAGTCAGGCAAAATTACATCGTGAAACTGCTAATGAAACTGCCTGGGTAATTCAAAAATTTGTATGTGATTTCCTAAAGTATATTGGTGATGATGAATCAGTTGAATGCCCCGAGTTTTGGCAATTCCCTTTTGAATCAATCCAATCTGAAATTGGAGATTGTGAAGATGGTGCAATTTTAATAGCAGGTCTTTTGATAAATGCAGGGATTCCTTCTTGGAGAGTCAAAGTAGTTGCTGCTCAAGTAATGACTAATCCTTTATTTCCATCTTCTGAGGAAGGAGGGCATGCGTATTGTATTTATTTAGCCGATAGACCAGAATCAAAGCGTAAGCTTGAATGGGTTATTTTAGATTGGTGTTATTTACAGGATCCTGAAGTTCCTGTAGAAGAGAAACCACTTGCAGGAGATGGAGGTCAAGATGGTGCGTATAAACAAGTTTGGTTCACATTTAATGATAAATATAGTTGGGCTCAATCTAGCTTTGAAGTAAAAGAAGGTAGAATTAGTCAAAACAGGAAAGCGAAACAAGAAGAAGTTCTCGCACCATTAGAAGATATTTTAAGAAATCTAGCTAGTGATGAACTTGAGAAGATATTTAAAAAATTTAATATAGAAATAGAATAGGACACTATTTCTTTTTTTTATTCATTTTTAATAGTTTCAAATAAAGAAGTTCCACAATTAGGACAGTATACTATTTCTCGACCAATTTCAGTCCCGCAATTATTACAAATCGTTTTAGATTCTAGTGTAGCAGGTATGATTTCCATAACATTCTTCAATGATATTTTTAATAAATTTCGTATCTGCTCAATTAGTTTTTCTCTTTCACTTTCAGGAAAAGAGTGAATATAAATGGAAGAAAGTTCCACTAAAAAATTCTCAATAAATTTAAGTTGATCGAGATAGTTCTTGTTAACCTTATACTTTAATAATTCTTCACCGGCTTCAGTTAAAGAATATACTTTCCTTAATGGGCCAATGGGACTTTTAACTTTTTGAGCACTTAAAAACCCATCTTTTTCTAATTTTGATAAGATTGGGTAGATTGTTCCAGATTGAGCTTCCCAAGTACCCGCAAAATGCCTATTTAAATTTCTAATTAAATCATATCCTGAAAGTTGTTTACTATTAAATATGCTCTCAATTATTGTAAATTCAAGAGGAGTTAATTTATTCTTATGCAAGGAATTTAGCAATTCTTCTCTTATTTTAGATCTTAAATCATCTTTGTCACCTTCAATATCTAAGAACTTTCCTAGCCACATTAATTCGGTACCTTTTTTTATTTCATAAATTCTGTCTTTTTTCTCATTTTCTTCATTTCTTTTTCAATAGCTCTTTCTTTTCTCGATTCAAATTTGCCTGGTTTTTTATCTTTACCCTTATAGTAAAGAATGTAAATAATTATATGTATAACAACTCCTGCACCCCAAAAGAGTGCTGGAAAAATAACCCAGAAAAATTCTGAAAGCGTGATGAGGTTAATGATAAACAAGAAAAGCATGACAAATATATAGGAATCTAGGTGATAAATCATACCTCGTTTAGCCATTGGATAAACTCCTCTTGCATATAATATATAGGATAGTGTATGCATGTTTAAACCGATCAACCAAGAAAAAAAGGGAAATGCAATCCAATACAAGTCTGGTGTATAGAAATAATCAACAATAAAGAGCAAAACATTTACAACAATAAAAATTGCTAAATGAATCTTTACAGAAAACCTAAAACTGACTTTCTGAGCAGCAATTTTTCTTAAACTTTCTTCTGAAAATCCTGAATTTACACTCATGATCCTCATAATGTAATGTGCTTGTACTTTTAGAAAATGAAATCTAGTTTTTAATTTATAATATTTATGAACATTTATATTTATTGTTAATTCTACATAGTGGTGAAATCACTTTATTTATACAAATTCTTAGAGATAATACTAATTATATTCTTACCAATAGAATCATTCAAGATGATTACAAGTAGGAAAAATTATATATATGTTTTTTTTCTAAATTTACTCAAATCCACGCTTTGTTAACTCTATGTCGTTATTGTCGGAATATCTTGAAAAGATAGAAGAATGGGATCACAAGGCTTTTCTTAATATATATAGAAGTGATTTTAGCAAACGAGCAAAAAAGTTTTCCATGTTAATTAGTTTTCTCGGTTCTCTCTATTTTTGGGGTTTGGTTTGGATAATTTGGTTTATTTATGGCTACATCACAAAAGATTATTACCTTTTAGTCTTATTCACAAGTGGATTTGAACAATCAATTATAATTCATAGTATTATAAGGTATAAAATAGTAAGGAGAAATCGACCATATATTAAATTAGAAACAGCAGGAGTTAAAAAGCATGATGAATTTTTGAGAATTCCGTATTTTATGCGAGAATCAGAAAAACAATCATTTCCAAGTGGTCATGTATCTTTTTTCTTGCTTTTTGGCTTCATTTTTGCTTTCTACTTCCAAAATTGGATAATATTATTAATTTTTATTTCATTAGACATTATTATTGGAATCTCAAGATTAATTTTAGGAGTTCATTTCCCAATTGATGTCATATTTGGATTTGTATTTGGGATTCTCTATACTTTATTATTTCTCGGAGTCACTTGGATTTACTGGATTAGGTTTTATTATTGGATTGGACCGATTTTTTCAAGTATTTTTCATTTCTGGCTATGAAATTTTAAGAAATGTGAATTTTAGAGTATCATATTAAAGACGATAAACTTTTTTTCTTTTGATTCTTTGGGAATGATTATTGATCCGATTGTAGGGGGTATTGTTTATGAAATAAGCACATCTACTCCATTCATTATATCTATTCTAGTCGAATGGGCTCTTATTCCATTTTTTATATTAGGTATCTATATTTTAAATCCTCAAGTGGTAGAATCGCTCGAAGAAGTGGAGAGTTAAAAAAACTTGACTTGATTTTTTTCATTTAATACCAATCAGTAAATTCATCTAATGAACGACGTTCACGTGATTTTTCATGAGCCTTTTCTCTAGCCTCGTCAACGACACCTATTGCTATTACACCCATTAATTCAAATTTATCTATAGAAAATTTAAATATTTCATTAACCTCTTCTTTTTTATTGATTATATCACCAATCCATACCGCACCAAGATCCACTAAAGCATGCACAGCTAAAAGGATGTTTTGCATAAAAGCCCCAATTGCCTGCAAATCCTTGGTTCTATCATATCCTCGATCCAAATCTAAGAATACCACGAAATTTACGTAAGCTTCCTCAATAATTCCCCCGTATTTAGTAAGATCTGCAAGCATTCGCTTAAGTGTAGGGTGAATAACGATGCAGACCTTCCAAGGCTGGCTATTCTTCCCAGAAGGAGCCCAACGTCCAGCTTCAATGATAGTATTAATGGTGGATTTATCAATCGTTTTGTATATAAAGCTCCTAATGCTTTTCCTTTCTTTAATAAATTCTATAAAATCGTTATTTGATAATTCCATATTAAAATCATTGGTGAACTAATTTATTTAAGTTTTCCTATCGCGGAAAGATATGCAAAGAAAAGCATGTATTATGCATATATCATGAGAATATATGTTAGAATAATTCTTCTATTTAAAATAATTCAGAGTCTTTATATTAATGAAAATAGTACTATTTGATTGTAATTCTAAATATAGGTTGATTATATTATATGGGTAAATTTCGTAATCGTCATGATGATGATTTGTTAGGTTCACCGCAAGAAACAATGGGCTTTTCTAAGGAATATTCTTCACTCCTCCATAACTTTATAATCCGAAAATATGATTTTTCAGATCTAAATCAGGTAGAAGATATTAAAAAACAATTATTGGGGCGTAAGATACTCCTTATCAATGCGAGGGATATTTTAGAGAAAGTAGAAATTTCTGAATTTAAGAAGAGCTTAGAAGAATTAAAAATGTTTTTAAGAGAAAATGGAGGTTCAATGGGTCGTCTTGGTGATACGTATCTAATATTAACCCCCAACAATCATATAAAAATAGCTAATTAAGGTTTTGAATATATAAAAAGAAATAAAAGGTCGATCCTTTATAATTTCCTTCTGATTCAACCCATTTTTCGCCATCATCTAGCTAATTTTTGTGAATTAATTGAAATTGATTAAGATTATAGGATATCTTTGATTAATCTAATTATGGATAGCACTGCATACAAATGGTGGCAAAAGACAATAGTATATCAAATTTACCCACGCTCATTTAAGGACAGTACGGGTAATGGAGTTGGAGATTTACAGGGAATAATTGAAAAGCTGGACTATCTCTATGATTTAGGTATAGATTCTATATGGATTAGCCCGTTTTTTGTGTCTCCACAACAAGATCATGGATATGATGTTGCCAATTTTCGTGAGATAGATCCTGTTTATGGGAAAATGGATACATTTCATAAATTACTAAAAGAAATTCATGAAAGAGAAATGAAATTAGTCCTTGATCTCGTACTTAATCATACCTCAACATATCATCCTTGGTTCAAGGAATCTGCCTCAAGTAGAAACAATCCTAAACGAAATTGGTACATCTGGAGAGATGGGAAGAAACCAGAAGGAAAAAAACCACCTAACAATTGGAAGGCAATTCCTGGGGGTTCAGCTTGGAAATATCATGAGAATACTGGACAATGGTATTATTTTCATTTTTTACCTTTCCAACCAGACTTGAACTACCGAAATCCAGAAGTAAAAAAAGAAATGTTTAATACTTTAAGATTTTGGTTAGATAAAGGTGTTGATGGATTTCGATTAGATATATTACACACAATCTTTGAAGATAGTAATTTAAAAAATAATCCTTTTTCTTTGACTATAACGGAATCTGATAAGAAATCAGCATACTTATTTCAATACCATAAATATGACACAAACCTTCCAGAAACCTATGATTTTGTATTAGAATTACGAAAAATAAT
>JBHLLU010000109.1:0-7976 GCA_048938895.1 Promethearchaeota archaeon
GAAAGATACCTGGAAGTCTTAAAAGAATTTCCTTTTGATAGATCCCTCGGTAAAGAAACAATACCTGTTACCTCTAATACTAACAAAAATGGAGTAGAAGTTATAAGTGTCATGGAAGTAAAAGAAGGTAAATTAGAGGAAGCTTGGAAATGGGCTGGAAAAAGATTGGCACCTTTTCAAGATATAAAAGGATTTGAATATGAAATCAGACTCTGGAGTACATTAGCAGAAGGTTTAGAAGGAACTGATTATACTCTTCCAGGATAGAAGATTTATCATCTAAAGAATTAAATTAAATTTTATCTTTTTTTTTCTAAAAGTTTATCTAAAGATTCCTTTGATGAATTCTTTAATTAATCTTCTCTATGATTAATTTTGTTTTTATTTAAAAAGACAAAAGAATATAATTTGGACAGAATTATTTTTTCTTAGAGAATTTACTTCCCAAATTAAAATAAAATTTGATGTGAAGGTATAGAAATTTGTCAACATTGATAAGAACAGCAAGGAATGGGCATACTACAAAAGAAATGGAGATTATTGCTAAAAATGAAGAAGTAGATGTAGAGTTCCTAAGAAAAGGTATTAAAAGTGGTAGGATTATAATCCCTAAATCGAATCGACGAGAACTAGAAACACCTATAGGCATTGGAAAAGGGTTACTGGTTAAAATAAATGCTAATATTGGTTCATCGAAGACTCATTGCAATATTGATGAAGAATTGGAAAAAGCTAGAATTGCTGCTCAATTTGGTGCCGATACAGTTATGGATTTAAGCACAGGTATTACCGAAACGGATATAAAAACAATCCGGAAAAAAATCCTCGATGATGTTAAAATCCCTTTAGGCACGGTTCCAATTTATCAGACCGCACTAAGAGCCCTTGAAAATAAAGGAGCTATTATCCATATGGATGAGGATGATATGTTTAATGTAGTGGAAGAACAAGCAAAAGAGGGTGTTGATTTCTTTACTATTCATGTAGGAGTAACTCAAGAAATTGTAAGACATCTAATTAAGCACCCAAGATTAATGGGGGTCGTTTCAAGAGGTGGAACTTTCTTAGCATCATGGATTTTAGAGAATGACATGGAAAATCCATTCAACAGTAGATACGATTATCTTTTAGAGATGGCTAAGGAATATGATTTCACTCTTTCGCTTGGGGATGGTATGAGACCAGGGAGTATTTTTGATTCTACTGATTTTGCTCAAGTTCAGGAACTACTTGAGATATCTAAATTAGTAAAACGAGCTTGGGCTGCTGACGTACAAGTTATGGTAGAAGGACCAGGTCACATTCCTGCAAATGAAGTTAAGCGTAATATTAAAATGCAAAAATCATTATGTGATGAGGCGCCATTTTATGTGTTGGGGCCACTCGTCACTGACATTGCTCCGGGATATGATGATATTGTGGGTGCTATTGGGGGGGTGCTTGCAGGTTTAGCTGGAGCTGACTATTTATGTTATGTGACTCCTTCTGAACATTTGGGCTTACCTACCAAAGAAGATGTAAAAAGGGGTGTAATATCCTCTAAAATAGCAGCCCACGCGGTTAATATTGCCCGTTATGGAAAACGAGTTTCAAATTGGGATTATAAAATGGATTTAGCACGGAAAGACCTTGATTGGGAAGGTATGATTAAACAAGCAATTGATCCAGAACTCGCTCGAGAGATTCATTATCGTAATGGTGAAGAAGATGGGGATGTATGTAGTATGTGTGGAGAATTCTGTGCAATTAAATTATTAAAAGATACTCTTGAAAACAAACAAAAGTAAGTATTTTAAATAAAATCTTTGAAACCTATTTTCCTTAAGGCAAGAAGAAATTTTTTATTAAATTGAGTTATAATTTACTAAGGAAAATGAAAAAAGTATTAACTATAGCTGGTTCTGATTCGGGTGGTGGAGCGGGAATACAAGCAGATTTAAAAACCTTTTCTGCATTAGGAGTTTATGGAATGAGTGCTATAACCGCTCTGACAGCCCAAAATACAATTGGAGTTCAAGGAATATATGACATTGAACCTAATTTTATTGGTCAACAAATTGATTCTGTTATGAATGATATAGGTACTGATGCCTGGAAGACTGGGATGCTTTCAAATGAGGAAATTATCAAAATTGTAGCTGATCGTGCTCGTAAGTATAATATTGAGTTATTGATTATTGATCCCGTAATGATTGCTAAAAGCGGAGATCACTTATTAAAACCTAAGGCAAAAGTCGCTCTAATTTCAGAATTGATACCATTAGCATTTGTAATTACCCCAAATCATCATGAAGCACAAGTTATTACAGAAATTGATATAAAGAATTTGACTGATGCTCACGAAGCGGCAAAAAAAATTTACATGTTAGGCGCAAAAAATGTAGTTATTAAAGGAGGTCATCTCCCTGACAAGAAAAATGCTATTGACCTCCTCTATGATGGCAATAAATTCATTGAATTCTATTCACCTCGAATTGAAACTAAGAATACTCACGGAACTGGTTGTACATTTGCTTCCGCTATTGCGGCAGAACTAGCTAAAGGAAATGATATTAAAAAAGCAATTTATATTGCAAAAGCTTATTTAACAGCTGCGATTGTTAAGGCAAAACATCTGAATATAGGTAAAGGATTTGGTCCAACAAATCATTCCCAAGGGTTTAAAATCGATGTAGATCTTGATTTAGTATCAATAAAAGAAGGCTAATCACTTTTTTTTATACGTTGATAAGCCCACTCAGCCTTATCTTTCATTCCTAAAGCTCCATAAGACTTTCCAAGAAAAAGAAATCCATTGGGATAATCAAATTTTAGTTTAACTAGTTTAAATAAGAAATTAATTGCTAAATCATATCTGCCTCGCAAATAATTAGTAGTCCCTAATAAAAAAAGAACCTTTAAGTCATTCTCATCAGAAGATCGATCATCGTAGGAATCCATAAGTAGATCAATGGCTTTATCATATTGTTTATCGTCAATTAGAGATTCAATATTCTCTATAAATTTCATAAAAATTATCCTATCAGCTACTTTTTCCATTTTTTTCCTAGACTCTTCATATAACTCTTTATCTTTAGCATCTTGTTTTTCCTTGTCTTTTTCCTCTAGAAAGTCTTTAAATTTAATTAAAACACTCTCGGGATAAGGATCGCTGCATAAGGGGCAGTTTTTAGAATGTAATAACCAATCTGCTAAACAATGAAAATGAATTGGATGTCCATTATCACATTCAAAGTAAGAATGACTTATCTCATTTAATTCTAGATGACAAACTATACAAGAAGGCATAAAACTTCAATTATAAGCCTTTTTATTAATTATCCCTTATATCCAATAGATATTATATATTAAAATTATAGACTAAAGACTTTTAAGAATATCTTTTTAATACAAGTTTGAAAAATAATTATATAGTTCTTATGTTACTATATTGATAAGAATACATTTTTCACTAAAAAATTAAGTGTTGGTAGAGTAGTTCTTGTCAATAAACAGAAATGAACTTTTTGTCGAATTATTTAACGTATTTTTAGAAATTAATAAAGATATTGAAGCTGTAATAGTTAGCGATGAAATGGGTCTGGTCATAGCTGGTGAAAAAAGAAAAGATATTAATATGGAAATTGTATCAGTTTTAACTTCAATTATTAATCCTATTTTAGAACGGATCCGTGATGAATTTGCGTTCAGAGAATTCGGGACTGCTAGTTTTGATACAGAGTTTTATAGACTTTTATTTATTTCACTGGATGAAAAACGAACATTAAGTGTAGTCCTTAATAATATGGCTTCTGTTGATAGAGCCTCGCCTTATGCCTATCTCCTCGCAGAAAAAGCAGTACAAATACTCAATGCTGAAGAGGGAGACAACATACAGATGACGATTCCTCATTTTGAATATGAAACCGATGCTTTTGCAACCGAAGAAAGAGTTAAAAACCAAATATATCAAATGAGGTTGGATCAGGGAGGGACTTATCGATTTAAATTTGTTATTATTGGTGATCATGAAGTAGGAAAAACATCTCTAGTCAGAAGGTTTGTAGAAAATAAATTCTCTCATGACTATCGTGCTACTATAGGATTAAATATTTTAAGTCATAATATAGAATTCTATGGTAATAAAGTTGCCTATAGTTTATGGGATATTGGCGCTCAGAGTTTTTTCGCAAGATTTCGTCAAACATATTACTTAGGCGCACAAGCAGCATTTATTGTATATGATATTACTAAAAAAGAATCTTTCGAAAATATTGTGAAATGGTATGGAGAATTAGAGAAATTCATTGATCAACGGGAAATACCGCTAATTATTATTGGAAATAAACTAGATTTACAAGCTCAACGAGTAGTAACTTATCAAGAGGGCGTGGATTTAGTAGGAAACCTTTCGAAAAAGGTAAATATAAAAGCTTCTTACATTGAGACAAGTGCCTTGACCGGTGAAAACGTAGAAGATGCCTTTACATTAATAGCATACCATTATATCTCTCAAAGTAAACAAGAAGAAGAAGATAGAGTAAAAAAGGACTTACTAGAAGAACAGAATCTTATATTAGAGAAAAGAATGAAACAAGGAGTAAATTTAGATAACTTGTTAACATTAACAGTAATATCAGAAAACGAATTCTGGAGCCCAGGACTCCAAATTCTTTCAGATATAAATTATGAGTATAAGTTAACTAAGATTAAAGATGACTATGATGAAAAAATCTATAAATTCTCTAACGGGGTAATGGTTAGAAATTATCTATACAAAAGATTTGATGTATCCACATCTGATGGTGTATTTTGCATATTTGATGCTCGTTATGAAGATCATATAGACCCTGAATGGAGAGATGTTGTAATGAAAATTATTAACGATCTAGAAGAGAATAAAGTGGTTCTAATAGGGATAAGGGTAACAGAAAAAAGTAACTGGTCTAGAATTATGGAAGAGTTCGATGTAAATGAATTATTGGAAAAAAAGATGATATCTTTATTATTTTTTAAAATAGGTGTGGAATACAGGTTAGAAATCTACGATCAGCTTAAAGTAATGCTTAATACAATTAAATATCTCTAAAAAATCTAAATAGTTTCAGAAAGATTAAAAAAATAACCCAAAATATAATCAAATTTTCCTAGTAATTAATAATAAAAAATAATAAGTAGTATTATCATATTTTAGATAAAAAAAAGTAGGTCGTATCCTTGGTAATACGGAAAAATAAGTTATTTGCTGAAATTTTCACAGAATTTCTTGAAATAAATAAAGAAGTTGAGGCTGTCATTGTATCTGATAGTGAAGGGCTTATCATCGCTGGTGAAAAAAGAAAAGATGTTGACATTGAATTAGTTTCCGTCTTAACGTCTATTGTCAATCCTGTATTACAACGGATGCGTAATGAATTTGCATTTAAGAAATTTGGTAATGCAAGTTTCGATACAGAAGATCATCGTCTTTTATTTATATCAGTTGATGAGGAAAGAATATTAAGTTTAGTTTTAGATAGTATGGCATCAATCGAAAAATTATCTCCATATGGGTTATTTTTGGCTGAAAAAACGGCTCAAATCTTAAACGCTGAAGAAGGGGATTTAATTCAAGTTTCGGTTCCAAATTTTGAATATGAAGCAGAGAATGTAATGAAGTTAAAAAATCAACTTTATCAAATGGAATTGACAACACGAGGAGAATATCGTTTTAAATTTGTTATTATTGGCAATCATGAAGTAGGAAAGACATCTATTATCCGTAGATTTGTTGAAAAGAAATTCTCAGAAGACTATCGTGCAACAATTGGATTAAACGTTTTAACTCATACTTTTGAATTTTTTGGCAATGAAATAGGTGTCACTTTGTACGACTTGGGTGCCCAAAAATATTTCAAACGTTTTAGAAAATCTTATTATGCAGGAACACAAGCAGCCTTTATTGTATTTGATTTAACAAACCGGGAATCTTTTGATAAGATTTCAGAGTGGTATCAAGAATTAAAAGAATTTACAACTGATGAAGAACTACCTATTGTTTTGGTCGGTAATAAGTCAGATCTAACTGATGAACGTCAAGTATTTTATCAAGAAGGAGTAAAACTCGCAAACCAAATATCAGAAAATGAAAAGATCAAATTGTCTTATATAGAAACTAGCGCTTTAACGGGAGAAAATATCGAAGATGCTTTCAACTTGATCTCTTATCATTACGTTATGAAAAGTAAAGAAATTGAAGATAACAGAAGGAGCGATATATTATATGAAAAAATGTTATCCATTTTAAAGAAAAAGATTGTTCTAACCATTTCATTCATTACAGAGACATCTACATGGAGTCCAGGCCTACAACTTTTTGTTAAGATTAAACAATTAGGAGAAAGCGCAACTGTCAGAGATTATGATGACGAACAGGTATTTCAATATCTAAATGGCATAATATTAAAACAACATTTATATTCGGCTGCTGATGACATCTCAAGCTCTGATGGTGTGTTTTGTATATTTGATGCTAGAGATAAGGAACGTGTTGATCCGGGATGGAAAGAAATTATAATTAGAATTATTAACAATATAAAAGAAAATGGTGTAATTCTAATTGGAATTAGAGCATTAGAAAGCACTAGCTGGTCACAGATTATTGGAGAATTAAATGTTGATGATTATCTCGGTAAAAAAGAAGTAGATTTACTTTTTTTCAGAATTGGCGATGATTTTCGTATTGATATATTTGATCAATTGAAATCAATGCTTTCTAGCATTGATGATAAGTACTAAAAGTTAAAAGTTTACTTCTTTAACTTTTCTCGTAATTTATCTGTAATCAAATCACCCATTTCTTTAGTAGTAAGTGTTTTTATTTGAGGATTTTTTAAGTCAATAGTACGACCTTCCTTTAGAGCCTCTTCCACCGCATTTTCGATTAAATCAGCAATAGTAGAAGACTGGAATGATTCTTGCATCATCAGTTTAACACTTAATATTGCCCCAATTGGATTTGCGATGCCTTTTCCAGCAATATCTGGAGCAGAACCGTGAATTGGTTCATACATCGATACTTTATCAGGATTTATATTACCGCTTGAAGCCATTCCCATGCTTCCTATCAAAAATGCCCCTTCGTCACTGATAATATCCCCAAACATATTCCCAGTTACAACAGTTTGAAACGAATCTGGTTTTCTTATTAACCATTGACAATATGCATCTATATAGATGTCTTCTTTTTCTATCTCGGGATAATTATCACCAATCTCATGGAAAATCTTCCTCCACAATCTACTTGGGCTTAAAACATTCGCTTTGTCCACGGAGGTAACCTTTGAGTGTCCTTTACGTTTTGCATACTCAAAAGCATAATTAATGATCCTTTCACATCCTTTTCGGGTCACGACCATTAAATTTTCTGCAATATCATCCTTTAAAACAGCCCCCTTATTTGCATAAAGACCTTCCGTGTTTTCTCTCACAAACGCTATATCTATACCCATTCCAATGAATTCATCTTTCAAGGGGCATCTATCTCTAATAGGTTCAAAGAGTTTTATTGGTCTTAAATTAACATATAAATCTAATCCCTGTCGAATCTGTAATACAGCAACCTCACCAACCCCCGGAGGTAGATCGGGTAATCCTGCTGCACCAAACAGTAGAGCATCAGAATTTTTTATGATTTCGAATGATTGTTTTGGTAAACTTCTACCAAATTTTTTATATACATTTCCTCCAGCAGGGGCTTCTTTAAATTCAAACTCAAATTCTGAATAATCAGAAATAACTTTTAATATTTTAAGACCTTCTTCTACTACTTCTGGTCCAATCCCATCCCCACCACAATAAGAAATAACTTTTTTCAAAAACTTCAACCTTCTATCTTAAATATATGTAAAGTAATTTCTAATAATTTTTAAAATCCTATGTTCTACTTACTCGTTTGTTAAATAATAAGGAAATTAAAGGATAATTAATACTAAATCATTAATGCAAACAAAGAAAAA
>JBHLLU010000009.1:0-99799 GCA_048938895.1 Promethearchaeota archaeon
CCTTCTATAATTGGTTTGTTCATACCACTTAAACTAGGTGTGGGGCTTTCAAATTCGATTGGAATTCCTACTTCCGGCTCTTTAGTTGTTTCATGTATTTTTATGGGATTTAAACCTGTGTCTATCTCCTCTATTTTTGTTGATGCATCAAAACTAGAAAATGAAGACTCTTTCATATTGGATATTTCTTGGGGGATATATGTATGATCCTCAATATCTGAAATTTTACTTCTTAACGTTGAATTTTCAAGTTCAAGATCGTTAATTCTTTTTATTAACGCTTCTCTTTCACTCTTCAATTGTTCTATTATCTTTTCATAATCTTCATGGGTAGGATGTTTTGTTTCAGTCATTTCTATTAACTCCGTAGTAATTCAATTACTTTTTATACTTTAAAAATAGTATATTTCTTTAACAGAATAATAAAGTTCTAATTAAAAAACTTAAGGATATCGATAGGTCGGAAATCGAACTTCCTCCTACAAAAGAAGATTTTTTAACTTCAAATGTTTTATTTCTATATTATAGGATTTTCTGGTGAGCGAATGGTATGAAATTATATAAAATAAATAATAGAGGAGAATTAATTCAATTAGACAAACTGAACTTTGATGAAAATGATGTTTATCTTGTTGATGATGAACAAAAAAACACGATCTACATCTGGGTTGGTTTAAAAGTACGACAAGAAACAAAGGATATTACAGCAGAAATAGCACGGCGATTAGATAAAGACCGTGGGGGCTCAACAAAGATCCTTATCATGAAAGAGAAACGTGAATATGGATCATTCTTAGCAATGATGCATAATTTAGAAAAAGGTTTAATCCCGGGAGTTTCAATTGAAAGAAGACCAGAATTCGTATTTGAAGTCTCTCCTGAGAAAATAGAGTCTGTAAAACTAGATGGGACTCCAGAGGAGCGAAAAATTACTGTTGAAGAAAGAATTGTTGAATGGTTTAAACAAATTAAAGACTATAGGAAAGAAGTGCCAAAAGAAGAAGTTAAACCGGTTAAATTTATAAAAATTGAAAAAGCTCCGATCCAACAACAATTAATTGTTACTACTAAAGCTGAAGAACCTAAACCACAGGAGGAGGTAGTTGAAGAAGAAGTAGACTTTGAAACACAAATTAGGGAAGCAGCATATTTCCTTTCTTTGAACAAATATTCCTACAACGATTTATGTTGGATGTTAGCAGAAAAAATTCAGAAAATGAGCCTTGAGATGCCCTCTATTGAAGATATAAAGCGCAAAGCTGAGGAAGTCTTTCGGTCATCATGTAGTTATGATGAATTATGTTGGTTAAATGCTGAATTGGATCTTTTAATTAAAAAAAGTTACCTACCAGAAAAAAAGGAAAAAAGCTATTTTTAGGATTATAATGTAATTATCTTCTTAATAAATAAGATAATATTTATAAAAAATTGGAGAAAATATAATTTAAGCCAAAAAAATAAAATTTTATTAGGGTATGTCTTTTTGTATTTTCGCCGTAATTTAAGGCAAAAATGTAGGATAATAATAATCATAACTTTTATTTTAGGGGCGTTTGTTTGTATACGTTCGCTACTTAATCCAGTTTTACAAAGTGAAAATGATCAAAACTTTAAGAACCTGAAAAATAGTTCGCAAGAGATTAATATAACTTCTCCCGAAAATATTACATATTATAAACCTATGAGCGGATTTTTTCCCGCGACATATGGATTTGAGAATGATGAGGTTGGTACTATACCAGAAGAATGGGATGATTATAAAGAAGATTCCCTTATGATTAATGAAATAATTAATGAATTAGATGGTCATAAGAAAGTCATTCATATGGATAAAGGAGATACTTTTGGTATTAATAACAATTTGTGTCAAAATTTTAGCTCTGTACAACAATATGGAACTATTGAATTTTGGGCAAGGACTACCGATGTCAATCAGGAAAGTTCATGGCATATGAAAAGCGGTACTTTCAATCAATATTCAATCGCAGGTATAAGGATTATGGAAAGTAATTTCCAAATTAAAAATACTACCACAACTTGGTATCCTGTGTCTTATACTGCATATAATAATCATTGGTATCATATAAAAATCCAATTTGAGTGTGGGACTGGAAATCATTATGGATTAACTCAGTATAATTGGAGACTTTTTATTAATAATAACCAATTCGGGGATTTCAATATGATTTCATCACAATCAAATGTTTCACATTTTTTAATCCATCAAAATTGGCGATATTATAATTTTGAAATGTATACAGATGCAATTGGGTATTCTTGGGATCCTAATTATAATGTGGGAGACAATATGGATGAAGGATTGTTATTAAGTTTTGAACAAAAGACTGCTTTAGATTGGATTGGTTATTCTCTGGATGAACAATCCAACAAGACAATAATAGGAAATACTACTCTTCCAATGCCTTCAAATGGCTATCATAATGTTCAAATTTTTGGCAATAATACCATTGGTGAACTATTTGAATCTGGTAAAACCCATTTTTCAGTTGAATATGTAACCATTAATCTACTCACTCCAGAAAATACAACATATACTGAACCGATGAGAGGTTATTATCCAGCTACATACGGATTTGAGAATGATAAAGATGGAACAATACCACAGGAATGGAATTATCGACTGACAATACCTCCACAGGACTCATATATTAAAGTAATATCCTCATTAGATGGGCATAATAAGGTTGTTGATTTGAATAAGGGAGACACTTTCGGTAATCATTTACATTTTTATCATTATTTTTCAGCTCAAACCCACGGAACAATCGAATTCTGGTTAAGGACAACGGATGTAAATGAAGGTTCAGTCTTTAGTATTATGGAAGGAAACACTACGGCGGGAGGAATTTCTATAGGAGCTGATTTTTTTGACTCATACTTTTCGATTTACACTATAGGTGGTTGGCAATCAATATCTCATTCTGCGGTTAACGATAAATGGTATCATATATCCTTTCAATTTGAATGTGGGACAGGGAATCATTATGGATTGGATCAGAATTATTTTAAAGTCTATATTGATGGAATCAAATATGGGGATTATAAATTTTCCAATGTGGTACCAAATGTAAATAGATCATATTTCCTTCAAAATTGGAGGTATGATAATTATCACACATATATTGACGCTATAGGATATTCCTGGGATCCAAATTATGATATTGGAAATAATTTGAATGAAGGTCTTTTACTTACTTTTACTAATTCCTCAACTTTAGATTGGATAGGATATTCCTTAAATAATCAAGTGAATCAGACTATTATAGGAAACCAAGTTATTCCAATGCCTGAAAAGGGATTTTATAAAATACAAATACATGGTATATCTACTTCTGGGCATTATTATTCATCAAATTTAGTATATTTCACAATTGATACAAGGGAAAAATCTCAAAATGGTGTAAATAATATTTTCATACTTATTTTCATTGTATTTGGTATTTTTTCATTAGTAGGACTAATTATGGTTATTGTTGTTTATAAAAAGGTACATACCTCATTAAGAGAACCTATCCATTTAAAACCGAAAGTTAAAAAAATAAAACCCGAGAAGAGGGGTATTATAGAAGAGGAACTATTTTGCCCATTTTGCAATGCACCCATTACATATCAACAGAAATTTTGTAAGTATTGTGGTAGTAACTTAAAAAAAGGTGAAGAACCGGATATCTAGATTCAGATAAAGGATACAAATTAATTTAATTTTTTAACCACAACAGGTATTACCTTGAGGATTTTTAGAACGGGCGCGAGCATCCCACAAACAACCGCATCCTTTACGTTCTTGGAGGATTATGGCCATTGCAGGACAGTTTCTTTTACAAGCACTACATTCAGTACATCTCTCAACATCTATAATCTTGAATTTTCCATTATTAGTTGATTGTGGAATCCCAAATGGGCAAACTTCTGCACAGACACCACACCCTGTGCATAATTCTTGGTCAATGGAAATTTTAGGTAAATTTATTGTTATATTTATTGAAGCTGGTTTTAAGACGATACTTGCCACCTCCTAATTTTCAAATCTCTAATTAAATAATGTTTTTTATTATATATATGCTATCCTATTATTTAGAATAAGATAAATCCTATACCTGCACAAATCAAACCTATGACTAATAATGGTAGATTAATTTTTATGAAAGTTGGATATTCTTCCTGAATTTCAGCAGGACTTGTTGCCATTGAATATCCACTAAAACTCATTGTAAAGAAGAAAGCAAGCCAGAAATAGAATACGATATTCCATAAACTTACTAATAGTGAATCATGGATAAACCATGTTAAACTTCCTAAAATAACTATATTCAGTATTCCATATATTAATCCTTTTTTAATAAAACACCGCGTGAAGTTAGTTAACGGAAACAAGAAGGCAATTAAAGCATTTGTAAGAATTATCCAAAGCCAAATCTCACCAACTCTCCAAAATTTATCAAGCCAAAAGGGATTTAAGAAACTGACACATAGGAGGAGTAATAATACTCCGAGAGTTGGCTTAAGAAAGATTTTTCGTAATAGAAATGTAGTATGAGTCATGAATGCTCGTAATCGATGTGAAATTGTAAATTTTGCAAGCTTCCATTTATCTGGTTTTTTTGCTGGACGCTCTTCTATATATTGGGGTAAAAATTTTGCCCACACAGGTCCATAGAGGATGTTAAAAGGGAAGTTTGGAGATTCACTTTTAATTAAAGGGGCAGCAACACCCCCTGCTGAGAGTTGGGGCAAAATAAGTGTCTTTCTAGTTGTTCTATCACTAATTCCCGTAGCCTCGATAGCTTCGATAAGTTGTTTATTCCCAAAATTGTCTCCACGTGCCGCACACCATACATTGATACCTTTTGAATCTACACATAACACCCAAGCATCCATTCCTTTAAGTGCTCGCATAACCCTTATGTATGTATAAGAATAATTTGCTGTTACTATTATTGGAGACTTATCATCTGGATTTCCAGATTGATAGATTCCTGGTTCAATGGGAACATGATCGATTTGCCCTGTAAAAATACATCTATAGATCTGCATTTGACTTCTAAATCCTTTGAATTTTCTTGAGGGTGGTCGATAATATCCCGGTCCATCCCAACCTAATATATCGAATTTTTCTAATTCAAGAGCTCTTATTGAACCATGTCTCCATTCTTTTTCATTAGAGATCTTGAATCCAATAGACTCTATGTAGTTAAAAAACCATTTCACAAGAGATGTGGGTGGTAATCGTAATCTTCTTAATTTTTTCTTATACCACCATCGCTTTATTTTAAATACAATTTTCCAAAATCCTGAAGGTAGAAATTCGGCACCAATAATTACCTTCCCTTTTGGTTTTAAAATTTTCCAAGCATTTCTAAGGAAGATTTGTTGTTCTAATGGCCCGAGTTCCGAAAGCATGAAAGTACTCACAATATAATCCTTAGACTCTTCTTCAGCAGGTAATTCTCTGATCGATCCAATTTGATAAATTAATTTTATATCCTTCTCTTTCGGATAATTTTTCATAGCATTGTTAATCATTAGAAAATTCTTATCGATTGCTAAAACATCATTTCCTTTTAGTGCTAAATTAGCAGCTAGTGTCCCTGTACCACAACCAACCTCTAGTATAGATTTTGACGTTCCAATTCTTTCACTAATCCATTCTTTGACTCTTTGATTAACACCCTTGGTTAACGCAGTGAATTTTTCATCATATGACTCTGGTTCTTGTTCTAACTTTCTCATAAAGGTTACAGCGATTTTGATCACTTCCTTTTGTGTTAAAATATGAAAACAGTCTGAAATGAGTAATATTCAATATCTCTTATTATTTTCCAGATCATCATTTAATAAGATAATTTCTAATAAAAATTGGACTCCTTATATTTTATAATGTGTCTTATATATAAAAGATGTAGAATTCTAATAAATTGCAAAATTTTCAAGAAAAGGGATTCAAAATGAGTGAAGATATAAGTGATGAGAAATTTTGGAAAGATAAACTTCTAAAACATAAATGGACTCTCATTGCAGTGATAATTGCAGGAATATGTGCTTTTATTGGTGTAATATTAGTATTTATTTGGGTAATAGAAGCTAATCCTTTTGTTGATCCACGTACCGGTACATTTAACTCTTGGACACTGAATTATGTCGTTGGAATGATAATACTTATGATTCTTTGGGAGCTAATATTTGTTGGAGTACCCACTGCTTTATTTTTTGGTGTTGGAGGATATTTGTGGTGGAGGCGATTACCTGAAGATGAAAAACAAGAATTTAAAGATCGAGAAAAGAAAGAGAAATCTCGTAAAGCACAAAAATATGGCGGTGGTAGTGGTGGTTTCGGTTTCATTATGTTTATTGCATATTGTATTTATATTGCAGTAGATGGGAATTATAATGCAACCTTTGGCTCTCGACCTTTTACTTATTGGCTATATTCTTACATGTTAACATTTATGTGGATTGTAATAGTCCTCGGCGTACCTGCTTTGATCATTTTCTTAATCTGGTATTTAACAAAAGGCAGAAAGAAATAAGAAATTTAAAAAAACATTACTTTTTTTTTATCTTTTCGGTTGAAATATCTTTTTCTCTATTAATTTAAGAACTGTTTCAGCATCCCTTATTTGAAAGCCCTTTCTAGCGTAGAGTAAATAGGAAAGGAAGAAATAATCTGTTTTTCTCATTTTCATCACTTCTTCGGCTCTAGTGATTAAAGCTTTCTCATCAGAGGAGACTTTTACATCCTGAGGTTTTAGTTCTAATGGGTAAAGTAATGAAGTCTCTAAGTGTTTATCGAGTAAATCTTTGATATCTTGAAATTTCGAAGTATTTCCTTTAAAGTTAGCTAAATCATCACCATGTATTTCATCAATGTCATAGGACAAAAATTTTATGGAATCTAAAAAGTCCTGAGAAGGATTTTCCTTCATTATAAGTAAAATTCTAAAATCTTTAAACTCAGACATAATAATTTTTGATTGTTGATATTCGAGCTTTATTGTTTGAGATTGTTGATTAGCATCTGTTAATTCTATACCAAAATTTCGAATTGCTTCTAAAAACCCTGTAATAAGGGAAGCATCAATGTCTTTTCCTGCAAGCATCTCTTCATAAATATTTAGCCCTGTTCTTTTTTCAATGATGATGAAATAATCCAAGTTTAAAACATCCATGTATTTATTGTAAATTCTTTTTCTATGCTCTTGATGTACTCGTTTAGATCTTTTAACAAGTTTATAAGTTGTGAAGCTAGCACTTGCTAAAATAATTGAACCTACGACTATTATCATAATATAGAGTGGATCTAATACAAAAGGTACATTAATTTGGAAAGATTTGGATATAATTCCTGCTTCTTCACCATTAAACCAATAAATATAAGCCCAATATATTCCTTCATTTGGATTAGCAGATAATTCATATGAAAGCACAATTTCAGTCGTAGTTGTAGAGGTGATTTCTATATTCTCCCTATATTCCTCAAACCCTAATGAGTTTATTAATATATAAGTGAGATTCCCCGGATTAATTGGTGGTAAAACAGAGAATAATAAATCTTGGTTTGGTTCAAATTTAGTTTTTGGAGTATTCAAGGACATAGCTATATTTGGGGAGTTACAAGAAATTTCCCACAAAGCACCATCAACTATAACATCATTCAGAAACAATAAGTAATCATCTAAAGTGTTAATTGTAATATTTGAAGTAATATCCAATCCATTTCTCCTTACTGTAAAATTATACCATGAACTAGGATAACTAAATTTTACTGTGTAATTTTCACAAATCACATTTAAATCAGGTCTAAGTGTCCATCTATTTTCTGTATTAGGCTTTAGTTTAGCTTCTCCATCGGTAAAGAAATTATTGAACAAGCCAATATGATAACTTAAGTTGAAAATTAAACCAATAGAAAGATTATTACCAATGTTAACAGTAAAGCTAGTAGCATTTGGTGCAATTATTTCATTAATTGTAAGGCTTCCTGTTCCATCCTCAGGTCCATCCACGATTGGATAAGTGGATCCATTAAATTGAGCCGTCATATTTATCTTTTCAGGATTGAATGATTTATTAACTCGTTGTATTAACTTATATAATAGTGGTTTACCAACATCATCTAGTTCCCAAATATCATCATAAACTGCGGTATGTAGACTAGTATGAATAGATCCACTCCCGTTATATATCCAATTATAGGTTGATCTATCAGTAGGGAGAACTAATTCCGTACCATTTAATACTAAATAATAACTTCCTGTTGTAAGAGAGACTTCCTCCTCAAACATCTGTAAATGCCACCCGGGAGAGGATATATTTATTAAGGTTGAAGTAAGTATGTTTTCATCAGGTATATCATTACCTATATCATATCCTTGTATTTGCATATACACTGGTAAGACAGGAGTTCCTGTTATGTAGCCATAAATGTAAACACCAAAAATAATTGTTGGTTCAGTTATACTAATCTCTACTCCATACCCTAATTTTCCTTTTGCATCTACAATGTCAATAGATTTCCCACGATCTTCGATCGTTTTAGTTTCTTCCCCTAATTTAATATCAGTGATGTTCATCTCTATATTTTGAATATTCCAAGTCTCTGTAGGTACTGATATGTCAATTGTACTTACGCTAGTGCTGTTTCCGATGTCTTCCGTAAATTCTGTCATTTGAAATTTGGAGGTTAGAGGTATAATCTTCTCATTACCTTGAGCATAAGATAAATCAATAAACTGATTAATACTAAAAATCAAAACTGAAACAAATAAAATGCTAAATGTCAGAAAAAAATGATTTTTATTTTTCATTAAATCCTTAATGATAATTTGAAAATTTAAATGTGATTCATTTAAGTTATATTGTGTCCTCTTAGGGAATATCTAGGATTTTATATACAAAAATAGGAGGTTAAATCAATAGAAAAATTTTCTTTTCTATTAAGTCAAGTAGTGCTTCCACATCTTTCGGATTACATTCTTTTTCAGATAATAGGGCTTTTATAAGAAAATTATCTCTATTATTCATTTTCATCAATGAAACCGCTTTATTGATAAACTCCCTTTCATTCTGCGTTACTTTTAGTTTTGCAAGTTTTTCAATTTTAGCTATTTTCATTGGATATATGAAAGTAATATTTAAATTCTGCTTAAGTAAGGCTTCAATTGACTGAAACGGTTTCACATCCCCGTTAAAGGAATCAATATTTTCTCCAAAATTTTTATAAATATTGTAGGCTAGTTCTTCAATTGAGTATAAGAAAAATCTCGAAGGGGTTTCATGCATTATCAAAATTAATCTAATATTAACAAATTCAGTCATTAAGATGATGCGTTCTCTGTATTCTAACTTTATTGTTTGTGATTGATCCTCAACTTTGATTAATTCTATACCAAAAGAGTGAATTGCCTGTAAAAATCCTGAAATTAACGCAGCATCGATTTCTTCCTCTGAAAAATTTTGGGTATAAACATTTAAGCCAGATTTTTTATCGGTGACCATTAAATACTCAAGGTTTAAGATGTCAATACATGAATCATAGAGTTTTTGCTTTTTCTCTAATTGGACATCTCGGAATTTTTTTACATATCGATATGAAATTAATCCTACTGTTACTATTCCTAATGTACCAATTACTATAAGAATAACCATCCATGGTTCTATTGTAAAGGGAACAGAAATTTTAAAATCCTTACTACTCATCCCAATGTCGGTATGATTGTTCCAGAATACCTCTGCGATATATTTTCCTTCTGTCCAATTTGATGGGATCTCATATGAGAAAAAATTTGGTGGTGAAAAACAATCTTCTGGAGGGATTAATTCTGGTTTCTTACTTTGTTTTATTATTATAAAAGTATAATTACCTTGAGTTGGAGGAGGAGTAAAAGAATATTCTAGCTCATCTCCTCTCATCCATTTTGTTTTTGTAATGTCTATATCTAAGTCGATAATTGGAGAATAAGCTTTAATCTGCCATTCAGCTCCAGCCTCTATAGTGCCATTGGGAATAGTAATAATTCTATTAAAAATGTTAAAATTTACTAATGAAGTTACGTTTTCCATATTTCTATATATATTAATATTATACCAGTTTCTTGGAATCTCAAATTGTAGGGAGTAGTTTTGGGTAACCCTATTGAATATTGGCTCCATCGTCCAAAGAACTTGAGATTCTTCGATTTTTGCATTATTATTAGTTATGAATGAATTTCTTAATTTAACTGAATAATTATAATTAAATTGTAAGGGTGCTGTTCTATTAATTATGAGAGGAAGAACCAGAGTTACTGCTTCCTGAAAAAAAATATGGTCAATTATTTTCAAAAATCCAATTCCAACGCTTAATCCATCAGTTATTTCATAATTTTCTCCTTTAATTTCAGCAGTCATGTTCAGGTCTGATGGGAAAAAATTTCCAACAACTTTCTGGTGTATTTTGTACAAAAAACTTGAATTAAAAACTCCTGTACTCCAAGAAGTCTGATAGGATGATGTGTGTAAATATGGAATTGTTGGATTAAAGTTATCTATTTGCCAATAATACTTCGCATCAACGTTTACTGGCAAATTCGTTCCATTCATTACTAATGAATAATTTCCGATTGAAAGTATAATTGGATCTAAAGAAAAATCTTGATAATACCAATCCAAATTAAGAGATATATTCAAATCTATGGATCTTAAAATAGTATTATTAGGGTTATGAGTTCCTTCGGTGAATCCCTGTATTTGAAATTTAATCGTTTCATTTGCTTGAGGAGTCTTTTGTCCTCTGATAAAAATGCCAAATATTTCAGTAGGTTCTAAAATTTCAAGTTGCGTAGCTAAGGCAAATGTTCTAATTGAAGGGTTTTTATTGATTACTGGAATCTGGTCCGTGCTCGTGTCTTCAATCGTTTTAATTTCTTTGCCCAATTCTATATCGTTAAAATTAATGTTTATATCTGTAACGGTCCAATTTTCTTCTGGTAATTGAATATTTATCCCACTGGCATTTGATTTTAAACCTTCTACTTCAGAATATTCATTAAATTCTAAATTTGAAGAAAAGGAAATAGGTTCCCCATTAATTTGGCCATAAGAGGATGGAGTGAAATAAAGTATACTAAAATTAAGAAACATAAAAGTGAGTAAGGCAACTAATCCATTTTTAAATTTAATATTCGTTATCAATTAAAACCCTTTAATACCCATATTTTAGATCGAATTAAGAATTTAGTTCGATTCTGTCTTTAAATAATTTATTGTAATAAAATATTTAACATTTTTGTTCTTAATTCTCGCAATTTAGATATTTGATCCTTAATAATCTATTATAGGTATAAATTATGAGCATAAAAATGTGATTTGAAATGGAAAATTTGGATCTTAATGATTTTCGCGATTATATAGGAATGTTTCCACCCCGGTCATTTGCAGATCAGACATGTTATTTTATTTCTGGGTTTGCTAATTCTGGTGTATTTGAGACGACGGAAGGACTAGTAATATTTGATCTCCCAATCCGCCAATTAGAAATGAGGATGTTTACTAACTTACGAAAATTTACAAATAAACCAGTTAAATATTTTGTCTTTTCACATGGTCATTTTGATCATGCTTTTGGATATCTCCCATTTTTAGAGGAAATTAAAGAGAAAGGTTGGGAATTACCTGAAGTCATAGCTCATGAAAATTGTATTCAACGGTTCAAAAAATATCAAATGTTAGATAAATATCATGACTGGATTAACAAAATGCAATTTGCTTCTATTAGAGGAAGAGCACAAGCAGCTGTTGTATCCCCGCAAAACATTCTTCAACCAACAATCATTCTAAAAGGGAATGAAGATTGTTATAAGTTTCGATTGGGTAATACAAATTTTGAATTATATCATAATAAAGGAGAAACTGATGATTCGATTTGGTTGTGGGTACCTGAAAAGAAAACTATCTGTGCGGGTGATTTAATGATTAATTCATTTCCTAATGTGGGAAATCCTTACAAAGTTCAAAGATATCCTAACGATTGGGCTTTAGCATTAGATAAAATGATGGAGAAAAAGGCGGAGTATATAGTTCCTGGTCATGGAAAGTTAATTGAAGGGAAAGAAAACGTGAAGGAAGCGTTGCAGACTACTTCTGAGGCAATGCATTTTGTTCATGATGAAGTTGTTAAAAGGATGAATGAGGGAAAGTGGTTCGAAGAAATTTTTCATGAAATGGTAGCAATTCAACCACCCAAATTTAAAGAAAACCCATATTTAAGAGAAATATATGGATGCTACCGCTTTGCAATTCATGCCACTTATAGACTTTACCATGGTTGGTATAATAGTGGAAATCCAACTGATTTATTCCCATCAAAATCAGAATATATTGCTCGAGAGTTCTTAAAGATTAATAAAGCAGAGGATTATTATGAGCACGCTAAGAACCTTTATAGTGATGGAAAATTTCAATTAGCCCTCCATGTTCTCGATGTTGTAATTAAAGGAAATGAAGATAAGAGTTCTATGGTATTTCAAGAAGCTCTAAAATTAAAAATCAGGATCTTAAAGAAGAAATCGAAAGAGGAATCTTCGTTTATAGCTTCAAATATTATCAACAATGCAGTTTCAGATCTTAAAGAAAAGTTGAGAGAATTATAAATTTTGGGTTATGATCCAGCAATTCTTTTAGGGAAATATGTCTGAGCTTTAAGATTTTCATGTAAGAGTTTGTCCACTAGTTCAAATCTCTTTTCTTTAAAATTTTGATTATCCCAGAGATTATTTAACTCATCTGGATCATTTTTTCTATCATAAATGTCTCCATATCCGGGAAGACTTTCATAAACAGTTAATTTATACTGTTCAGTGATCAAATGACGGAGTCTTGATTTAAGATCCCCTATTTCTTCGTCATTTTCTATGAAGCAACAATCCCTTATTTTTGTATTAGGATTCTCTAATATAGGCGATATATCAAAGCCTTGCATATCAGGTGGATGGTGTCTTTCTTTTATGTTTAGTATACTCAAGATGGTCTTTGGATAATCAATCGTACTGACTAAAGAATCTGAAACAACACCGTTTTCAGTTATTCCTGGTACCTTGAATATTAAAGGAAGTTGCAACACACCGTTATAAGGGCAAGGACCTTTAAAAAGAAGGCCATGGTCACCCATTAAATCCCCATGATCACTTGTAAATACTACTATAGTATTTTTGGAAATACCTAACTTTTCTATGGATGCTAAAATATGCCCTATACTGAAATCAATGTATCTTATCGAAGCATAAGTCAGTGCAATTATTTTTCTAACTTCTTCTTCTGTTGATTCTCGTAAAAACGCCTTTTTAAAAGGGGGATTTCTCAGATGTTTCCCTAAGAATTTGTGATTATATAAGTTTTTAACATCATTAAAAGTACCTGGAAGTTCAATTTCTTCAGGATTATACATATCGCGATAATTTTTAGGAGGAGTTATGGGATAATGAGGGTCTGGAAATGAACAATGTAAATAAAAAGGTCTATTTTCATACTCCCCCTTAGCAAATCTTTCTAAAAATGCAATGGTACGTTCTTTTACATAAGTAGTATTGTAGTATTCTTCAGGGATATCATCACAAAATAATCTAAATAACGAATCATAATTTAGGCATCGCTGTTTAACCTTTTCTGCGATTGAAGGGGATCTCTCCTCTAACCATTCAATATAATGACCAGAACAAATACTTCCATTTCCCACTACAACTTCTACTTCATCATAACCATAATATGGATGTGGAAATTTTTCTCTTACGGGGTCATTTCTCCCTTTAGGATTAACCCACGTTGCGATATTCTCTGCTGATAGAGACTTGCGTTTGAAGGGATTTATCCAGAATTGGTGATGAATTTTCCCAATAGCCGCTGTATGCCATCCTTTATTTCGAAGGGTATTTATTATATTTGGAATATTTTTCCTTAATTTCATTCCATTACTCCTAACACCGTGCACATTAGGGTAAAGTCCAGTTATCATGGTGGCACGATTTGGCATGCAAATTGGATTTGTACAAAAATAGTTTGTAAATCTCACACTTTCGCTCGCAAGTTTATCAATATTTGGCGTTTTCAATGTTTTGTTCCCATAACAACTTAAATAGTCTACTCTTTGGGCATCTGTTATAATGAACAGAATATTCATTTTTTCTGGCATTGAAGGACCACTTCATAAAGAAAATAAGAATAAATGGTAAAATTATTCTTAATTATTAACATTTCTGAGGGGTGTCATAAAGCCCCCTGCTGTCCGTTCTGATAAAGGAGTCATTGATTCACATTCTTCAATCTTTACTTCTTTTTCAAAGATGAACTTACCAATTTTTTGGGCTTTAGAATACAATTCCTTATGGCTCTTTTCTTCAATAGGTTTAAAGAGATGCAATTTTACAAAACTTTCAGGTTTTTCTTCTGTATCCCATACACCAATAACACGTCCATCTATCAAAATTGTTGCCGAAATATTACCAGAATTGTCGAACACAAATTTTGTAAAGTTAGAATCTATATATCTATCTCTTTCTTTATACCCCATTGGATATGGATCAAGTTCAGGTAAAAATGTTAAGATTGCTTCTTGGTCATTATCCTTTATTTTCAAAGAATCTATATCTTCCTTGAAAAGAAAATAGATTCCTTTTAATTCTGAGATTTGTATCCTTTCAAGGTGAGGAGTTAAAGCTTTTAATGCCACTCTAATTTTTGTTTTAGTTAATCCTGACCACCAAGAGATATCATTTTCGCTTACAGGCCCATAAGCTTTAATATATTTTTCTACAAGTAGCTGAATTGCTTGCTGCTCATCAAATTCTTGAACATTAATATCCGAAAGATATTCATGAAACAGAGCATATTTGTTCCGTTTGTCTTTCCAACCCTTTATTGGTCTTGCCCTTATCAATAATCGATTATTACTCATAACTTGAATAATTCCAGGAACATCTAGCTTCGAATTTAATTCTTTTCTGATTTCGGTAGCAGATAATTCTTTTCCTTTTAAGATGTCAAGAATTTGAGCTGAAGTTTCTTGATAATCCTTTAACGAAATTCCCCTAACTTCCATGTATTTTTCAAAAGACTTATTTATTAAATTATAAGTAGCTGCGTGTACAATTGGGATCATTTTCCTTGATTCAATAAACAATGTTCTTCGCATACCTCGAATTCTACCTAGATTTTTATTTATATATAACTCCTTTTCTAAATTGATTTTTTTAAATGTATTAGACCTTGCAAATAATGTAAGGTAAGAGGTTGTAAGATTTGTTGAATGTAAACCACAAAGATCATCTGTTATTTGAATAATATCCTCAATTTTGGAATTATTTGTAAGGTGTTGCTTTTCTAAGAGAAATTTATTTATTCTTTTCAAATCGAATGAAATCATATTCTCTTGGTTATGAAGAGTCAATACAAAAAAAAATTTATTAAAAATTTTTTCAAAGAACAATATTTATCTTGGGATCTTTCGCTTCATTGTTTTAAACCTTGGATCTTTAATATAAGTATTTAGTGCTGTTATAAAATCCTTTTTGTCTTTTTGAATGTTTACTGAGTCAATGTAGCAATAATTTGCAGCGTGATCATTAAAAACTTGAGAGGTAACATTATCCCCCAAATTTGCAATAATGTCTCTTTCTTCTATGAGAAATTCCACAGGATCAATTAGTTCAAAGTCCCCCTTCTCTAAATCATACCATAAAGGTATGTTGGGTCCAACTCCAAGAGATCTGAATCGAAATATCGTTGGATTAATCTCGGTGAGAACTCTTGCTGTTTCGAGTACATGTTCTTTTGAATATTTCTTCCCACCTAGACCTAATAAAATATACATACTTAGTTTTATTCCAGAAGCCATCACCCTTTTACCGGCTTTGATAAAGGAATTTGCATTGGTTCCTTTATGCATAAGTCGTAGTACAGTATTACTTCCACTCTCTAAACCCATATAAATAATATCTAAACCTGCCCTCTTTAATTCCTTTAATTCTTCATCTGATTTCCGTAAAATGTCAAGGGCTTTTGAATAGCAACTCACTCTTTTAACATTATTTAATTTTTCTCTTACATATTTGATGATTTTAATAAGGTAATCTGTAGGGGCAGAAGTAGGATTCCCTCCGGCTAAATATACAGGGAATCCATGATAACCAAGTTGAGCAGCTCTGTCTATCTGCTCAAATACATAATCCAATGGAAGAATTTCATAATCTTGATAAACTTCATAATCCTTTCCTTTATACATCCCACAGAATTTACATTTATTCCAAGAACACCCACTAGTTACTGCAATTAGTAAACTATATGCTTCTACAGGTGGTCTGAATAGTATTTCTTTTGGAGAGGCTTTGAGTCTAATCATATTTATTTCTTATATGATAAGCAGTTATTATAGCAAATATATAAAAGAAAGATAGATAATTAATTATTTTATTTCCAAACTTTTGCCGCTTCTTTTAGATGTTCAATGGCTTCTAGTTCATTAGGTTTGATTTTTAATAATAACTCTGCACCTTGTTTTCTTTTATCCTCTGGCATTTCACCTTCAAACGCAAATGGAAATAATTTAATAAATTCTGCAAGTAAATCTTTAGACTTAGAATATTCGTTAGAAGCTTTATTTAACGGTTCATATTGAGGTTTATCTTTATATCGTTCAGCTAATCTTTTAAGAAACAATTCTGCTGTTTGCTTACCTTCTAATGCGCAATTGGCGACGTAACTATTGCCATGATAAATTAGATCTTCTCCCTTTTTTCCTGTTTTTAGTACATTTGCCCATTCTACAAAAGCATCTGGACCTGCAACATAATTTTCATGTGTATAAGCCTCCCCTTCTGCCATACGAATCGCACGTTCAATTGTTTCTTTATCTTTTAATTCGGTATTTACATCCACTTCTTTTCCAAAAGAAAAATAATGTAAATATCCTGGGGCTTCTAATTTGTCATATGGTATAGGTGTTTCTGGTATACCCTGAAGGTGTCGAAATGTGCTGACAAGATAGGATTTACCTTTATATCCGTATACAATGCCATATTCTGGAATAGGAATCCCCCAAAGAACTACTGGACTTTGATTCTCATCAAATTCTTTCTTAAAATAGTTGAAAAATTTTTTAGCTCGCTCTTTTTGTGCTTCAGGGGTGTCTTCTTCGAGACTTACAACAGCATTTTCCCAGTCAGTCATCCTATCAGTATAAAATCCCATCTCAAATCCAAGAGATTCTGTACCCTTAAGAATTTCATCATATGCTTTGTGAGCTGTTGGACCAGATGGACAAGTACTCCCTTTTGCCACATTGACTAGAAATGACCACCCACTATAACCACCCACATCAATAATACTACATTTTTTTCCAAGAGATTTCAAAACACCAGAAACTGCTCCCAAATATGAGATCCAACTCGATTGGAATTTTGGGACATAACTTGTTTTATTTTCACTTATTTCAGTCATCATACTTTTTCGCCACTTTTGTGAATAATATTGTTGGACTTTTTTTCTCTCAAATTTCTCTCGAACTTTTGCATTATCATAAAAATGGTTAATTGCATTTAGTAGTTCTTGCCCATCATGGGTAATTCGATAATTTCCTCTCTCGAAACGCTGTATTAATTTTACCTCAATCAATGTAGTTAGATTATTTGAAAGTGCTGTCTTCTGCAATTTTGTTTCACTCTTCAATTGACTAAAATTTAAATACTGCTCAGTTAATAAAGTCAATATCTGAATTCTTTTGGGATGTGCAACAGCTTTCAAAAATCTTGTCAGACCTTCAATATTATCCATCTATTTTACCTTAAATTTTTGTTATAGTATTAATTACTACCTTCATATTTAAATATTCCTATTAGATCGAAACTCTGTTCATAAAAAAGCGGAATAGAGATAATAAATCTATTAAGAAACATCAAAAAAAAAGGAAAAAATTATTTTTTTCTTAAAAAAAGATTCTCCATCCACCGTGGTAATATAAAACCTCCATAGAACTCAATTGAACTTGTTATTAGTAAAATTCTTGCAATGATCAGAACTACAATGGATATTCCACTCAATATTTCTAAAATAGATCCAATTACAAAGGAAAGGAAAGCAATAAGGAGGAGTCTTCCTTTTAATTTAATTTCTGGGGTAGTAGATCTTAGAGACTCCCGAGCAAATAAACTTCCAGATACTAATACAAGAATCACGAGAAAAATTTGGTATATAGTTATGAAGGGTTTATATTCTGCGTCAACTGGACTTGTTACTGTTCCAATTAAATCAAAATCAATGGAAAGTAATGAAAAAAATACGATCTCAAATATGAGTCCAGTTAGTCCAAAAAATAATAAAATAATTCTTTTCTTATCTCTATAAAGAAGATCAGTGAATGCAACCATCCAAATAAAAGCAGTAATAGGAAGTGGGACGGCACCGATTATGAAATAAATGAATGGTGCAGACATATATCCATCTCCTCCTGTTATAAAAGCAACTAAAAAAGAAGAAGAGCTTGCATACCACGATGATACAATGCCTAGCCACACAAATCCTACGAGTATCACAGTTCTATTTTTAGTTTTTGGGTATTTTGAAATGATATTAATACCAATAAAAATAGAAATAATCACAAATACAAGACTAAAAACTCCATTAAGGATTTCATCTGGTGTTAAAGCCATATTAATTACATTTTTTCTATAATTAAAAAAATCAATTATCTGAATGAAATTTATTGCTAAAAAAATAAATAATCATATATCACGCATTTATTATTATTATTATTATATAGAGAAGATTACTATTTTCTTTCAATATTATAATGGATAATCGTCCTGAATTACTTGCTCCTGTTCAAGATTGGAATTCTTTAAAATTAATTGGGAATCTAACTGACGCAGTATATTTTGGGGTAAAGAATTTCAATATGAGGAAAAAAGCTAAAAATTTTGAAGAAAACGATTTAATTAATATAGCTGAGTTTTGTCATAGCCAAGATCCCCCTATAAAGGCATACTTAACTACAAATATTTTAATTTATGATTCAGAATTGCGTGTTTTAGAAAATCTTATATCTGAAGCGAAATATGCAGGAATTGATGCGATAATTGCTCATGATCTTGCTACGGTTCAAATTGCGAAACGAAATGAAATTGATTTTCATGTATCAACGCAGGCAAATGTTTCTAACATAGAATCTGCTAGATTCTATGAAGACTTAGGTGCTGATAGGATAATATTGGCAAGAGAATTATCGCTTACGCAAATTAAATTGATAAAGCATTTTTTAAACAAGTCTGAGATTGAATGCTTTGTACATGGTTCAATGTGTACTTCAATTTCGGGACGTTGCTATTTTTCTGCCACTATTTGCGACTCTGAAGAATATTCTGCTAACCGAGGAAATTGTGTTCAACCTTGTAGAAGAGAATGGAAGGTTATTGATGATGAAAGCAATGAATTCATATATAACGGTCAGATGTTTCTTAATGCGAAAGATTTGTGTATGATTGAATATATACCTGAGTTAATTAACGCAAAGATTGATGCGTTTAAAATTGAGGGTCGTATGAAAGATTCTATTTACGTTAAAACAGTAACTCAATGTTATAAGGAAGCTTTGGATTCCTTTTTCGATAAGACTTATACCAAAGAAAAAGTAAATAATTGGCTAGAAAAGCTTTCAAGAGTATTCAATCGCGGATTTCATACAGGATTTTATTTTAAAAGACCGACTATAGAGGATATTGAATTAGAAAGAAGAGGCAACGTGTCTCCTTATAGACAGTATTATATAGGCAAGATAATATCTTATGATAAAAACAGTAAATCTGCTAATGTTTTGCTTGAAGAGTTAGAAAATCCCTTAAAAATAGGTGATGAAATTCTCATTACTGGCCCTAAAACTTTGATGATTGAAACTATTCGAAAAATGATCTATAAAGGGGAGAAAATAAAAAGTATCAAAAGAAATAAATACAGTGATCCCATCAGATTTAATCTACGATTAAATAATGAAGTGAGAGCAAACGATAAAATTTTTATTCTATCTAAGAATTCTAAAGTGTGATCTCTAATGAATTTCGATGAAAAAAGGAGAAAGCTAGTCAATAATTTAAAAAATCGCGATTATCCTGTATTAACAAAGTCTGAAGTAATTAAAGCAATGTTAAAAGTACCACGGCACCTTTTTGTTCCCAAGGATGCTGAATCTTCTGCATATATAGACTCTCCTTTATCGATAGGTGCAGGGCAAACTATTAGTGCCCCTCACATGAATGCAATGATGTGTGAATACCTCGAATTGAAAGAGGGAGATAAAATTTTAGAAGTGGGAACAGGCTCTGGTTATCACGCAGCATTATGTGCGGAAATTGTTGCCCCAATTGATTCAAAAAATCCTGGACATGTATATACAATCGAACGTCATAAAGAGCTAGTAGAAAAAGCAAAAATTAATCTTAAAAAGACGGGTTATGAAAAAAATGTAACAGTAATACACGGTGATGGAACATTAGGTTATTCAAAAGAAGCACCCTATGATAAAATCTTGGTTACCGCAGCATCTCCAAAGAAAATCCCCCCTCCTTTACGAAAGCAATTAAAAAATGGAGGTATTCTCTGTATTCCAGCTGGTTCTAAAAGTTTTGGTCAGGATCTGTATATTATTAGAAGAAATGGGGATGATTATGACTCAAAAAGAATAACTGGGGTCAGGTTTGTCCCACTTGTCGGACGTTTCGGTTTTGATGAATAGTAATCTATCTTAATTATTTTATTACTAAATCATCATTTTCTGGAAAGTTTGTTTTCTAACCTTCTTTTCCTCAAGTAGGCTCTAGTTTGGTTTACAAATTTAGATTTTTCAATACAAGATTTTAATTGCTCATCACAGCAATTCCAACTCATGCAGTCGCTTACAGTATTACAATCTTTTTTCATAGTATATAATCCCCCTAATTGCAAATTTTATCTCACCTAAAATTCTACTGTAAATTAGAGTATAAGAACGTTTGATTTATTAATTATCAAAAAATTGAGATAAACTAATTACAACTATAATTTAAAGACTATTTTTTTGTTCAAAATTTAAATAATCGTTATTTATAAGAAATAATTTATTTTTCAAATTGTTTTTTAAGCTTTTTTTCTAACAATACCTTTCGGATATTTCTAATATGTTCATTATTTTCTATATTTTTTTTTAATGAAGAGGAGTTATAGGTCCAGCCATTTCGTTTGCCATTGTGATTAGTTCCCATTGTCTACGAATCTTTAAATTTTTATAGGTTTATAGTTGATATTAGACTGTTAATATATTTAAGGGTAGTTAAAATCGACGAAATTCTTACTGTTATCAACAAATATGTAAAATTTGTGAAAGTATAAATATTAAAAAGTCTTTATTTTAAGGTGAAATGCAAAACTCTTTTCAAATTTGAAAACGGGGGTTATGTTGATTCCCTGATATATTTTTTGATACCCTTCCTCTGTATATGCGTAGGCGATAATTGGAAAATTATAAATCTTAATAGAATTCGACTTACTAGAAATTTCGAATTCTATACTTACATCATTAGACTTATCATATGCCTTAAAATGAGTACCTTTATATTGAAAAGGTTTTAAAAGATTTCGCTCATCTCCATTAATCAATTCCCTTTGTTTACTTTCCCATTGAAATTGATTCGTGTCTCCATTAAAGAAAAAGGGAAGATCAATCGCAAGATTTAGCTGATTAACGATTTTTTTAAGAACTTCTTCCTTGTCTAGATTTTCTTCGAAATTTATTCGTATAATTATTTCAATATCATTGTCTTCTACATAGATATCTTTTGTTATTCTAACGGGATTTCTATAGTCACTATCTGGGTCTTTTACACTACCTATTCTTTCCATCTCTAAGATCGCTTTCCTACCTTCTTTTTCACTGCTAGTTACTTTAAAACCTTTATCAGCAAAATCTCCAAATTCATAGTATTTATCTGATTGTAATTGTTCAAAAGTTACATCATCATGCAGAAATCTTAGACGAAGCATACTTCTTCTGTATCTATCTACTAGCACTTCTTTAGTATCTAATTTTTTACTCTCGTGATATGCTTCTGGCCACCTTGTTAGAGTATTTAGAAAGTTATATGATTTTGGTTTGTAATCTAATTCAAAAAGAGTACCTCCATCGTTAGGATTAATATAAATATTATAGATATCTGATTCAATAATGTATTCTGTTTTACTGTTTTTATTAAAATCTAAAGGCATTATGTAAATATATGAGGTCAATTCAGGATTAATTAGAGCGTTTATAGTATCAATCAACTTCTCAGCATTTATTAAACATGTGTAAACAGAAAATCTAAGGAATTGTAGATAAATTCCACCAAATAAACCATGCCAATAACAGTCATTACATTGTGATTTATATATTTCATCCCATGCATCAGTAATTTTGTTTAAAATAATAGAAATGATTTTATCATCATGGATATTCAATAGATTTTCCTCAGCAGAAATTAATTTATTTCTAACATATAGCATTTTTTTATGCATGTTATTAGATTCAGGATATTTTACGAGGAAATATCTCCAAAAACCACCCTTTAAGAATTGATAAATCTCTTTTTTCGACTCGTCTTCCCTCAAACTCTTTCTTACCTTTTTAAAATTCTTACGAATAAATGTAGGAAGAACCCATTCTTCCATTTTATCATAACTCGCTGTAGGAAGATATATTAGGCTTTTTGCGGGGATTTTTTCCATATATTCTGTAAGAGTTAATGATTTTATCCATGTATTATTGATAATATTTTCAAAAAAAGCAGGAATAAAGGGTTTACCATTATCTCCATCTTCGTGACCTTGCCCTTCTACATAACATATTTCGTGCGTAGTTCCCCATACACCCATCTTTTCAGCATCTGAAATTAATAACGCAACTCTATCTCCTTCATCGTTAGCCATTTTCCTTAAGTAGTCAATCGAATAGTATGTTGGCTTCCAAGGGGTTAAATATCTTAGTTCTTCATTGATCGGAAAAATCCTTAAGGCTTTTCCTTCATCTTCCGTAATATATGAGTAGAGAGTCTGCACTTCTGTTATTCCTGTCGATCTAAAATGATTATCGTCAACTATAACATATTTTAAACCGGCATCGTTGAGAAAAGAAGGATAATTTGGCTCCCAAACTCGTTCAGATAACCAGGCACCTTTAACTTCTAAATCAAATATATCCTTTATCAAATCAGATAATTTTTTCATTTGAGCAATTTTATCTCTATACGGAATAATCGCAAACATAGGTTCATAATATCCACCACCTATAAATTCTATTTGTCCTCTCTTTGCCATTATTTTCAATTTGTTTATAAATTCTGGTTTATTATCCAAAAGCCATTTTAATAAATTACCAGAAAAATGGAGTGTGAACTTGATCTTTTCAAATTGAAATAAACTGTTAATAAGCGGTTCATAGGATTTTTTATAGACATCCTCGTAAACGAATTCGAATTGTCCAACTGGTTGATGAAAGTGAAAAACAATCGGTAAATAAATAGAATTTTCGCTCATACTTTAAACTCACTTTTTAATAGTAGTTAAATATATGTAAAAGGTTTTTACTTATAAAAGATAACTAATAATATAGTTATAGTCTAAATAAAATGGTTCCTATGATGAATATCCTTGATAAAAATTTAATACAGAGTGTATGCAATTCAAATGAATTTAAAGGATGGCTTCTTTCAAAAAGATGGTTTGGAGATAAATCAATACTTTCAAATTTAGATTTTGATATTAATATTATTTATTTTGAATTAATTAAAGACAACATACTGTTAAATATAATCGAAGTTAAGACTTCAGATTATTCTAAAACATATTTTCTACCACTCATTTTTTATAAAAAGATAGAAGAAATATTAGAACCTGAAGAAAAGATAAGAGATATAATTCGAAACATTACTGAAAACACTTTCAGTAAAAAAATAGCATTAACTATCGAGAATGAACAAAAAATTATCACTCTTAATCTAGTTGAGGCGGAATTTTGCTTATTTTTTTGGAGGAAAATGTTATTTGATACAAGCATATCTGAGAAATTTCCATCAATGAATTTGGAATTGACATTATATACTGACCAATTTGAGGATGAAGTAAACATGAAAAAAGTGCAAAACTTAATAGAAGCAGCACTTTATCCAGATAGATATAGGCTTTCTATAAACCAATTGGGTAAGGGAAATACAGCTAACATACTGTTTTTGCTTACAATCACTAATGAAAGGACTTCTGATCAACTTCCTGTTTCTTATGTTTTGAAATCTTACAAGGATTATTCCGTAAGTTTGGAACCGTCTATATTATTTGTATTAGTTAAAAATAATTTTCCTAACGCCCCAAAAATATATGGTTCCATAAAAGTACTCGATAAAGAGACAATTGGGATAACTGAAAATGTTCCTAATGTTGGTAATTTGGGTGAAATATATTGGAATGAACTAAACAATATGATTACTCATGTTTTTACTGATGTCGGTAAGGATTATTCTAAATACACTGATAAGCAAAATATCTCCAATCTAATAAAAGAACACTGTGCTGAAACTATAAAACTGTCTTCTGATATTGGTAATTCTATCAACAACTTACATAAATCACTAATTTTATCAACCCAATATGACTATTCTTTGGAATCTGTAGATAGTAAAATATATCTAAGAAATTATACAGAGAAATTAAACAACTCAATATCAGAATTATTAGCTTATATGACTCAACAATCGGAAAGTGCTTTTTACAATCTACCTAAAATTAGTTCAATATTAATAGATATAAAAGATATTATCGAAAATTTTCGTTTAGAGTTCCAAACTCCTACGATTAAGATCCAACCAGTTCATCAAGATTTACATATGGAACAAATCTTATATAATAAAGTTGATAGTCAATATTATTTCTATTTTATAGATTTCGAAGGTGATCCTAAAATATCAATTGAAGAAAGGAAAGGAAAATTTCCAGTTGAGAAAGATTTTGCAGCATTTCTGAGAGCATTAAGCTATATAAAATTCAATACATTGCTTACTTTTATCGAGAAAAAATTTACTCGAAAAGATAAATATGAAGTACCTGAAGAGATACTTTACAATCTATACTTTAGAAGAGCAGCCAGACCTCTAAATAAAACTCTTGATGTTGTACTAAAGATTTTAAACATATGGGAGACCAAGCTAATGGGTAAAATATTAAAGAATTTAGACGTAGATTATGTTTTAATTACATATTTCTATATTGAACGAGCGCTTTACGAATTAAATTATGAAATTGGTCATCGGCCTAATAAAATACTTGTTCCCATTTTAGGATTAAAGGAGATAGTGGATAAAAGGTGATAAAACTATTCTTCAAGTATTTTTGCAAATTCAAAAGAATAATATGAAGAAATTCGATCAATGGGATGAATTTCCTTATTGTATTGCTGTGTAAGATTTTTACTACCTTTCAATTCTTCTTCAGTATATCGTGAGTTGAATTCTTTTCTCGTGAAAAGTTGCCAAGTAAATGCTTCTACAAACTTCTTAGGTCCAAATTTCTTTGAGATTAGTACATAATTTTGATCATCGATATATTTTCGAAAGAATCCTAAGTTATTACATAAATCTAATTTATAGTCTAGATCATTTCCTTTATTTTTTATAAGGGCTATTGAGTTGATAAAGCGTGCTAATTTATCTCCTAATAAAATTTGTTCAGATTCTTCTGCCTTTTCAATTATATCTCGAAGAAAGCTTCTCATAATTATTATGAAATCTTGGTCATCTAAAGATTTCACAGAATTCTTTTGTTTTATTAGACATTGTGAAAATTCCAAATAATTTCTGATTAAATTAGCTTTAGAGATTCCAAAATTTTGTTTAATATTCTCTAAATTCGAATTCAATTCTTCATCAATTCGCACGGTTATTACTACTGACGAATTTTTTGATTCATTATTATTTACCGAATTGGAATTCGAGGTTAAAGATGAAATTCGGTTTGAATTGGGACTTATTCAAAGCACCTTCCTACATTTTTACTTGTAATATTTGTAATTAATTAGTATCTAATGTAATATAAGTAACTTTAGTATTTTAATGCTTGTGATTTGTGCTTCCATTTGAATTAGTCAATCTAGACAGAGCGGATACAGATGATTTCTTCATGTCTTTGTATAGGTATGATAGAAATTTTTGGAAAATTTTACTAAAAGGATTATGAATTAATAATAATTCATTATTAGATTAGGAAGATTGTACTTTCAATCAAGAAGCCTGATAAAGTTCTTGAGATAATAGATCAAGGCTTAATATTTTCTTATTGTTCTTTTTAAGTGTTTATTTTAACAGATTTTTTTGATGATTTGCAAAAATGCTATAAAGTAAGCTGATAGCTGTATTAGAGTGAATTATTAAAATTTATTAAAGATTTTCATAAAATTTCATAAAAAAATAGAGGGAATTCGACGTTTTTAATTAGATTAACACGATTAGGTTTTTTCTTAAATTTTGATGCCAAAGTGATTAGCTGTTATTCTAACAATTAGATAATTTAAATATTGATTAATAATGCTCCAATTTAAGATCTTCTAAACTTTTAATTTCATTAAACGAATAGTTAATTAATATAATTAGTAATTATTCAAAGTCCCAATTTACTATTTTTTCAACATCAAATGTAATTAATGTAATCTTTATCTTTTTATGTAGATAAATGAATACAATTGAGTACCTAAAAGGCATGACAGTTGTGTCACAAATTTTGCACAAATCCTTAAAAGTCTAAAAAGACATAAATTTCATGTAATCAAAAAGCAAAATATTATTAAGGGTTGAACATTAAGAAATGGAAATTTCTCAAACTGGCATTTTGGAAGTAAATTTAGAAAATAAAACAGAATCTCTCTTAATCGAGTCTGATGATCAAATTGAGAAGATAGTAAAAGCTTTATCTTCAAAAACAAGGAGATTAATACTTCGATATATCCAAGAAGATCCAATGGATGTATCAGATATTGCTTCGAGTTTAAGTATGACAGAAGCAAATATTTCAGCTCAAATTAAAAAACTCGAAGACGCCGGTTTAATTAATTGCGATTATTCTTCTGGAGCTCATGGTGTTCGAAAATTAAGCAAATTAAGGTTCAATAAATTAATAATTAAATTTTGAATTTAATAAAATACAACTCTTTTTTTAGGTTCTTACCTATAAACATGTTTTTAGTTTTGGTTAGTAATTTTGATTTAACAAGCTCTTTGTGAAAAAATCATGAGAGAATTCAAAACATTATGGAAAGGATTTAACTTTGCATTTAAGATGTATGGTAATTTAAGGAGAAAAAATGTTGATTTACCATATGTAATCCACCCAATCCGAGTGGCGATGATTTTACGAGCTGCAGGCTTCTCTGAATTTGAGAATAGAGATTTAATGCTAGCCGCATTATTTCATGATCTTTTAGAAGATACTGATCTGACATATGAAGAATTAAAGACAGAATTTGGTAAGGATATAGCATTGATAGTGAGGGAATTATCAAAACCAGATTCTATAATCAAAGAAGATTGGTTAGAAGCATTCGAAAATTCTTCAAAAGAAGCTAAATTGATTAAAATGGCCGATAGGATCGATAATTTAATGGATATAAAATCAATTGGATGGTCGATTGAAAAAAAAAGGGAATATGCTGAACAAGGCTTAATAATTTTAAAGATATGTAGGAATGCTAGTCCAAGTTTAGCAAATGAACTTGAAAATCTTATAAAACAGCTTAATGAATAAAAATTTTTAAGTATTCAGTTAATAAATTTTGATTTAATTGGTTATTTTTACTGGTTTTGATTTTGATATTTTTTTTGATAATCCGCCATTCTGAATTTTATCTTCAGATTCTTTTGATTTTATTGTATTCAAAAGTTTGATTACATCTCCTTGTGCCATAAATTCTTTCATTTCATCAGAAATAATTGATTGGGACATCCCCATTGAATGAAGCATATCTAATCCACTCTTTATCACAGTTTTAGCAAATTTAGGAATATTTCGTCCCATCCAGTTAAATTCACCAAAAGGATTAGTGTATCTTTTTATAAGCATTTTAAGCCATCCTTTACTCATGTAATAAGAAGAATAAGCTTCTCCTACCAAATGAAATATTTCATTGTTGGTTAGTTGCTCAGTTCTCATCATCGGATGAAATAAATCATAATACTTATAATTAGTACTCGTCACCATATGTTTTTCTTTCATTTCGTTATAAAAATCAGTTCCTGGAAATGCTGTTATTGGTGTGAATTGTACACAGGTCAAATTGAGAGATCGAGCAAATTGGATGTTTTGTCTTACCATAGTTTTAGTTTCTCCCGGAAATCCAATGATTACACCCCCAAAAATTGAGATTCCACGATCTTGTAGTGAAGAAACTACTCTTTTAACCATATCTGGTGTAGTATTCTTTTTATTCATTGCATCTAAGCTTTGTTGATGAACTGATTCAATACCAAGAAAGACTTGTCTCATACCCGCTTTATGCATTAAATCAATTAACCAAGGATTATGGTATAATGTATCAACTCGTGACTGACAAGAAAAATACATTTTATTTGGCACTCCTGACCGAATTATTGTTTCAAGAATCTCGTTTGTACGTTTTATCTTAATTGTGAAATTATCCTCACAGAAGAAAATAAAATCATTATTCCAATCAATATCATAGATTTCTCTCATAATTCGCTTAGTGGATTTAGTACGGTAAGTAACAGGACGATCTGCATTTCTCCACATTTTTATGATACAACAAAATTTACAATTGTGAGGACAGCCCCGTGAAGTTTCAAGCTGAGCAACTCGTGCGCCTAAATAAATATATTTCTTATCATCTAAAAGATCTCTTCTAGGCATAGGAAAATTGTCCAAATTTGGCTCTAATCTTCGATCTCTGTTATGGATTACTTTTCCATCATTGTTTTTAAATGAGACACCATCAATATCTCTTAATTGATTATTAATTTTACCTTTATCAATATGTTGAATTAATTCTCGAAATGTGTGTTCCCCTTCACCTCGGATAGTATAATCTACGGCTGAATGGCTTGCTACATAATCTGGTGCTAAAGTGGGATGATAACCACCCATAATTGTAGTACATCCTTGCTGTTTAGCCATTTCTGCTACTTCAATAGCGTGAGAGATTTGGGGGGTCATACTAGTTATAGCCACTATGTCTGAATGATTCAATAATGTACGAAAGCTATTTTCTTTGTATTTATGTACTTTAAAATCAAAAAGTTTTGCTTTATGGTCAGGAACCATTGCTGCTATTGATATAAGACTAAGAGGAGGACCTTTAATAATCGCATCAAGCCCAGAACTGATGCGCGCCGGATTTACATATAAAATGTTCAATGAATTTATCCCCTAATATTTATTTGATGTTTTTTTCTTATCTAATCTTCTCTATCTAGTTATAAACTTTATGGAACTAATAGAAGAGAAAAAGCTTAGAGAAGTTTCTAATTAATTCTCAACTTATTTAAGTAATGTGATGAGAAATATTTAAACTTTTGTTATTTCTACATAGCAGTCTAATATGATTAGGATGGTGGTACTAGCTAATCTGTTGAAAATAAGGTTATTGAAAATAGCGGATTAATGTGTTTTTAATACTTTCAAAATGCCCTAAATTCAGTTTCAAGAGATCATCAAATATTTCTCTAATACCAACTTTTTCAACTCGTTTAGCAATATTGAAATAAGGAGAATTCTTTAATTCCTTGACTAATTTCTTATTTTCCTCAAGATCAGCTAGTAAATAATCTGTCGGAGTTAAATTTTGAATTCCCAACATTCCCTGAATGATTGCCATCAACATGGAATCGAATGTTATCCGAAGTATTATTTCATTATCAAAATCAGCTGACTGAGGGAGGAGGTACGTTTTCAGAAGAGAAATCGAATTCTTAAACCGTTCAAGAGAATCTAGCCCTAGATCTTTAATTTTTTGATTAAATCTTCGATCTTCAGATGCTCTTAAACATAATGCAGCAACTGTTTGATATTCAGCAACAAAATGAATAAAGCGTGCTTTTGCATTAAACATGGTATCTTTGGATTTCTCTTCATCTATCATATCCCCTAAATTCTGTAGTGCTTTTTCAAAATAATTAGCTATATCAATAAATTTATTAGCAGAGGCCTTAAATTCTTTTTTCGATAATAAATCCAATGCTTCTTTTTCCAGCTGTTTATACAATTCATCAAATCTATTAATTTTCATAACAGCTTTTAGGATTAAATTCTTGCCCAAATCCTTTTTAATTCCTGAACGCTCAAATGCTTGTCCCGCTTTTAATAGAAAGATTGAACATACACTATTAAATTCTTCTGGATCAACCTCATTCAAATATTCCGAAGCTTTCTGCCATGAGTCTCCAGCAGTTCCCCAATCTCGCATATTATAAGCAATATTACCCAACTGGATCAGTAATTTCGCAGAAACCTCGTATAACTTTAATTCCTCTGTTTTTCTAATAATTGATTTCAATCTGTAAGTGGCTTGAATGTTATTTTTAAATTGGGAAATAATCTGAGCTATTCTTACATACAATTCATCCAATTTTATATAACTTCCAAGATCCAGGTAAATTTGAGCCGCTTTCTCATAAAAGTTAATTGCTTCATCTCCCTTGTTTTTATCTGCTAGTGTTTCAGCTCGATCAATTAATTGAATCGCTTCAATTTCTTTATCTTCCCGGTCATAATTATGGATCATTGTTTTTCCCGAAGAATGTTATGTAGTAATTTTATATTCCAATTGTATAGACTTAATTAAAATATTAAAACCTTAGTATTAATAGCTTTTTATTCTAAAACTCGCATTTTTTCATGGTTTATTGCTTAACGAGTAATATATTTTTAAAAAAGTTTTATATTCTTACTTTTCAAGACTTTTTTAAACTCAATCGATTGGTACGCAGAAGAAAATGATTCTTTTGCATCTTCAATTGCTCCATAAAAAATAAAGTTTGAGTACCACGTAGCAATAAACATTATACTAGCTCTTCTATATCGAGTATGAAATTTCACATTCAAGCGAGGTGAGGAATAATGGAATAGAAAAAGGTTCGGGGCTGTGCCTACTGGAAGTTTTAATGAAGTACTTACTAATAGTTGAGTTTCTAACACATGAGCTAAACTTTCTAAATTAATTACTCCCCCATCAATCCAAATTTTTTCAACTCCCAGATCTTTTAATCCTGTAAGTATACTTTTATTATTGGGTTGATTTTTTGTTGTAATATATTCAAATCTCTGGGTGGATGACATATTCTCTGAACCCAAGATTAATACAACAGCGGATTTAATTTTATATTTTTGTAGAATTTCGATTTCTCGTTTGTTTTTAAGATTTGAGACTGTATTATAAATATAATGATCTGGTTTTATTCCTTGTTCTGTAAGGTATTTAATACCATCAATCCGAGATTCTAAATTTCCTCCCAAGATAAAGGGTTGCTCATAATGAGTTATATAAAATTCTAAATATTTTTTCATAGCTTTAGGCGTAGTTGCTGATATTTCAATAAGATTTGATATTTTATATTTATCTGATAATGAAATTTGAGTATTAATCCTCTTAATTGCTTTTTGTTCATCAAAAATTTCACTTGCTTTGCGATTAACAAGAGTTTGACCTTGATAAAACATAGTACCAATTAGTAAAGGAGGATAATTAAAATTTCCTCGACCTACTTTAATATCTCCATATTTATAATAATCAGATTCAGTCATAGTCTTTTAAGTTTCAATTTATGCCATCTATACTATAAAATTATAAGCCATATTAAATTGTCTAAAAAAGTTAAATAATCCGACTTTGAGGTTTTTTAGACTGCTTTATTTTAAGGATAATATCAAGCTCTGCAATAAGCCAAACAAGAACGTCGTAATTAAGTGAATCAAAATAAATTTTTGCAGCTTGTTCTCGTATCCGTTCTCGATCTGAATATTTGGGGTCTCTTTGGACAAATAACTGTCTCTCAGCTAGCATCCAACAAAGGGTGTCATATGTATAATTCTTTTGAGAAAGATAATATGCAGCGACACCAATTTGATCCCTTAAATTATTATTATTACCATTCATTTTTACCAAATACAAAATTTAACTAATATAGATGTAATTTAACATCACAACTTTTACAATGCCCTTCTTGCAGTTGGTTAAAACATTCCTCATGGTAAAGTGTATTGCATTCAAGGTTTCCGCATTGAACTGCTTTTTGTCCCTTTTCAAAAATTAGGTGACACATGGGGCATGCTTTGAACAAAGCATCTTCTCCTAGTAGTGCTACATCTTCAACAAATTTTGCGGGGAGAATCTCTGGTCTCTGCGTTTTTTCTTCTGTAGTAGTGCGAGAGAGGATACGTAATTTTTGTATTTGAGTAACCTCAGTAGGAATTTTTAGTAAATAAAAACAATGAGGGCATCTAGCAGTTCCAGATCTTTTTACAATATGATCTTTTTGAGAATCAGCCCAACCTGCTAAACAATGTATATGAAATGGAGTAGTACAATTAGGACAATAACGTCCTGTAACATAAAATGATCCTTTTGTGTAAGGGTTTTTATCTGAAAAACAAATTGAGCATTTTTTGTAATCTACTTCACCTCTTATTTGTTTAGCTCGTAGTTCTTGGTCTTTAGTTAGATCTTGGACTCTCAGAAGATTTGCAGCAATTTTTCTGAGAAAGGCGGGATTTTCACTGATTATATCTTGATTTGAGCCATATTTTTTGTAATTATCATCTGCAATTTCTTGAGCAGATCTCATTAAGGCTTCCGGATCACTATTATAGAAATATCTACCTTGGGTGATATCACTTAATTTCTTCAACGTATTAACTTCCCCAAACTGTCCCACTAAAAAAGTATCAATTTTTATGTTTAATCCCTGTGCAAGTCTAGCCATTTTTACTGGATCAGCAGCTGATTTCATGATTTTTCCATCAGAAATTAATAAAATCCTAGGGGGTTTAGCTCCAATTTTTCTTAGTTCTACAATAACTGTTTTTATTGCCAAAGCTACACCATCTCCCAATGCTGAATAACCATTACAAGTAAGCGAATCTAATGCTTTGTTAAGATTATCTACATAGGTTGAAGTTGTAAAACCAATTACTTCTTCCGCTCTATCTGAAAATCTGATTATGGCGAATGTACTCAAACTATCCAATTCAAATCTTTTACTAATAAGTGTTTTGACTGCTTCAGTACAACTTCTTAATCGGTATGGAGGAAAATCCTTTCTATACATCGATCTTGAGGTGTCCAAACATACAACAATATTTTCAGGTATTCTTTGTTCAGTCATATTATGATTACGATTTTTAGGGCATGAATATAAGAGTTTAACGACTGTGCTTTTCTAATTAATCTATTTTTTAAACATTAATTAATTATTAATTAATTAGTAAAATTACTAAAATTTAATAATATCTTATTAAGTATAAAGTATAAAGATAAATGTAAATTATTCTGATGCAGAATGTCAGATCAAACCGATAAAAATGTAATTTTAAAAGACTTCTTTAAACGTAATGTGGTTATTAGCGAACTTGAAGATATTTTAAGATTTAAACCAGAAACGTTGATAGGTGTCGATAAAGTAAGTTCAGATCAATTATTCTCAAATGGCATAAAAACAATTGAGGAGTTAGCCAAATTATCTGTCACAAATCTTCCTGAAATAAATGATATATTACCTTCAATGCTACAAAAATGGATTAAAATTGCTCAAGTAATTCAAAAAAATGTGCAAGAGCAATTAAGAAAACATAAGAAATTATTAATGATTGGACTTGATAACGGGGGAAAAACTTCCATTTTAGCCGTTGTTCAAGATAAGTTTTCAATCATTAAATCTTTACTTCCTACACGGGGTGTTAAAAGAGAAAAGCTAGATTTTTTCGGCTATCCAATTATAAGCTGGGACCTTGGTGGGCAAGTTCAATATCGTGAGAAATTATACTTTAATAGACCAGAACTTTTCTTTACAGAAGCAGATATTATATTATATGTAATCGATAGTCAGGATCCTGATAGATTTCCAGAGGCTGCTAACTATTTTAGAGAAGTTTTAAATGTTTTAGAAGAATTAAAGGAAAAACCCGCTATTCTTATTGTTCTAAGCAAAAGTGACCAAGATATTCGTAAAACTCTTCAATGGCAACAAAATGTAAGTGCAATCAAAAATAAATTTAATAAAGTTGCTGATGAGTTTTCACAATTTACCGTTGATTTTTGTGATACAACTGTATTTCAGCGGGAAACAATAATGCAAATGTTTAGTATTGCATTAAAAAAAGTATCAGATACCTCAGAAATCATCGAAAACATCCTTGAAGATTTTTGCCATCAAGTAGAAGCGAAAGCTTCGAGTTTAGTATCAATGGATGGATTAATTTTTGGAAGTTATACCGGTTCTGATACAGATGAAATGCTAGTGAATAATACTGCACTACTTTTACAAACTCTTTCCAACTTTTATAATACTATTGGTTTGATACGTGAAAAATCGATAAGGCTAGATTTACCGCTCAATGGATTTACAATTCGAGGAGAAAAATTATTTGAATATTCAGATCTTCAAATTCCTGTATATCTTTGGGCTCTTTCTGAAGAACCCGATAAATTAGAGGGTAAGTTAGACTATTTTAAAGAACAATTATTACCGTTGATAAATCTCTTCCTTTAATTATTTTTTTATTACTAATATCATATCAAATCTTCTTGAGCAGCTAATAAATATTCGTTGCATTTATCTAACATTTCAATTGCTTTATTCAAATTTTCAACTACTGTGTTCAAACCTTTATTTAAAGCAATATCTCTCCATTTCGAAAAGTTTTCCTTATGAGAGACGTTATGATCAGCCCAATGTTGACATAATTTTGAGAGCTTTAGAATATCCTTATCTTGTTTTTCCAAATCAAATCACTTTTCGGTCTATATGTTTGAATCTATTATTATTAATCTTACTGAACACATTAATGTATTCTTAATATTATAAATAAATTCACACGATTAAATGCAAGAAAATTTATTTTAAGAACAACATAAAATTGAATTAAGCTTAATCCATTATTAGTTCTGCAAAAAGAAAAATAAAAAAATAAATAAATTAAGTTCTACACATACGTTTTAAAAGAGTAGGATCCACGATTTCTTTTGGCTCCCAGCCTTTCTCCTTGAGGTATTCCTGAATTTCATCTTTCATGCTAATAGGAATATCTGCTTCGAGTCGAATGAATTTCTCTAGGTCATTTGGGAATTTGACTCCCTTATATTTGCGTTCCAAGTCTATCCAATGAGAAAGCTTTATCATTCTACCTTTTGAGTTATCAGCAGGTCTTATTGCTAACTTAGCGACTAAACAAATTGCTTGTTCAATGCTTTCTGCAGTGGTTAACAGATGTTCCGGACCTGGGCCAACAAGATGATCTTCTGATCCATCTCGAGCATTAAAAACCTTCCAAGTATCTTCATCGTAAGACCGTCCAATATACATTCTTCGATATTCTGCTGCATGAGGGCCTACAACTGCAGGAATACCTAAACCATTAGCCATACTAGCAATGCTTGCCGCCTTTTGGGACATGGCACCCCAAGCTACTCCAACTGCACCAACTCGGTTTAAGATATAATCCGCAATCTCCTCGTAATTGCCCCGTAATGGCCGTCGGGCGAAAATATTAGCCACCTTAATAGCTGCTCCTGTTATATGCGGATTTGAAACACAACTACCAACATTAACTAAACACCCTCTATCAAAATCACCAGGAAATCTGTCATATAACGTCTTGCCTTCCTCATCTTTGACAAGACCAATATCCATTGCTCCGCAACCAGATACAACTACAATATAATTTCTTATTAAGAATTCCTCAGCCATTTTATATAGTTCTTGAATTTCATGAGCATAGTTACCACACCCTATAATCGCTACAATACCAGGGATTTCTCCCAGAACGATTGGGGCCCCTACATTGCGGATCTCTGTGTCCATAATTGGACCACGCCCTGATCTACAATTATATTTCTCTGTTTTGATATATTCTCTCCCAGCATATTGGATAAGAGTCAATGGAGATACATTTTTCATACAATCAGATTCACATCTACCACATCCTAAACAATCATGAAAAATACTTTCTAAAACGGAGAAATCCGCGTCTTTTGCTAATTTGACACCTTCCACAAGAGGTAGATCATTTGGGCAGTTTCTTTGGCAGTTTCCACATCCATTGCATCTCATAGCCATTTCTTGGCATCCTTTTTCATCTGGGACACCACTTTTACCTTTTCTAATTGGTTTTATCTTAATTGCCGTTTCTGCTGCTACTTCTCCAGCTTTAATAGGATCTAAAATTAAAACACCGTCCATTTTACCACTAACCAAATCATCAACAATCTCCATCATGGGATCATCGGTCCTATCTGGAAAGCCACCCATTATTTTTTCATTGGTGGTAATGTATGGTGCTCCTACAGCTTTTGATTCTTCATAAGTTCTCAAATTGACACATTGTTCATCAACCATTACTACATCAGCTAAACCAGAACGGATATAATGTAGTTGTCTTGAATAAGAACCAATTATTTTTGCTCCATCATAGTAACGAGTAAGATCATGAGCTGTACAGCAAATTGCACCCACATCAACCTTATCTTCATAGCCCTTTTCTCGTATGTAATCAACTAATTCAACTCCTGGAGCAACATTATGCCCAATCATCAAGACAGTTGCCTTATTTTCCGTATCCATTGTACCCATTCCTAATTCAACTATAGGTGCTTCTGGATCCCCCAATGGCATACCATAAGCAGCAATTTGTATAGCATCAGAAATTTCCATTCCGACTGAATCACATAAACCAGCAAGAAAGCTTTTTGCTTCATAATCAAGATAACTAGATTCTTGACCTGTATGACCTGCGGCTAAAAGTTGTGTTAAAGTATAATGAACGTAATCCATAGCAGTTTCTAAATCCTCCAAATTCTGAGGCTTCATCCCAACCACTAAGCGTGTATGAGGCATCTCAACGGCAATATTATTTCCGAAGTTAATCGGGACGTTCCCATATTTCTCTTTTAACCAATGTAGAAGATGATCTCCATGAGCACTATGACACGCTGCACCTATACAACACGCAATTTCAACAATTCTTGCCTGCTGAGTTTCCATATTGATTCCGCATGCTCCTGTTCTTCCTTTGGAAAGATTACATTTCCCATACGTACATAAACAGCACATATCACAAATGGGCATATAAAATGGTTTATAACGATCCATAAGCTTGAAAAACCAAGATCTAAGATCTCTTAAATGTGGAGAAGGATGAGGCCCCATAGGTTCCCATTCAGTCTCGTCACCATAAGAAATTTTTCCAGTTGTAAGTTCGAAGCCTTTAATAGAACCAAGAGGTCCTTTATACTCATCTATTTTTAGTTTTGCGCCTTGTTTTTCCATTTTTTAATCAGTTTTTTTAATTTTTTTAACTAAAATAATAATTAGATTAATACTATATTCTATTTTAAAATTTCAAATTTCCTATTTGGGATATCTTTTAGTGAATTTAAAAATTAATTATTATATTAGAAAAAATATAGAGCGAAATTGGTTAAAATAAAAAAGTGTGAAACTTCACACAGCTTTAAATTAGGACTTTGATATTTATTGTATAAAACCCTTTAATTTTATTATCTTTATTTAATTAAAAATCGATAACTAGGGATTATGTGATTGGTAAATGAAGGAGAGAGATAAAGAAAACCGCATGATTAATGCTTATATGTTCCTTGTTTTTTCTTATTTTATTGCATTTCTCATTTCAATTTTTATGGGAATTATTTTTTATTCCCTCCATTCACTTTTAATGATTCTATTAGCGGATATCGCAGGAACTTTGGTTATATTTATAATAAGTACAATCATAAAGAATACTAGTTTATATGATCCTTATTGGAGTGTTGCACCTTTAATAATTGCGTTATTTTTTCTATTATTTCCCCAAATTGTTGAAACTAGTAATATGCGTTATCTCGTTGTTTTCATTATTATAGCAGTCTGGTCTATACGGCTTACTTTTAACTGGCTGCGGCAATGGGGTGGATTAAAGCATGAAGACTGGAGGTATATGTATTACAGGAGAAAAATGGGAAGAAAGTTCTGGTTCATTAATCTTACGGGATTACAATTAATGCCTACTATTTTAGTGTATTTAGGCTCAATTTCAATATACCCTATAATTTCCTTGAGAAAAAATTCGTTTAATTTTCTTGATATCTTGGGTATAATAATAACAATTGGAGCGATACTTATAGAAACAATATCTGATCAACAATTACACAATTTTATAGAAAATCGTGAATCTTCTCAGCAATTTATTACAAATGGTTTATGGAAATATTCAAGACACCCCAATTATTTTGGAGAAATTCTATTTTGGTGGGGTTTGTATATCTTTGCTTTGGCATCAGATTTATCCTTTTTTTGGGCTATAATTGGCCCTATTTCTATTACATTACTTTTTCTTCTTGTTAGTATCCCTTTAATGGAAAAGAGGAATTTAGAGAGGAAACCTGAATATATTGATTATATACAAAAGGTCTCAAGATTACTACCTTGGTTACCAAAGAAGCGGTTTGAAAAAATGAATTAGAATCTATAGATACATTTATTAATTTCTTTCAACAAGTAATATCTTAATTTATTATCATCTGAAATATATTTTGAATTCAATCCCCCACACTGGCTAAATGCGCAATATGAATTAAACCAATGATTATTAAAAATATTAAATTATTATGTAATTTGGTTAGAAATCGTTTTAGTTTTATGTATTTTTTGACCTTTCTAAATACCGTTTTAATTAAAATACCTGAGATTACATAATAAAAATAAATATAAGCCGTAATCCAACCGATAAGAATTGTGCTCTGTGCCTCATAGCCTAATATAGTTATACCATGTATAAATAAAAATATAAGAGCTGCGATTGCTCCAATATAATGTAAAACTAAAAATGGTTTTCTCACTTTAATAAAAAGGTCTCTTATAAAGTCTCGAATTCCTTTAAAAAATAAAATCTTTTTTGGAAATATCTTTCTTGAAATTATAAAACTCTTATAAAAAATGACATAAAGAAGAGATACTACAACTAAACCTACAGAAACCCAACCAAAATTTCTGGCAATTCCCCCTTCACCTTCATTGTCTTCTCCTCCTTCTTGGGCGATTGATTTTAAGATAAATTGGGAAAAGATCAAAACTATTAATAAAACGATTACAATATTTCTAAGATGTTTTTGCCATGAAGAATGTGAGATAGAAGTGTTTTGATACATATTTTATCAATTCAGTATATATTAAAATTAAAAACTAATATGCTCACAGAGTAGATAAAAATTCAGAAACGTTTTCTTCAGACTCTTCGTCAATTAAACTATCATCAAATTCTCCACCAATATAATTGAATCTATATGTACACTTTTCTGCATCCAACAAGGCACAATTAATTTCTTCTCCGTCAACGTCTAGTTGCAATACATCAAAAAGGCCATTAAATATTCCTTGGTATAACAGGCATAGATTTTTTGCCATGATATTATCAGATTCCTCACAGGCAAGTGAACCCTCTACGTCTATTATAATGTGGTCTTTTTTGAACTTGCCTACCAATTGACCGTAACCCATAAGCTCTAATGCTTCAAGAGCTCCCAATAACACTTCTTTTCGAGTTGCTAAAGATTCACTTGACCAATCTTTACTATAGAAGAATTTTTCCATAAAATCTTTCCCAAGAGACTTCCCAACCCAAATCAGGATATCATCTGCATTTGTACCGGCAAATTCAGAAAATTCAATTATATCGAGAGGTCTTAACATAAGCAATTTCATATCTTTCTTTTTATCACCAAAGAATAAGTGCCCCTCTTTATCATCAAACATAATATTTAACTCTTTTCGTAATCTTTTCGACATTATTATTCCCTAAATCGATTTTCTCAGAGGTTTGATAAATAGTTATTAAGATGTTATTTCTTATAATAGAAATTTAAATCCCTAGATATTTAAACTTAATGATTGGATCATTAGGTTTTAAAATTTACTAGAATATTAAGCTCTATTTTTGGATATGGTTATACTTTGACATTAAATCGAAGATCATTTCAACCGTTTTTTCAATGTTGTGATTTGTTTTTACCGAAGTAAACAGGAATTGCCAATTCCTGTTCTTAATTTTTTCGAATCCAAAATATGTAAATACGTCTTTTTTTAATGTTTCAAGATTTTTATCTGATTGTCTAATTAAGTCACTTTTATTCCCTAATATCAATAGAGGAACTGCTTCCAACTCCTTATTATTTAGTATTCTCCAAAGTTCTCTTTTTGATTCTTCGAATCTTCTCTGATTTGCAATGTCTAGCATGTAAATAAGTATGTTAGAATCCTGTAAACCTTTCAACCACTTAGATCTGAAAATAGATTGTCCTGGAAGATCCCAAATAGCTAATAATCCTCCCTGATCTTCATGAATATATTCTATATTAAATTTTCTTGTAGGTGTAAAGTAGTTGTCATTGTACTCTCCAGTTTTTAATCGTCTTACAAAACTTGTTTTTCCAACATCATCAATTCCAAATAAAAAAACTTTAAAAAATGCTTCTTTCTCGTAGTAATATTCTAATTCTGGTGTTTTTTCTACAACTTCATCACCAAATCTTCGAAGATCAATAAACATCGAAATCAATAAGTTATCTATTTCCATTTCTTCTTCAAAGGAATATCCATTACCATTATTCAGCAATTCACATAATAATTCTTCAAATATGTCCTTATAATCATATGGATTATCTTCTTCCTCAAAGATCAGTCCCACAATTATATCCTCGTCAATACAAGAAGTATAGATATTGAAGTCATTAATATATTGAGCTATTGGTTTTTCAATTCTAAAATGGTTTGAAGATCTATATGTTGAGGGAGTGCTTTTGATTTCTGCTTCTTTTTTTTGATCATGTCCTCTGATGATACTATTAATGAGGATTCTATTGTTGTTATTAATAATTTCTTTAGGGTAACAATAAATATTGAGATCCTCTAAATCCTTCTTACCCTTGAACAAAAAGATATTATGTAACAATTAAAATTTCCGAAATTCTTAATTCCTATAAGGTAAAAAATAAAAACTATTTAAAAAAAGTTTGGAATCTTGCAGACTTTGTATCTTTTTAAAGTTTTTGGTTTACCTTATAAAAGACAAATATCCTTATGATATTTATAAATGAACAATAAAATGTAAATTCAAAAATTTAATCTTCTTCTTGCGCATCAGGTTCTTCTGGAGGTATCTCTTCTTTACTTTCCTCTGATTCTTCAATAGTTTCTTCGTTTTCTTCTATAGTTTGTTCTACTTCTACTTCAGGCTCAACTTTTGCACCTACAGGAGTTTCACAATGAGGACATTTACTCCACCCAGGTCTTAGTGCATAACCACATTTCACACATTCCTTCAAGTCTTTATCTGGTTCCCATTCAGGAATATCCAAACCACCTTGTCTTTTTCGAGCTAATTCTTGTAAATCTTCTTCAGTCCAAACCTCCATTCCTTCAGGTAAACCCACACTCCGCTCAGATGCGAATTTATTTAATTCTTCCTCTGTCCATTCTGGCATACTTGGTTGAGATTCCATTCTTTTTTGAGCTTCCGAAGCTAGTTCTTCAGCAGTCCAAACTTTTAGCTCTTGACCTCCAGGAGTCCTAGATAGTGGGGGTGATACCTGCCCTGGGGTTTGAGGAGGTTGAGAGGGCACCCCAACAGAAGGAACATTACAAGATTCAGCAGAAAACTTTAATAACGCTTCAAAACATCTAGAATACTTGTTTGGGTCTTTTCCCTCATCGAGAACTAAAAGTAATGTAGTCTTTTCAGAACTATGAGGTACAGCAATACTGAAGACAGCGATATCTGAAGAAATTCTGTCTGATTCTAATCCTGAAGTTATTCTTTCCATTGAGTTCATGAGTTCATTATCTTTCATTAAAAAATCACATATTGGATCCCCATGTCTTTGATAAGCTTCATGGTATTTAGCAAGATGATTTTTTGTTATTGTTGAATCTAATGAGGTAATTAAGGCACTTACATAAGAATAGATTTGAGATTTGGGATCTTTTTGAGATTCATCAAGTTTATAAGCCCCTAAATCGATTGGTCCCATAATTGGTGCAAATAATGGTTTCTCTCCTTTTGTTTTCCCAAAGATTATTGAACGTGAGAGAAGGCACTTTACTTCACCATAATACGCAATTGAGTTGTCTAAAAGCTCAAGTTTCTTATCGAAAACTATACGAGGGACAGTTCGAAATATCACATCAACCCAGGGCATCTCTTTTACAGGGATAATTGCAATACATGTTTTTTCAATGAGTTCACGTAAAAGTTTGACAAAACCCTTCAATTCTTTTTTTATATCTGCATAATCTTCATTTACTAGTTCTTCATTAGCTCGTTCTTCGAGCTCTTTAAATTTCTCTTCATTAACTTTTAGATTTCCTCCGAAAGATTTGACATCACCTACGATATTATCTTTCAATATTGCAATTGCATTTTCAATCGCTTTTTTCTGGAAATCTGTAAGATCGTGGTCTTCACTGGCTACTATGTAATCAGCAGGATCAAATTCTAACTTATTTTGGAACACTTGAAAAAGTTTCTGTTCTGACACTTCTTTTCACTTTAACTAGTTTATAGTTTTAAATAATAGATATTTATAAATATAGCAACGAAATGACTATAAAAATTTATTTGAATCCGCCTTTTATCGAAATTTAAGAAAAAAGATTAATACTTTAGAAATCAGGTTATGAAAACTATAAATAATCCTACAAGTCGACAAGTAAAGATTCTCTTCCTCATTACTGAAGACAATAAAGGATTATTTAATATTTCACACAAAAATTTTCTAGAATTTTTGCAGTGTGTAATAGCTAAAAATGGTTATTAGAACCTAAATTATAGTTAATATAAAGCTTTAATTTTAATTTTGTTTAACTAAATGTCTATTTGAATTAAGAAAATATTTGTGATTATTTAAATAAATAAAAAATGTTTATTTAAACTCAATATTTTTTATGATCATTTTAATTTACATTTGAAGCTAGGTAAAATTTTTTTAAACAGGTTTATATAGATATTAAAACTCCAAAAACGACATTAAATTTGAGGAGTATAGCATTGTTCTTAAAATTAACATATTAATATACATTTTGGAATTGGAAAGACATGACAAAATAGTATTGCTTTAAATATATTAATACGATAAAAAAAAATGTTTATATATTATCTTATCATCTATGATCATATAAAAAAAATTGTGGTTTAAGGCGATTGTTTTAAAAAAGGCATTAGACAATTTGCCGAATCTTGATTTTGATTGAGGAGAAGTGAAATGAAAATTGTTACCGTTAATATACCTGAAACTTATCTCGAAAGTATTGAGAGACTCATAGGGGAGGATGGATTATATCCTTCACGATCTGAATTAATCCGTTGTGCGGTTCGTGATTTTTTAATAAAAGAATTAAAAAGAGCGAATGAAATGATAAGATATAAAGAAGTCGAGGTTGAGGAACTTGACGATAAAAATTACGTAAGGGTTCCTGTAGAAAAAGTCGACGAAAATAATGAACCTGTTCGAGAATTTAAGACTTATAAGATAATAAAAAGACTTGAATATTAAAATTTTAAAGGATTTTTAGGTTTGAAGGTTTCCACCTTTCCTCATTTTCTTTTTTTGATATTATGTATTATGTAATGAACTATTTTTAAAATTGGAAGTTTAAATTGTCTAACTTTTGCTTTTTTTTGAATTATAATAATTGGGGTAGAATTATTACTATGTACAACTAATTAGTTATTTAAGTAAGAAATGAATTTACTAATATTATTATGATATAAGATAATTCAATGAGAAAGAAAAATAGAGGTAATTTTTATCCCTCATAGAAATAAAAACACGAAAAAGAATGATGCTCAAGGATTTGTCCCTAACTTTATGGAATGGGGTATCATTTCTAAAGAAAACTTTAAAGATATTTATGAAATACCAATTAAGCGTTGGGATCCTCTTTCTACAATAAAGATCACTTCAAAAGATTTTGGTCTTCGAACCGAGCACACAAGATATTATGGTCATTATTCCTACATATCTCCAATTAGAGGTAATCGCCCGAAGGGTTTTAAATCAGAAGAGGAGGAGAAACAATTTTATGATTGCTCAAAAAGAACAAAACTGAAGCATAAAGATGTCTTTTCTTCGGTTATAGAAGGAAAGCAAGTTTATGACAATTGGGGAATGCCTATTGGTGATGGGTATACAATTATTATCAATCAGGATGAAATTAGGAGAGATAATCCTTTTTCTAAGAATCCCCATAGAATTGATAGAATTCCAGAGGAAAGTAAAGCTCTGACTTTAATTAATAGATACCCCTCAATGGCACGAATAGTTGATCCTGAAATCGATAAATATGTAAAAAGTAAATTACCTTCTCACCTGAAATTATCAAGGGGGATTAATTTGGTAACAATTTCAAGGAATTTCTATCCTTCATTATGTTTCAATTTAATCCCTGCAGATTTATTATCAGGAATTTTTCTTTCTATGAAAGCAGCAATTCTTTATTGTGTTGAAGAAGCAATTGAGAATGATTATTATGATATCCCTGTCGTGCCTTTCTTTAATATCGGAAGGAAAGTTGGTGGTTCCCAACCTCGGATTCATAGCCAAACTTATATAGATTTGAATATGGATGGACATGGAAGTCGATTAGAAGGATACCTTGAAGCATTTAAGGGAATGGGAGATGAATGTCATTTATGCAAAACTTCACATGGAGATACTGATAGAATTATCCTAAATTCTGATTTTTGGACATTTTATACTACTGGAAGTCCCGTGCGAAATTATCATATAAGATTTCACCCAAATGAACATATTAGACGGTTTTCTCAATTAAAGGTTAATCAAATTGACGATTTAGCTTATTCTTTAAAAATTATCTTCCAAGCTTTAGATGATATTAATATTGATAAGAATAGAAATATCTTGTTTAACTCTTGTCCATTTGGTTATGATGCCAATTTCCATTTGTTTGCTGATATAATCCCTCATGAAACTATTGGAGGTGCTGAGATGGCAGAGGATATGAGAGTCGCCCGAAAATTACCACATATTGCCGCAAAAGAAATAAGAGAATCATTAGAGAAGTATACGAGATAATTGTTTGAAGAGGCTCTATTTATTTTATTTTAATAATTTTTTTATATCAAATAAAATTAGATTTATAACTATTGTATCTGATATATATAGTGTTTGTTATCTTAATGAATTCATTTATTATCTTTCTTAAGGAATATTTTAATTTACTATGACTCGTGAATGGTCTGCCATAATACTTGCTGGTGGTAAAGGCGAGAGATTGATGCCTTTGACCTCTTTAATTCCAAAACCTTTAGTAAAAGTAACCAACGTTCCTATGGTCGATTATGCTATTGCACATCTTGTTTATGCAGATATTAAGCATATAATTCTTGCTTTAGCATATAAAGGAGATTTATTAAAGAATTATATTGAAAAAACTTGGACTGCTGATAGACTTGGTGATGTTGAACTGGAATGTGAGATACAAAAAAGTAATGGAACTGCTGATGCATATAGGTTACTTACAGATAGAATTGATTCCGAAAAAGTTGTTGTTAGCATGGCAGATATTGTCACTAATTTACCTATGAAAGATTTTATGGCATTTCATTCAGAAAAAAAAGGTCTGGCTACAATATCGATGAAAACTGTGGAAAGCCATACATCTCAATATGGAGTAGTTCTTTTAGATAAAAACCGTAAAATTTATCTTTTTCTTGAGAAACCAGCCCCAATGGAACTATATGTAAGCAGCATGGCTCAGAGAGCCGATCTTTTTCTTCATACTAACATTATAAATACTGGGATTTATTGTTTTAATAAGGATATAGGAAAGATACTTCATGAAACAGGTTTAATGGATTTTGGTGGTGAACTTTTTCCATATCTTCTTGAAAATCAATATAATTTATATGGGTTTGTTAAAAATTATTACTGGATGGATGCGGGGAATTCTACCACCTATTTATGGGTAAACTGGGATCTACTTCGAAAGTATGCATGGCCTATTTTACCGAACGGTGTAGAATATGATGGAATTTATGTTATGGGAATTATTAATTCTGGTCAAAATATTGAAATCCAAAAACCAACTTGTTTTGCAGAATTTGTGCAATTAGAAAATCGTGTCAAGATTAAAGAACTCTCTTCCATTGGACATAATGTTATTATAGGAGAAGACAGTGTAATTGAGAAAAGTGTAATTTGGGATAATGTGAAGATTGGAGCAGGCTGTATTATTACGGAAAGTATAATTTGTGATAATTGCACTATTGGCGAAAACGTTGTTTTAGAGAGATCGATAATTGCACCAAACTGCAGAATTGAAAATAATTCCCAATTACGAGATAAGACCTTGGAGCTTGGAACAAATATTTAGGAAATCATTTTTTAATATCTGTGGGGATATTATCTCGTAAACTGATGAAAAATGAAATATTTATATGTTCAAATGTAATTAATACAATTATGCCTTATTGCATTGAGTGTGGACTGAAAATTGAGGAAACTTGGAATATTTGTCCTCAATGTGGAAAAGAACTTAAAAAACAAGAAATCCATCAACCTCAGCCACTCCCACGATTCCAACCACAACCAACAGCACCTAGAGTTCCTACTTATCAAAAATCTTCTTCCATGGCAGGGCAAAACACTTATGGTGCTGTTGCTTTAGTATGTGGTATTGTAGGTTTGTTCTGTGGAGGAATTGTTTTTGGAGTTATAGCTATTATAATAGGCGGTCTTGGATTAAATAGAGATGAGAATTCTGGTATGGCAGTAATAGGTTTGATTTTAGGTGTTATAGATATTACGTGTTTCTTTATTTCTTGGTTCTGGCTTTTTAGTTGGTTTAGCTTTCCATTTCCATACTAAATATAAGTATCTTAAAAATATAATTCTGGTTTAAGTTGAATTCGATAAATAATAATCAATATCATAATCAATTGGAGGATCCTAGTTCACTTTCTAGTGATGGGCAGGAAAATGGCAGATTTAAGAAGATCTTATTGTATGTTAAAAGTTTTCTCCCTTTTTTTTTAAGTCATCATCCTGAATGTAAATATTTCAAGGGTCATACCATAAATTGTGGTAAAATCAGGTTATGTATTGGGTGTTTTATTGGTTATCCTACAGTATTCCTCACAGTTTTCCTTCTTGCAATGCTAGATACAAATAACTTCTTTAGTTCTGATTTTTTTTTTATATTAAGCTTTGTCTTTTTAGGAACTTTTTTTCTTAGTTTGCTAAATCTTACCAAAAAAAAAAAAATTAAAATTATACAGAAATTTTTGATTGGTGTAGGTGCAGCCCTATTATATAATTGGATAATGAAATGTCCTAATCCGAGAAATATAAACTCAAAAACTGCATTTATAATATTCTACCCTCTTTTAATTATCTTAAATTTATACCATGCTTATGGCATCCTCGGCTCTTGCTATAAATGTGAAACTCCATTTAACTGGGGAATATGCTCTGGTTTTAATAATATAAGAGAAAGAATGAAAAATAATAATTTGGAGAACTTCTTATTAAAGTTTGAGAGTTTTTCATTAAAATTGCAAGAGAAAAGAGCTAATTAGGAAAAATAATTATGATTCTTGGATATTTTGGTTTAATTCTACATGGGCATATCCCATGGTGTAAGAAATCAGGAAGATGGCCTGCTGGAGAGGAATGGCTATTTGAAGCTATGAATGAGACATATATCCCATTTCTTAATGTGTTGAGAGATCTTAAAGAAAAAGGAATAAAAACGGCCATAACAATTAATATTACTCCAATATTAGCCGAACAGTTGGCAGATGAATATATGAAACAACAATTTTCGGGATATATGGAGAATCTGATTTCACGAGCTCAACAAGATATAAAACGTTTTGAGAACAATCCTCAAAGAAAGGCAATTGCTAATTTCCATTTAGCTAAATTCAAGTATAATTTAGAAACTTTTTATCATAATTATTATAGAGATATTCTAGGAAGCTTTAAATGGCTCCAAGATGAAGGAATGATTGAATTGATCACTTGTGGAGCAACACATGGATTTTTACCTCTGTTTGAAAGTAATTCTGGAGTTTTTTCCCAAATTCAATTAGCTGTAGACGCTCATAAAAAATATTTCAATAGAGAACCTAAAGGGATTTGGTTACCTGAATGTGCTTATAGACCCAAAGAATATAAGAATGGAAAAGTTAGAGAAAGTATTGATTACTGGTTAAATAACTCAGGAATAGAATACTTTTTTGTTGATTCGCATGGAATTTTGGATGCTGAGATTCTTGAAACTAAAAATGAAATTGGGTTAAATACTAGTTTCGGATATAATTTAGAAAGTAATGTCTCAGTTTTTGGACGAAATAAAAATACGAGTAGACAAGTCTGGGATGCTAATATTGGATATCCCGGGAATGAATATTATAGAGAATTTCATAAGAAAGATCATGAATCTGGATTGCATTATTGGAGGATTACAAAAAAACAAGAGAAGCAGTTATATGATATCGAAAAAGCTGGCAAAAAAGTAGATGCTGATTCAAATCATTTTATGAACCTTGTTGAAACAGAATTACTAGACTTTTCAAATGAGACTGAGCTCAATGGAATTATAATTTCGATGTATGATTTTGAGCTATATGGTCACTGGTGGGGCGAAGGAATAGATTGGTTAAAGAAAGTTTTTGAACTTATCATTAAGAATCCCAGTATTGAAATGATAACTATTTCAGATTACATTGGCAAAAACAAAAACAACTTCTCTGTTATTTCAATGAAGGAAAGTAGTTGGGGCGAAGGGGGAGATTTCAGAGTATGGAAAAATCAAGATCATGGATGGCTTTGGCCCTATATCAATAGTTCGATGAAAGCATTTGAACAAGTATTAGAAAATAATCCTAATCCAAACGGATGGGAACAACAGGTGCTTAAACAAATTGCGAGAGAGTTGATCTTAATGGAGGGAAGTGATTGGCCATTTTTACTCTATACAGAACAGGCTAAGGAATATGCTAATCAAAGATTTCATCACCATCATCAACGATTTCTTAAATTGATATGGGGCGCGAAAGATTTTACTGATCAAAATAGAATTAATCTACAAGAATTAGAAGAAATTGAATCAATTGACTCATGCTTTCAGGAAATTAACATAGATTATTTCAGAAAAAAGTGAACTAAAAATTAGATTTACCGTATCACTAATACATCACATGGGACATTGGCTACAACATATTTAGCTACTGAGCCTATTACTAGTTCTCTTAATTTAGAGTGGAGCCCGCTATATCCCATTACCACAAGGTCAAACTTTTTCTTTTTGACAATTCTTTCTATGTAATGTTCTGGATCTTCCTTGATGATTAAACGTGTTTTTACAGGTACTTGAACTTCATCAAAAAATGCTTTTGTTCCATTTAATATATTTTCGCCTATTTCTTCAATCTCCTCATCATCTAAACGTAATATCTCTGAGTTATCTTGTATTAATACCCCATCGGGTATTGCAGTTGCAGTAATATTATAATAAGCATTAGAAGTATAGGGTGCAGTTAACCCATGAGACGGGGGAGTAACTTTTTCTGCCAAATGTTTAACAGAATGAAAAATCCTAATTTCACTACCCCATTTTTTATAAAAAGATATTATAACTGCAGTTGCTCTCTTCATGGAAGAATGACCATCTGTAGCTAGTAGTATTTTCTTATACATATAATCACAATTAGAATTTAGTTGTAATGAATTAGCAAATATGAATTATTAAACTTACTTTCTTTATTTTATAAAAAGCATCTTTCCGTAATCTTATGTATTCATTAGGAAAAATGAATTTTTTTTTCTTAAATTCAAAGAGTAAATTGCTTGATTAATGAATGAAAACAAGAAATGATATACATTAATGGAACTAATATTTTGGAATAATCATGTTTATTACTGTATTTATTTTATATAAAAAATAATTAAAAAAAACTTATGGGTGATGCTGTTATTTATGATAAAATATTAATAGGGGTTGATGAATCAGAGGAATCTAAAAAGGCAACTCAGCGTGTTTTAGAAATTCAAAATGAGTTTGGTGGGAATACAGTTGCATTTCACTCTGTTTTACATGGTTTTTTAAGTAGAGAATCAGTTAAAGAAGAGCATATGAATGAGGGAAAGAAAATTTTAAATAATGTTGAGAAACTCTTTCAAGATGCAAATCTTAAGATCGAAACAAGGCTGATAGAAGATGTTCATCCTGAAGTTTTCATAAAAAACGCTGTCGAGAGAGAAAACTTTAATTTAGTTGTTCTTGGTAATAAGGGTAAGCATAAACTTTTGAGTGGTTCGGTAATGGGTTCTATCCCTACTAAGGTAATGGATAGTGTTTTATGTGATGTGCTAATTGTGCGATAGATTTTTCTGCTTAAAAGCTATTTGAATAAACGCTTAGGTTCTCAAGCTTTTGATCAATAAATAGTAAGGATATTTATATGATTGAAGCTTAAAAATATATATGGATAATTATTGTTCTAAATGTGGAACAAGCTTAAAACCAGAATGGAAAGCATGTCCTAATTGTGGAAACACCATTCTTGAAAAGAAAAATCCATTCCAGGAAAGTAAGGTTTCTACTCTAATAAATAACGTGAATCCATATCATATAGTCAGTGCCTCAAAACTTCAAAAATCTAGAAAAAAAAAATATGGGGAGATCTACGGATTTTTTGCATTAATATTTGCTCTAGTAGGTCTCTTTTTTGGGTATCCCATAGGGATTGTAGCAATAATCATTGGTGCACTTGGAATTAATAAGGTAGATCTCACGTATATGTCATATAGTGGGATATTTATTGGAATTGTTGATTTGATTTGTTTTTTTATAGCATCTTCTGTATCGTATTTTTCTATTTGGGGTATTTTTGGTTTAATATGGTAAGTTGAGGTATAACTACTGACCAATCAAAAAACAAAAGAATTTTTTTGCCATTCTTTCTCTAACACATTCATATCTAATGTAATAATTATCTATAAGACATTAAATAAATTTTAAATAAAATATAAGCATAGTTAGTCATAATAAATTTTTAATTTTAAAATCTTTTAGACAAAAATCAAGCACGCAATTAATTCTAAAGAAAAGGTAATTAATTTGAGTAATGTAACCATTGTAAAAAACGATTTATTTTCCCTAATGGAGAATAAGAAAGCTAAGAAATTAGCAAAAACCTTAGGAAAAATGATAACTCTTCCTGATATTCCCTTAAATGAAATTTATGACATGATTGGGGAATTATTAATCAAAGATTCTGAATATTTTATGGAAAATGTCTACCCGCTTTTACTAAAATCACTCAAGAGGATTGATAGTTCCCAGATGACAGAAATGGATATATACATCCTCAGGAATTTTTGCTTTTTGGAGGAAGAGGAAATAGTTGCTACATTTTTTGGATCGATATTAGAAAGTAAGGTTACGTCAACAGGTCGAATTTATTTAACAAATTATCGACTAATATTAAGTGGGACGCAGGAAGTACGTTCAGCACAGTCTAAAATGGTTGGCCCTGGAAGACCAGGTTTGATTGGAATGGCATTTAGGGCCGGTATTACACGTCATCGTAAAGCAGTACGTAGAGCTATTACAAAAGCTCTTCGAAAGGATATCGAATCACTAAACCTTGTCGAATGGGGTTATTATTTTCCAATACATGAAGCATATGATATTCAAATAGTTAAAAATGGGATTTCTTATTCCGTTACTGTCGAAACGGAAAAAAAACCAATGATAATGTCAATGTCAATAGTCCCATTAAGAATTAAATCAAAGTCTACTGAAGAATTTCTATTAGAGAAGGAACAATTGCAATCTCAAATACAAGACTTATTACTGAAATATAAATAATTTTTTTTTTTTTTTTTTATTTTTTAACAAATGGTTCGATCCAATATTTGGTCAATAAAAAATTGTTTATAGTCTTTTACTTGGAAATCCATATTTACAAAAATTTGGGATCTATCCCTACTAAGGTAATGGATAGTGTTTTATGTGATGTGCTAATTCTGCGATAGATTTTTCTGCTTAAAATTTTTGTTTAGCAAAATTATGTATTTATGTGGATTAATTTTGCGGGGGGGAATCCATTGAAATTTGTTGCGGAAGCATTAGTATAAGCACCGACATTTTCAGAATAGAGTAGATCTTCTATATCTAAATCAGGTAATTGTTCATTAAGCGAAATCTTATCTAAGGCATCACATGTTGGGCCTACAACAGCAGATTCTTTCGGTAAACCTTCTTTAAAAGCTTTAAAATGATATTGGACATGGTCGAAAATAACTCCTGAAAAGGTATTATAGATACCATCATTAACATAATAATATACTTTGTTGTTTCTCATAGCTTTACCGTTAATTTCGACAATAGCAATTGCAGTGGTGGCAACAAAAAAGCGACCGGGTTCTGCTATTATTTTCATCTTGGCAATATCAAAATATTCAGAGATGTTTTCATTAATTACCTCTGCTAAAGATTCAAATGAGGGAACATTTTCATCATAAGGAACAGGAAATCCCCCACCTATATCTAAAAAAGTTAATTCTTGTCCAATATCCTTAGCTTGTTCGAATATATTATGAGCAATTTGAATAGCTTTAAGATAATTATCAATATTACTACATTGACTACCAACATGAAAGCTAACTCCTTCTACATCAAATCCCACCCTTTTAGCATAACTTATTAAGTCTAAACAAATCTTAGGATTAGCTCCAAATTTAGTTGAGAGTTCCACAACTGAACCAGTATTAGGAACATCCACTCTTAAAATCAAACGACTGTTTTTACAGTATTTAGCAATCTTATCAATTTCTACATAATTGTCAAATGTCATACGGATAGAATATTCATCAAGTTTTTTTAATGATTCAATTCTTTTTACAGGATTTGCATAAATTACGTTTTCATTAATAAATGCTTTTTTCTCCTCATGGTTTCCCTTAATGGTATTATAAACAATCATAAATTCTTCCCACGATGCAACATCAAATCCACAACCTTCATTATACAATGTTTCTACAATTTTTGACTCGGGATTAGCTTTAATTGCGTAAAAAGGTTTAATATAGGATAGATTCTTACAGAATTTTCTGTAATTCATTTTAATTAAATTATGATCAATTACAATCAAGGGAGTACCATGCATATTTACAAGGTTTAGTAAAGTTGATTTATCAGTCATTTTCATACTGAATTTTCATTTTCAATTTTGATTTAAATAAGGATGCATGATTAAAATCTTTTTAATAATTTTAACTTCTAAACTAAATTTCTTTTAAGCAGTTCTTAACTAATATTTTAGGGATGTCTTTTCTCCTACAGTAAAAATTCCTTAAGAGTTCAAGTGCTCTTTGGAATGATAACTATAAAATTAGATCATATGTTTAGCTAACAAAAGATTAAACATTTTTAAAAACATTTATAAATATTTTAATATAGTTTTTTATTTGGAAATCCATATTTACAAAAAAGAGTAGAGATTTAATGAGAAAGTCTTTAAAAGTAATTGTTTTTTTTTTCTTACTTATATCCATAATTAACCCTATTCTACTTATTAGAGTAGCAAATGTTCTGTCTGATGAGGAACAGATGTCAAGCCCTTCAATTATAGAACCTGCTGCACCAAGTATTTTTGTTGTAGGTGCTTGTGGGCCACGCAACATAGCACACTGGGATCCATGTACTTATGTAACCAGTACGGGAGATTATTATTTGGATAATGCTCTTGAATGCTTATTTGCATTTCCATATAACACAACAGGCGACCTTGATGAATTACAACCAGTACTTGCAACCAGTTGGACGTATGAATATAGGCCAAATGAAATGAATGTTGATGGTTTTGTAAATTATGACGGAATTAAGTCAATGGAGATAACGCTTAGAGCTGGTGTTCAATTCCACGATGGTTCAGATTGGAATGCAACAGTATGCAAATGGAATATTGATAGACTTATGACAATTTTGGGAAATATCAGTGGTGTTCTGACATACATTGATGCGAATATACATTCTGCACAAGATAATTATTGGTTGCAAGTAGATGATTGGGCTGAATTTGAAACCGCCAGTTGGAATGTTACACAGTTTAATGGAATCCCTTCCAGCTATGCAGAATATGGGATTTCTGGAGATTTAATCAGTCGCTTTCCTCGCTTTGCAAATGTAACAATTATAGAAGATTTACCATCAGGAGGAAAAGTCAAAATCTATTTTAATGATTGGCGTACTGGTCCACACTATCTCAAGGGAATAGAGATGATCTCAATGTACAGTTATGTAGATTATTTTGATACTATTATCAAAGGTTATGGTGATGATCCCGCTTTTCCACAAGATAATCCTGCAGTTTTTCCTGGACACTTAATAGGTACTGGTCCTTATATTTTTAATGAACATGTAATGGATGTTGGTACAATGACAAGATTTGATAACTGGTGGAATGCCACTGCTCAACAGGCTGAGGGTTTTCATAGTGTTCCAGAAGTTGCTTTGGCTACATTTGCCCACACAGAAGCAGGATATCAAGCTAGAAGTACTGCTATGGTTACTGGGGATGTTCACTTCGCTTATGATCGAGCATGGGAACCCCTTAATTATGATGATATGATTGCAGCTCCAAATGTAAACTATATACCTCTGGGAGTTGAAAGTTACGGAGAGAATATCATTTTAAATTGCATAAATGAAACAATTATGAAAAGTTTTTATGCTGATCTAGGTATAGATATGAGTCCCTACTACGCACCTTTCCAAGCGTCATTCATAGCTTCAGGAATTATGAATTCGGATGGTACAATAAACGTGCATGGGGTGAATCGAGCGTTTAGGAAAGCGATTTCTTATGCGTTTGATTATGATACATATATTCATGTTGCCTTCAATGATCGGGTGGTACGTTCGGGAGGACTTCTTGGAAAAGTGAATCCGTATTATAATAGCTCCATATCGATTGCTACTCAAGATCTCACTATAGCACGTCAAACCCTTTTAGATGATCCATTTTGGGGACCAAAATGTGCTGCTAGAGGCCTTGATATAAGTAGTGCAACAAGTGAATGGAATGCAGTAGCGGATATCAATCCTATTTATACTATGGAGTATAGTTGGGATCAAGCCCATTTAGAAGCATATAGTGTATTGACAGCAAGCCTTAGAGATATTGGATGTAGTATAGATGGTTGGGAAGATATACCTGATACATACTCTAAAATGACTGCATATTTTACTTTTCCTTGGTTCACAACCGATGGTTTTGCCATGAAATTTTATTATCCCCCAATAGAGGTTCTTCCTTACATTGAAGCCTATTATAAGAGTCCCTCTGGATCTATACCACTCTGGCCATATAATCAATTTTACAATATGGGCTTTAACTATAATTCAACGTGCGATGATTTAATTGAAAGACTAAAATTTCAAAACAGTACTGGAATACAGGATTTATACAATAAACTAGCTCATTGGGTTCAGAACTATCAATATCCATGTATATATTTAGCAAACGATTTGATTGGGTATGCCATTAATGAGGATTTTGAATATACCTGGTACTGGGAGACCTTCAAGTATAATTTAGTTAAAGCTGCTCCAAATCTATTGCCAGAGGCTGATTTTATAGTTGATACTACAAATATCATAGAAGGTGAATCAGTGAACTTTACATTTACTGGTAGTGAAGGAGATCCTTCAGCAACATATCAATGGGATTTTGGGGATGGATATTATTCTGCAAATCAGAATCCAACTCACCAGTATACTACAGCGGGAATCTATACTGTCAGCTTATATATTATAGATGCTAATGGTGATTCTGATAATGAGACAAAGGTAGATTTTATAACCGTAGATCCAGATTTGGTTCCGCATTCTAATTTTACTACTGATACCACAACAATTGTAAAAAATGAATGGATAGAATTTGAATTTACTGGAACTATAGGGAATTCTCCAGCGACTTTTCTTTGGAATTTTGGGGATGGCTTAACTTCTACAATTCAGAATCCAACTCACCAATATACGACAGTAGGAACTTTTAGTGTTAGTTTAATTGTAATTGATAAGAATGGGGATTTAGATACAGAAACTAAAACAGATTATATTATTGTTGAAGAAACTCCGTCTGATGTGGAAATATTTGGATATGAGACAAATCTCATCATTGGAATTATTGCCATAACAATTGCTGTAATAATCCTTAAAAAACCCAAGTTTAAAACCAAATTAAAAGGAAGATAATAAATCTTCTATATATTTTTTTTTCTTACTATAATTTGCATAGTTCCAAAATTCTTCCCCAACAGGGATACAACTCAGGAATTAATAATTGATTGCGTCTAACAATATATTCTTTATCTCCTCCTTGTTCCAATATTTCTACGAATCGAGAACCTTCTAAATTTAGATTCCATAATGGGATAACTTTTTCAGTTTTATTAAAGCTGCTATTTATAATTATCAATAGGGTCTGTTTAGTAGAACGTCTAAAATATGCTATAACGTTTTTATCTGCAAAAACAGGTGTTAGGTCGCCATGTGTTAATGCATGATTATTTTTTCTTATCTCTATAAAGTTTTGGATGTTTCTAAAGATATCGCTACTCATTGAAGGCCATCCATCATAAGAGCTTGGCATCGGCTGCCTTACATCATCATCAGAGTACTTTGTTTTTATTCCCCTAAGGCCTATTTCATCACCATAATAAATTTTAGGAATTCCATTAGCAGTAAGAAGGAACATAAATGCAGGAAAAATATATCTGTCATCCTTGAGAACAGAGCGAATCCTCGTACAATCATGATTTCCTAAAAAATTTAAAAAAGTTATGTCTTTAAATAAACCCCATTTAGGATGAAATGATCTCTCTAAAACCGCTTTCAGCTCATATATATTATTAGAATTTATCGCACTCCAAATGGATTTATAAACATGATATCCAGTCCCCGCATCTAATAATTCTGGTCCCACCCATTTATTATAAGGTTCACGAATCAATTCTCCAACTAAAAGGCAATCAGGTTTGGCTTTTTTGCAAACTTGTCTAAATTCCCGCCAAAAACTAGCATGTATTAAATAAGCTACGTCTAAACGCCAACCATCTATTCCAATTTCTTCTAACCAATATCTACAAACAGAAAAAATATATTCTCGTACATCTTTTTCGGTTAGGTTTAACTTTACAAGTCCATAATGTCCTTCCCAATTTTTGTAGTCAAAACCATCATTATATGGATTATTTCTTGAGAAATCAATAAAGTGCCAATGTTTTCGCCAAGATTTTTCCCGGTAGATTTGTATATCTTTGAATGATTCAAATTCCCTGCCGACATGGTTAAAAACGCCATCAATAATAACTCTAATATTCATATTGTGTAGTTCAGTAATAATTTGTTTAAACAAATCATTGTTTCCTAAACGATGGTCTATTTTCATGTAATCTTTTGTATCATATCCATGCGAAACGGATTCAAATAATGGTCCAAACTGAATCACATTAACTCCTAAATTCTTGAAATGATCATAGAAATTTCTAATTTCCGCTAAACGATCAACCTGCCCATTTTCAGCCGTATTATATTTAGGAGCTCCAAAAAAGCCTAATGGATATATATGATATAGGATTGCTGTCTTTGCCCATTCAGGGATATAATCAATTTGTTCCATTGATGAATAAAATAGTCCCTAGTTAATCTATTTTGTTTTAATTGGGAAAAGAATCAAAATCTATTTTTTTACAAAACCTTTAAGGTTGTGCTATTTAGATTCTTGCTTTCAAGAAGATAAGTTAGGTTTTTATCTGATTACCATCACATCACAAGGAGCATTCTTCACTACAGCTTCAGCTACAGAACCTAAAAATACTTGGCTAAGCTTTGAATGAACCCCTTTAATACCAATAACAATGAGATCATATTTCTTTGCAACTTTTTGAATATAATCTTCAGGGTTATCATTTTTTACCAACTTTATTTTCGCTGGGACTTGAACTTCATCAAATATTGCTTTTTTTTCCGTTAAAATATTCTGCGCTATTGTAAAAACCTCAGAGAAGCTTAATCTTTGTATTTCAGGCTCATCTACTCCTTTTATTAACATCGGTTGACTGATAACCCTACCAGTAAGATATGAATTAGCATCATAGGGAATAGTCAAGTTAGGAGAAGTTGGGGAAACTTTTTTTAGCATATGCTTGATTGAATGAAAGATAACAATTTTACTCCCCCATTTTTTATGAAAACCAATAATAATTGGCGCAGCTCGGTTTATATGCTTGCTCCCATCAGTGGCTATTAGAATTTTCTTATACATAAGATTTCTCTCAAGGCTATCTTTTATAAAAACTAGCAAGTGTTAACTTTTAAATTTACTTTCTTTAATTTATAATATTAGAACCAGTTATTCCAATTAACATCAAAAGTTCAATTATAATAAAAGATTTATATTTTTTTATAATCACCTTTATCTACTATTCTGGGTTTTTTATATAGATACAAGTTGTAATTAATTGGAGGTGTTAAACCTATATTTAACAAGATCTTAATTGGAATTGATGAGTCAGAAGGATCGATAAAAGCAGCTAAAAAAGTGATTGAAATTCAAAAAGGTTCTGAAGGTAAAGTAATAGCATTTCACTCAACTGAGCATCGAAAATCAGATTCAGATGCTAAAGATAATGAAGAACACAGTAAAAAAGTCTTTTCTGAGGTAGAAAAATTGTTAAAAGAAGCAAACATTTTATTTGAAAAAAGGCTTATCACTGATATTAACGCAGAGGATTATATAAAAGACATTGTTGAAAAGGAGAATATTAGTCTTGTCGTCCTCGGTTATAGTGGGAAGCATGGAATTCTAAAAAGGAGAATACTAGGTTCCATTCCAACCCAAGTCATGAACAATGTATTATGTAATTTACTGATTGTAAAATAAATTAATTGAAAACAAACTCTAAAAAAATATCCAATTATATTTTATTTTACCTTACATTCTCTAAATTATTTACGAGCATAATGGTTCGAGAATTAAGGATTATTTTTTAGCAAAGGGTTCAAGATCTAGTGCTTCAAATAATCCATCATTCGCTTCAATCGTACCTAAAAAGTGCCACTCCCCTTCTTCAACATTTTGACCATTTGCATATGTATTTGCCATATTATAGAGCCTGTTAAAATTGTCATAGTGAAGAGCTATCCTGTTTTCAGCATAATCTCGCGCAGACCAAGTTGTTATTAAGAATTGCCAATCACTGCTCTCAAGTAACAATAATTCTCGTGCCATTTGCTTGAGGATTTTAATCAGATTAGGATCATGTGAATATTTATGTTTAGCTATAATCTCTTCACTCTTAGCTTCACATTCATAAATTCTAGACCACGTCCACGTTGTCCATTCATTAAGCCACACCCAATGAGATGATGCTTGACCCCACGATCCCTCAATCACACTAACAACTTTATTTGGGGGATTATTTTCTGCGTAAATTCTAGTATTTGTTAGATTTATTTCAGGATCATCTTCCATCCATCTAAGGATGCGTGATATCCACCAGTTTCCTTCAAACCACCAGTGTCCGAAGAGTTCTGCATCGTAGGGTGCCACTATAATACCCTTTCTTTCAAATCGATGTTTATAATCTCTTAATATGTCTTTAGCTAGATTTATGTAATGACTAGCATTCTCATCTAGTTTGTTTGGAACATCTTCTGGCCAATAAAGCATTTTCTTACCTAGATCGAGTTTTGGGCTCGTAACCTTCCAGTACTTCAAACCTCCAGGAAAATGTTTCTTATGGAAGTCTAAATATTCTGCACAACCGGGATAACCATGTTCCCCCGACCAAACCACTATACCCGTTTTTTCATCTCTAGTAAAGAAACCAACTGGACCGGGAGTGCTGGGATCAGTGGAAACCAAGTAAGGTTCATATTGTGATTTTTCAAAAGAAGTTGGAATTTCTTCATATTGTGATTCAAATTGCTTCCATAATTCAGCTAGCAAGGGAAAACGAGCAGCATAAACACCCTGTGATTTTCCGCCAAGCAATAAAGCAGTATCAATGAAGAAGTATTTTAATCCATTTTTCGCTAGGAAATATTCTAAACCAGGTCTATCATATTCCTCACCAGTTATTGGATTTTTCCATCGGTATCCTGGACGATAAGCACATTCAGGCAACCAAACACCTGTAGGAGATCTTCCAAAATGTCTTTTATAATTATCAACAGCTGTTTTAAATTGAGCATCAATAGAACTTTCCTTAGAAAGAAGGGGTGCGTATCCATGGGTTGCTCCGCAGGTTATAATGTCTAATAAACCCATATCTTGTAGTTTTTTAAACTCACCTACAATATCTTTATTATATCGGTGTAGGAAATCTTCCTTTACTCGGGAATAGAACTCCTGCCACCATTTCGTTAGTTTAATCCTTCCTTCTTCATATTTATTTTCGGTGAAATCATTGTAATCATAAACAGCGGCGTTATATTTCTCATCTAAATACCCTTGAAATCCATCAATAAAGGTGGGATGACGTAACATCTCACATAAAACAGGAGTAAGGGTTAATGTCAATTTTGGTTTATATCCATCATCAACAAGTTTATTAAGTTCCATCAATAAGGGGATATAAGTTTCAGCTGCTGCTTCATTGAGCCAATCTGTCCCATGGGGCCAGACGCCATGATTAAGAACCCACGGTAAATGAGCATGAAGCGTCAGGCAATAACTACCAATTTCACTCATAATTTCTCAATGAATAAATTATAGTATAGTATATAATTCTATCTTAAATACTTAAAAGATAATGATGATTAATTAAAAACGGTAAAGTTATATAATGTAGTTTAGTTAGGTATTATTATTATATCCAATCAAAAATAAATCATAAATTTAAAATTGCAATCTTAAATGACTCTTACACCAATAAAAAATCTTAATGAACTGAACAAAAACGGGAGAATTATTGGTAAGGCAAATTATGTTTTCACACCAGAAATATCAAGTTCAATTGGTTCTATCCATGGGAGTTTATTTAATCAGAATGAATCTATTGTTATGGGAAGAGATTATCATAATGATAGCAGAATGTTGAAAAGGGCATATACATCTGGTGTGATGTCTACAGGAATTAACCTTCTAAATTTATCAGATAGTACTTTTCCCCTGGTACAATTTACAATTAGACGATTTGGAGCTAGTGGTGGTGTATACTTTTCAGGAGGTCATCTATTTAGTGAAGATGTGGGAATAAGGTTCTTAGATGCTGGAGGAATAGAAGTTTCAAAGAGCCAAATTCAAAAGATAATTGATTCTTATAATTCCTATCCAAAGCAAGTAAGGAGAGTTGATCCGAATGAAATTGGACAAATTACCACTATTTATCAGACTTCTGACATTTACATTAAGTCTTTACAACAATTTGTCGATAAGAAAAAAATTAAGAAAGCTAACTTAAAAATAGTTGTAGATTGTTCATATGGTCCTACGGGTAAGATAACTCCACTTCTAATAAACGAAATCGGGGTTGAAGTAATTGCTTTGAATACTCATTACCGTGAAAGGTCTTCTAGTCCTGTACCAAGCATCAATACTATAAGAAATACTGCGGATATAGTTAAGGCTTCAAATAGTCATCTTGGAGTGTGTTTTGACGTAGATGGTTCACGAATATTGGTTGTTGATGAAAATGGTTTAGAGATTTGTTTTGAAGATTTACTTATGTTATTTGTAAGTTTTGATAAGCGTATCCAAAACTCAAGAGCAAATACAATTATAACAACACCTTCAATTCCTCCTGTGGTAAAGGATTTTATAGAAAATGGAGGTTTTCCTATTAAACAAGTTGAGAATTACCCTGGGGAAATTTCTAGACAAATTAGAGAGGAGAGAGCTTGTTTTGCCGCAGCAGACACGTTGAAGTTTTATTTTCCAGAGTGGGCTCCTTTTTCTGATGGTAATTTTATTTTACTTAAGATTCTTGATATAATGACAAATCAAGATGATCTACTCAGTTCTCTAACTAAAGGATTTCCAAAAGGTACAAAGATTAATAAAACAGTTCCAATTTCTCAAGATCTTTTAGACAATATACATAATCGATTAAGAGAGGCTGCCGAAGAATCAGGATATAGATACCATGATATCATAAATGAATTAAAAGTCATAGACAATAATGGTTATGCTCTGATAAAAGTGGCTTTACATAGGAATGCAATACTCTTATCTGCGGAATCCGTGCATAAAGAGGAAGCTCAGAAAATGATTGATAAGCTAGAAAAGATAATTTTAAAACTCTAAGTTCACAAAAGAACTTAAAGATCTAATTCAAATTATTAAAATTATATTATTATATTTAGAATTAAAAATTTAAAACAAAAGCAACTAATTATATAATAATATAAATTAACTTAAGAACAAGTAAAAGATGATTTTATGGTCGATGCTAGTGCTGTTATCGTTATAATTACTTTTTTTGTGATTTATGGTATATTTTTGGTTTTTGATCTATTCAAAAGAAATGAAAAATACGCATATTTAAGCTATATTGTTGCAGTGCTTCCTGTCAACTTCTATTGGGGTTTAGGCTACGATGTTTTATTTGCTTACGTTATTCTTTTCATCTTATGGATCATCAGCTTATTACGAGACACAATTGCTATGTATCTCAAAAGAGATAAAGAGATAAATGAGATTCTTTTGTACCTAACACTTGCTATTATTATTCAACTAATAATTAGTGCAATATTACCAGAAGTAAATTCTGATTTAACGAATTACACCGAACAAGTATTATACTTTTGGTTACCAAACGTTCATTCTGCTGTTTTCAGAGAAAGTACAGCAATAATCTTTAAAGTGACCGCGACAATATTGGTACTCTTAGTGATTGTCCCTTTAATCATAGATATAAGGGATGAAGAAGCAACATTACCCGTCTTAATTTTATTTGTTGCCATATTTATACTCCCCTTTCTATATTTAAGCTATATATGGCTTCCTGAGGCAATGGGTGTTATGACATTTTTATTTTCAGTAGTACTCTTTTTAGTTTTGCTTCTTATAACGCGGTCTGGCAAGGAAATAAAAAAATAGTCTGTAATTCTTCAAACAACTTTTTCTTATTATTTTTATATTTATTTCACGAATAAATAGTACTTTATGAGGAATTCAAATAGTAATATTTCTTTATATTCTGTAATGGCAAAAAAAAAAGTTAGTGTTGATTCTGAAAATGAGGGTGTTGAGCCAATATCCAAATCTTCTTATAGTTTAAAAGACCTTCCTGGTGTTGGAGATGCAACCTTAAAGAAATTAAAAGATGCAGGTATATTATCAGTTAGGACTTTAGCGATGTATCCTTTGAGTAAACTGACTGATGAGGTCGGATTAGGAGACAAAACTGCTGAAAAATTAGTTAAAACTGCTCAAGACGTAGAAAACATGAAATTTAAATCTGCTGATGAAATTTGGGAAAAACGTAAACTATTAAACAAACTCTCTACAGGTAGCCAGAATTTTGACGATTTATTAGGTGGAGGAATTGAACCTGGTGCGGTTACTGAGCTTTTTGGTGAATACCGTACAGGAAAAACTCAATTAGCCCATCAATTATGTGTGAATGTACAGTTACCATATGAGGAAGGTGGGCTTGAGGGTAATGCTCTCTATATCGACACTGAAGGTACATTTCGACCAGAAAGAATTATTCAGATGGCGACTGCGTTAGATTTAGATCCAAATGAAACATTGAGAAATATAACTGTTGGAAGAGCCTATAACAGTGATCATCAAATACTTTTAATTCAAGAATCTCCTAAAATTATTGAAGATAAAGCTATTAAATTAATTATTGTAGATTCATTGATTGGACATTTCCGAAGTGAATACGTTGGGAGAGGAACTTTAGCATCACGTCAACAAACTATAAATTCACATATACATGATCTACTAAGATTATCAGAAGTATATGATGAGTTAGCAGTTCTGTTCACAAACCAAGTTTCCGCTAAGCCTGATGTATTCTATGGAAATCCTTTAACTCACACAGGAGGTCATGTCGTCGCTCATGGTGCAACAATAAGAATCTTTCTAAGAAAAGGAAAGGGGGAACAACGAATTGCTAAAGTTGTTGATGCTCCAAATATTCCTGAAAGTGATACTGTTTTTAGTATAACAGAAGATGGAATAAAGGATTAGAAATGATTATATTAACTATTTCTAAAAAAAAACTGTTAAGGAATACTTAATATGCTAATTTGACGTTCACTTCAAAGCCAGCTCTTAATGATTCTGCTATAATGCAATATTGTTCAAAAAATTTAGAACATTGATCTGCTCTTTTACGCATTTCGGGAGAGTCAATCAGAGGAAATATTTCTATATCAATTTTATTAACTCTCCAAAATCCCTTATTATTTCGAGCAATAGTAACTTCTGCGTTCCCATTTAAACCTGTTAAAGAAAAATTTTTTTTTTGCAAACAAAATGAAAAACTGGCTGCTAAACAACCTAAGACAGATAATCCAAGTAGTTTAGCAGGAGAGGGACCTAATTTTTCACTATTTTTTTCGTTTTTTTCATCTATGTATAAATTCTCCACTTTAAGGCTCCCAAGTCCACATTTAAATACCATTTCTTCTTCTTGTGTTAAATTAACTCTAGTTTTCATTTCAATTGGCATATATCTATCGCTTTTTAGTGATATTATTTCGTTATATTAAATTTGATTACAAATCAAGATTTACATTCACTTCTATACCAGATCTTACAGATTGAGTAACAATACAATATTGCTCAAAAAAACTTACACCATCCTTTGCTGCTTTTAAACACTGTTTTGCTCTTTTAAGGGTAGCAGGATCAGTTATTTTTGGTTGTATATTGACATCAATTTTTTTAATTCTCAAAAATCCTTTCTCATTTCGAGAAATAATTACTTCTGCTTCAGCATTAAAATCATCAACACTGAAATTCCTTTTTTTTAAACAAAAAATAAAACTTGCACTTAAACACCCTAAAATCCCTAATCCTAATAATCTTGAGGGATTAGGACCAAGCATATCAACTTCTTGGTGATGCTCTTCGTCAATATAGCAATCTTTTACCAGCATATTTCCTAAATCACATTTAAAAATCATCTGGGATTCAGCTTCACCCAATGTTATCCCAACTTTAGTTTTTATTTCTTCTGAAATACCAACCACCTTGCAATATCAATATAAATTACTTTTTTTATCTATTTTTGAATAGAAATAATTTTTGCTTATTTTTTATTATATAAAAAGAATTTAATAGATTTCCATTAGTGGGATTCAATCTTTTTTAGTACAAAATGATGGTACAAATGGAATGTAAGAAAGACAAAATAGATTGTGATTAAGAATAAGTACTGGAATGCAAATACAGAAATACTTATCAACATGATTATAAATATCAAGACTTCCATTACTAAACATCCAATATTACCGTAATATTTTCTGTCAAAGAAGGATTTTGGATTTTTATATTGAGAAGTATACTTAGAAAGATTCATTGACTCCTCTTTTGTCATTAATAGTTTAAAACCTACTTGTTTTTTAAAAAAAAAAAAAAAATTTGTACCCCAATCAAATGCATCGATAATAATATGAACAAGATAACTAAATCCACTAATAATCAGAACAATCCAATTAATGAGAATTCCTAAAATAGTAATTATAAGCCCTGGAATAATTGAATGTGTAATTAACATTCTATGATTATTGTTTAAAGCGAATCTTGATAAAAAAATATCAAAATCACAGAGAAAAGAAAAAAACATAACAATTATAAACTCGAAGAAATTAAATCCTAAGAAGTGTTTGGATATGGAAGCAATAATAATCCCTATACCTACATGTAAGTTTATGTGAATGAGAGGTCACCCAATTTATCTAATATACTCCTTTTTATTCAATCTCTCAATAACTTTTGTTTTAACAACAAATCCAGATGGCCCTTTTTTTTCCACTAAAAAGGAAGCCGCTGCTGAAGCAAGAAAAGCACAATGTTTAATCATTGTCCAAGATTTATCAGATTGCAGAAGCTCATATAAAAATATTGAAAAATATACATCCCCTGCCCCTGTTTCGTCACTGACTCGTTTTGGTTTAAATGCAGGAACCTTTAAAACTGGATTACCCTTTTTATAGATCATTGAACCTTGTTCTCCTAGGGTCATAATGAATAAACCATTAGAATTATACTTTTTAAAATGTAACATTACTCGTGAAGGATCCTGATATTCGGCTGTAAATAATCTCATTTCTTCTTCTGAACCTTTAAGAATTAATTTATCTCTAAATAAATCTATGATATTTTCAATAGTTGAGATAACCTGATCATTATAGAGATATGAAATTTTTCCATTCTCATCAATAGTTCTAAGGAATCCCTGCAAATCGATTCCAAGGTAAACATTAGGGAAGTTTTTAGAGATTTGTGAAATATATTCAAAAGAGATTTCATTACATAATGGGACAAGAACAAAGATATCGGGAGGATTCTTAAGATATTCAGAAGGAATGTGTTTAAACTCAAGATTTGGGCTTTTTGATCGGAGTGTTAAGGTTCGAGCATGATCAAAATAATCCAACACAAAATTGGTGTTTTTTACCTCTGAATATTTTATTCCTCTCAAATCAATGTTTTTGTTTTTAATAGGAGCTAATAACGAATTTTTCAAGTTTTTTGTACCCACATGAGAGATAATGCTTATTTTAGCATTCTGAGTATATTTTCTTAATGCTAAAGAGCAATACGAAACACTTCCACCCAAAGTAGCCTTGCTTATACGTTTAAATCTTATGATATTATCGATAGCAAAATGCCCTATAAAAAATAGAGAGGTAATATTCGTATTTTGATAATTCATTTATGAGGATTTTAATTCTTCTATAATTTTATTCTTTTCTTCAATTGTTATTTTTAATTTGTTGATAGTTGTCTGTAAATCCTCTACTAAATTAGACACCGGACCTTGAGGAGTGTTAGCTTGAATTTGTTTGGCTGTTCTTAACTCTGTTATAACTTGGTCCCTTTGTTTTATCTGCGCTTGTAGATTTTCGACTAATCTTTCAGATTCTATAAGAGAAAGCTTTTCTGCTGTCGTTTTTTGTTTTGATTCAAGTTTATTTTGTATTTGGGTGAGTTCTGATCTTAATTGTTCATTTTCCTCTTTTAACTCTTTTAATTCTTCTGGTTCAAGTTGAAAACCACCTTGTTCTATAGTTTGTTGAAGTTTAGATTTGTCTCTATTCAAATTCTCTACAATTTTCTTGTACTTATTCAAATCTGCTTGAAGGTCTTGACAGAGTATTTCTAAAGTAGCTGAGGATGTTTGAGCGGGTTGTGGTTTAATGACAGCACTCTTAGAAGCTTCAATAGGGATAACATAATCTACTTGTGAATGAGTTTCTTTATCGATTAGTTTCTCGTTTAATTGTGAAATAACAGTATTAAGTTCAACAATCTTTTGGTCTTTTTCTGCTAACTGAGACTTTTTCTTTGATAATTCAGATTTTAAATCTTCAATTAGTTCTTGTGAAACATCAGGAGAATCTTCAGGAGCTGTATCTGCCATGAATTGAAGAGCTGAATTTGCTTCCTTTAGCTTTAATTTCAACTCATTAATTTCATTTTCTTTAAGATTCAAAACGTTATCTTTCTCAGTTATGCTTAAAGTAAGACGTTTAATATTATTACTTAGATTAAGATTTTCTTGTTGAATATCACTTATACTCCTTCCACCAATTGATCCTAACTTTTTTAACTCCTCTTTTAACATCTCGTTTTCTTCAATTGTTTTCCTTATAATTTCTTCTGTTTTGCTAATTAAATCGATATTCGCCTCGATTTTTTTCCTCAACTGTTCATTTTCTTGTTCAACTTCTTGAACTCTTTTAAGCGTATCTCCAATGACACTAGGTTGATTAGATTCATTTAACATCTTTTTACGCCATAAACTTATGAAATCCTCAACTTTATCTTTATCTTCTGGCATTTCTACAAATCTTTTTGTTAATTAATCATTTAAATATTAGATTATTGTTATTCCTGAAAAATAACCAACACAATATCCATCTATTATTCCTGTTCTTTCAGAACTCGCATAATATTTCAATAATTCACCATGAGTCGCATTAAGATTTTTACTTATTAACATCATGGTGGTGATCGTCTGAGGTCCACAAATTGATGTTTGTAAAGCCCTATTTAGCGTTTTTTCAGGATCTAAGCTTTTAAATGCGTCGATTACATCTAAATCAATTTTTTTAAATTTTTCTAATTGTTCTTTGTTGTTTACTTGTTTATGAGACATATCTGAAGATGCAACGATAATCACGTCTTTATTTGATGAGCTAATTGCCTTAGCAATATCATCGGCAATTTCATTTAGTACTTTATAATCTCTAGTTCCCGCAATTTTGATGGTTACAATTCTTACCTCTTCACCAAGAGAACAATATTTTATAAAAGGTAATTGAATTTCGATATTATGTTCTTGTTCGGAATACCCAATAAATAAGGATTTATCATCTTCAATTATTTTGCTAGAATTTACTATTGCTTCAGATAATTCATGATCGATAGTAAGATTTCCTAGTGGAGTTTCCCATTCTCCGTTCGAAATTAACGCAATTTTATGAAAGCCAATATGATCCGTACCAAGAATTATAACAGTATCAGGAATTTTTTCTTTAAATAAGTTAAAATAAGTGTGAGCAGCACAAGGACCTGAATAGGTCATTCCTGCATGTGGAGAGACTCCTCCTAAAATTCTTCTTTCTTCTTTATGTAGAGTTGTAGGTAATTCTCCAGGACCAAAATGAATATCTGTAAAATATTCTTTTAAAGCTTCAAGTAAGCTAGTTTTCGTTCCGGGATACCAAGTCCCTGCGTGGGTTGCTCGTCGTATGATCATTTTTTTAGTCATTGATCATTTATATCTCAATATTAAATTTATTATTTTTGAAGCTTAATTAATTTACTCTAATCAATGAAGAATTGTAAGATTTATTAAGTTATAGTTAATATCTCTTTAATGATGGATCAAGCAAAAGATAATCGGGTTAATCTTGATGACATTGAACTACCAGAAAGAATACCTACCAAGTTCATTAATTCAAGAGTGATTGTTTTTAATCCGCTTTTTGCGTCTTATTTATATGTCAAAGGTATCAATGGTCAACGATTTTTCGGATCACCTTTAGGAATAAATAAGCCTCGATTAGAGTATTTTTCAAAACCTTCTGAATTATCACTTATAGAAGCATATTATTTATTAGAAAAAGACTACATTACAATTTTTGACGTCGAAGCAGATAAAAATTTAGTAGCTAAAGAATTTTATATTATCGCTAAAAAAATTCATCACAAATTTGAAGAAAAGTATAAAATCTATAAAGATTTAAGAGAAAAAAACTATATACCAAGACCCGGATTAAAGTTTGGGGCTGATTTTGTCGTATATCGTCAGGGACCAGGTCTAGAACATTCTCTTTTTATGGTACATGTTTTACCTCATGATTCTGAAATTACAGCAATTGATATGGTTAGAGCTGGGCGCTTAGCAACATCGGTGAGAAAGAAATTTGTGATCGCAAATCCGCTTACGTGTAGTTACTATTTTTTTGAATGGTTTAAGCCATGAATTTTATAGACTTTTTTCCAACATAACATATTTATTTTACAAAAAGTAATTTTAAGGTCTCATCGAGAAGTCTATCTTTTAATTTTTCAATTTCAGTAAAATTTTCGTTTGGTATAGAGTGAGTAGCTTCAATTATATCGTTCATTACCTCATCTTCTTTCGAATCTTCGAATTTATAGCCTTCTTTTAAGAGTTTCTTACCCTCATTGAACAGTAAAAGAATTATTTTAATAATTCCTAATAACTTTTTATAATCTGTAAAATTATCAATTTCTTCAAAAGCATTTTGAATTAAAAAACCATTCCTAATCAAATTGGCAATGAAAAGGTGTAATCTTTGATCATCCGGTAAATTTTTTTTTCCAACAAGTTGCATTACAGATACCAAGTCAGTTTCTTTTGATAATATCTCATCTACTTGTTTTCTACATCCTACCCAAGTAATATCTATCATTGGCCAATAAAAGTCTTTTTCTAACCACCATTCTGAAACGTAATCAGGATAATTAGAATATGATTTTAACCAATTAATGGCAGGATAGTGCTTTAGGTACGACAGACTCATATCTAAAGTTAATAATCCTTGAACTAAACGTTTAGTAGCAGCTGTTACTGGTTCGCTTAGATCTCCTGCGGGAGGTGATATTGAACTAATAATTGTTAATGATCCGATACTATGTTTACCTAAATTATCTGTTCCTAAAGATTTAATAACACCAGCTCGTTCATAGAAGCTAGAAAGTCTTGTGGGTAAATAAGCAGGATATCCTTCTTCTGCGGGCATTTCTTCTAGTAATCCAGAAATTTCTCTGAGAGATTCTGCCCATCTTGAAGTACTATCAGCGATAACAGCAACATCATATCCCATTTCTCTATAATACTCTGCAAAAGTGACTCCTGAAAAAAGACTTGCTTCACGAGCCGATACAGGCATATTTGAAGAATTAGCTATAACAATTATATGTTCTAATAAGGGGCGTTGGTTTTTAGTATCATAAATTTCCGCAAATTGTTTTAAGATATTAGCAATTTCATTACCTGGTTCGCCACAACCAATAAAAATAATTATATCTACATTAGAAAATTTTGCTATGGTTTGTAATAGAACAGTTTTTCCAGTGCCAAATCCTCCAGGAATAGCAAATGTTCCTCCCTTTGCAAGTGGAAATAACAAATCTATTACCCGTTGACCTGTTATTAATGGTTTAAAAGGCTTAATTTTACTACTATAGGGTCTAGTTCTAAAAACTGGCCATTTTTGTAGCATAGAAAAAGAAAGTTCTTGATCATTTCCTACCAATCGATAAATTTCATCAATTATAGTATAATCTCCCTCTCCAGCAATAAAAGATATTTTTCCAAAAGATCCTGGAGGAACCATAATCTTATGTTCAATTATCGGTGTTTCTTGAACAGTTCCAATAATATCCCCACTATTTACTATTTCATTTACGTTTCTCAATGGTTTAAAATACCACTTTTTAGTTCGTGATAATGGTGAAAATTCAATCCCACGATTTAATTTACCATCTTTATTTTGATTAAAAATCTTTTTTAAAGGCCTTTGAATCCCATCAAAAACATTTGTTAATAAACCAGGACCTAATTCCATAGATAATGATTCTTGAAGGCTTATAACCTTATCATTTAATTTTAAACTTTGAGTGTTATCAAAACATTGAGCGACAATATAATTCGAATATATTTGAATGACTTCACCTATAATGTTATATTTAGTAATTTTAATTAAATCATGAAGTCGTATTTCTCCCTCTAATCCTTTCACTTCAATTAAAGAACCCTTAATTGATTGGATTATACCATATGTAGATCCATCCTCAAATTCCATTACAAATCGTAATTCTCTGTATTTTTATGAATTCAAATTATTTAATTGAAGCACCACAAATGGGGCATTTTTTTACATAACTCGCAATTACCATTCCACAATTTTCACATTTTTTGATAAGAGGTTCTCGATATTTAAAATTAAGACTAATACCAGCGAGTTTCTTTAAATCAGGCTCTGGTTTGTACTCTTCTCTCCTCTTGATAGGTTGAGTTCTTCTTTGTTTTTCAGGAAAAAGATCATCATACATTTTCTTTTTTTTCCTGTTTCTAAAAATGAATCCTAAAAATGTTAAAAAGATAAAACTGATAATTAAGATAACAATTATGATATTTGTTTTAAATTCAATTAAAATATAATAGAGAATAAATAATCCTATTAGTAGTAGAACTAAAGTGACCGTATTTTTCTTTGAGGATTTTTCTTTATTATTCTCCATAATAATTTAGTCCAATAAAAAACTTAAGTTATAAATATTTTTTTGATATATATTTTTCAGCTTCGACAATATCCTTTTGGGTTTTCTTTGATTCAATTTCTCTTTCAATTTCTTCAAATATTACATCTTTATCTACACTTATTTTAAATTCAATCTTCGAAAAGTTGTTATCTAAATAGAATGGATAAAATTGGGTTCCGGAACCATGAAAAAACTTGAAAAAGAATTCATAAAAATTTAATCGCAAAGCGTTTAAGAAAACTAATAAGGCTTCGATAAGTATAACGACGAGGTTGCCAAATGTTAAGCCTATAAGCCTTACTAATTCAGCAAAAAAATCCTCCCCATGGATTAAATTAGCCATTGCCTCTATAGCAATCATTAAAGCAATATGTGCTAATGCTAATGCTAAGAGTCGGACATATGAGGCAACATTACTTATTATAGATAACATAGTTTCAAAAGTTTCCATTGATCCTTCTCCCAATAGTTCTTTATAGGTTTCTCTTTTTAAGTAGGATACATGAAATATCTTACCAAGAGGTTTTAAAATAATTAATAATATCCCCGGTATTAGGGGTAATAAAATCGGATATGGTGGTGCTAGCCATGCGTTTAAATCAAATTTATATACAAATACTAGAACAGTACCGCCTGTTAATAACAATATCTTGATTAAAGAATCTGAAATTGCTAAATATTTCCTTGATTGTCTCCAATAATTCAAAAATTGTATAAACCAACCTAAATTAATATGTAATACCCCAATTATTATTGTGAATAAAAATACAGTTATAATATTTCCTAGGGGATTAGTCCAGATAGGATGTAGCTGAAATAGAACATTCCCACCAATTTCTATTTCTTGCATTCCAAAAAATTCTCCGTACAACAAGCCAAATAAACATGCTCCCCAACCACAATAGAAGATAATCCAACAAAAATTTAGAAAATCTGTTCCTTTTTTATTCCTAAAAATAATTGCACCTATTAAACCTGCGATTATTAGTACGATTCCATGGCCTATATCCCCAAACATCATCCCAAATAAGAGAGGAAAGATGATTGCTAAAAAGGGTGTAGGGTCAATTTCAGCATAAGAAGGGGTACCATACATTCTAGTTAAAGTTTCAAAAGGTCTTACAAAAAAATTATTTTTCATTATTCGTGGGGTTTCATCTCTTAAATCTTTATTTATGTCTAGTTCTTTTGATTTAAAATCTTCGTCTTTAAAAGATTGACCTCCTTTAGCTTTTTTTGGATTTAATTCCTGTTCTTGTTCTTCAGGTAAAACAAGTGGCTTTTTTGAAATTTCAACTGAATGAATTGTTATCTGATCTTTAAAAATATCCATTAGTCTCCGTTGTACAGGCTCTTTTTTATCCTCTGGAATAAAAAATTCGATTTCGGATCGATTTTTAGATATTTCCTTGAATTGCCTTTCAGCCCAATTATACTCTTCAACATTTGTAACTATTTCATACATAGCGGCGAATAATATTAAATTGTCATCTCTTAATCGTTCTAATTCTTTTACGTACCTTTCAAACGTGTTCTTTATCAAGTTTAGTTCACTGTTGATCCTAGAGATATTAATCCCGTCAGAAAGTAAATACTTCTTCAAAATTGGTATTTCTTCAGCATGGGTTATACGAATTCTTTCTTTTAAATCATCTTCTTTATCTACTGGATAAATTGTATAAAAAAGGATTCTATCATCTGAAATATCTTGAGTTTCATAAAAATTTGGAAATTTTGAGAAATCAAAAAGATTTTTAACATTAATTAAGTTTTTCGAAAACGTGACGAATACTCTAAAGGCTAATACATCTAAATTTGATAAATCATCTCGGGAAAGATTGATCTTTTCTAAAAATGTGTAACCTTCCTTAATAGTCTTCATTTTATTTAGTTCAATTTCCACTTTTGCAATATACCTTTCTAATTCAGCAACACGGTTGCTATAAAAATCTACTTCTTCTAACATATGGTTAATTAATTCATCAATATCTTTCACAGTGAACTCTTTTCGTTCATCTTTATGAGGCCTAATATTCTGTAAATCGATAACTGAGATTTTGAGTGATTTAAATAATTCTTCAGTATTAGCTCTCAATCTCTTAATTCTTTCAATAATATTGTCTCCTTTTTTTTGAGGTTCCTCGGTTTGCTCTTTTGGTTTTATATGAATTAAATTTATTTGAGACAATTCCTGAAGAAGAAGATCTTTAAAATTATTACTTATAGTAACATCGAATAAACACATCATTGTCTTATTTGTCATTTAAATCACACATTAACTAATTTTTTTTTATAAATTAAATCTTTAGTATTTTTTAATCTTACGAAACTCTCTCGTTGAAGTTCTTCTAGTATATCTTTAATTTTTTTAATTTCTGAACTTAGTGAGGGAATAATTATATTTTCTAATCCATGAATCCTTCTAGTTATCTTTTTATAGCTTAAAGAATGTTTTAACATTATATCTTCAATTTCAGATAAACTAATCATTTTTTTAAAAAGTAGAACTAACATAGGTGTTAAATCGTCTAGAAAATGGCTTGTATTTTCGAATGAATAAGCTGGAAGATTCTCATCTTTTATAAGTTCATACTCTATATCTGGTACTATGTTTCCGATTCTTTTTATATATTTAATATTAATTGATGGTCTAAATTGGATTTTACTTAAGCTACTGATAATTTTAAAATGATTTTTTCCCATTTCTTTATAAGTTTGATGTAATGTAATCATAACTTTAGTTAATAAATTTAAAAACTCTTTGCGTAGCTTTTTATAATCATTCCATAAACTTTTAATCTCAAATATTAATTGCTCTTGTTTTAACTCTAAAAAACTTACTCCCTTGACAGCAAAAACTAACCTTTTTTGTAAACTCAATAAGTTTGTTTTTGTGGGCTTAAATTCTCTAAAACTAATTGTTATTTTACACCTGTTCTGTATAATATTTATTTATTAAATTTTGGTGGATTCTGAATAATTGATTTTTAGGAATTTCAGACAAAGCTGTCCAGGCAATGTCAAAACTTTCTGAAAAACTTCTATTTTCATCAATTCCTTGATTCAAAAATTTAGTCTCAAAAACTTGTCCAAATTTTAAATTGGCTTGCTGATTAAATGTTAATCCATCCTCTCCCACAATTGAAATAAGATCTCTAACTTCAAGGGAATTAGAATACGAAGCAAGTAATTGGGAACTTATATCGCTATGATCTTCTCTTGTTGTATCTTTACCAATAGAATCCTTCATAAGTCGAGAAATTGATGCTAAAACTTCAAAAGGAGGGTATATTCCCATTTTATGTAAATTTCTGTTAAGTACCAATTGTCCCTCAGTTATATATCCTGTAGTATCTGGAATCGGATGGGAAATATCATCATTTGGCATTGTTAAAATCGGTATCTGGGTTATTGTTCCTTTTTTACCCTTAATTTTACCTGTTCGTTCATATATGGAGGCGAAATCGGTATAGAGATATCCAGGATAGCCTTTTCTGCTGGGGATCTCTTCTTTTGCTGAACTTAGCTCTCTTAGAGCTTCTGCATAGTTAGTCATGTCAATTAAAATTACAAGAACATGCATATCTTTATCAAAAGCAAAATACTCTGCAGTAGTTAGAGCAACTCTTGGAATAATCAAACGTTCCATTATTGGATCATCCGCAAAATTAATAAAAGAAATAATATTTTGAATGTTTCCACTTTCTTGAAATCTATTTAAAAAATAAATTGCTTCGTCTTGAATAATCCCAATGCCACAAAAAATAATTAAAAAAGGTTCTTCAGTTAAGACTTTAGCTTGAGTCACAATTTGAGCGGCTAATGCATTGTGAGGCATCCCTTGCCCACTAAAAATTGGGAGTTTTTGTCCTCTTATTAGAGTAAAAAGCCCATCTATTACGGATATACCTGTTTGTATGACTTCAGAGGGATAATCTCTGGCAAATGGATTAATAGGAGAACCATTAATATCGCGTTCTACTTCAGTTATTAGTTCAGAATCTAGAACTTTCTTAGTATTTATATCAATAGGTTTTCCAATTGAATTGAAGGTTCTACCAAACATATCATTCGATAGTTTAACTTTAAAAGTATCTTCTGTGAAAAGAATTTTAGAATTTTCGGAAGATAATCCTCCTGTATCTTCAAATACTTCTATTACTATGGTTTCTTCATTTATTTTAACAACCTGACCACTACGTTCCATTCCATCATTTGTAATAATTTTAACTATCTCCCCATACTGGACATCATGTTCATTACTTAAAAAAATCAGGGGCCCTACAATCTGTTGTATCTTACCGTAAATTACACTCATTTCTCTTTTAACACACCATATGATAATTTTAACTTTTCTATTTCATTAACAAGCTTTTTCTTTAAATTTTCTATTTTGGAAAATTCATCATTAGAGATTGAATAACTAATTCTTAGGATGTCATCAACCACATCAAGATCCTTAATATCTTCAATTAAATAACCCGATTTAATTAGTTCTTGCCCTTCTTTATATAATAAAAGAATTAACTTTATTTGCCCAATTAACTTTTTGACGTTGGTGAAATTATCTATATGATCAAAGGCATTTTGAATTAAATAGCCATTTCTTATCAATCTTGTAATAAAAAGAATTAATTGTTGTTCTTCAGGTAAATTTTCTTCACCAATTAACTGCATTATATTTTTCAATTCATTCTCTTGTGAAAGAATATTATTTATTTGATTTCTGCATTCATACCAATCGATGTTGATCTCTGGCCAGAAAATATCCTTTTCAGCCCACCATTCAACTATATAATCTGGATAATTTGAATATGAATTCAACCAATTTATTGCAGGATAATGTTTAGAATAAGCTAAATTTGCATCCAGAGCCCAAAAAGCTTGGACAAATCGTTTTGTCGTTGCGGTTACTGGTTCACTAAAATCTCCAGAGGGTGGTGATACGGATCCTATAATCGTTAAAGACCCAAATCTTTCTTTATTAGAATTATTTTCCCCTAAAAGGTTTACAACTCCAGCTCTTTCATAAAAACTTGAGATTTTTGATGGTAAATATGCGGGATATCCCTCTTCAGCAGGCATTTCTTCCAACAAACCTGAAATTTCTCGTAAAGATTCTGCCCATCTGGAGGTACTATCTGCTAGTACTGCAACATCATACCCCATATCACGATAATATTCCCCAATTGTTACTCCAGAAAAGATACTTGCTTCTCGGGCAGATACAGGCATGTTTGATGTATTTGCAATCAGTATTATGCGATCTAATAATGGTCTTCCACTTTTTGGATCTGTCAATTCTGAAAATTGCTTTAAAACATCTGCAATTTCATTTCCTCGTTCTCCACATCCAACAAAAATTATTACGTCAGCATTACACCATTTAGCTAAAGATTGTTGTATAACAGTTTTTCCAGTTCCGAATCCGCCTGGCACAGCTACAGTTCCTCCTTTTGCTATGGGGAATAATAAATCTATAACACGCATACCGGTTATTAATGGTTCAACCGGGCTTTCTCGCCTTTTATAGGGTCTACTTTTAGTTATTGGCCATTTTTGGAGCATTGAGAAAGATTTTTCACTACCATTGGTATGAACAAAATAAATTTCATCTTCGATCGTATATTCTCCTTCTGGAACCATATGTGTTAATTTTCCAGAGATTCCGATTGGTACGAGTATTCTATGTTCAATTAGAATAGTTTCCTGTACAGTTCCAATAATATCTCCACTACTCACGAAATCACCAACTTTTTTTAATGGTTTAAAATACCATTTCTTAATTCTAGATAAGGATGGTAGATCATTACCTCTTTGTAAAAACCCTTTATGTGTACTTTTAAAAGTGATGTCCAATGGCCTCTGAATACCATCGAAAACGTTGCCTAATAATCCAGGACCCAATTCCATTGATAACGGTTCTCTTAAATTAACTACATTTTCCCCGAGTTTCAAATTATCAGTATTCTCGAAACATTGAGCAGTCACATGATTTGAATAGATCTGGATCACTTCCCCCAAGATGTTGTGTTCTGATTCTCTTATTAGGTCATGAATGCGAACTTCTTTCTCAAATCCTTTTATTTCAATTAATGAACCATTTATTGATGATATATACCCAGATGTAGGTTCATTATACAATTTGTTGTTTGTTTTAGTCATAATTTTTCAAATATTCTTTAATAGCCAATTTTTGATTCTGGATAAATTTTTCATAGTTTTGAACTATTTCGTTAATTTCTAAATAAATGTTTGAGAATAATTTTGAAAACTCAATTTCAATTAGGGATCTTTTTTTATTTATTAAACTTGTAATCGAGAAATCATAAGAAATATTCATCTTAGTTTGCAAAATTCTAAATCCTCCAATAAACTCATCTTTGGAAGGATTTAATGTTACTTTATTTTCAAATATTTTTTGAATTTCCTCGAAATTTTGGATAAAATATTCATAATCTCTTGAATTTAAATTAATAACAATTTCAGGTGGTTTATCTATTAAATGTTTTATTGAATCAAAGATACCCAATAAGAATTTTACATAATTTGCATAATTATCATGTATCTTCTTTTCGAGTTCCTTATTTAAATCAGTAATTAGATTTGAAATTAGTAGGTTTTTAACATTTAAAGTCTCCTCCTTTATTTTCAAAAGAGTTGAAGATAAGGCATTATTTAGATGTTTATTATAAGTTTCAATGAAATTGGATTTTATTTTTGAGGAACTCTCTTCTATTCTTTCCTTATATCTCTTTCTTAATTCTGCAATTTGAAAGAGAGCCTGCTGATCTAGCTGTTTAATCTCATCTTTAGCTTTTTCAATAAGATATAATCCTAGCTTTCCAAATCTTTCTTTTGAAGTGCTAATTTCTGATATAATTTTACATCTCCGAACTTATAATTTGTTCTATTGCTTCAAAAATTTTATTAAAAAATATGTCTCGGTTCTCAATATCGGATTGAAATATGTTTGGTATTAAATAAATAAATGGAGTTTTATTGCTCATCTTGAATTCTAAAATAGTATCAATAATTTCTGTTGGCAAATCCAAAAAAATAATTATCATTCCTATTGAAGGTTCTTTAGTCAATATATCAAAGTTCTTAAGAAAATCCTCTTTATTTTCAATAATTGTACCATCTATTCCTAGAAGTCCAAATAGTAAGACAATATCTTCCTCACCTAATATATGTATTTTTTGATCAACCATTAAAAATCAAATCCAATATCTTTTATTAATAGTTTAAATAAAGCTTTTTTAGAGCTTTGATATTGATTATCCATTTTATTCTTGAAATCTTCTATTTTTTTTGCAATAAAGGAATTTTCGTCGCTTAATATTTTTAGTTGAGAATTTAAAGCGGATTCAACTATTTTATTGTTATTTTCTATTCTGTTTTCCATATACTTTTCTTGTTCAATTCTTAGATCTTCCAATTCAGTTAGATTTAAACTCTTAGCTTTATCAATTAAATCTTTATAAATATTCTCGATTTCCTTAACCCATTCAAAAATTTCCATGTTTTTCTCAATATCCTTTTCAATTAATTAACTTCAAATTTTCATATTTCTTGTTTATAATTTCAATTACTTTAGGAATTATCTCAAATCGAATCTCATTCTCTTTTTTGATTATAAGTTCTAATATTCTGAAAATTGTGATTAAATCAATATCGTCCATCTGTATTTTTAATTTTCTAAAATAGTATTTTAAATATATCTTTTCAATTGAGTGGACTAAATGTTCTTGGTCAATGACTACGTTTTTAAAAAATCTTTTTATTTCTCTTATGTTTTTGATATAATTTTCTATTAAAGACACTAGTTTGTCAGGATCTTCAATAGTTAATAAATAATCAATTTTTCCCTTATCCAAAAATAAGTAATAATCTACTATAAACTGGGTTAATAATTCCTTTTCAATTTTATTTTTTAAGCCTCTATAGATAGTATTTATATTGTAGATTTCTGTTTTGTATTTAACAAAATCAGTTATTATTTTTTGTTCTTTTGTATTCAAATTCTTTAATTGACTTATCATTTTTTCATAATAAAATTTATCTAAAAAAGCTTCTAAAACAAAAATTTCATTATAATTTTTAAAGTAAGTAAGTCCTTCACTAATAGGGATATTATAACTAGTTTTTTTAAATATTAATTGAAATTCTTCCAAAGAACTAATTTTTAGCAAATCTTCAATAAATTCTATGTTATCTAAATACTCTTCAACTTGGAAATTTACTTTCTGTCTTTTACTTTTGAGATCCATTCCTAAGATTGACGCAATTATAATTTGTTTAATATTCATTATTTCGAATTTTTGAAGATAATTTTTTAAAAATACTCTCATGTTTTGTGGTGAATAAAGTATGATTTTCCCAACCAGTTTGATATAATTAGAATATAAGGCTAATTCGATGTCTTCGATAGTTTTAGCCTTAACTTTTAAATCAGGATAAAATGGTGTTATTAAATCTAAGACTTTATTGATATTTTTAGCATTATAAAAATCCTGTAAAGATGTATCATCCATAATTAGGCTTTTTAAAAAAGCTAATTTAATATATGTATATGCGTAGGAAGGAACTATTGTACTCAAAAAATAATCACCAAATTGTTGAAAATATGAAAAATTTATACATTTAAAGACAGAATTCATGCATATCCAGGAATCAATGTCCATAAAAGTATAGCAATTATTAGCCCGTATATTGCTAATGCTTCACATAAAGCAACAACTAAAAAGGCTTTAAAAAATGTTTCTTCTCGTTCCGAAAGTGAAGAGATTGCTGCAACACCAACAGTTTTTAAAGCGATTGCACTCCCTAATACTGCAGCTGCGACTGAGATTGATGCCGCTATCCCTAGTAATCCTGCAGTTGTTGTGTTATAGTAATCATAAGTACCTTGAGCAGATGCAAATGTTATTAAGCCATCGACTGAAAACAACACGATAAATATCAATACAATTTGGAATATTCCTAATAATAGATAAAATTTTTTTTTTCCATTCAATTGAACTCATCTTAGCTTGTTTTAAATAATTTAAATTATAAAAATAAAATTACCCGTATAAACTTATCTATTAGGAATAGAAAGGACGATTGGTTGTCCTTCAAAAGGTATTTGCAAATTAATTGATGACTTTAAAAGAGATATTATTCTATTGAATTTTATCATTCTAATTTGCTGAGGTTCTAGTAGTGAGGTTAATCAAGATAATAAATTAATTGTAATCGTCTAAAGTTTTCTAAATTAGGTAAATTTTAATTTACAATAATAAAGTATTAATTTTTTTCTTTTTTCTTTCAAAGTATATTAAAATAAGTTTTTCAAACATGATTTTTCAAGGATTATTTAATATTTTAGAATTGTACTTGAACAACATTGATTCTTTTTATAATAGAATAGATGACTATTTTAAAGCAAAGATCTTAGATCATTTTGGTAATAGGGTACTAGAGAAAGAAAATTTAGATATGTTTTATAGCGAATTCTGTTTATTCCTTAAAAATCATTTTATTGAATTAGGCTTTAAACCAACGGAAATTGAGAATAAATTTTCAGATCCATACTTGGAATTAAAGGATCAAGAAAAAGATTTTATATCATCGGTTGTAGAACTTTATGAAAAAAAAACAGCTCCTTTAATGTATGAGTTTTTTTTAGAAAATATAATTACTTATCTTGCGGAAGTAGGAACTGCTCCTCTTATGCTAAAATTTAAAGATGAGGGGTTTCTTTCGATTGAATTTATAATAGAATTAAGAAATTTAAAAAGTCTTATTGAAAGAGTTCCCGAAAAAATGGAAAACCTAAGAAAATATATTAACATTCAAGATAAAGTTATTGATAAATTAATAAAAAGTAAGGAAGAAATTGAAAGGTTGGAAGATTTAGAAGAACCCCAATATAAACTTCAGCTAATATATTTAATTTATAGAATTATTGATTTCTTCCATCTCCAAAAGTTATTCGATTTTTCTCATATAAAATCATATTTAGAAAAGAACATTGACGAATGGTTAATAGATGTTCCATTAGTTTCTTTAAAGAACCCTGATATTTATTTTTGTGGGATTTATCTAGCAAAATCTTTGAATGTAAAAGTAGATAAAAGTAAAATTACAGATTTTTTGTTATCATTATTGGATGAAGTTCAAGAAAGATATGAGTCTCCTATTCTCGAAGCTACGGATGGTGCTTACTATTTTTTTAAATCAACGATATTAATGAACTTGTGGTTAAAGAATGAACAAATAAGTAATTTAATTAGATTGGAACCAAAATTTTTTGAATCAAGTTATCTACAAAATCTTGAAACGTCGCAATTGGTAGTAATTTTAAAAATTTTCAGACAATTAGGTATTGGAGATATGGAAAATGAAACTAAAACGATTTTAGAAGAACTTGAAACACGAATCAATCCTCAAGGAATACGGCAGTATCGTGATGGATTTATTACTTCTGAAGCTATTTATTATGTTCTTTTTATAAATTTTATGCGAAACACTCTCGAAAAGCTAACAGATTATGAATTATTGAATAATATTGTTCAAAGAATTTACAGGAATTTAGAACTACTTGATATTTCTGTAGATACAAATTATGATTTGATTAGTGAATTATTTTACTCAATTGAAAGTTTAAAATTATTAAATTGCATAGAAACCAAAGAAATGATAATTCATCTCGCTAAATATTTGTTCCCTGATGAAATTATCACAAAAATAGTGACTAGTGATGTAATTGCTCGAGGAAGTGCTCGTTTTCGACACTTTAAAGTTAATAGAATTACAGGAGAAACAGTATATTAATTCCTTTTGTTAAACATTACTCCACTTAAAGAAAGGATGTATTCATTATATACTTTAAAAAATTAGGATAAAGTAATAAATAAAATCTCTTATTAAGTTTAATTATGTCTTATGTCTACATGAAATCTTTGGAGAAAAAAGCTGAAAGATATGATAAAGGGATTAAGACCTTAACTTTAGGTAAGTATCCAAAAATTAAACATTATATTGCAAATAATTACCTAAATGATGGAGAGAATCTTTTAGATATTGGAATGGGCACTGGTACATTTGCCATCCTAGCAGCTAATAAAGGTTTAAATGTTACAGGTATAGATTATTCTGAAAAAATGTTAATTATAGCACAAAAAAAAATTAAAGAAAAAAAATTATCTGAACAGATCAATATAAAGAAAATGCCAATTATCAATTTAGATAAAGAATTTGAAAGTAATTCGTTTGATAAGATAACTGCTATGTTAGTGTTTAGTGAATTATATGAAAAGGAACAAGATTTTACTTTAGATCAAATTTTTCGAATTTTAAAGGATACTGGTGAATTTATTTTAGTAGATGAAGTAAAACCTAAGGTATTTTGGAAAAAAGTCCTTTATTTCATTATAAGGATTCCTCTTGTTATTCTAACCTTCTTAAGATCTCAATTGACTACGAAAGCTCTAAAAAATTTTGAAGAAAGTTTAAAAAACCATCGATTTGAAATTGTTGATGAGAAATATTACTTATTAGATACTTTGAAATTATTCAGGATAAAAAAAAGAGGTGATAAGAAGGATTGAGTATGAAAGAAGCTTTAAAGTTAATTGGGGGATATTTCTTTAGATGGATTGGGTTTTCTAAAGAACCAAATCTAATAAAAGTTGGAAATCCAAATAAACAAAGCCCGGTGTTTCTAACATGCAATTTTAATATAACTGTGAAAAGAGTGATAAAAGCGCTCAAGGGAATTGATTGCTATTTATTAATTTCTCCTTCAAAGGGGATAAATGTATGGTGTGGAGCATGTGGTGATGATTTTAATACGGATTCAGTAATTTCAATAATAAAAACCAGCGGAATAAATGAACTTGTGAATCATCGGAACTTAATTGTACCACAATTAAGCGCCCCTGGAATTGATCCATTGATTATTAAGAAAGAGTTAGGTTGGGAAGTCATATTTGGGCCTGTTTACGCTAAAGATATTAAAAGCTATATTAAACATGATTTTAAAAAGACAGAACAAATGCGCGAAGTAAAATTTACAATTTCAAAGCGAATAGAAATAGCTAATATGTATTTCTTTACGTTATTCCTTGTATTTACCTTGGGATTTTGTATATATGCGATAATCATAACTAAATTCGAAATATTACTCTTTTTTGATAATCTGGTAATCTTAGCTGTAATTATTTATGGTGCTCTTATTATTTTACCAAGTATTAAAACTAAAACAGGGAGACCTAAAGCATTACTATTTGAAGCTATCTTAATTGGTTTAATTATTATCTTCAATATTCTCATTATTCCTAACCTATTTTATTTAATCTGGAATATAATTGTTTCTTTGGTTGTCTCACTTATCTTAATAGAAGATTTCAATGGATTAACTCCTATTTATAAGAGTGAACTAGGGGAGAAAACTTGGAGAAAAGGTGAAAAAGAAATGAGATTTATGGGAATGAAAATAAAATTACAACCTTATGGGAATATTAAAATTGATCGTGATAGATGTATAGGATGTAAAGTTTGCATTGAGGTATGCCCCAGAAATCTCTATAAATTTAATGAGGATGATAAAAAAGTGGATTTATATAATCCTGAGAATTGTATAAATTGTAATGCTTGCGTCAAACGATGTCTAGCTCATTGTCTTGAAATAAAATAATGTCTAAATAGCTGATCATATGTTCTTTTATAACTTCTTGTTCATAGACAATTTATTCGATTTGGACACTTAATTTCTCGATCTCCTCTGCTTTTTCCTTCTTAAGTGCAGTTAATCTTTGTTTCAGAGATTTTTTTTTGTTTCGAGTCAATATTTTAATTTCTTTTTTAAATAATTTCAAGATAGTATTTAATTCTGCGATTCTATCCTTTAGTTCTCTTTTTTCTTTCTTAATAGCCCCCAAATCACGGTAGTCTTGTTCATATTTAGAATAGATTTTATTAAGAACAGAATCAAAATCTATTGAAATTTCTTTTTGAACTTCAGCTTCTTTTTCCTTATATTTTTTTTCAATTTCATCTAAAGTTGTCATATAATATAATTTTCTGATAAAAACAATAAAAACATATCGTCTAGAAAATTCAAATTTTATTTTGTGCTGAAAAAGTAAATTTTAAGAATTAAATTTTCCAAAGCTCTTCTTTCCTTGTATATATTCAAAAAAAAGTATTATTGATAGAGAAGAATTCTTATATTATCTGCCAGATCATGAATTCTATCCGCTAGTTGCTCGAGTAAAACAATACTATCCCTGATTCTGAGGAGTTTCCTCACATCTAAATTCTCATCTGAATATAAAAATTCAAGAAACTGGCGATATATTGTATCGATTTCATTTTCCAGTTCATGAATTGTAGTGGTATTTTCAAATACAATTTGAGTTTTCTGATCCCGAAGGCTTTTAATTGTTGATTTTAACACATCTGCCATATTCATAATTTTATTGATTAATTTATCATATCTTTTTTTGATTTCTTCATCCGTTCCACCTTCGAGTACGATGTTTGACAACATATCCACAAACTCCAATGGATAATTAATAGTATTATCCATACGGAGAATTAAAGCCACATAATCCCCCAATCCCTGTGCACCTGCTTCAGCATAATTTTGGATCAATCGAATTTTAATACCATCCGCATCTTCCTCACGTAATTGCATTTTACCTTTTTTCTTTTCTAAAAAATCTTTATTTGCCTCGTAATCTTTTGCCCAGGTTGAATAATAAACACCCATATCAGAAATAACGGAATAAATAATCCTAGAATGTTCAATCAACATTGAAATGATTTCTTCTTTAATCTTATTCATAAGAATTCTATAAAATTATTTTTTTACTGATATAAATATTAATAATTAGGTTATTAAAAATTTAGTATTTCTGATATATAAATTGGAAACAGAGATAATTTATTTCAGTTTCCGAATTGGTATTTACTTTTTCAAGGATAATTAATTTAAAAAATTTAATAAATCATCAAAAATAAATTTAAAATCATAATTTTAAAATGGTTAGATATGGAATATAAAGACTTAATTATTGAGAAACGTAATGATCATATCGCAATTGTTACCCTAAATCGTCCAGAACAGTTAAATACCCTTACATTAAATTTAATGAGAGAAATTGAACGATTGACAGAAGATTTTCAAAAAGATACGGAGACTCGAGTTGTAATTTTCACAGGTGCAGGAAAACACTTTTGTGGTGGAAGAGATTTGAGAGAACAAGGAAACCCTACGACTGTACTTGAACAGCAACGGGCAATCCAGAATGGTCCAAGAATGGTTCGCAAATTATTTATGATGGATCAAATAACCATTGCAGCAATTAATGGAGGTGCCTTCGGGGGAGGATGTTGTATTACTTCAGCTCTTGATTTTCGCATTGGAGATGAAAGATGTATGTCGGGGTTCCCAGAAAGTCGTTTAGGGATGAGTTTAAGCTGGACAATACTCCCCATAATTGTACATCTAATTGGTCCTACATTTGCAAAAGAGATGACAATATTAGGGAAAAATAATGATGCCCAAACATTATTAAAATGGGGATACTTAAGTGAAGTAGTACCAAGAGAGAAATTACTAGATCGAGCAATCGAAATTGCTAAATATTATGCTGTAATGCCCCCTATTCCTGCCCAAATGATTAAGAAAACAATTAACCATATTGTCAGTGCGCTAGATCAAGCGATAATGCATATGGATATGGATCAATTGATGTTAACTCTTCAGACAGATGATCTGAAAGAAGGAGTTGCTGCCTTCTTCGCAAAACGCGATGGAAAATTCAAGGGTAACTAATATAAGATTTAGTAGGACAGAAAAAGCAGTATATAAGAGCAATAACTTTTTAAAATTTCTCTCTATTTATTTTACAAAAAGAATAAAGCTGTATAACTCGCTATAAAAAATATAATAAAGATAAAGTATAATACTTATTAATACTTCAAAACAAATTTATGGACTAATAATTTAAAAAACGTAATCTTTTATTTTAATTAGAGTTTTAGGCTATAGAATTGGGAAATTTTCGTGAAAAATTAAAGAAATGGAAACAATACTCAAAAATGGCAGATTTGGGTATAATAGCAAGACGAAAATTCTTTAATAATGCTTTCGACGGTGCTCTTACCTGTGCTGGAATTGTAAGTGGAATTTTTATTATTTATTTAAACAATCCAGATCAATTCACACCTCAAAACGTTATAGTTACCGGATTTGCTACAGCATTGGCTATTGGTATAAGTGGGTTATGGGGTGCTTTTCTATCTGAAGAGGCTGAGCGAAGAAAAAAAATTATAGATATGAATAAAGATATGGCTATAACTGATGATGAGGAGGAGGAAGATAATAGTCTTTCTAGAGAAGGAAAAGTTAAAAATGAAAACAATAAAAAGAATAAAAATAAAAAAAAGACACTTTTACAAAAAGCAGAGGATTTTGCTACAATTGTTGCTTCCCTTGTTGATGGGGGTGCACCAGTATTAGGATCCTCATTACCATTGATTCCATTTTTCTTTGGTATTGAATTAAGTATACTTCATTTCATAGCTTCCTACCTAATTCTAGCAGCTCTGCTTGTGTATTTAGGTAATTTTTTAGGAAAAATTTCAGGAGGGGGAAGGATTAGGTATGCGTTGCACTTAGTTGCAGCCGGAGTTATTACTCTCCTAGTCTCAATACTACTTGGGATCTAAAAAGCCAATAATAAATTAGAAACGATTTAAATAGAATGTTCGAAAAATTCAAAACCTATTCAAAAATAACTAACCTCTGGGCAATCGCAAGACGCTATTTTGTAAATAATTTTTATGATGGAATGCTAACTGTTTTAGGTATATTACTGGGATTCTTTACTTTGATTTTAAAAGAAGGAGAAGTCTCAGTTGCAAGTCATCTTGTAATTCTGACAGGAATGGGAACTTCTATATCAATGTTCATTTCAGGGATATCTGGATCTTATCTTTCAGAAAGAGCAGAGCAGAAGAAATTAAAAGAAGAATTAAAGAGAGCTATGGTAATTACTGAAGATTCTGAAGAAGAATTGGATGAGAGTGTCATGGAAATTGAAAAAGCTATGTTAATACATATCAATAACCAAATTCAACCGAATCAGAGGAAAGAGGTGAAAAACAAAAGAAAAATAAAAAAAAAAACACTTCAAGAGAAAGCTGAAAGTTTTGCGATTCTTATTGTATCAATTATAAATGGCTTATCACCATTTTTAGGAGGGCTTGTTCCGATAATCCCTTTTTTCTATGCACCATTAGCAAACCTCTATATTTTTGTAATATCATTTTCTATCATTCTTATCTGTATAATTTTTTTGGGTATCTTTCTTGGGGTTGTATCTAAGGAATCTATACTTAAAAATGTAATTCAAATGGTTTTCGCATTTACATTAACACTGATTATTTCTATATTCCTATTAAGTTAAATTAAATTTTTGAGTTTGATCACAAATTTTATTTTCTGATTTTCATTTAACCATACAACAATATTTAGGATTAGTGATGATTTGAAGTCGTTTATCGGGTTGGATATCGGTTCTTTAGCTACTAAAATTGTCTTATTAAATGAGGGAAAATTAGTTGATCATCGGGTTGAAAGATCCACATTTGATTTTAAAAGAGTTGGTAATAATCTTTTTAATGATGTTTTAGAAAAGAATAATTTAAGTAAAAGCGAAGTATTTGTAATGAGTACCGGCTACGGTAGAAATACTATAGACGTAGCTGATGACAGAATCACAGAAATTACAGCACATGCCCGAGGAGTACAATATTTTTTTCCAGAAGCACGCTCTGTTATTGATATAGGTGGTCAAGATTCCAAGGCAATTCTGATTTCCAAAAAAACAGGTAATGTTATGGATTTCCAAATGAATGACAAATGTGCTGCTGGTACAGGCAGATTCCTCGAAGTTATGGCCCATGCACTTGAAGTTCCAATTGAGGAAATTGGAGAGCTAGCATTGAATTCAAATAAACCATCTGCGATTAGCTCTACCTGTACAGTATTCGCTGAAAGTGAGGTAATTTCTTTATTTGCCAGAGGCACTGGAAAACATGATATTGCTGCAGGTATTCATAAATCCATTGCTAGGAGAGTTGCAGGAATGGCTAAGCGTATAGGAGTCTCACCTTTACTAGTCTTTTGTGGTGGCGTAGCAAAAAATGTTGCTGTCAAAAAGTTTCTAGAAGAAGAGTTAGGATATGAAATAGTAATTCCAGATCATCCTCAACTAACTGGAGCAATTGGTGCTGCATTAATTGCTCAAGAACACAATGGGAGATAATAGTCATTCTATTTAATTTTTATATCAATAAATTTTATGAACAAATAACTCTTTTTTAATCAATAATTTAATATATTTACATTTAGAAAAATGAAGAATCTCGAGTTTTTAACTGAATACTATATGTTTCTTAAAGAGAAAAAGGATGAGGGAAAAAAGGTTATAGCATTCATGTCTCATGATAATGTACCCGAGGAGTTAATTGATGCTGCTGGTTTCATACCTTTAAGAATGATGTTTGCAGGGAATGATGAATTAATGGATGCAAGTCATGATTTTTTACCACCCTCAACTTGTTCATTTGCTCAATCTTGTATTGGGGCTTTTTCCATAAAACCGAGTATTCTCAAGTTTTTAGATTTGGTTGATTATTTTATTATCTCAAATCATTGTGTTTCAGATATCTGTGCCTCAGAAATAATTTCAAAATATTACAACATTCCCCGCATTAATTTTTATGTATCATACACAAAAACAGAAAATAGTCTAAAATACTTTAAGCTAGAACTTGTTGAATTAAAGGAAAACCTTGAAGATATTAAGGGTTCTGAAATATTAAAGCAAGATTTAATAAACAGTATCATTAAATACAATAATTTTAAAAAAAAATTATTAGAAGTAAGTAATTTAGCCATTCCGGGTTCAGAAAAACTAGAGTTGCTTCAAAAGGCAATTTTATACGGTCCTGAATATTTACCTGATTTAGAAAATTTCCTTCAACTCCAAAAGAATGCTCAGATTGATAATAATTCAAAACCAGTTTTACTAACAGGATGTTCAATTTTTATTAATGATTTTTTAAATGATCTAATAGAAGACAGTGGAGGAAATATAGTTTTTTTTGATACCTGGATCGGTTTCAACTATTATTCACAAATTTTTGATGACGAAATTCTAAATTCCTCAAAAGATCCTATTGAATTGCTGGTAGAGCGATTTAAAAATAATAAATATGGAGATCATTCTGTTCCTGATTTCTTGGAAACTAAAATCTCTCAGATAGAAGAATTTTCAGAGAAATACAGGAGTTCTACAGGTAAAAATTTAGGAGTAATAAATCATATCATTAAGTTCTGTGATCATATGTCAATGATGTCTTCCCATTTGAAAAATCGATTACAAGAAAATGGAATTAAAGTATTAAACCTGGAAAGGGATTATTCAAGAGCTAACAGAGGGCAATTAGAAACGAGGATACAAGCATTTATAGAGATGATGTAATAGATGAGTTTAGTTGCTGATGAATTGATAAGATTTTCTTCGGTGTTGAGGATTGCTTATAATTTCTTGACCGGTAGGGATTATCTAAGGAGGAAAAAGTTTAGAGAGAAGAAAAAATTAATATCAGTTGCATTACCTTTCTCAGACCTGGTTTATGGATTTCCAGATTTGGTCCCAGTCTTCCCAATCAGAATGCATGAATTTAAAATTCACAAATACCTCACGTATTTAGGTTCTGCGTCCAATATTTTCGGTTGGAATCGTGTTTCCAACTTTTTGGGCTTTGTGAAAGACCTAGGTATAAAAGATATAAGTCAAACAGTTGATACTATTATTGAAGATGTTATAGCAACAATAAATGAAAAATATAATGAAATGTATGAGTTTGGTGAGGAATGTGGGATTCCAACTGACTTTTGTTATGGTGTCAAATCACTTTATGGTATGAATGTATCAAAAGGGAAGAATTGTGATGCGAATTTAAATTATACGATTCGTTGTAGTGCTTGGAATAAGTATTTAGAATCAATAAAGGCAATAGGGAATCCAGCTAAACAAATATGGATTGAAATGCCTCCCAGAAATATAGGGAATTCTTTAGAACTTTTTATGGATAATATTGCCAATGGAATAAAAGAATTGGAAGAAATAAGTAATTATAGTTATAGCGATAATGCATTAAGAGAACATTTTCAGATAGCTAATCAAATTCACCAATCATACAAAAAAATAATATATGATATTAGTACAGCAGATTTCTATCCTTGTAATCCTGCCACTTATAGTGAAATTCTCGCATTATTAAACATTAGCTTTCATGATTATAATTCAAATGCTAAACGATTTAGACATAATATCAATTCATTATTAGAAGAAATGAAAGGGAGAATGAGAAAAGGAATTGGAATGGATGTGTCAAAAATGCCCAAAATTCTTATCACGCCTATGTTTGGGGGATGGGAACCAAAAACTCATGAAATTATATATGAATTAGGAGGAAGAGCTTTATATGGGGATTGGGATCTTCTAGGATTTTTAGACGATATCCCAATTTCAAATAGAACTGATCCTATAGAAGCCTATGCTCAATTTCTTATGAACATCAATTCCAATGGGATTGGGTGTAATAATGATACTTTAACAAACTCCTACGTAAAGTTAGCTAAAGATCTAAAAGCTGATGGACTTGTTTTTGTTCAATTGTTTGGATGCCACTCTATTTCAAATTGCTATACTATGCTAAAGGAAAAAGTTCGGAGGGAATTAGAAATACCAAGCATTGCAATAAATTTTAACAAAATGGGTGAAAATGTTGAACAAGTGAAAACTCGACTGGGAGCACTCATGGAAATATTGATTTAGTAAATATTTTAGTAATTTTTTAATAGTATCTCTTTTTAATATAACAAAAAATTTAGGAGTTAATATTGAGATTCTATGTTATTCCACCAAAAAACAAATGATATAGAACAAGATCCATATGAGAATTATCAAGTTTTATGTGGGATTGAAGAAGAATTCCTAATTATTAATAAGAATGGCACTTTAGCTAAAGTTGCAGATGACATAATGGTGAAATCCGCGGAAATTCTCGAAAGAGATCAAAATTTTCTTAGCTCACTTCAAGTCAGAATACGAGGGTTGGATGCAGAACCTTCACCTTCACAAATTGAGTATGTTACTTTACCCTTACCTCCAGAATCATTAAATCAAGCTGTAACAGAAGGGAGAAAATTATTAACAGATGCAGCAAAACAGTTGGGTGTTAAAATCCTTGCTCAAAGTCTACATCCAGTACAAAGTGATCCAAATCCTATCTGTGGAACTCATATTAATGTATCTGTTCAGAGAGAAGGAGGTTTAATGACTCCTGAAGAGATGAAGGTAGTTTATAATTATCTTTGGAATTATCTTCCAGAGATTATAGGCATCTCGGCAAATTCTCGTATATATAAGGGAAATTTAAATAATGTTGCTAGTAATCGTTGTGCTAATAGTACTGTTCTAAAACCAAATGGATTTGCAGTTATAGAAATTCCTGAAAATCGTCCAACATTAGTTCCGATGAGATATTACGGTCGTATGAGATATAAACTTAAAATAGGGTTTGAAAAGGATGAGTTTTCTAAGAAAGTCATTACCAATAGTCGTGGGGATCGTCTAGTTGATATAACTCCTCGTGGACCTTTTACGAATCTTAGTGATGATAATGATGAATTACCCTCCAGAAATCGTATAGAGGTTCGAATAGTAGATGTGCAATACGATACTGAAGATTTAACTGAAATTGCATATCTTTGCTGCGCTTCAGCCCTTCATGCTATTAGACTTCAAAAAACAGGAGAGATTTTACAGGATCCTTATCATGGGGCAAATATTGAAAATGCCAAAGCAAATGGAACCAAAGCAATTTTCCAGAGACCAAATAGTCTAAAACAATCATTAGAAGACAGCGTCTCCATTTGGATAAAAGAAATTGAAAAATATCAGAATTATTTGGGTATAAAAATTAAAAATCTTCCATTTAAAAAACTTCAAGATGACCAATCTCAGAAAGAACTCGAAATTGAATACCAATCCAGAAAAATTGAGAAACTCAGACAACAAGGGAGAACTTATGTAATTATAGAATTAGTTGATCCTAGAGTTGTAACCGACCGAAAGGGAAATCGTTATAAAATCACCAGCGGTACACAGGTTCGAGGAACGTTAGAAGTAAAATATAACTTTTCTTATGATGATATAGATGGGATGGTGACCAATTTTAAAGGAATTAAGGTAATTAATAATCTTGTTGTTCAAAATCTTAAAATCCCATTGAGGGAAAATGATCACGTATTAAGAGTTCAATCTGAATCTGAATCTTTAATTGATAGATTATTTGGAGATTTCTTTCGATAATTAAATAATGGTGAAAATATGGAAAAAAATGATAAGTTAAACAGGCTTTTTGTCTATGGTACGTTACAACATGGTCAAAGTCGCAATTATATTCTTAGAGGATTAGAATTCGAAAAAGCAGTTCTATTAAATTATAGAAAAGTAAACCCACCTTCCTTAGGGTTTCCGATTATCATTCGAAAGGAGGGTTCAAATGTTAATGGTGAAATATACTACAATTTACCTCCTTCCCTAATCAATCATATCGATAATATAGAGGGAGAGGGAGAGCTATATCATAGAATTAAAGTTACAGTAAAATTAGAAAATGGGAAAGAAGTAGATGCTTTTACCTATTATCCTTCTGCAATTTTAATCAAAAAATTTACTTAAATATAAGGAGAGAGAAAATGGTTGATGACACTTTACCTGAAAATGGAAATCAAACTAAAATTCTTCTTATAGACAATTATTCTCGTGGCTTTCCAACCGATCGAATTACACGAATCGAAACTATTATTAAAGAAAGTATAGCACAAGTGGAGTTTAAAACTGTACATTTTACCCATTTTAAACCAAAAATAGCAGAAAATTATTCAGGCATAATTTTATCGGGTTCTGAATTGAATGTCTCAAGTTTTTATTACGATGAGAAATTAAAGAAAAAATTTAATGATCAGTTAGCATTAATACGGAATAATAACCAAATCCCAATTCTTGCGTTATGCTTTGGATTTCATTTAGTAGCATATGCCTTTGGTGCTCAGATTTCTCGGATGAGAATTTTTGATCTAGGAGGGAGGATTATATTCATTCTGATTAAAAAAACTGATGAATTAATGACTCAAAAAAACATACCCGTTAATGTCCATCATATGGATTTTGTTTCTCCTAACGATTGTAAGATCCAGAAAAATTTCAAGATCCTCAGTACTTCAAGAACAATTGGCTATAACATGGTTCAATATATGAAACACAAAAAAAGATCAATTTTTGCCCTTCAATTCCATCCTGAGACTCACAATGCGTACTATTTTCATCCTAGCTTATTTGATGAACGAATTGCTAATAAAACTAGGACAATTGGTCAAGAAATTATTGAAAATTTTCTGTGGCTTTGCTCTTACAATAAACAACAAAAGTTATAAAAGTTAAATACGACGGTCGTTTATAATTCACATGGACGATAGAAATTACTTGATTTTATATATTGTTGGGTTAGCTATAACCACTGTTTTAATGTTTTTAATCCTGTTTAGCGTAAATGTCTTGTCTATAAGCTTTTTATTATTTTTTTGGATCATAAAATTTCTTTCTGGATTTGGATTAATCTTAAGTATAGCAAATGGTTTTCTTATCCTCCTTGATAAAACAAAAGAAAAAATGGCAAAAAGCAAAAAATTTGTGAATTTCATTATTATATTCCAGATTATAATTCCTATAATCCTAATATGCTATGCCATTTATGCTATATTTTCTAGTTATTACGAATGGGGCGGAACTCAAAAAGGAATTGGATTATGGTTCAATTTAATCTTGTATATTTACGGAATTGCTTCATTATTGTTGACATTGTATGTTATACCAATTATACGGGAGGAATTTCAAGATGCGGTTGATCAAGGAGCTTTCAAGAGATTTAAGAAAGGTGCTAAACAAGTTGGTAGGGGTATTAAAAAGAAGTATTATGGATTCAGAAAAGAATATGCCAAAAAACAGATACAGGATCAGAAGACATTAAAGGATTTATTAGCAGTTTGGCGACAAAAATTTGCGATATATCTTTTAATTCCACTGGCAATTGGTACACTTATTTTTACACCTATAGCGTTTGTATGCTTGTTATTCTGGATAAAGATTTTTATTATTGACAAAGATCCTGAGATCTACGAAAGATATGCTTTACTTGTTTCAATTATTTGTAGTGGATTAATAGCAATTTTATCCCCAATCGTTAGATTTGATCTTTATATTACAATTGAAGATCTTCTATGGACTTTGAATATCTTCTATCTTATAGGGATTGTCCTAGCGTCAATTATATTTGTAACCAAACTCTTAAAGTTACAAGGAATAATGATTGAAGATATCAAGGGTAAAATTAAGGAAACATTCTCTAAAGATGAGAAAGGAGAACAATGATAGACAGAACCGAGAACATAGTAAACCACATTAAAATGAAAATTTTTTTATATTCTTATTAAATAAGAACTTCTTGTTTAATATCTAAGTCTATCAGATCTTCAGTTTTTATCCGTTTCTTAATGTAATCTACTAAATTTAAATTTGTTATTGTTCTTCCTTCTATCCTGAAATCTCGACCGCATAATATTGATGAGAGAGTTATTATAGAATTTATTATAGGTGTTTTAATCCCCAAAAATGCTGCTAAAGAAGAAATAGGGACAAGTCCTGTAGGGACATCTTCTGTGAAATATCTAGTAATTAGTTGTTTTGGTGCACTTATATTTTTATAGGATTTTATATTTTGTATGGTCGTGTAAATACAATTTTCATTTATACCATAGGTTTGTTTAGCCCATTTACAAAATCTTAATTGTAATAACCCCAATTTTCCAAATATTGTATTAAGTTCATTTTGAACCATCTCAAGAACTTCACATGTCCGAGGGGTCGCACCTTCTGCATAAAATTTGAATTCTTTTCTACTATCCATAATACCTGCATTTAATAATGAAAGCGTTGGATGTAAGAGCATCCCAATATTATTAAGTGTCATTTGTAAGTAATCTTCTACCATATTTAAATGAGGAAATATGTCTTTTAAAGTATCGTATATAAAAAAAGAATCTTTTTCTGGAAATGCTGCAAAATCAACAACATCTTTAATTTTGAGAATTTCTACTTGATTCTTTTTTAATTGCCTTGATGTAAAAAGTAGTGTTTGAGTTTCCGCAATGAAAACAGGAAATAAAACACCGCATTTTTCAATTTCTCGTCGAAATTCTACAGCACCAAAGGTTCTTCCAGGATTTAACATAATTATTTGATCTTGGGAGAGGAATTTTGCTATTTTACTAGCAATTTCTTTATGTACTGAAGCAGGAACAACAATTAATATAACATCAACATCTTTCAAAGCTAACTTTATATTCTGGGTAATTAAATTACATCGAAAAAAGCCTTTTATCTCTCCAAAGGCTTTGATTCCTCCTCTCTTCTTTATATCTATTATTCTTGAAAGTGAACGATTATAGAGATTCACTTTATGACCTTTTGAGGAAAGATATGCTGCGAATGCGCGACCCCCATTTCCAGCTCCGATCACACAAAATTTCATTTTTGCGCCACCTCAAATTTAGGATTTTTACTTAGCTTTATTGTTGTATCGATATTAGAAAAAATATCTTGAATTCTTTGAATTTCATTATATTTCTTATCTCTCATTTCGTCCCATGAGCAGCATGCTCCATCTATTATTTTCGTTTGAATTTTGCCTAAAGCATAATCATTATTAATCAAATGCGGTGCATCGAATATGCCGTATTTTATAAGACGATTTAACACTTTATAATTAATATATGGATTTTTTAGCTCATTTTTATTCTTCGCTAAATTTGGTACTAAATCAATGACAAATTTGGCTTGTTTAATGAGTTCTTCTTTTCTTTTTAATATTCGCTCATTTATTAGGTCAATTTCACTCGAATAAACTTTATTTATAACCTGATCTACAATTTTGCAACTTTCAATTACATCATTCGGGAATGCCGCATGATCTGCTTCTGAAAAACTTACAATATGAACAATATCGGGTTTTATTGCCAATTGCACCATAGTTGCGACTGCTAATTGTCCTTTTGCTTTATTTAAGTCTAACGGAAAACTTGCAAGACCTGTTCTTACTTGCTTAATGATGGAGAAATTTTTATTTGTTAATGTGTGAAGTAACTCATTTTTTGCCAGAATTTTAGCCAAATCCATATTAAATGAACTTGATGGCGGTGTGTTAAACATATACTGAGCAATAAAGTGTCTTACTCCCAATTTTTTTGCAATTATTCCACAAAGATACATATCTGCTACAGCTATGGCATCCGGTGCATCTCTAAGGCTCCAATGATGAGAATCATTGATTTCAACTGGAATACCATTGTCAGCATACCACTTGATTACTTTTAGGTGTTGTTTTATTGACTTTTTTAGAGTTAGAGGTCCTCTTCCATCCATTTGATTAAACCAAAAAATTGGGATAGCACCCCAAGCATTATTTATGGTTTCCTTATATAATTGAGCTAACTTTATAAAATCTCGAGTACCAGCATAAATCCGTAATAATGGGTAATTTCCTGTTAATCTGGATCTGTGTATTCTTAAGAAGTCTTCCTTAGACCTGATAGGTACACCTCCTGCTCCAGACAACTCTTTAACTTGATCTTCGGGATGATAATAATTAGCTTGAGTATTTTGATCAGGGGCTATTGAGATTACATCTAGTACTTCTGCATTCGAGATCATATTTATCCCTTCAAGAGTTTCCTTCATACTTGGTAATCCAAAATGAGCCCTAATTACGGGATAAGGCTTTTTCCATTTTATACGAGAAATTAAATCATTAGGTGCTTGTCGAGTTTTCTTCTTAGTATTTAACTCCTCTCTTAAAATCGAAATTATATTGTGTTTTGATTCTCCCCCTATAAAATAATGATGAAAAAGGTCAAATTCTTTTGCCACCTTAACATCTTCTTGGATTCCTGCAAATATTAGTTTAGCTGGCTTTTTTTCCAATTTGCTATATTTCTCCTTAAAATCAATTAATATTGGTCTCAAAGTATCTGGAGTTAATCGATAACTAAGCCCCAAAATTTCAGGTTTGAATATATTCATTTTATTAATAATAGTAGAATTTGAAGTCGCTGGTCCTAAAAACATGCACTCATATCCTAACTGAGATGCTATATTCATAAAATTATAAGTTCCTGCAACATGTACACATTGACCGATACACGCTGTTAGTATTTTGGATCTTTTTTCCTTTCTATTAAAACTATTATCTTCTGTGATCATAAATTTCCCCCTTATCGGAGAGTTTAAGATTTATATTCTTAACTATTAATTTATCGACTTATGTATTTCTTCACAAGTCGAGTGTTTGATTCAAAATTAGTCGTTTTGAATGTGTCTATATAAAAATACATAATGAACACTATATAATTATATAAATGATTGATATTTAAACGTAATGTTTATTTAAATATTAGTAAATATACTAAATAATTAAATAAATAATATTTTAGTAATAATAATTAATTACATATTAAATAGATTTATATTCATTTATATATAATATTTACATAAATAAGTATAGACTAATTGGTGGGGGAATATTTCTAATAGTCAAAGAAAAAGTACTTTGAAAATTGTGGAAAATATATATAAAGCTTTAGATGATGGAGGCTATCATACAATTAGTGATATTGCTCAAAAATCAAACTCAAATTGGAGCACAATAAAAAATCAAGTTAAACTTATTCAAAAAATTCAAAGTTTACCAAAACTAGAAATTATTCATGCATCAAAACAGATTTTGGTTAAGAGAGAATAATTAAAACACCTATTGAGCCTGGTTGTCTACTCTACTTAGGTGAGTCAGAATTTAGGAAAAACATCTTTCTGGTTTTATGAACTCTGACAAAATTTTCCTTATACATCTGTAATTCGTCATGGATTTCTTGTAATTCTTTATTTTTTAACATGCTATCAAAAAAATGAAGGACAGATAAATATAATTTAGGAACAAAAGTATCAATTTGAGACAGTTCATATGAAACTTCTCTAATAGGTTCAAAATCTATTTTTAAATTAATCTCCCTCCTTTTTAGTCTCTGCAGTATTTCATTTTCAAGTTTTTTTCTAGAAATATTGCTCCATATTAGCTCATAAATAAAGTAATTTACAGATTGAACCGCTTCAGTTACAAGTGCCGCTCCTGTAGCTAAAGCGATACTTCCGGTGAAAATAAATACTGTTAAAGTTCCTAAAACTAAGGTTATTGCCCTATAAATTAGGGTTTTTATTACACTTTGCTT
>JBHLLU010000110.1:0-7864 GCA_048938895.1 Promethearchaeota archaeon
GCAATTTCTTTTTTATAATCTGGAAAGATTTTTGAGATCAATTTTTTATGGTCATCAAATCCAGTAATAGATATCGGTTTATAACTTTTACCATTTAGTAAAAATTCAAGACTTAAAGCTTTTCCTCTCAATTGAATTCTGCGATTTTTCCAGATTAAAACCATTGCTTGAATTTTTTCTTCATTATCTAGAGCCATATAGATTTCAGTAGTTTCTGGATATTGAGCATAGTCCACATGAAAAAAAAAGTATTCAGCAAAGTTATTTTTGATATAATCATAAAAAAAGGCTTCATTATCAGCTGTTACTCTAATTGACCTTAATCGATCATAGTTCATAGAATTACTTAAGTATTTTAAAACAATAAAAATTTCGTTTACTCTTATTCATTCATTTAAAATTCAGCTCTTCACCATTTTCAATTTTTATTAAAGGGAAATGGGAGATGGAAACTTTTATATGCTTCAAAGTAGATGTTTCATCACTTGTTAATAATCTTGTCTCAAGTAAAGGTGTAATTCATGACAAAGTTGTCTCATAAAATAATAATTGGTATAATATTTTTTGGAATAATTTTAAATTTACCAACCTGTTTAATCGCGGTTTATAATGAATCCGCTGACTTTAGTTCTAATTTACAACCTTCCACCTTCATTCGTGAAGATGCGAGTGCTTTTTCAAAGGTCCCCTTGGTAAACTTGACTATTTCTCAAGAAAATAATTTAATATTAGATAAGATTTCTCCCTTACATGCTACGTGGGTTAACATGAACCCCTTTTCAAAACCTAGCCCAAGATATCTTCATGCAATGGCATATGATTCGGAACATGGTAAGGCTATATTGTTTGGAGGGAATGATGGGAGTTATGATGATGAAACATGGGTTTATGATTATGCAATGAATAACTGGACAAATATGAACCCTCCTACGAGACCTGGTGGAAGATATGCTCATGCAATGGCGTACGATTCAAAACACGATAAGATTATTTTGTTTGGAGGGTATGATGGAGGTAATGACGATGAAACATGGGTTTATGATTATTCAATGAATAACTGGACAAATATGAACCCTCCTACGAGACCTGGTGGAAGATATTCTCATGTAATGACGTACGATTCGGAACATGATAAGGTTATATTGTTTGGAGGGCATAATGGAGGTCTTAATAATGAGACATGGGCTTATGATTATGCAACGAATACCTGGACTAACCTAAATCCTCCAATAAGTCCTAGTGGGCGAGATCGGAGCGCAATGGTATATGATACGGAACACAGTAAGGTCATCTTGTTTGGAGGATGGGTTCTTGGATCCAGCAGCGCCGAAACATGGGTATATGATTATACAACGAATAAGTGGATCAATATGAACCCACCATCAAAACCTAGCTCGAGATATGTTCATACAATGGTATACAATTCAGAACAAGGTAAGATCATCTTATTTGGCGGTAATGATGGTATTAAAGATGATGAAACTTGGACCTATGATTACACAACGAATATTTGGACTATGATGAACCCATCTATAAAACCTAGCGCACGAGTTTTTAGCTCAATGGTATACGATTCAGAAAAAAACGTGATAATTTTATTTGGAGGAGATGATGGAGCTCGTGATGATGAGACATGGGCGTTAGAATATGAAATCTATCCAGTAGGCTTCTTTAAATCTAAATTCATTAATTTATACGAGATTTACAACGTCTCTGGTGGAATTTCATGGTATCCAGAAAATCAGGTAGTAGACACAAATTTAACTCTTCAAGTGGGCTTCTCCAATACCACCAATGAAGAAGATTTCAAATATACTACTCAACACGATTCCTCGTTCACTTTCCAGGATGTTGGACAGTATATCAGGTATTGTGCCTACTTTGAAGCGGATGCAAATTCGTTAGAATCTCCAATTTTAAATAGTGTTGAGATGTTTTTTGTTGAGAAATCAATTTCAGATGATGATGGAACGCCTAATAATGGAAATGGAACACCAGGAATCCAAGGTTTCAATATCTTAGTCCTTCTTGGCATTGTAGTTGCAATATCAGCATTTCTAATTAGAAAAAGGCATTAATCTAGCCTTCATTTTTTTTGAGGTAAATTTAAATTTGTTCTAATTATCTATGAAAACTGAATAGAAAGGTAAAGTCAGTATCTGATTTCAATGAAAAGTCTTTTTAAAAAGGAAGAACAATTCACTTAAATTTTAGGTATTTATATCCTTTATCTTCAAGAATTTTAGATAATATCTCTCTAAATACCAATTCTACATTTTCTCCAGTTTTTGATGAACATTCAATATATTTATGGAATTTATATGAATTCATTAAGTCTAAGATTTCACCTTCTTTACAATCCCTTTGTTGATTAAGGTCCAGTTTACCGCCAACCATTACAAGAGGTACATATCTAACAGATTTTCCAAATTCTGGAAGCCACTCTTTTAAAGCGATTAAACTTTCATGTTTAGTAAGATCAAACATAAAAATTCCCCCAGCTGAACCTTGAGCATATGATGATATCAGGAATTTAAACCTCTTATGACCACCAAAATCCCATACATGAAGTGTTATTTTTCCATTCTCTAACTCTACGTATTTAATATTTATAGCTACCCCCAGAGTTGCTTGTATATTTTCATGAAATTTATCTGTGAGATAACGATTTACCAATGTTGTCTTTCCAACACCATTATCCCCGAAAATACAAATCTTGTAGCTAAATTCTAGTCCTTTTTGTTTATTTCCTTCCATTTTTAAATGATTGTTATTTTTTACATGGAGATTAGTTTATTAGGTTTTTGATTATTGGTAAAATTGAATTAGTCAATTTTGTGCAAAAATTGTCAAAGATGTGAGTTGTTACAACATAATATGATATTAACATCTCATAGTATTTAAAGTCTGATAAGATGGATATTAAATTCAATTCAAATTTCTGATGTATTAAAATGAATATCTCAAGAGGAAAGGGTAAAGTCGTTAATTTATAAACCTGCATCTTTACGAGCTTTATCTGCTTCTTCTCGACCAATATGACCTTTTTCACCATTTTGTAGCAAAATTTTTAGGCCCTCCAAATATTTTATTCCGCAATCTTGATGCCAATAATAATTATAACCTTTTTGTGGGGCAAATCTAAGTCTAAGTGTGCTTTTTTTAATAAGTTCTCCACACCAATCACATTTAGTGGTGCCCGAGGGTGCTTCTTCTATTTGAAACATCGCATTAAATTCCTCATTCTGTGAAACAATATTTTGCATTTAAATCTCATTGAATTTAAAGCTTTCTTAAGCACGAATATAGAATCTTATAAGAAAATTTTTTATTATTTTAGAAATTATATTGATTAATTATAGAGGTGTGAATCTTTATTATGTTAATAGTTGATCAATTATTTCTGATAGGTATAGATGAAAAATCTAAGAAATTTATACTTAAATGGGATGACTATCTGCTTTATGGAGCTCTTATTATAGATTTAATTCTAAAAGATAAGATTTCAATATCCAAAAAAGATTTAAAAATTGAAATTATTAATTATGAGTCAACTAACGAATTAATTTTAGACAAAATGCTTGATTTCATTAAAAATAATCAAGAAGATAAAACTTTAATAGAGCTTTGTATAAAATTCATGAAAGGATCCAATAAATCTGAATTTATAGAATACTTAGAAACTAGATTTGGAAATTCAGAGTTAATTAAATATTTGGGAAAAAAAATGCTTAAAAGGAGATATCAATTAATTAAACCAGCAGTACGAGAAGGAATCTTAGAAGAAATAATTGATGTGCTTTTCGAAAACAGTGAGTCTACAAAAGAATTGACATTCTTACTTAGTCTCTTAAATATTGAATCTAATTATTTAAAAATAATTGGTAAGAAATCAAAAAGAATAGCTGAAACAAGAATAAGAAAGATTATCAAAAATGAATACATTGGAAATGCAATTCAAGATTACATAGAGGAGCTAAAAGAACAGTCTGAAGAGTTTATAGATGATGTGCTTTATAACGATTAACCACTTAGGGTGAATATAATATAACTTATAATAAGTAAATTGAAATTTAGATATATTGAAAAATATAAGGATAACATATTATAGAAGTAAGGTAGGAAATATGTCTCATAATAATTTTATGGGGTGGCAAAACCCTGGAGTAGCCCTAATAACTGGTTCCTCATCAGGAATTGGAGCTGAATTTGCCCGTCAACTTGCTGAACAAGGGTTTGATTTAGTTTTAGTAGCAAGACGGGAACAAAAGCTTAAAGCAATTGCTTCAAATCTGCAAAGAAAATACTTAGTTAATTGTGAAATTCTTGTTGCTAATTTAGCTAATCTATCAGATAATAATCGTGTGATTGAAAAAATATCTACATTGGAAAATTTAGATATTTTAATTAATAACGCAGGGTTTGGAATTATGAAGCCATTTTTGGAAATAAAGAGACAAATGTATGTAGATATGATTAATGTTCATTTTACAAGCCCAGTTCTGTTAACTCACGCAGCAATTCCTTTAATGAAGAAACGAAAACGTGGTGTAATTATAAATACTTCATCTAGGGATGCGATTATCAGAAATCCTTCCTTAATTATGTATACCACTACAAAAACAGCAGTTTCAGTATTTTCTGAATTATTAAAAAGAATATTGAAGGGAACTGGTATATATATCCAAGCACTACATCCAGGATTCACATCCACAGAATTTCATGATACATCAACAATGAAGGGATTTAACCGTGAATCCACTCCGCAAGAAATGTGGATGACTTCGCAGGAAGTTGTAACTTTATCTCTAAATGCAGTTAAATCTAAACAAGTTATCTTTATTCCAGGAGAAGAAATTAAACAAGCGGCTATAAAAAGTAGAAAAATGAAAGTTAGAAAATATGCTAATTGTGAACTAATCTAAATTAACTGCCAAAATAGAAATGTAAATTGTGGGGAGTCAATTCTTCCACCTTAACATCTATTAAATCTAACACCGCAACACTCACATAGATCATCAAGATTTTCAATATATTTCAACATTGAACTATACCATTTGTCTAATAATTCTTTGAACTGAAGTTTTATTGAATCTATAAGTTTGGCATTATATACATAGAGATAACCTTGTTTGCTAGTGTCTTCTAAATTTTTAGCATGTATGTAATCTTTCATTGACATCGTATTACGTTCAATAATCTTTAGTACTGAAAGCACTTGAAGAGCTCTTTGAATTGAACTTCTATCCATCTCTAATGCGCGTGCTATTTCAGATGTTCGAACATCTTTATTTTTCAATAAATAACAGAGCACTTTAGATTCTGTTTTATTGAGCCCTAGGATACATTTAAATAATTGTTCACTTGAAAAAATAGTTTTTTTATCTAAAACCTCATCAATTATCTCAAATTCTTTTAACTTTTTATCAATTATTTCCAATATATCTCATCTCACGTTATTTAATAAAAATTAAAGAAAAAGTGAAAATATTTAGTCGATCTACTTTTTTAAATTATCTAAAACTTTTTTCATTCCTTCATAATTCATTGCTCCAACAACTTGGTTTAATACTTTATCATTTTTAATAAATAAAGTTGTTGGAATTCCCGTAATTCCATACTTCATCGCTATGGCATTGTTTTCATCAACATTGACCTTGACGAAAATAAAATCTCTGTTATATTCTGCATGAAGTTTTTTGAAAATAGGAGCAAAAAATTTGCAAGGACCACACCAAACAGCCCAAAAATCTATGATAATTATTTTATTGGGATAATCTTTCAATAATTTAGTAAATTCTTCAGAAGAGTGTATTTCTATTATGCTTTCAGGCATTGTTTGATGTTTTAATAAAGCTTCAGCTTTTTTCATTCTCAACCTTTCTAATTTTTCATCTACTTTTTGCATCTATATCTCACATATTCGTTTTTGAGTTGTGTAAGATTTTTTCACAACTTTCTAATTATATAAAATTCAATAGAATATTTAAAGATGATTATAGTGAGAAAAATTTCACTACTTAACAAGATTAATCGATTCTAGTGGTTGCTGAATAATAATTAATTAAAATAAGGTTTAAATAATTAGAAAGTGGTATATCTTCCATGGCTAAGTTTAAAATAGTAGTTAAAAAACATTGTTTTTTCTGCGATTTATTGATTAAATGGCTTTCGAATAAAGATGTTAATTATAGTATCTTGGATTATCAAGATCCTAAAGATTTCGACGATCCTTTGATGAATAATCCAACCTTTAATAGTCTATATTGCGACATGAGTGCTTGTGTAGAAAGTATACCACTAATTGTAAAAAATGACTCAGAATTCTATTATTCAGAAATATGGGATTTAGTTAACAACTCTCTTAATGAAGAAAAAGCACGAGAAATCTTTGAACTATAATTTTTCTGTTTTTTGACGAAAATAAAAACAAAAGATCATCATTACTTGAACATCATTATTAGTTAGAGAAAAGAGATCGCTGGGATTTCTAAATCCCTCGGGAAAAATCCCTTGCTATGAATCGATACGTTGTATTGCAATCATTCTCTATATGAATTTTAGATATATCTTTTAAAGAATATAATATTTTTTTAAGAAGGTCATTATATGAGTATACTAGAAAATCTATTTAATCAATATCTGTACATTTCCAAGAATCTATTTGGAGAAATATTTAGCGATGTATTGCTGGAAAGAATTATTTTACATCTCATAGAAGAGTACGATAAAATTATTAACTCACCTTTAACAGAGGATGTGATGCCCGAAGATATTAACCAGCAAATACATATAGTGACTCCGTGCTTTATCATCGCCTTGTACCATTCTTTAAAAAACGAGATTTCTCCCAATTTTACAATTGATGATATGCTTGAAATATCAATGAAGATTTTTCAAGAACTTGTAGGACCATTAGCAGCTATGCAAAAACGAAAGTTGAAAAATGAAGATGATAAATGGCAAACATTTAAAGAAAGTACTATTGATGATACACGCTCTACTTATAGTTCTTTTAATCCAGAGTTTGTTAACAATAATGACAAAGTATTAGAATTTCATTTAAACAAATGTATTTTTTATGAGGTATTCAAGGCTCATGGAGAATTACCTTTAGCTCCTGTTTTATGCCTTTATGATAAATTGTTTGCTGAAGCAGTTGAGGAATGGATTGTTTTTAAAAGACCAAAAACCATTGCCCATGGAGAAAAGTATTGTCAATTTTGTTATATGTTTAAAGAAAGCTAATAATACGAATAGAATAGAAACCAATTCAATTTATATATCTGTGTACATTGAAAAGAACAATATAGATTGTAAAGACTAAAAAATCAAACGTCATAAAAATGCCAAAATTATCAGATCCAATTACAATTCGGAATATGGAAGTAAAAAATCGTGTTGGTTTTCCACCAATGATGTCTAGTTCAGCGGACGGTCAAGGTAGACCAACAGAGGGTAATATTCTAGTATATGAACAAAAGGCTAAAGGTGGAACAGGAATATTAACATACGAGGCATCGACTATTGATCCAAACACTCCTGTTGGAGGTACACAGCCAAATATTGGAAGAAAGGAAAATATATCGGCATTTCAAAAATTAACTGATCGAGTTCATAAATATGGGGCAAAATTTGGGATTCAGATCGTCCATGGTGGAATTCTTGGGTTTATGGGTGTACCATGGGGGCTTAAGAGAATTTTCGCACCATCTAAGGTAGATGAAGCAACTGCTGCTTCTGCTTATCATGCCTTATATCCTAATTGGCCTAAATACATAAAAGATAATGATATACAAATTGTTCCTTTAACTAAAGAAATGATACTTGGGATAGAAGATCTCATGGCTCAAGCAGCTTCAAA
>JBHLLU010000010.1:0-98000 GCA_048938895.1 Promethearchaeota archaeon
TGATTTCAACCAAGCCATCTGGTTGGCTAGCCCACTCAGTGGAATTAATGTTACCTGTCTCCGATGTGATATAAATAGGTGAACCACCATTAAGCGTATACCAATACTGATACAAATTTGCTTCAGTAATAGTAATATCATAACTAGGTACCCCATCATACACCCCAACTACTGGAACTGTAATCGAGACAACAGGATCCACGGTGTCTTTGGTAACAGTCACACTATTAGAACCTATATGTCCTGCATCATCCTCAGCATAAAAGAAAATCTCCACTGTCCCCTCTGGTTGACTAGCCCACTCAGTGGAATTAATGGTACCTGTCTCTGATGTAATATAAATAGGCGAACCCCCATTAAGCGTATACCAATATTGAAACAAGTTTGCTTCAGTAATAGTGATATCATAACTAGGTGCTCCATCATACACTCCAACTATGGGAGCTGTAATTGCGATCTCAGGGTCCACCGTATCTTTGATAACGGTCACACTATCAGAACCTATATGTCCCGCATCATCCTCAGCGTAAAATATGATTTCAACCAAGCCATCTGGTTGGCTAGCCCACTCGGTGGAATTGATGGTACCTGTCTCTGATGTGATATAAATAGGTGAACCACCATTAAGTGTATACCAATATTGATACAAATTCGCTTCAGTAACAGTAATATCATAACTAGGTGCTGCATCATACACTCCAACTATGGGAGCTGTAATCGAGACAATAGGATCCACCGTGTCTTTGGTAATAGTCACGCTATTAGAACCTATATGTCCTACATCATCCTCAGCATAAAAGAAAATCTCCACTGTACCCTCTGGTTGGTTACCCCACTCGGTGGAATTAATGGTACCTGTCTCTGATGTGATATAAATAGGTGAACCACCATTAAGTGTATACCAATACTGATACAAATTCGCTTCAGTAATAGTAATATCATAACTAGGTGCTGCATCATACACTCCCACTACGGGAGCTGTAATCGAGACAATAGGATCCACCGTGTCTTTGGTAACATTTACACTATTAGAACCTATATGTCCTGCATCATCCTCAGCATAAAAGAAAATCTCCACTGTCCCCTCTGGTTGGTTACCCCACTCGGTGGAATTAATGGTACCTGTCTCTGATGTGATATAAATAGGTGAACCACCATTAAGTGTATACCAATACTGATACAAATTTGCTTCAGTAATAGTAATATCATAACTAGGTGCCCCATCATATACTCCCACTACGGGAGCTGTAATTGCGATCACAGGGTCCACGGTATCTTTGGTAACGGTCACACTATTAGAACCTATGTGTCCTGCATCGTCCTCAGCATAAAAGAAAATCTCCACTGTCCCCTCCGGTTGACTAGCCCACTCAGTGGAATTGATGGTGCCTGACTCCGATGTAATGTAAATAGGCGAACCGCCATTGAGCGTATACCAATATTGATACAAATTCGCTTCAGTAACAGTAATATCATAACCAGGTGCCCCATCATACACTCCCACTACGGGAGCTGTAATTGCGATCACAGGGTCCACTGTATCTTTGGTAACAGATACACTATCAGAACCTATATGTCCTGCATCATCCTCAGCATAAAAGAAAATTTCTACTGTCCCCTCCGGTTGACTAGCCCACTCGGTGGAATTAATGGTACCTGTCTCTGATGTGATGTAAATAGGCGAACCACCATTAAGTGTATACCAATACTGATACAAATTCGCTTCAGTAATAGTAATATCATAACTAGGTGCCCCATCATACACTCCCACTACGGGAGCTGTAATTGCGATCACAGGGTCCACTGTATCTTTGGTAACAGATACACTATCAGAACCTATGTGTCCTACATCATCCTCAGCATAAAAGAAAATCTCCACTGTCCCCTCTGGTTGGTTACCCCACTCAGTGGAATTAATGGTACCTGACTCCGATGTAATGTAAATAGGCGAACCACCATTAAGTGTATACCAATATTGATACAAATTTGCTTCAGTAATAGTAATATCATAACTAGGTGCCCCATCATACACTCCAACTATGGGAGCTGTAATTGCGATCACAGGATCCACGGTGTCTTTGGTAACAGATACACCATCAGAACCTATATGTCCTGCATCGTCCTCAGCATAAAAGAAAATTTCTACTGTCCCCTCCGGTTGACTAGCCCACTCGGTGGAATTAATAGTACCTGTCTCTGATGTAATGTAAATAGGCGAACCGCCATTAAGTGTATACCAATACTGATACAAATTCGCTTCAGTAACAGTAATATCATAACTAGGTGTTCCATCATATACCCCCACTACGGGAGCTGTAATCGAGACGATTGGATCCACTGTATCTTTGGTAACGGTCACGCTATTAGAATCTATGTGTCCCGCATCGTCCTCAGCATAAAAAATGATTTCAACCAGCCCGTCTGGTTGGCTAGCCCACTCAGTGGAATTGATGGTACCTGTCTCTGATGTAATATAAATAGGCGAACCACCATTAAGTGTATACCAATACTGATACAAATTCGCTTCAGTAACAGTAATATCATAACTAGGTGCTCCATCATATACCCCCACTACGGGAGCTGTAATTGCAATGACAGGGTCCACCGTATCTTTGGTAACAGTCACACTATTAGAACCTATGTGTCCCGCATCGTCTTCTGCATAAAAAATAATTTCAACCAAGCCATCTGGTTGATTAGCCCACTCAGTGGAATTGATGGTGCCTGTCTCTGATGTGATATAAATAGGCGAACCACCATTAAGTGTATACCAATATTGATACAAATTTGCTTCAGTAACAGTAATATCATAACTAGGTGCCCCATCATACACTCCAACTATGGGAGCTGTAATTGCGATCACAGGATCCACGGTGTCTTTGGTAATTATTACATTATTGAAACCAATATTCCCAAGAGAATCATTTGCATAAAAAATTATCTCGACTGGTCCATTTGTTAAAGGTCCCCAAGCAGTGGAATTGATGGTACCTGACTCCGATGTAATGTAAATAGGTGAACCGCCATTAAGTGTATACCAATATTGATACAAATTTGCTTCAGTAATGGAAATGTCATACGCAGGTGCTTCATCGTAAACTCCGACTACGGGAGCAGTGATTGAGATCAGCGGGTCAATAATATCAATTCTAATTACACAATCTGTATAACCTGTTTCTCCTAGAGAGTTATTTACATAAAATCTAATAGTTACCGTTCCATTACTTAAGTTATCCCATAAATTTTGGTCAAATGTACCATTTACATCTTCATCTAAAAACCCCATCAATTCAATTGCAGTAGAATTTTCACCAGTCTCTAAGAATTCATACCAAGTATAATTACCCGGGCTTCCAGTTATGGTTATAGAATAGTTTGGAGCAATCTTTCCGTATAAAGTATAATTCGTGGGAAAATTAACCGAAATTACCGGAGCCGTAGATGTTTTAATATGTTTATCTTCGCGTAATTTACTAGATTCACATAAGCCTAGGATGGAGTTGTAAATAATACCTGAGGCTGTGGTAGTATTAATTACTAATAAAAATACAAGTAGGATTTTCTTTAACCCTTTAAATTTAAAAATTGTATGTCTTCGATAGGATCTAATTCTTTTTATCATAATACAAACCAAATATCTAAAATATTTTCATATTGGATTCAATGGAAAAGGATTCCAATAACCATACATACACATTTTTCAATTACTATTAATGGTTTTTGGATTTATTAACGTACTATTAAATGTTTATTCCAAACTACATATATATTTTATCCAACGTCCCGCTTTTTCCCGTGAGAAAAAGGAAAATTAATGTGAAACAGGTTAATGAGAAAATTTTAAGAAATGCTATTTTTTTTCAGTTTCCTATTGATTTCCTGATATATTTTTTTCGGATCTCTATTTCCAAGTTTTTTTTTATTTTTTATTAAAAAATCTTTAAATGTAGCACTATTAAGGCGATTTAGATTTCTTGATTTTGCCCATTCAAAGCAATTATTTATAAGTTCACCTTCATCACCTCCCATAAACTTTGGTAGATATAAGTCTGCGAGATGTTTTCCAAAATATATTGTTCTCAAATATAATCCTTTTGAATCAAAATGCTTATACATTGCCGAAAGTCGACTTGGAGACACGGTATTAACGATGTTTTTACCAGCAGCTTGAATCTTTTTGTACAAGGGGTACCATTTTTCATGCCCCATTGGTTCTCGACCATCTCCGGGAACCCATTGTATTCCAGTAAGTTCTGGAATTGATAATAGGTCATCTAAATGAGGGATCGCTAAAGGTCCATCCAAATGATATATTGAATAATCCATATGAACTGCTTGAGCTTGGATGTCTGGTAACGCAAACCTTTTAAACCATTTAGGATTAAGCATTGCACTAAAATCACATTGAATTGGATACCACCGTTTAGCACACCACACATTTAACCAAGAATTACATCCATCATTATATTTTTCAATTATATTTTGAAGATCATCATAAACCTTCAAAGTTTTTTCTAAAATTATTGCTCGGCACGTATCTATAATATCAGGACGTCGCTTCATCGTTAAGATAATATTTTTTGGTCCTAAAAAAGATGATAATATATCCAAAATTCCTCCTAAATCAGTCATAGATATTTGATATTTTCCTTTCGAACGTTTTGCAGCATATTCTGTAATGCGTAAAAGTCTAGAATACCATTGATTGTCGGGGTTTAACCTAACACCTTCAAGTAATGCAATGATCTCATCTACTGGTGTTGGGCGGCTAAACCACATTGTTCGGGTTTGAAACTTTGGATCAACACCAAAAACTGCTGCCATAATACCAGCGCCATAGTTTGGAAAATAAGAAGGTATAGCCTCTCCTCCAAAAAATAAATCAGATAATCTTTCTTCAAAACGATTAAGAACCTGTTCAATATTATCTGGATTTTTAGCTAGATCCCAGCCAAAACCAAAGATATCAATGAGACCTGCGATTGAAACACCCTCACGTGGGTGAAGATATGAAATTACAGGACGATCAATAATTTCATGATCCCACCAAGCATTCAATCTTTCTTTTGATTCACTAATATCTTCTTTATAAGCAGCCATACTAATTCTATCTTTCATATCAAGTTGAAGTTAATTTATATTATAATCCTTATAATAAAATAATCTTTTTTAATTCAGAATCTTAAGATTAATTGTTATGAATCAAATTAACTCTGAAAAAATATCTGCTGAAGATGCTGCAATTGCAGATAATAATGCGCAGTGGTTAGGTATTCCTTTAATCCATTTAATGGAATGTGCGGGATATTGCATTGCAGATGAAATTATGAGAAGGTTCAAACTCAAAGAAAATTCTACTGTCGCTATCTTTTGTGGAACTGGAAATAATGGGGGAGATGGTTTTGTAGTAGCTCGACAATTAGCAGCATTTAAGATTAAATCTATTGTAATTTTAGTTGGATCTCCTGAAAAAATAAGAACAGACGCGTCTCAACTTAACTGGGACATCATTAGAAACAAGATAAATTATATGGTACAATCAACCGTCATTTCTGATTCTACAGATTTTGGTAAAATCAAGCTATTGAATAAAAATAGGAAAGATATAGGCTTGATTGTTGATGCCTTACTAGGAACTGGAGTAATTGGAAATATTAGAGAACCTATATCATCTGCTATTGATATAATCAATAATTTAAGAGAGTTAAATAACATCAAAATCGTATCAGTTGATTTACCTTCTGGGATGAATCCGAATACTGGAAAAGTATCACATAAAGCTGTGAAAGCAGATCTGGTTGTAGCACTTCATCGCCTTAAAAAAGGTTTGAATATAGATAATGAGTACATTAATGATTTGGTGGTAAGATCGATCGGTATCCCTTTTGAGGCTAATTTATATGTAGGAAAAGGTGATTTAATTCCAAGCTTAAAAGTTAGAAAAGTTGATAATCATAAGGGGAATTTTGGTAGAATGTTAGTTATCGGGGGTTCCAAGAATTATTCTGGTGCTCCAGCATATACTTCATTAACAGGGATAAAATTTGGGATTGATTTGGTTATAACTTATGTACCAGAGGTTGTAGGTGATGTTGTTAGGAACTACTCCCCTAATATGATTGTTCGGACAAGTCCAGGTAAATGGTTAAACAGTAAATCGTTCGAGGAAATCGCAGAATTAATCGAGTGGTCAAACGCGGTTGTTATTGGCCCTGGATTAGGAGTGCAAAAAGAAACAGAAGCGTTGCTACTCCAATTACTAGAAAAACTCAATACTGAAAAAAAATCATATGTGCTAGATGCTGATGCCTTAAAATTGGTTAAAGATCATATTGATTCATTGCAAGGTCAGAACGTAATTTTAACACCTCATGAGGGTGAATTGAAAATTATGTTCGGAATAAAATTACCATTTTATGACCAAATTGAAGAAAGAAGTAGGGTTATAATGGATCTGGCAAAGAAACATGATATAACATTGCTCGTAAAAGGACCCTATGATTATATTAGCAACGGAAATGAATTAAAGATTAATCGCACAGGTTGCCCTGAAATGTCTATTGGGGGAACAGGAGATGTATTAGCAGGATTATGTGCTGCGTTTTTAGCCACAGAGAACAATCCATTTCAATCAGCGTGTTCTAGTGCTTTCCTCAATGGTTTTATCGGTGAGTATTGCAAGAAAAATATTGGAACACGTTTTACAGCAGTAGATATGATGAATAACGTAAATAATGCCCTTAGGGAATTAATGAAGTTTTAATATCACAAAAAATGAGCAAAATTTGATAACAAATTAAGAGACGTCAGAACGTGTTTTTATTTTTTGATAAAAATTTATTAATTTCTAATTTATTATATTATTAAACTAGTTATTATGATAACTAAGTTGAGGTTAAAGAATTAATATTTTGGGTAACAATAAAATATTTTAACCATTTCTGAAACCGAAACCTAGTCCCCATAACTAAAAAGAGGAGATTGATTAAAATAACGCAATTGTTTCTTATTAATCCAGATGGAACTACAACTGAAATAACATCAGAAGGTTCAATTAAAGATGTGTTAAAAACCGATGAATGTTATGTTCTCGTTGCTGACGATAAAAGAAAAGTCTATCTCTGGAAGGGTGTTAAAAGCAGTGTAAGATCTAAATTTATTGGAGCAAAAAGATCTCAGGAAATTCGTGGTCAAGTTGGAATGCATTATAGCGTAATACCCCTTGATGAAGGTGATGAAGATCCTGAGTTTTTACAATTAATAGGAGGAAGAACAGAAGGTGGTGTAGCAAAAGAAATAAAAGGGGAAAAAGTTGCTCCACCAAACGTACACCCATTAAGAGAAAAAAATATATTTGGTGCCCCAGAACCAGCTGAAGGAATGAATATTGCTGGTAGCAAGAGTCGAGAAGCCCTAAATACAGGTCCTCTATATAGAGGAGATGGATCGATGCCTTCATTTACACAAGAGGAGACTCAAGTTGATTTTCAAGAAATTATGGGAAAATTAGAAGAAATCCAAATACCTGCGGGATTTGAACGAGAATTGATCATCATTGGGAATCAAGCATATTCAGTGGTTGAAAGAGTTCAACAATTCTTAGGAGAAAAACAAGTCACCAAGGAGATTTCAAAGGTGGGTGCGATACCCGAGGGAATCTTCTTTGCTGAGGATTATGCTCCTCGTATACTCTCTGAAGGAGGAAGAATACTAGCCATTGAACTTTTAAAGCATTCTAGTAAAGGTTCAGCTCCTGTAGTTGGCAAATCTAAACGAGAACTGCTAAAAGAACAAATTAAAGAGCAACTTGGAGGAAATTAATTCAATTTTTTCATATCTCTTTCCACTATTTTATTTAAAAATATAATAAATTCCAAAATTTCTTAAAATATAATTTTTTAAGTCTAAATTTTTTACATATACTTAATTGAATTAAAATTTTTAATTTCATTATGGCAGAATTAACCCCAGAAGAAGCACAATCACTCTCTACCTTCCTTAGTTCAATTACAGAATATAGCGAGCTAGAGGCACTAGGCTTAATCACGCGTGAAGGCCTCCGACTTGCGTTCAGTGCAGTTCCTGGCTATGCAATTGACCCAGACTTGTTCTCAAGTTTAAGTGCCGTAGTTGTACAGTCTGGAGATGATGCAATAAATTCTCTTGGATATAAAAATATGCTTGAAGTTATTTTGCGTGGTGATAATGGTTTTATTATTCTCAGCGCTGCGGGAAGATTTTTCCTAATGGGCGCATCTAGGCAAATGCCTGAGCTAGGAAAGATTGTAAAAGTGTTTAGGTATTATGCTGGGGAGATAGCTAAGAGATATCCATAAATTTATTGTTTTAATGAAATAATAGTTTTTCTAACTCAGCTACTTTTTTTTGCACATATATATAACATAAATATATTTATATGGATAGTTTTATCATTTCTTGATAAATATCTTATACTGATATTAGTTTATTATTTTATAACGAACATAAATAATATTTGATAGAAATTTTAATCTAAATCAATTATATTATATCATTAAATTGAGTAAAATAAATGAAAAAATATGGCAGAACTTAAGCTTTTTGTAGATGGAAATAGCGATATCTCAGATAAAGTAATAATTTGTCAATCTAATGCCGATAAATTAGGAGTAAAAAATGGAGATGCAGTAGAAGTCATTAATTTAGATAATAATCTGAAAAAAGTGGCAGTTGTAGAAATTTCAAATGACATGTTAGATTTTGCAGGGCAATTTGCTAAAAATCTTCTTGAAGAACTTCAGTTTGCAGGAGTGGAACTAACAGTCCGTCCTTCTAGTGCTGCAGTTAAACTTGAACCTAAAGTAAAGGTTCCTAAAGTTCCCGTACAACAACCTGCTTCTAAAACTAATAATCAATCGGTATTTAAGCAATTAGATGCACTTTCTCCTTTACCAACACCGCCTCCTTCTCCTCAATCATCTACACCTCAACCTACCTCAATACCTCAACCGACTCCTGTTCCCCGACCAACTACAATTCCCCAACCCACTTCACAACCTACAGCAATACCTCAGCCAACCCCAGCACCCCAACCTTCATTATCACCATTACCATCAGCCCCACCTCAACCAACTCCAACAGCATTTCCTCCATCTCCTTCTGCACAACCATCACTTGATTCAGTTGCTCCTGCTGAACCTTATCCGAATAAAACAGATGTAAATATGTTAGCAAGTCAAAAACGTGGAATAGTACTTAAACCTATAATAGATAACAACATTGGAGGGGGAAGAATTCAATTAAATCCTAGTAATCTGCAGCAGCTAGGATTAATACAAGGAATGCTAATAGGATGGGAAGATCCACTAACGAGATCTATGGGTTCCGCGCGAGTTGATGAGGTGAATATCTCAATATCAGAAATCAAAATGAGTTTTGATACATATGAAGATACTAATATTAAATCTGAACAAATAGTTGTTTACTCGACAGAACCTCCTATCGAAAAGGCTTCTGAATTGATGCTCGAAGTTGAATCCCAACCTAATTTAATGGGATATGCGTTAGTGAGCCCTAGAACTCAGTATGCCCTTTCTATCCAACATAACGATATCCTTGCTTTTGAGGATGAGCTTACTGGAGCGATGGGTGCTGGAAAAGTTGATATTTTAGAGACAGCTCCGGATAATGTAATAATCATAGATAGTGAAATTTTAGAAGCATCTGGAATCGGTAGTTTTGAAGTAAAAGTATCTAAAAATCAAAGAACTATAATTCCTTTACAGAGCATCTCATTAGGTATCTCTCCTATCTCAGGAGAGAATATGTGGGAGATAATTTCGACTGCGCGTGAAAATGTGGCATCTATGAAAGGTTGGATTTCGAATTATGTCATCTTTAAGGGGATAAAGCTCAGATGGAGTGCTGTAAATATTGCTTGTTCTGTTTTAGAGACGGTTCCTGATCTTACAGGCGATATTTTCGCACAGGTTACTGAAAATACAACGTTATCCCTGAGTCCTGTAGGATTAGTTCCTTTCAATGCTATTTTGATTATAGATATTAGCCGAAGTATGATGGCACGTGATGTTTTAGTAACAAACATTGCTCCTGCAATTGAAGGGATAAAAGCAGCAATGGAGTCTCGAGAAATCCAAGAATTTTTAAAACATTTTAAAGATGGAATAAACATCCCGCGTAGAATATCAGCCGCATTTGCAGCAGTTTTATTTTTAAGTGAAAAAGTTGGTAGAGGATTTGGTGAGAAAGTTTCAGTAATTCGCTTCGCAGACGAGGCACAGGTACTACCCTTTGGTAATAGTTATTATATGGACTCTGCCAGCGGTAAAAAGGGTGTCCTTGAGGATGCAGCACGTATGATAGTAGATCGCATAGGAAATTCGTATGGACAAGCTACGAATATGGGAGCTGCAATGCTACAAGCAAATCAAGTATTAGCTAATTTTCAGCAAATGAATCCAGACCAACCAACAATGATAGTACTATTAACCGATGGTGTGGCTACGGATGGTGACCTTTTCTTCAATGAGGTAAAGAAACTTTCGGATAATAGTAATGTTGTTACGTATATCGTTGGTTTAGGAAACCCAGACCGAGAATTGATGACTCGTGCGGCATCTTTATGTGGTGGTGAATATTTTGAACCTGAAGATGCAGGAGAATTATTAATATGGTATTCTAAACGAGCACGAGATCTCACTGTAAAACTAAAATCTCATAAAGAATAAAATTTTTAACCTTCTATTTATCTTATTTCTATTTCAAGCTATCATTATAAAACAGTTTCATTAATATTATTAATAATAATTTCGTTAATATTTATAAGAAAAGGATTTCCATAATGCAATTATTATAAGAAAAAGTGATATATATAGAACTATGAAGGACGTTAAAATTATATCCATAGATAATCGAGGGAGAATAGTACTCCCACTGGTAACCAGGAAAAATCTTGGTATTACAACCGATTCACAGTTGATGCTTGTAAGTGACTCAGAAACGAAGGAGATTCGTATTACACCGGTTGGAATTACTAAAGAGGAAAAACCTATCAAATTTAGGATAACGATGAGGGATGAACCGGGATCATTAGCAAAGATAGCCTCTACTTTTGGAGATCTTGGGATTTCTTTAATGTATGGAGAAAGTGTTATTGTAGAAAAATCAAAAACAGCAATTTGGACGGTAATCAGTCCAACTCCTCAAAATATTACTATGGATGAATTAAGAGAAGGTTTAATAAAAGACGGAAAAGCAATTAATGTCGATATTGTTCCTTTTGATTAAATTCATATAGATGAATTTTATTATGTATATAGGTATATTCTATGGCAAAGAAAAAGAAAAAAGAAAAGAAAAAAAAAGTAGAAGAAGTTGAAGAATTAGTGGATCTTCAAGGATATTCCTTAGATGACGCTTTACATTCAACAAAAACGACAAAAACCACGTTACAAAGTTTAATGGAAGAGGCTACTGAGGGAGGGGGTTTTGGCATCTCTAAAAAAGAAGGAGAGGAGAAAATCCGACCTCAATTATCTCATGAGAGCCGCAGTAAAATTGCCGAAGCATATGCATTAGAAGATGTCCCATTAACTCAAAGAAAAACCACTGAAAAAAGAGAAAAGATAACGATTACTCCCGAGTCTACAGTTGAAACTCCACCTCCTGCGGCAAAACCTCAACCTACGACTCGTCCTCGAATCAAGGTAGAGGCGTCAACAATTCCCTCTCCTAGTGAAAACATTTCAATAATTGAAGAAGATCTGCCACCTACTCCTCCAGTAGAGAAAAAAATCTCTGCAAGTAAAAAGCATAACATATACAGCAAACTTTCTGTATTCTTTGAGGAGTTATTAAAAGGATATAATGAACGATATGAGAGATGGGAGAACTCTATTTCAAATATATTGGGAATATTAAGAAAAATGCGGAAAATAACTAAGAAAAATACTGATGACTTGGTAATATCGATTAATAATTTATACAAAAAAATCCAAGCAGATTTAGAATTGTTTAAAGTCAAACGAGCTGAGGTAGAAAAAGTTGCGGAAGTTGATATTGAATCTATGTCTGGTAAATTCAAAAGAGTTTTAGGACTATTAGAATTACAAATTAAAGAATATCAACTAAAAAGAGTAACGGATGATTTGATTCATGAAATGACTTATTGAATATACTTTTTTTCCTAATCATTGAAAAAAAAAAAGAATATTAGCTAAATATGTCCTCTGAAAATAATAATCAACTTCGTCCATTAATTCTTGATATAGGAAATAATTTTTTTCGCTTAGGATGGGCTGGCAATGATTATCCTGATATTATTGCTCCTAGTGTCTATGTAGATAACAGTGATTATTTATTTACATCAGACGTTATTGATGGTCTCGAAGATATATTTATGAGTGAAAAAAATGTCGAAACCCAGTTATTTGGACATGAAGCATTAAAATATTCCAATATCCTTAAAATCCATGAGTTCAAAAAAGAAAATAATTACAATGTATTGATGAAATTTTTTTATTACCATTATAAACTGTTAAATATAGCTGAAGAAAACCAATTTAAACAGCCACTTATTGTATTGACTCCCTTTTTTATGTCAGAACTTGAGAAGACTAAATTAAGAGAAATTTTTTTTAATGTATTTGATATCCCTAACATTTTATTTCTCTCAGAAAGTCAAGGTATAATCTCGACATTCAAGAAAACAAGTGGTGTAATTGTAAACATGGGGGAGGAAAACACCTATATTACGACTTTCCTTCATGGATTTTCTAATGTTATGGCGAGAGATACCTTTCCCATTGCTGGAAAAGATTTGACAAATTTTCTGTTAAATCTTCTGTTAACTCATATTGGTCCTGGAAAATCAATATTTTTAGATAATATTACTACAAAAGAGATAAAAGATAAGTTTTCGTTATGTGTATTAAATCCTGAAGAGGAAATTAGACGGATAAAGGATGGGTTTACTAAGTATAATAGTAGCATTGGTTTGCCTGATGGATCTAATTTAGAAATTAATTCAGAAAGATTTATAACCTCGGAGCCTCTTTTTAACCCGAGATTAATACATATTGATTATATTGGATTACCTGAAGCAATATCTAAGGTGATTCGAACGTGGGACAGGGAAAATTGGGAAGAATTATTATCAAATATTATTCTTGCGGGAGGAGGAAGTTTAATCCCTGGTTTAGAGAAAAGATTGAAACTTGAAATATCAAAGTTCTTTTCTGAAAAACTCAAGGAGAAAGTAAATGTGTTAGCTGTTTCTGGAAGGGAAAATGTAAGTTGGGTCGGAGCAAGTGTTTTGTGGGCACAAGGAAAATTGGATAAAGGATGGGAGATTAATCCTAAAATCCTTGAAGAAGAAAGTGAAAAAGAAAACATTGATCAAATAGATAACTAAAAATAGAGATTATAAAATTATATGACCGTTAGCTTAGAAATAAAGCAGGAATTTCTAAAGAATTTCCAAAAGAAAATAGTTATTGCGCGTAAATTATTAATTGGTGCTAATCATAAATGGGCTTCCAAATTGCTTGACAATTTAAGTATGGATATCGAGAAGAATGAATGGTTAGACATCCAGAAAAAACATCAACTTTTGATGATAATCTCAAATTCCTGGTGGATGTATTTAAATTCTCTTGTAACACGGAAAGAAGGTAAGGTAGAAATTGATTTAATACGATATATTGATGCCTATAAGCGGTTCTTTTCTTTTTTAGCTAATTTAGATGATTTTTATTTATTTAATAATTTTGGTAATAATCTTCTTAAACAATTCATAAAAATTGAGGATTTATCTCAGAAAGGGATTACGAAGTTTATCAATTCCTTCTCTATTAAGTTACATGAAAAAGATGAATATCAGAAATTAATTGAGTTACAAATATTGTTAATGTTCTTGAGAAAATCTGTAGCACCTTCAAAATTTTTTCATTTAAGCATGGAAAAATTGGGGAATACAGTACTTAAATTGGAACCAAGTAAAAGAACGTTATTTATTTATATGATTTTAGAGGATGTTTGTATAAAATATAAACTTATGGAGGATTCCTCTGAATTTGTTAGAATTATTAATAAAATTCTTATTAATCGACTACCACAATATTTAAAAAATGAATTTAGCAGTATTGGCAGAATCTCCATAAATGAGAGAAGTTTTACAACAGTTTTAGCAGATCTTGAAGAGCTCATAAATTACTTAAATGATATCGGAGAATATTCATGGATTATAATTATCATTAGAAATATTTTTTCAAAAATGCAAGAATATCAATCATATGGTGATGCTGTTACATATATTCGTAAATTTATTGATTTTTCAATTAATAGAAATCGATTTGAAATAGCTTTTGAAATATACGATTTCTTAGAAGATTTATTTCTATACAAATCAGATCTCTCCTATGACAACATTTTAATTGAATTATGGGTTGAGGCGTGCAAAAAGTTTGTAGATATGAAAGAAAAGAAGTATTTATTACAATCTTTAGAAAAACTAAACAATCATTTAAAAATCCCTCGAACTAATAGCCAAATTCTTCATTATTTTTATACATGTAATTTGCTCTGGCAATTTAAATCAATGTTTTTTTCTCTAGAACAACGAGATTTCTGGAGAATGATGTTTTATCGTGCACTTTTTGAAGAAAAAAATTTTGCGATTGCTCAAAAAATTTTAACTCACCTAGATAAAGATTTTAGTTTATTAATTAAAGATATTATTTCATTGTATAATGAAGTAGAACCAGTAATAAATCAGATTTATTCATTTAAAGATAGTAAAAATCTTCCTACATTAAATTTTGAAAGCTTTTCTATAAGAAATATGGTTCTTAGGATTAATTCTAATGGTATGATTTCATATCGAATGATTTCAAATAATAACCAAATTATCAATGGCAATATCAGTAATGAATATTGGAATGATACTCAAATTTTAGAAATATACAATGAGCTCTTTTTTGAACCGGAAAAGAGAAAATATATGTTCGATCTAAATGAATTTGGACAATTACTTTTTATCTTCCTTCCTAAGTTAATTAGATATTTTTTTAAATCCTTTAAAATCGAAAGTTTACAGACCATTCCTCAAATCTATTTTAGTATGGATAATATGACTATTCCTTTTGATCTAATATATGACAATAATTTCTTCTTGTTAAAATATTCAATTGGGTATAAGATAGGCGAAATACCCCTAGAAGGAATATTATATAAACATAGAGATTTTATTAAGTCCCCACAAGAGCAAGTAATCAAAAGACATAATGTATTAATAGTGGATGCAATAAATTCAACAAGTCCTCTAAAATGGAATGAACAACTAAAGAAAAAAGAGCTAATTTACCCTTTTCCTGCTGGTGCAAATGAAATTAATTATATCATTAACTTCTTCAATAGCACGCAAAATATTGATCAAATCACTACTCTTATAGGCCCAAATTCAACAAGAGAGAAATTATTGGACCATATTTCAAGAGATTTTTATACTATAATTGTTTTTGTAGGAAACATCTTTTATTCGAAATGGAGCCCAAAAGACAGTTATATGATAACTAATGATAATGAAATCATCACTTTCAAAGAGATAAATAATTTATTAAGTCAGATTAATTCAAAATTACACCCATTGTTATTTTTTAATGCTCAAATATTCGATATTGAAGGTCAGAAATTAAGAAATGTTCTAAAGACTTTTGGTGATATTGTTGGTCAATTTGATCAAACTAAATTTACAGGAATAATTTCAAGAACTTATCCTCTCTTTAATGAAGAGACAATGGAGATTATCTCTACCTTCTTTCTTAATTTAATTGACAATTATAGTCAAGGGGTTTCACTCCTTAGAGCCAGACAGCATTGTATAGCAAATAAAATAGAAGATTTTGTGGAAAGCCAATATAAAAATTCGATTGACAAAGAAGGTTCCACTAGAATTGATTTAAGAAGTAGTTTGACAGTATCAAGCTTCTTATTGTTTGGGCAGCCATGGAAAAGATTAAATGATTAAATATAAAAGTTTGAATATTAAAAAGTTTTGAATAAAAAATATTTATAAATTTAATTTAAATTTATTAATACAAGAATTAAATGAAATTTAGCGCATCATGTCAGACCGATTATTCGAATTACGTGTAGAAAATAAACGATTGAAGCAAGAAATAGAATCATTAGAGAGTAAAATATTAACTCTTGTAGGAATGTTTAATATAGAATCTTCGGGAACTCAAGAGAACAAAAATGCTCTTAATGATCAACTTCTAAATTTGATTTCTTCTACTAAAGAACAGCTAAATATAGTTACACCGAAAATTGATGAGTTTTATTCAAGAGAATTAAAAAAAGTTGCGAAGAAAGGTATTCCTGTGCTTTTAATAACTAATGATCGTGCAAATTTACCTAAAACCTATCAAACTATCTATGATGATTTAAAAGTTACAGAAGGGATAAGTATGATTAATAATCCTAATGTGAGATACCTTCTTGTATTTAACACTGATCAAGCTATTTATTCAGGAGGGTCATTAGATAAAGAAGAACTATCAAAATCTATATTAATTATCACAACAATACAAGAGAAAGCAAAATTACGAAAAATAGCTAAGATTTTTTCCTTCATGCTTCCGACATTTATGAGAAAGTAAGAAGACTTTTTTTTCATTTTCAATTCTTTTTATATTAAAGTTGGTTCGTTTAAAATATGGAGATTAAAAACACTTTGAATTCCAAATTTATTGTGGATAAATTCGGAATGCATTCAGAGATATACCTTGAAGTTATGAAATTTCTTAATGAAAGATCAATCTCTGAAAAATTATATAAATCAAAATTTGAACTTTGGAAAAAAGACTTTAATATCATTTATGGTGAAGCTATTTCTTCAGAACTATTTTTAAAACATACATACTTTATTCAAATTCTAAAAATATTGATCTCATCCAAAATAAGTTCTATTAAGGATAATACTGAATTAAATAGTAATTATATTGAAAAAAAAATTTTCAATTTTACCTATTTCTTTTGGATTTCATTAAACAATGATTTACTCAATAAAATAAATGATGAAATTGGGAATTGTATAATTGAAAAAGAGGATCTTTTCAGCCAGTTCTATCAACATTTGTTCATATCCAACATTAGGCATAAAAGGGGGGAATTTTTTACTCCTTCTCAACTTGTAAATACTATGCTTGAGGATTTTTATGAATTTGGATTGAAGATTTTGGATCCGTCATGTGGTTCAGGAAATTTTTTAATAGGGATAGTATTAAAAATCCTTAATTCGCAACATTCTCTTTCTAATAAGATAAAAGCAATTAATCAGGTTTATGGATTTGATGTTAATCCTCTAGCAATTATTACTACAAAAGTTAGTATTCTTTTGTTGTTTATAGAGAATCTTAAAATTGAACAGGAGAAATGGCCTAATATAAATGTATTTCTTTGTGACTCTTTATTTCCAGAAAATTGTAAAAATCAAGAATTACCAAAGATCGAGATTTTATTTAATACTTTTGATTTAATTATTGGCAATCCACCATGGTTAACTTATAAAGATTTGTTTGATAAAATTTATCAAAGAAATATCCGAGAGTTATCAGGTCGGTTAGGTATTAAACCATTAAGCCAGTATATCACCCATATAGAGCTTGCTGCAGTTTTTTTCTATGCAATTCCCTCTTATTTTTTAAAGAAGCACGGTAAAATATTTTTTGTTATGCCTAAAAGTGTATTAAATGGAGATCATTGTCATAAATTTCGAAGTTTTAATATATTTAATATAAAGTTAGAAATATGGGACTTTCCAGATAGCTATATGTTTAATGTAGACCATATCTGTTTAAAAGCAGAGTATATAGGTAAAGATAACAGCATATCAATAGCAGAACATTATCCAATCAAAACAAAAATCTATGATAGTGAGGGAATATTAATAAAAGAAACAGAATATTCAAGTTTACAAATTAGTGAAGATGGTGCTAAATTAATTTTACCGATTCATGAATTAAAAATGTTAAAAAATTTACAAAATAGCCCCTATAAAAACTTGTTTTATCAAGGAGCGACATTAGTCCCGAGAACCCTTGTTTTCTTTCGCATAAGAAGTGGAAAAAATGGAATTCTTATCATTGATTCTGATCCTGATATTTTATCTAGAGCTAAAGAAAAATGGATTTTTCATTTTGAGAACAAAGAAATTGAAGAGAACTTTCACTTTAAAACATTCTTGAACATGCATCTTATTCCTTTCCATTTACATAGTTTTAAGGACGTGTTTCTACCAATAAATGCTCAATTCACTTTTGATCCTGATTATCTTCAAATGCATCCTAAAGCTCAGAGCTTTTATAATGAAATGAATAGCATCTACATAGCCAATAAAAAAAAAACAAGTAAAATCACCACTCTATATGATAACTTAAATTATTGGAATAAATTACAAAAACAAATCAATAATAAATCTTTTCTTATAGTTTATAATGCCAGTGGCTCTAATTTAAAAGCAGCAGTCATAAATAATGAAGATCAAAAAGTTGTAGTTGGATCTGAAAATTATTATTATTCTTCTGATTCAGAAGAGGAGGTTTATTATCTTTCAGCAATTTTAAATGCCCCAGGTTTATCAAAGAGGATAAAACAAATAAAAAGTTCAAGGCATATACATAAAAGGCCTTTTATGTTTCCTATTCCTATTTATGATGAAAATAATCCAAGCCATGGGAAATTAGCTAAGACTGGAAAAAAATGCCACATTATTGTTCAAGAATTATTTATGAATAATCCAAAAATTACAGCTGATAAAGTTAGGATATTCATTAATAGAAAATTGGCAAAAATTAATGATTTAACTGAACAGATTCTCTATTCCTAAATTTCATCAGAAAATTTAAAACCATAAAGTACATCTTATCCTTATGGTGAATAATTCAAATAAAGATGGTTTATTTCGTAAAGTAGATTGTATTAGAATCCCTGTATCTAATTTAAACGATGGTCTAAAGTTTTATAGGGATAAACTTGGTCACAAGTTAATTTGGAGGAGAGAAAATTCTATAGGTTTGAAAATTCCCGAAAGTGAAGCTGAACTTGTAATTCATACTGAATATGATGAGGCTGAAACAGATATAAAAGTTGATTCCGTGGAACTTGCTACTAAACGCTTCATTGAAGCGGGAGGAACAATGGTTAAAAAACCTTTTGATATCCCAATAGGTAAGTGTGTAATACTCATGGATCCTTGGGGAAACAAATTTGTTTTGCTTGATTCCTCGAAAGGAGTTTATATAACTGATTCAAAAGGGGATGTGATCGGTTTAGATTAGCCTAATATTTATGCGAATTTAATTTTCCATTTTTCTAATTCTTCAATGAATTCCTGCTTGAGTTCATCTTCTAAGAGATCTCTGATGGATCTCAACTTACTTATCCATTGCCTCAATGCATTCGCAGCTACAGCACCATAAGAAGGGAGTACTATGTCTGATATGTCTTGTAATCCTCTTGAAAGTTCAGAACCAGTAGAAGCATCAATAGTTTGAATTAAAAAATCAATTTTTTCACTTATATTAGCTTCTCCGAATTGAAGACTTCCTTCATTTTCATCATTTAGTAATCCAAAACTTAACGATTGGATTTCTGAATCACTCTTGGAATATTTCTCCTTCCAATTAAAGAAGGCTACCACAAAATCCTCTTTTATATCTTCTTCCAGAGGATTTCGAATTTTTTTAAGTTTACTTATCCAATCTTTAATGTTTTTTAGTTCCATTGAATACCCTTCTGTTTCTAAGATTATATCGACGATATTTTGTATTTTCTTACTAATTTCAAGTCCGCTTAGTTCTGTGAATTGTTCTTCTATATTTTCAAATAGTTCTACCATTTTCTGAGACGGATCAATTTTCTTCTCGTTATCAAATGACTCTGGATTAATCAATTCATCAGATTGAAACTGTGATTGTGATAAACCAGGACTTATATATTCTTCTTCACTTTCAGCTACATAATCTATCTGAGGAATTGAATTTATAGGTTTTACTGAATCCATTTCTTCCTTTGTATTATTTGGTCGTAATATTCCTCGTTTCCAAGTAATAAAATCAAGTATTATTTTTTCTTTTGTTGGCTGATCTAACGTTGTATTTAATTTAGCTAAATTCTTTTTCCATTCTAAAATTTGAGAATATCCTTGTAAATTAAAAATAACTTCAATAAATTTATCTATCTGGTCTCCTAGCTCTACACCTTTAAGGTCATCTAATTTTTCAAGAAAGAGATCAAAAAGGTTATTCACTCTTTCAGAATCAATTGTTTTTATTTCCTTCTCATCAGGTTTGAGACCGTGGTCTAATTCTTCAGGTTTTTTATCATTAATATGAGGGACTCTAAATTCAGGAGGATAAACTAGCTCTAAAGTCGAAAATTCTCTATTTAATTTATTAAGCTCTTCTATAACATATGTCTTCATATCATCCTCCAAGGGATAAAGATACCTTTCTAATTTACTAATTAATAGCTTAAACTCTAAGATATTGAGTGATATTCCATCCTTTTCGAATGCAATATCTAAAAGATTTTTTAATTTTTTAGAAATTTTCTTTCCGCTATAGTCATTTATATTCTCAATAATTTGGTTAAATCCATAATTAATTTGTATTTCTCTAGTTGGTTTAGCCTCTTCAACAATTTTAAGAATATTTGGTTGAATTAAATTTACTAATGGTTTAAATGATGTTGTAAATCCAGTTATTTCATATTTTGATTTATTCTTTATTTTTTGACATATAGCATAACCTAGATATTCATTATCACCTAAAATTGCTATTATTCTTATATTATTAAATCTAAGGTAATCTACAGACTTATTCTTCAAAGCTCTAACATGTTTGTTATCATGAAATTCTGAGGATACTATTTTTATCTTTAATCCATTAAAAAAAACTTCTGACTTGAGTGTTTCATTATTACTACTTTTCTCTCCTAAGTTTTTTTCAACCTTTTCTTCTGGTTCTTCTTTCTTCTTAATTTTTAGATAGTCTTTTTTCCATTTCTCAATATCCTCTAAGATTAAATATTGTGTATTTTGATCAAGATACTTTCTTATGACTAGAAGTCGGTTTAACCACCCTTGAATATTTTCGATAATGAGAGATTCGGGGTTCACATCTGAAACTTTTGCTAATATATCAGCAACATCATGACTAAGTTCATAACCTTTAAGATCAGCTACTCGTTTTGCAGTTGAATTCATTGCTTCTTCTAGTTCTTTTTTTTGTTTGATATTTATAGAAGGTTTTTTATTGGGAGATACAACAGGTTTCTTTAAAATTTTTGATATTTCTTCAGAGGAGGGTTCAGAATCGGCATCATCAGAATATTCTAAATCAAATTCATTTAAAGGAATAAAATCTTCTATATTTGGAACAACGATAAATAAGCTTTCTTTACATCTTTCTAACAAAGTGGAGATTAACTCGTGTATTTTTTCAAGACTATAAAGTGGAAATAATCTATCTAAAGATATTTCATCTCTACTTAAATAATCTGTTAATATGTTAAACAAGGATTTTTCAACTAATTGTAACTGTTTTATTGGAAATGATTCAGAATCCTGAAAGATTTCATTACTCCTTTTATCGATGGATTCACCTAATTTTCTTATAAACGTTTTAAATGATTCCACTATAGAAGGTGTATTTGTTGAACTCATTTCATTTATGATGTCTCTGAATTGTTTAAACATATTTGAAATTATCTCTTCCGATTCTCCGATTTTCTGGTTTATTTCTCTTATTACTCGTTCAATATCAATTTCATTTATGATCGATTTAGATTTTAATTTCGTTACTAATTGGCTTATTTCTGTTAATAGAACTTGGGAAAATTTCTTTACATTTTTCTCAACTTCAGATAAAATTTCTGTTGTATGATTATTATCGGCTTGATTGGATATAATTTCAATTAAATCTTGACTGATTTCTTCAATATCTTGGAGTATAGTATCTTGAAATTGCTCGATATAGGAGCTACTTCTTTTAATGTCTGTTTGTTTGTCTTTTGTAACATCTTTAATAGCAGAAAAAGCATTAATCATAGCTGCGAAAGGAGGTATGAAAAAATAATGAGGTAAAACGTCAGAAAACCTCGATTTCACAAGAATGAGCAACTTTTTATCTATGAGTTCATTAATTATTCTCTTAATATCCTTATTTGATGAATTTGGGATAATTTTATGCATCTCTGATGATGTAAAAGGGTATTTACCTAATCCTTCAATATATATATTAATGGCTTCTTCAGAAACGTCATAAATTTTCAAGAGTTCTCTCATTTTTTCTCTCTTTTTATTTTCGATTTATCTCTATATATGATGGTAATCCATGTTTTTTAATATTCGGAAAAGGGAAAATGAGCGAAACACCTACACGAATTTTATGAAGATAAATAAGAATATCGAAAAATAACAAATAAATAGAAAAGGAAATAGAAACCTTTTTCTTTAAAGAATCATTTTCTTTATTGAAATTGTGTAAAAATCGATAAATATTTTTTGTGAAATAAACTGAATTTTAAAGAAATAGGCATTAACGACATAAACGTTAACGCATTACGGAAGCTAAATATACTTAAACCTACACCTGTTCAAAAACAAGCCATTCCCTTAATATTAGAAGGTAAAAATGTAATGGCTCAAGCTAAAACTGGAAGTGGAAAGACATTAGCTTTTGTACTTCCAATAATCGAACGTCTGAAGTATGTTAATAATGAAGTGCTTATACTAGCACCTACAAGAGAGCTTGCCAAACAAATAAATCGAGTTATTAAAGACTTGGGTGATCATAAAGTTAAATCCATGACAATATATGGTGGGGTCTCAATAAATAACCAAATTAACAAATTACATAATGGTATAAATATTGTTGTTGGAACACCAGGAAGAATAATAGATCTATATAAAAGAAGAGAATTAAGTTTTAAAAACATTCGATTTGTCGTCCTCGATGAAGCTGATAGATTATGGGATATGGGTTTTGCTCCTGATGTTAAATATATATTACGTCAAATAAAAACAGATTATCAGTTTATGCTATTTTCAGCAACGCTCTATTCTAGTATCAGAGAATTAGTTAAAAAATTTTCTAAAAATAAATTTGAATTCCTTAATTTAAGTAGAGATAGTATAACAGTAGGTAGTACGAAACAATATTATTATATGATTGACCGCTTTGAAGAGAAGTTTAACACATTTTTGAAGATATTAAAGAAAGAAAATCCACGCCATGCTTTAGTATTTGTTAATACAAAGAAGACAGCAAATTGGCTAAGCAATAGATTAAGGAAAAGGGGGGGATTTAAATTCAGAGTAAAAGAAATATCGGGGGATTTATCTCAAGCTAAACGTGAAAAAGTGCTTTTAGATTTTCGAAATCATAAAATAAATATGCTCATTGCTACCGATGTTGCGGCAAGAGGGCTTGATATTGATAATATTTCCCATGTATTTAATTATGATGTACCCAAGTTTCCAGATGTTTATGTTCACCGAATAGGAAGAACTTCTCGAATGAGTAAGCGAGGTGTCGCAATTACTTTATGCTTAAAAGATGAATATGAATATCTATGTCATATCGAGGGATTAATTGATAAAGAAATTCAACTAAGGACTATACAACAACCTTTACAACAACAAAAGAAGTATCATAATCCCTTTTATTAAACTTAAGTAAAGGACTTATTTTGCAAAGCTTTTAAAGCTATCTTGGTGGATGATTTTGCTTCTTCAATCTCAACCATCCCTATTACCACAGCACGTATATTATGATTAGAAATGTACTCATACGCTTTTTCAGGAGCAATATTACCAGCTGCGAGAGTTTTCATTGCCATAAATGGTATCGGTTTTTTTTTATCTACTAAAACTTCGAGTTTTTTCTGATCCCCCATCAGCATCCCATTTGCATTAAAGGGAATTAGGAAGGTTTTTGCATTTAGTTTATTTTGGAAAGCAAATTCTAAGGTTGAGATTGGATTATGAGCAGCAAGACCTGGAATAATACCTCGAGAAGAGATATCATCAAGTAATTTAGATACCCGTTCATTCTTGCTATCTGAGATGGTTGCATGAACATAAATAATCTTTGCATCTAGCTCAACTAAATCTTCAATACCAGGATCAGGAAGCATTCCTGGTAATGTAGAACCGGTAACAATATAATCATTATGTGTTTCCTTCATGATTTTCACTGCTTCAGATACCTTACCAAATGGGATTGCTCCAATTCCTCGACCACCACTCTCATAACAGGCTTCCATTATATCTAACATTGCCTTAGCATTGTTGAAAAATTTCTCTCGATATATAGGAGCCATTTTTCCAAATTGTCCAGAACCTGCAAAGGGAGACACTCCGGTTGAAACAATTGGAATCTTGACACCCATGAATTCAGTAAATAATTTCTCATCCATTTATTTCACTTTTATAATCCTTATTATAGAATTTAATATACATGGTAAGATTATGCTATAAAAAAACCTTGGTAAAATTATAATATTTAGATATTAGACCCAAATTCATATAAGAACAAGGTTTTTAATTCCTAAAAAACGCAACACTTTTCTTTTGCAAATTTTTATATTACAAGAGTTTTATAGATTTTATAAGATCTATTTTAATTATACCAATATTTTTTAAAATTGAGGTTCGATAAATTTGCCTAGTCGTCGTGGAGATGGAACACTTGTATTTAAAATCTGCTTTTACGGTCCTAGCCTTGGGGGCAAAACTACTGCTTTAGACTGGGTGTATCGCCGTGAGGGTCTTGCATCAGGAGATATGCAGCAAATACAAGACCCAACAGGACGAACACTCTTTTTTGATCGAGTTGTAGCAAGAGTTTCTAATGTTGTTTTTCAAGTATACACTGTTGCGGGACAAAGGAGACATAAATTTCAGCGTCAAACTGTTCTTAAGGGTACAGATGCAGTAATCTTTACATGGGACAGCTTAATTGACCAATGGGCAGAGGATATATGGAGTTTGAAGGAATTGCTCCGCTTCTATGGGGATAAATTGATACCAGAAAAACCATTTGACCCACCAGACGTACCAATGGTAGTTTTAGCCAATAAACGGGATTTAGAAGATATTGTAGAAATTTCAAAAATTCGAAAAGCATTAGATACAGCTCATTTAAATCATACTTTAATTTATGAAACAATTGCTATTCAAGGTATTAATGTAAAGCGGGCATTTGTCTATGCTGCTCGTCAAGCTGTGCTGAATCATTATAAAAAGCTTTCAGGAAAATCAATGGAAGAAGCATAACTCAATTTTTTTCTACTGTTTTTGCATTTACTTTCAAATCTACTAGTGATTTTCCACAATTTGTACAAAAATTTGATCTATTATATAATAATTGATGCCCACAATCAGGACAGAAATTAATCTTCTTAGAAATTTGGCCAATAGGTGTTTTAGTTATTACTCCTCTTTGTATTTGCTTTTTAAAAATAGGTGTATGAATAATTACTCCTCTTTGTCGAATGAATTTGCTTACGATACTTCCCAAAATTGACAAAGCTGCACCGATAAAGGGTGCTATTACAGCGAAACCAGGATTATATAGATTCCAAATAGTATAGTCAGGAGGGAGGGGACCAAGTTGAGATTCTAACAAATTTATCCATGTTATATTTATTCCAATAATAAAGATTATAGAGGCAATGACTAGAATGATACCTATGATTATCCATAATTTTTCACGGTTTTTTAACTCGGCTCTACCTGCCCTTACTGCATTAGCAGATAATATAAGTGCTAATGAACCAAAAAATATAAGTATTAAGGGGATTAATCCGACAAGGAACATCGGTATTGTATATAAGTGAGGTTCTTCAGCAGGTAAAAATGATATGTGAGAATCATAACCTGGAATGATATAATTGAATAACCCCCACATCCAAAAATATTCTGCATCATAAGGGGTAGAACTATAATAAGCGGGAGTTAAAATAGAGATGATTGTTAAGATTCCTCCAATTAAGGGAAGTACCCAAATATATTCTCGAGATTCTTTGATGATTATTACCTTTATCTTAAATTAAAATAGCTTTATCTATATTTATTATTTTTTTAGAGATTTCTGAAACATGCGAAGGGATGTGCGTATCTCTTATTAGATTTTTAGTTCTTTTCCGCAATTTGTACAAAACCTCGATCCATCATATAAAAGTTGATGACCACATTCAGAGCAGAAATTAATCTTCTTAGATGTCTGACCAATCGGTGTTTTAGTTATCACTCCTCCTTCTATTTGTTTTTTAAAAATAGGTGCTTCTCTTTGTTTTATAACTTTACTAGCAATACTTCCCGCAATTGACAAAGCCGCGCCGATAAAGGGTGCTATTACCGCAAATCCTGGGTCATACACATCCCAGAGATTATAACCAGAAGGAGCGGGACCCATTAGATATTCAAGATAATTAATTGTAGTAATATCAATTCCAACAATAAAGATAATAGGAGCGACTATAAGAATGATGCCCATTGCAATCCATAAGTTCTCACGGTGTTTTATATCGGCTCTACTTGTCCTTACGGCATTAGCCGATATTATAAGTGCTAATGAGCCTGCAAGTATTAATAATAAAGGAATAAGTCCGGCAAGAAACATCGGTATTGTATATAAGTAAGGTTCCTCAAAGGGGATAAAGGTCGTTTGGGATCCATAACCTGAAACAGAATAATAATCTAACCCCCACATCCAATAATATTCGGTAACAGAATATATGGAAGCATAATAAGCGGGAGTAAAAATAGATATAAGAATTAAAATTCCTCCGATGAAAGGGAGTATCCAAATATAGTCTTTTGGTTCTTTAATTAAATTCACCTTTTTTTAATTTGGTATTTATTTGTCTTATTATGATTTTTTATTCATAGTTTCTATATATTTTTGACTATTTTTTTGACGAGAAAAGTGTTGAATACTGCAAGAATGGATCTCTTTATACGTAAATTATTTCAGGCTCGATTTTCTCATGAGAGATCCTTAAAAAACCATAAGAGTTAATTTTAGTAAAAATTTTATCAGTGGGAGTCCCAGGACATATGTAATATTTCCCATCTGTCCACTTTTCACTAACTGGATGATGGATATGCCCAAAAATGATAATATCATACTCAGTCAAGTCAAACATCTTATTTAAGTTTTGAATGATATTATTAGGACCACCTGTACCGTGTGTAATGAATATTTTATATCCATAAAGTTCTAGTTTCATATTAGGGGGTAATAATTTCTTGATCTCACGGTTATCCATGTTGCCATGAATTGCAATAACTTTATCTTCTCCAAATGTTTTTTGGAGGTTTTTATATACCTCAGTTACATCGAAATCTCCGAGATGAATTAGATAATCAACATTTTTATCCATAAAATCATTTATTATGTTTTTAGGGATTTCTGAAACACGAGAAGGGATGTGTGTATCTCCTATTAGGCCAATCAATAATTCTTTTTTATTCGTTTGAATCAATTTCATTTTCTTTCAATCTTAATTTTACAATTCTTAAAGCAAAATTAATGACTTCTTCAAGGTTTTTCCATTTTCCTAAATTTATCATATCTTTAGCCCAATAGAAGAGGTCTTGACTTATTGCAACCGTTGAGAATATAGGTTTCATCATTCGATCATCATCAGAGCTAGCTTTGTTTAACAACCAAGAGATAATATTAGAAACTAATTTAAAGTTATCCGCTGCTCGAATACCATAAGTTTTATTTAGACTAGAAAAAATTGAGAGGTTACCAATAGTTATTACCTTCCCTAATTCAAAATGTATTGCTCCAATAATAGGAAGGTGCTGTTTTGATTCATCATGCCACCCATCTCCATTCAAGTAACTGTGCCATGAAGTCTTTTCTGAAGAATATGCAATACTATTCACATCAATATTCCCAGCTTCAATTGATTTATCTATCAATATTGTACAACCATTGGAATGGATAAATTGGTTTAAATCCCTTGTAATATAATGAGGACTAAAATCTTTAATAACAGGATGAGAATTTTCTTGGGAAAATGATTTATTATCATATAATTTATCATTATTAAAAGTAATCCCAAAATGTTTTGTTAATTCAGATAAATTATTCTTATTTTCATAATCTCCCCCGCCATCATTTATTATAAGAAGACTTCCACCTTTCTTAACATATTCAACCAAATCGTCAATTTCTTCTGATCCTAAGTTTGGACCTAAATGGGGAACTCCAATAATGAAAAGATCATAGCTAGTCAATTTTTCCTTTGTTATACCTGCTTCAATTTTTCCCAATTGAAATCCAGAATCAAATAAATATTGGATAAAATCAGTAAAAGCATTATTTTCAATAGTTAACTTATTGTTATGCGTATAATCAAAACCGATTGTTATTTTCTTTGTCATGGTTAATATTCCCAATATACTCTTAAAATTATTTATAATTAGTTATAGCACTATGAAAATATCTACTTATTAATATCAATTAAATTAATTTTCTAATAATCTTTTGGTATTAGTTTGTTGATAAGTAATTTAAGGTTATAAAATCAAATTCTTCAGCTAACTTTTTACTAGAATTGTCCATTTCAGCAATTGTTCTGAATTAAAGATCTGTAAGATTAACATTTAAATTGGCTATAATTTTAATAGAATAGGAGTTTTTCTTAAATTATGATTAAAAAAAATTATACTGATGTAGAAGAACAACAAGCTACTCTTAGTGATGGCACAAAAGTAGAAGGAGTTACCGTTCAGTGGTTAATTGACGAGAAGATTGGTGCTAAAAATTTTGCTATGCGAAGATTTGAAATTGAAGTAGGTGGAAAAGTCCCACTCCATAACCATGAACAAGATCATGAAATTTTCATATTATCTGGAACTGGAAGATTCTATAATGATAAGGAACAAGAAAATCATGTCTCGTATGGAGATATAGTTTATATTCCACCTAATGAAAAACATGGTATCGATAATCTAGGTAAGGATAAACTAGTTTTTATTTGCCTAGTTCCATATCTAAAAAATAATTAGAAAAAAATTTATACTTCTTTTTCACATTTCCCAATTCCGGTGACATAATCATTTTCATACAATTTTATGACCCTTACACCCTTAGCGGTTCTATGGGTTATTCTAATTGAATCCACGGCAACTCTTATCATCTGTCCCTGTTCTGTACCAATTAATAAATCCATATGTTTAGCAATCTTAATAGCAATAACTTTATCATTTTTTTCTACATCTAAAGTGATATTTTTAACTCCTTTTGCCCCTCGACCTGTCTTTCTATATTCTTTTACATAAGTTCTCTGACCATAACCATTTTCAGTTAAAGTCAAGATTATATCATCATCAGATACTAATAAAGAATCAATTACTTCATCACTTTCTCTTAAATCTACTCCCTTGACGCCCATTGAATTTCTTCCTAACTCTCTTAATTCAGATTCATCGAATCGAACTGCATATCCTAATTTTGTAGCAATGAAAATGTCCTCTAATTCATTAGATAATCTTTTAACACTAACTAGTTCATCATCTGGTCTGATTCTCTGTGCTCTTACTCCTGTACTTTTAAATTTAGAAAACAATCTTAATGGCGTTTTCTTTATTATTCCTTTTTTAGTTGTCATTATTAGCATCTCATTTGTATTGAAATTATTAATAGGTATCATTGAAGATATCTTTTCTTCAGATTGTAGAGGTATAAAATTGATTATTGGTTTTCCCCGAGCAGTACGTTTCTGAAGTGGAATGTCATAACATTTAATTGAATAAACTCTACCTTTTGAAGTAAAAACTAAAATTGTATCGTGTGTAGAACATACAAACAAATCTGTAATGAAATCTTCTTCTCTTACAGTCATGCCTTTCTTTCCACGGCCACCTCTTCCTTGTGTACGATATTGTTCAACTGAAGTTCTTTTTATATACTGATTTTTTGTAAAAATTACAATTGTGGGTTCATTTTTAATAAGATCTTTTGTTTCAATATCTTTAGGTGTATCTTCACCGCTGATTTCAAGTTCAGATTTCCTAGAATCTCCATATTTTTCATTCAATTCTCTGAGTTCCGTTTTTATAATATTTAATTGTAGCTGTTCACTTGCCAGAATTTTCTTGTATTCTGCTATGTTTTCTTTAAGTGACTTTTCTTCATCAACTAATTTTTGTTGTTCTAAATTTGTTAATCGTGACAATTGCATATTTAATATTGCTTGAACTTGTATTTCAGATAGACTATATGCATCTATCAACTTAATTTTAGCTTCGTTTGTATCTTTTGCTTTTTTAATTATATCTATTACATTATCAATATCATTTAATGCTATAAGAAGACCTTCTACTCTATGGAGACGATCCTCAGCTTTTCTAAGTTCAAATGCAACTCTCTTTTTGATGATAACGAGACGATGATTAATATATTCTTGAATAATCTCTTTTAGAGTAAGTATTTTAGGTTGTTTTCCATCATTAATCAATACTAAGTTAATAATATTAAAACTCGTGAACAGTTTTGTTCTCTTAAATAGGATGTTTTTAATAATAACTGGTTGAGCATTCTTAGTTAAATCGATAACAATACGCATTCCCTGCCGATCAGATTCGTCTCGCAAATCTCTAATATCTTTTAGAACTCCATCTTTTACCAGCTTTGCAATTGATTCTATTAATAAAGATTTATTTACTAAATAAGGAATTTCAGTAATAACTAAACTAGTTTTATCTCCTTTTACTTCAGTTTTGATTTTACCACTAATATTGACATTACCAATTCCCGTAGTGTAAGCATTATATATTCCATTTCTATCCGAGATAATCCCACCTGTTGGAAAGTCTGGTCCTTTAATAATTTCCATAAGTTCTTGAATTGAAATTTCTGGATCGTCAATGGTAGCAATAATACCTTCACAAATTTCGTTCAAATTATGAGGAGGCATTGAAGTAGCCATCCCTACAGCAATACCTTTTGTACCGTTAATTAAGATATTAGGGATTTTGGCAGGTAAATAAAGAGGTTCAACTTTACTATCATCAAAATTATTATAAAATTCAACAGTGTCTTTGTATAAATCCTCAATCAGTTCATCTGAAATTCTAGAGAGTCTTGCTTCAGTATATCTGTAAGCTGCGGGATCATCTCCATCAACAGAACCAAAATTACCTTGAGGATCAATGAGAGGATATCTTAAAGTAAAATCTTGTCCCATTCTTACAAGTGCTCCATATATAGCTCCGTCTCCATGAGGATGGTAATTACCTAGGACATCGCCCACTATCTTGGCACATTTAACATGGGGAGAACGTGCATTCCAACCATTTTCAGCCATGGCATAAATAATTCTTTTCTGAACGGGTTTTAATCCATCTCTTATATCAGGAATAGCTCTACCAATAATGACTGACATGCTATAATCAATATAGCTACTAGCCATTTCATCTTTTAGCAAAATATCTTCAATTTGTTCTGTAGTCAAAATATAACCCCTATTCATATATTAAGTTAGTACTAAATAATAGGATCTAAATATCTAAAACATTTACTTCATCAAAATTACTTATTATAAACTTTTTCCGGGCTTTGACTTCTTTACCCATTAATTTCGTAAACATCATATCATTTTCTAAATAGTCTTCATAAGTAACTTTCTTTAGTTTCCTTGTATCTCGGTTCATTGTTGTAGAATAAAGTTCCTCAGCGTTCATCTCCCCAAGCCCTTTGTATCTTTGGGTTCGTATCGAATTAGTCTCTTTTAATTTATGTTTTTTCTTTAATTCTTGAATATAATCATCCTTTTCTTTATCTGTATAGACATACTTATAGTCTTTTTTATAGATTACTTTGTATAAGGGAGGACATGCTATATAGAGATGCCCTTTATCTATTATTGGACGCATATACCTAAAAAAGAAAGTGAGTAATAAAGTTTCTATATGAAATCCATCCACATCTGCATCCATAAGTAAGATCACTTTGTGATATCTCAGTTTGTTCAGGTCAAAGCTTTCCTCTGCGTCTTCTACTTCTTCAACTTCAGAATTCAATCCATTTGTACCATTAGTCTCATTCACTTCCTGAAACCCTACTCCGAGAGCTTTGATAATGGATTGGATTTCATTGTTTTGTAATATTTTATCTAACCGCGCTTTTTCTACATTTAAAATTTTGCCTCTAAGCGGAAGAATAGCCTGATAATTCCGATCTCTGCCTTGTTTGGCAGATCCTCCAGCAGAATTCCCTTCAACAATAAATATTTCAGCTTCTTCAGGATTATTTGAAGAACAATCAGCAAGTTTACCAGGCATTCGTGCATTATCTAATGCTGATTTTCTACGGATTAAAGACCTCGCTTTTTGGGCAGCTTCACGAGCCAATTTAGCATTAATTGTTTTCAAAATAATTCTTTTAGCTGTTTGAGGGTGTTCTTCCAAATATTGGGTTAATCTATCTGTAACCATTTGACTAACGATTTGGCGAATTTCTGGATTGCCCAACTTAATTTTAGTTTGACTTTCAAATTGAGGATCAGGTAGTCTAACCGAAATAACTGCTGAAAGTCCTTCTCTTGTATCACTTCCAGTTAATACATGGTCTTTATACTTCTTTTCCATATAACTTTCAATGTAAGAATTAAAGCCCCTCGTTAGCGCAGATTTAAAACCCGTAAGATGTGTTCCTCCCTCAATAGTGTTGATTGTATTGGCATAAGAGAGAATATTTGTTTGATAACCTTGGTTGTATTGAGCGGCAATTTCACAAATCACCGAACCATTCTTATCTTCATAAGAATCGCTTATATAAATAATATCATTATGTAAAGGTTGTTTGTCTTTATTCAAAAATGCTACAAATTCTTTTAATCCGCCTTCATAGTGAAAGTCTTCAACTTCATCATTAAATTTATCATGAAGTTCAAATCTCGTATGAGGATTAAGAAATGCAAGCTCGCGCATTCTTGTGGTGATGGTATAAGCATTGAATATCTGCTCATTTGGATCATAATCAAAAATTGAATTATCTGGGTAAAATTTGATTTTAGTATAAGTATTTTTAGTTTTTATTGGTTTTATTTCTGGTTCTGATGCTTTTTTTCCTCTAGAAAATTTCTGGATATAACATAATCCATCACGACAGACTTCTACTTCCAACCATTCAGTTAAAGCATTCACAACCGAAAGCCCAACACCATGTAGTCCTCCTGAAATTTTATAACTCTTGCTATCAAATTTACCTCCAGCGTGTAGATGTTCCATTATTACTTCAAGGGCAGGTCTCTTATATTCAGGATGATCATCAATAGGAATACCTCGACCATTATCAGCTATTTGAACTGAATTGTCTTTATAAAGGGTAACTTTTATCTCGTCGGCATATCCCCCTATAGCTTCGTCAACAGAATTATCAAGCACCTCAAAAATTAGATGATGAAGTCCTTTCTTCCCTTGATCGCCGATGTACATTGCGGGCCTCTTTCGATAGCGACTTAGCGCGATTCGCGCATCTCCTTCAATTTTTATGAAGAAAAGTTTACGCCGTCAAGGCCCTTCAATACTTTGATATCATCAGCGTCGTAGGAACTATTTTTTTTCTCAACCATAAGAATTCGATTTTTCCCTTATTATGTAAGGTTAAATTTATCTAAATTGAACTTAAGTGATAATTTAACGGTTTACAATATATGAATAGAATTTATCACTTTTAAATGTAGGTACATTTTTTCATTGTTTTTAATTGTTCAAAAATAACAAATATTCAATATAATCTTCCAATTCTTTTGAATCATCGATTTAACTCACTAGATTAGTGAATTAGACAATTATTCTATTTAGATTGGTTCTAACTGCCCAGATTTTCGGAAAAGATTTTTTTCATAAAAATAGAGATCTTTTAATTCTTTCTGATTTCCTCAGCCATTTTTACCATTTCAATGAGTTGATTATCAATATCATGAGTTCGAATAATGTGAGCTCCATTATATACTGCTATTGCTGTTGAAGAGAGTGTTCCATTCAGTCTATCTTCAGGATCAGGGATATCTAGGGTAGTACCGATAAAAGATTTTCTTGAAATGGCCACAAGAACAGGGAGATTTAATTTTCGAAGTTTTCTAAGATTATTTATTATTTTTAGATCATAAATATGAATTTTTTTTTCAACCCATTTGCCAATTCCAGGATCTAAAATGACTAAATTTTTATTATAACCGTTAGATTTAAGGTGTTTTATGGTCTTCTTAAATTCATATATAATTTCCTCAATTGTGCATAAATCGCCGGGGAATTTTTTTGATGCCATTAATATAATAGGAATTTTATTCTTAATTATAAAGTTCTCAAGCATTGGATCAGTTTTTAAACAACTCACATCATTGATTATAATTTTTTTGTCATATTCCATGGAAATATTATAAGCGACTTCAGCAACTCGAGCATACTGGGTATCTATAGATATTATAATCTTATTAGAAATATTTTTACAAACATTTTCCATAGCTGATTGAAGCCGCTCAATCTCTTCTTCGATCGTTATTTTTTGAGACCAAGGAGCGGTAGACCGAGCTCCTAAGTCTAACATAGTAGCCCCATTTTTAATCATTTGTCGTGTTGCATTCTCTAAAGATTTTATGTCAGAATAGACCGATCCTTGATAGAAACTCTCGGGACTAAGATTTAACACGCCCATTATTACAGTAGGGTGATCATCTCCGATTTCTAAGATGTCATATAAATTCATATAAATTTTTTTCATGAGGTATCTAGAAAATGAACAAAGTATATCAAATAAGTTTAATTCTTTTACCCTACAATGGAATTATTTTCAATCAAACTTCCCCTCATAAAAGAAAATGATGATTTGCTTAGTATTATAATTGAAAAAATTAAAGAAATGGGGAAATCCTTAAACGAAGGGGATGTAATTGTAATTGCTGAAAAAGTAATAGCTACTTCACAGGGGAGAGTAATTAATTTATCTGATGTTTCCAATATCTCAAAACAAGCAAAGAAAATGGCAAAAGAATTTGATATGGACGAAAGGTATGTCCAATTGATATTACAGGAAGCATCCATGATTTTAGGTGGCATGACTCATGTAATTTTGGCTCAGGTAAATGATTTTTTAATAGCTAATGCAGGGATAGATCAATCAAATGCGGGACCAGGTAAAGTGGTCCTTTTACCAAAAGATCTGAAAAAAGTTGTTTGGGATTATTGGAGGTTATTGAAAGAAGAATTTAGATTAGGAAAACTTGGTGTGATTATTTCGGATTCTAGAGTACAACCTCTGAGAAAAGGAACAATCGGTATAGCAATTGCAACCGCAGGTTTTGAACCTGTCGAAGATCTACGAGGACATCCTGATCTTTTTAATCGACCAATGGAAATCACTATGAGAGCGATAGCAGACGATCTTACAAGTGCAGCTCAATTTCTATTGAGTGAAGCTGATCAACAGACACCTGTAGTAATTATCAGAGGAAGTAATGTTGAATTTACAGATAATCCCCAACTAACTCCAGAAATGCCTCCAGAACAATGCCTTTATATGAATATATTCTCAAAATATCTTTTGGAAAAAAAAGAAAAAGATTAGAATGAGAATTTAAAATTAGACAAATTTTTTAGAAATCACTTATATGAATAATTATTGTTTATTTAATTCTATTTCAAAAATTATCCATAGTTAAAAATGAAGGATATAAATTACACTACGATTGAACAAGCATTAAAAAAAAAAGAATCCACAGTGAATTTGAGAGGCTGGATATACCGAGAACGGAAATCAAATAAATTCATATTTATTGTATTGAGAGATGAATCGGATATAATTCAATGTGTTATACCAAAAACTAAAAATCCAGAGATTTTTAAGAAGGCTGAAAACCTAACAATTGAATCTTCAGTTAAAATTTCCGGAGAACTAAAAGAAGATGAAAGAGCGCCAACAGGTTATGAAGTTTCGGTGTCAGAGTTAGAGATTGTTCAAATAGCTGACCCATTTCCAATAACAGAATATCAATCACCTGAGCTTTTATATGATAATCGTCATCTTTGGATAAGGTCTAGACAATTAAATGCAATCCTTAAAATCAGACATACTGTTGTTGGAGCAATACATGAATTTTTTAGAAGCCGAGGATATTACGAGTTTGATGCACCAATTTTCCAACCGAGTCAATCTGAAGGTGGAGCTACTCTTTTTGAGGTTAAATATTTTGATGATATAACCTATCTAAGCCAAACATGGCAATTATATGCTGAGGCAGGTATTTTTTCTTTGGGAAAAATTTACAATATGAGCCCAACATTTAGAGCGGAAAAGTCAAAAACTTCACGACATTTATCAGAATTCTGGATGGCTGAAATGGAAGTTGCCTGGATGCAACTTGATGAAGTTACTGAAGTTGCTAAAGATGAAATTAGGTTTATTGTAAAGGAAGTATTGAAGAAAAACAAAAAGGAATTAGAAATTCTAGAAAGGGATGTTAAATTATTGGAGCATTATGCAGAAGCAGAATATCCAACAATTAAATATTCCGAAGCTTTAGAAATTCTTAATACTAAATATAAGATGAATGTTCCTTGGGGTAAGGATTTAAGAACTATTGAGGAAGCTAAAATAGCAGATCATTTTAAGGTTCCTGTTGTAGTCACACATTATCCTACAGAAATAATGGGTTTTTATAAACCACCAAGTGAAGAGAATCCGAAAGAAGCATTATGTTTTGACATGTTGGCACCGGAAGGATATTGTGAAATTGTTGGGGGTTCAGAACGTTCTTTACTACTAGATAATATGAAGAAAAGATTGAAGGCTGATGGAGAAGATCCTAAGAATTATGAATGGTATTTTGAATTAAGACGCTATGGAAGTGTACCTCATTCTGGTTATGGAGTTGGAGTTGAGAGGGTTATTATGTGGATATGTGGAATAGATAACATTAAAGATGCGATCCCGTTTCCGAGGACTATGTTGCGGAAAGCACCTTAAAATATTGAATCCATATCTACAAAATAAGAATTATTAAGATCCTTTTCCTTAATTATTTAAAAGTGTGGTTTATTGTAAATGGCATTCTATGAATACATGGCACATGAACTAATTGAAAAGATAAAAAATAAAGAATTTAAAATAGAAGAGGTAATTCGCCAAACATTTCAACGAATAGAAGAGACTGATGATAAAGTACATTCTTTTGTCCATTTACATAAAGAAGAAGCGTTAGCTAAAGCAAAGACATTAGATAAAAAACTAAAGCAGGGAAAATCTGTAGGAAAATTATATGGCTTGCCTATCGCTATAAAGGATCTTATTTGTATTAAAGATAGTCCTACTACGTGTGGATCTAAAATACTGACGAGATACTTACCTCCTTATAATGCAACAGTTATAGAAAAACTACTTGAGCAGGAGGGAGCTATATGTGTGGGACGCACTAACATGGATGAATTTGCAATGGGTTCATCAACAGAAAACAGTTCTTATGGCCCTACATATAACCCATGGGATCTTGAACGAGTCCCTGGAGGTTCAAGTGGGGGATCTGCTTGCTGTATTGCAGCAGGTCAAACATCTGTTTCATTAGGGTCAGATACAGGGGGAAGCATTAGATGTCCAGCTTCTTACTGTGGTGTAGTAGGATTGAAACCAACTTATGGAAGAGTATCTAGATATGGATTAGTATCATATGCAAATTCATTAGATCAAATTGGTCCGATATCTCGCTGTGTATATGACTCAGCAATGATATTAGAAATAATCGCAGGACAAGATCCCCTAGATTCCACATCTGCAGATTTTAAAGTTGAAAAATATACTCAAAGTCTTGAAAATCCAATTGAAAAAATGGTTCTGGGGATTCCGAAAGAATTTTTTGGTGAAGGCTTGGAAGAAGATGTGAAAGACAGAGTAAATAAAGCTATTGACAAATTAAAAAGTTTAGGCTCTAAGACAATAGAAATTTCTTTCCCACATTTAGAATATGCAATTCCTACTTATTATTTGATAGCTATGAGTGAAGCTAGTTCCAATTTAGCTAGATATGATGGATTAAGATATGGTGGTATGAGTGATAATCTAAGTGGAGACATTTATGAAGTATATAGTAGAACTCGAGCTGAAAAATTCGGTAAAGAAGTAAGAAGAAGGATTGTCTTGGGAAGTTATGCTCTTTCAGCAGGTTATTATGAAATGTTTTACATCAAGGCTTTAAAAGTAAGAACTTTAATTAAAACTGATTTTCAAAATGCGTTAAAAAAATGTAATGCAATAGTGTGTCCAACAATGCCTACTACTGCATTTAAGATTGGAGAATTGGTTGATGAGCCATTGAAGATGTATTTAATGGATGTTCTAACATGTCCAGTTAATTTAGCAGGTTTACCTGCACTTTCAATTCCCTGTGGGTTTGATAGGAATGACCTTCCTATCGGATTTCAGATTATTGGCAATTATTTTGACGAAAAATCATTACTGAATATTGGATATTTGCTCGAACAAGAATTAAATATTTATAGGAAATTAGCTCCACTTAAACCAAGAGGTCAATGAATTGAGTGGTAATTATGAAGATGTAATAATTGGATTGGAAGTCCATATTCAACTTACTAATTTAAAGACAAAACTGTTTTGTAGTTGTAATGCTGATTATCGAGGTGCTTATCCAAACACACATAATTGCCCAATCTGTTTAGGATTACCAGGTTCTTTACCTGTTATTAATAAAAAAGCTATTGAATTTGCTACTAGACTTGGATTAGCACTAGACTGTAAATTCAATGATACGACCTACTTCTTTCGAAAGAATTATTTCTATTGTGATCTTCCAAAAGGATTTCAGATATCTCAATATAATAAAGCAGGAGGAAGAGCTTTTGCCGATAAGGGTATAATTAATATCAAAATTAATGAGACTAAGAAAGCAATTCAGTTAAATAGAATACATTTAGAAGAAGATCCCGCAAGATTAGTGCATAAGGGAAGTATTGCTACGTCTCCATACACTTTAGTTGATTATAATCGATCTGGTGTTTGTCTTATCGAAATTGTAACGGAACCAGTGATTAGTTCTCCAGAAGAGGCGAGAGAATTCCTAAAGCAATTAAAATCAATCGTTCAATATACAGGAATATCAGATTTAGATTTAACTGGTGCTGCTCGAGTAGATGCAAATATATCAATCAAGGGACATGAGCGTAGTGAAGTTAAAAACATTAGTAGTTTCAAGGAAGTAGAACGTGCATTAAAATGGGAAATTCAGAGGCAGAAGAATTTAATAAAACGAGGAAAGACTCTAATTCAGGAAACAAGACACTGGGATGATAAAAGAAGAATTACAATCTCATTAAGGACAAAAGAATTTGAAGAAGACTATCGTTATTTTCCAGAACAAGATTTAGTTCCAATAATAATTCAAGAAGATTTCATTCAAAAAGTTAAAAATGAATTACCAGAAATGCCAAATGAGAGAGCTATTAGACTTCATATGGACTACAATTTATCAGAATTTGATTCAGAGAATTTAGTGCTTGATAAAGACATTGCAGATTTCTATGAAAATGGTGTGAATTCCGATCCATCTTTTGGTACAAGTGAATATAAGCAATTCTGCAATTGGCTAATGAATGATATTTCACGTTATTTAAATGAACATAATAAAACGATAAAAGATACAAAATTGCATTCGAAACAATTAGTAGACTTAATTAATTATATTAATGAAGGTAAGATTACAACAAAAATTGCAAAATCCTTCATAAGTGAGATGTTAGAAGGCACTTCAATTTCTAATATAATTGAAAAAAAAGGCAAAAAAAGAATTTCTGATGAAGAAGTCATTGAAAAGATTTCTGAAGAAGCCATTCAAGAAAATCCAAAAATCATCGAGGATTGTCAAAAAAATCCAAGAGCTATTGAAGCCTTAATAGGAAAAGTGATGGCTAAAACCAAAGGTCAAGCCGATCCGGAGATTACAAGAAGAATCATGTTTAATCTGTTGAAAAAAATAGGGATTGACTTTTCAAAATTATAAAAATTAATAATAAAGTTATGAATCTTAGGAAATAAGATCTAAATTTTCCAAAAAAAAAGAGAAAAAAATTATAGCCTTTTTCTAAGTTCTGTACTGGCAGCATCCAATTTAAGGTTGATAATTCCTAACTTGGCTTCTTTTGTGGTTATTATCGTGAGAATATTACCCTCAATTTCACTGAATAGTATTTTTCCCTTCTCAGATTCTATTATTGCACTAAAAAATTGACCCTGCTCTAATTCTTTAGTCGCTCTTTGACTTGCTTTTAAAATTAATGTCACCATAGCTGCTACAGCTTCTGGGTCCACCCATCCAGGTAATGCGCTACCTCTTATTAAACCAAATTTTTCAATTAAAGCCGCACCGTGAACTCCTTTAATTGCCTTTAAAGAATCAAGAATTTCTGTTATTCTTTCACTCATTTAACTCATTCCAATTTTAATGTAGTGAGATTATAAATTCTTTAATTATTATGTAAGGTGTAATTATATATAAGTATACAAATCTTAATTAAAAAAGCTATTTATCATTTTTTTACTTCTTCCCTGGTTTTGATATTAGATTGATCATAAAGAGATAAGCATATATAATCAAATTTAGATATATATTATAATTGAGATTTATTTACTCTAATTTATTTTTGAGAGTGGGGTAATTGGGAAAAGAAGTAGATAAAGCTAAGAAAGTTTTTAAAGAAGCTTTTGATGTTTTAGGAGATTATTTTGAAGAAAAAAGATCGGATATTGTTATTGAAAAGGAAAAAAAAGCTAAAAAAGGAAAAGTAGCATTAGCTAAGTTTTCTAAGGGTTTAATTGGTAAGACCGACAAGATTAATTTTAGATTATTGATAGGAGAAAAAAAAGAGCTAGGAGATCATATCTATGAAGCTGTATATTTAAGTGATAAAAATGAACCTAGAATTTTTGTATACCAAGTTAACAAAGGAAGACCTTGCAATACTATACTTATGAATTTCAAGGAGGATGGATGGGATGGATACAAAAGTGTTGAAAAATATAAATCTCTAACTAAATTCCTTGAAATTGTTTATAAGGAAGGTATCTATTACAAGCAGAAAAAGGAAAAAAAAGAAGAAGCTCTAAATAGATTAATAAAAGGGTTGAAAAGATCGCTTGAGGCTGTCGAGGACGATGAAAAGTCAAAAAAGGGAAACAACAGCCCCATTGCTATGAAAATTGCGAAAGTTGTTGCTATAGCGGCAGTTACTACAGTTGTTTCAGCAGCACTAACTCCTGCTGTTGGTGTTATTGCTGAAGAATTAGTTGGTGGGGGCACAATTGGTGGAGATGTTATGGGTCAAGCAGCTGATGCTGCAGTCCAAGGATTAAAAAGTTTAGTAGATCCGACCACAATTGCAAAAAAAGCAATTACAAAAACTATTACCAAAGGAAAAGATCTCCCTGGATCTAATAGATAATAAAAAAATCGTAATATACTTAACCGATTCTTTTTTCATTTTCCTAATAAGTTCTAACAATAAAAAGTGAGTTAAATTTCAATACTTAAAGAAGAACATGTAAAATGGGGTATAACATACTCCACAGTTATTTCCTCTGTAATCTATATAGTAACGTCTATTATTGGCGGGGGTTATCCTATGTGGCCAATCTACTCTGGGGCATTTCTTTACGCCGATCTTCAATTTTTATTGGGTTCTATTCCTGGAATTGTATATACCTTGAGAAGGTGTCAATCAGATCAATCATTTTTGAAATATGGAATAACTGTGGGAGTATTAGGAGGTATTTTCTCTTCTGTGATAAATAGCATATATGAACTGTTTTTACTTTTATTAAGAGGAGTAGTGACAATACTCGCCCTTTTTTTTGTGTTAGGTATATTCTTAGTCTCTGGAGTGATAATAGGTTTACTAACAGGAGCCTTATTAGGGACATTCTACGTATATAAAGAAATGAAAACAGAAAGCAAAGTAGAAACAGATGACAAAGTTGACGATGATTTTTATGCAGATTTAATAGACAAATAATCTAAACAAAAAAAATTAAAAAAAAATTTAAGTCAATTTACATGAGAGTCGCTAAAGAAGTCATTAAAGTTTCCTTCTTTGGCTTGCCTTCTAATAACTCTTTTTCAACACGTTCAGCCAAAATTTGAGGTGTAAACCTCTCACCATTATTATTAATTTGTTTATAAGTCGTCCATCCATTCAAAGAAAAGACACGATCTCCAACAGCTCTAAATACTTCCCCGTTAATATTTGCAGCTTTATCAGAAGCTAAGAACACGACCATTGGGGCTACATTTGAAGGATCAAATATATCGAATCCTCTTTTATCTTTCATACTCATGGTACCCGCCATTGTTGGGGTCGCATCTGTCGTAAGTCTTGTTCTTGCCACAGGTACAATGCAATTAACTGTTGCATATTTTTTTAGCTCCATTGATGCAATATTCGTAAAAGCAGCTATTCCTGCTTTCGCAGCACCATAGTTAGCTTGTCCTACATTTCCAAGTAAACCAGCATCAGAGGCTGTATTAATAATTCTACCAAAAGCACCTAATTCGGGTTTTGCTTTTCCTTGCTCTCTAAAATAGGCTGAAGCATGCCTAGTCATGTTAAATGTTCCTTTTAAATGAACTGCCATGATTGCATCCCATTCTGCTTCAGACATATTAAATAACATTCGATCCCTTAGAATTCCTGCATTATTTACTAGGATATCTAGTTTCCCAAATTCGGAAATGGCTTGATCGACCATTTTTTTAGCAGCGTTAAAGTCAGTTACAGAATCGTAATTCCCAACAGCTTTAACACCTAAATTTTTGACCTCTTCGACAACCTCATCAGCCACTTTTGTTTCAGATCCAGTTCCATCATGAGATGCTCCTAGATCATTTAGAACTAAATTACATCCTTCTTTTGCCATGAGGAGGGCTTCTTCTCGGCCTAAACCACGACCTGCGCCTGTGATTATAGCTACTTTTCCATCTAACATTCCCATTTTTTATCACTCTTAATTAATTTAAATTTAATTTTGATATGTAAAATTGAATTACAAGTTTAAAAAATTTTAAGGATTTTATATAATTTTATCATTTTAGAATTGGAATTAAAGATATAAATGGAAACAATTACTCATAATTTAATTGCGGTCATTATTCAAATTTTATGTTTTAAATTCTTATTATTCCCTCTCAATATCCTATTTACCATCATTTTTTCTTTTTTTTCTCATATTTTTTTTGATGCAATATCAGTAATTACTTACCATACACCAAAAGCCCAAAGAAGAGATTTGTTCTGGATTGTTTGGCATGTTTTCATCTACACCGCATCGATAATTTCTACACTTGTTTTTATTATTTCATTTTGGCTAAGTTTATTATTCGCGAACATCATGGATATTTGGGATTGGTTTATTCTAAGACCTATACAAAAAAAGAAGAAAAAAAGAAAGCCAAAATCACAATGGGGTGAAAATTTATATTTACACATTATCGTAGAGTGGTTTAGGAAAAGATGTTTCAATTGGCTCCCAAAATGGAATTATAAGAAATCCGCTGTCTTCATCGAGATCTCTATTATTATCTGTTTAGTATTAATTATCTTTCCTATTTATTGATTTACTTAATATATAAAGTCTTTAAATTGCCTAAAGTAAAATAAATGACTCTTACATTGACAATCAGAAGAGCCAAAACCTGTAATAAAACCTTCTGATCGTTCTTTTATTTCTCTTGCAATAATACACTCGAGACGAGAGGTTGATGGGATTAAATATATCTTAATTATACATGTAAGTCTATGGTTTAATAAATAGTCAATATGCCAATGGATCTTTTTTTTATTAGAAGGAAGTATATGCCTATTTACCCGATGTTCCAATGTTGCCGAACCCTTATTCCCCATACCCGATCCGATATAAAAGTAGAAGCCTGTTTCAAAATGAGCAATTCTCAAGTTACCGATATTAATATCTGCAGCTTCAGAAAGGGAAATAACAAGGATGTAAGTTCCTTTCATTTCTTACAATTTTTCTTATGATTTTGGTAACAACTATCACATAAGTAAGCCCCACAACGCTTACAAACATTACTGCATTCATCACAAAGTTGAGTATCGCAATCTTCACAATTATATATAACCGAATCTGTGTTTTCACCACAGTTCTCACAAATTATATTATTTTCACTCATGTATCTCATCTCATATACTTATATTTTATATTGATAATATTAATCTCTATTATTGTTAGATAAATAAAACAGTTTTACTTAATTCTCAAGGGATTAACACTTGTTTTCTAAAACTTTTTTTAAAGTATAATATTCATAAGGATAATTCAGTGATATTATTATCTATGGAAAAAGAACAAGAAAGAACCGAAATTAAAATAGATTTCTCGAGAGAGCGAAAGTTTTTTGAACAAGAAGGGAGTTCAAGAGTAATTACTTCTGGATCTCTTTATATGTTTTTTGCTCTGGTTAATGCGGGATGTATTTGGGTTTTCATAATACTGGCTACAGGTTGGGAAGGCTTAAAATATTTTGGATTAGCTACTGCCATTAATGGAATGGTTGGATTGGTAGGGATTGGGATTTCAAGATATTTTATCGCCGAAATAAAAACGGCTCTCATTTTAAATGCTGAATTAGGAAGAATAAAAGCTGCGACTTATTCAAAAATACTTATTTTAATTGGATTAATTTTCGGTTTAACAATGATTATGATTCCTTATATCTTTGGATTTTTCTTTACAAATACACTATTAAGAGAATGTGTTTTTGCTTCTGGATTTACCACCATATTGTTATATATTAACTTTGTATTTCAAATTGGATTGCAGATTAAAAACAGATATGATATTATTGCATTTTTATCAATATTTGCTGGAATTTTTCTGTTAATTGGAGGTTATATTTTCATATCTCTTAACGTCAATCCATTTTGGTTTGCGTTTTATCCTTTTTTTAACATTACCACCTCAATTTTATTAGCTTTTTATTTCAATAGGGAAGCACCATACTCATTCAAAGATATACTAAAAGCTGGTCTAAGAACAAGGACTATGAAGATGAGAGCTTCACCAGAAATAAGAGAGTTCATTGAAGAACACCAAATTTGGATATATATGAAAAATTCTGCCTATTCAATGCTTACCAACATCCAAAATTCAAAATTTTTTGAAGATTTAATATTTTTTTTTGCTGCGCTCTATTTAGCCATATTTACTGATCCGGAATACCAAGGGTTTGCATTAAGTTTACTAACTGTATTAATGACTTACGGTGCCGTCAAATCAGTTATTTTATATTATTCAGCCCCATTAAATATTGAAATTGCAGAAGCAAGTGCAAAAAAAAGATATGACACAATTGAAACTTCGATTAATGACTCTACAAGAGTTTCAAGTATTTTAGCACTTGGATTTTTAACAGCAATGGTAGCTCTTTCAGGAAAATTATTGCTTTATTTACATAGAGATTTGTTTTTAGAGGGAGGATCAGTGAATACAGACGTTTTAACAATGGCTGAATTTTTGTTTATTTTTATTATATTTGGTCAATTTTTATATGGTTATTCTACACTATTTGGGAATGCGTTAATTGGGTCTGGAAATGCAAACTCTGCAGCAAGAGGTTTTCTAATCACAATAATACTTATAACGAGTTTATCTCCAATTTATATTTTCCTTTTCGGTATAATAGGGATCGGATTTGTCATGTTGATCTCAGCTTTCTTCTTATTACCTTATACAATTTGGCAGTTGAAAGGAAAGCTTAATATACATTATAATGTAAGAATTTATCGCTTGATTCCTAATATAATTATTTTATTTTTCATATTATGGGTATTTCCGATTAATAATACTATTATTTTAATCTTAAGTATTATCATTGGGGCTTCAATATATTTAATGTTGAATCCATTCTTTGGAGTATCTATTCCTGCTGATCTTCAAATGATAAACGACTTATTCAATACATTAAGAATTAAATTCTTTGGGGATTTAATAGTCAAAGCTATGAGAACAACTTATAATGTAAGTCCTTTAAATAAGGATCAAATCGTTCTTGAAGAAAATAGACTGGTATTAGTTAAGAAATAGATTATTTTTTGAATGTCTTTGAAATTTTGGAAAATTGATTCTTTATTATAAAAATTATTAAAATGACTTGTAGTCCTATTAAAGAATACAACAACAAATCTAAGTAAAAGCTGGCATGTACATTCATACCTAACCAACTCTTAATCCAACATCCAGAATCACCATTAGTGAACAATAAACAATCGGTAACTGATAAATAGAGAATATGAAATCCCAATGATAGAATAATAACGAGTATTCCTAAGATTATTTGAAAATAAAAATATTTACTAACTCTTCTATGCATCAAGGGTGGATTCAATATTAAATTTTCATTCTTCTTTAATTGGTCAATAATAAGCTCTTTTAAGAGTTTTTTCTCATTCAATAAGTTTTGATTCTTTTCTTTTAAGAGTTTATTCTGAACAATTAAATTTTGATAATTTATATTGAGTTGTTTAGCTTTCCCCTCAAGTTCCTGATTTTTTTTGTTAACCCCAGACTTACTCATAATAGTATTTACATATTCTTAGGAAAGAGATTCTGAAATATAAAATATCTAAAAATATTACCCCAATTTTGTATAATTTGAATATTTAATAAGACTTATCCTATTAATAAATAATTAAAATATTTTTTTTCCGTTATGTTAAAACAAATTTTGAATGAAATGTTAATTAAAAGAAAAAAGAAAATAGTAATAATAATTTAGAATAAAATTTAAAAATCAATAAGAAAAAAAAAGGTGTAAAATTTAATATTCATAAAAACCCTTCCCAGTTTTCCTCCCAAGATGGCCATCATTTACCAATTTTTGCAATAATGGGCTTGGGCGATAATTAGTTCCTAATTCTTTTTCTAAATAAGTTCCTATATGGTGGTATGTATCATTACCCACTAAATCAGACAATTCTAAAGGTCCCATAGGAAAATTGAATGCTAATTTACATGCTGTATCTATATCTTTAGCATCAGCGATTCCTTTCATTAATAAGTTGATTGCTTCATTGCATAATACATAGATGAGTCTACTTGTTACAAAACCAGGTGAATCATTGATAACCACCACTGTTTTCCCCAAACTTTCAGAAAATAGCTTCGACTTTTCTACTATTTCATCTGAAGTTTTTTTCCCCTTTATTAATTCAATCAATTTCATCACTGGAGCAGGATTAAAAAAATGAATTCCTATTATCCTTTCTTGGTGCTTACTTTTTGAACCTATATCTGTAATGCTCAATGATGATGTGTTAGAAGCAAGAATGATATCAGTGTTACACTTTCTGTCTAGCTGAGAGAATAAATCTTGTTTTAAATTCATATCTTCAGATACAGCTTCAATTACCATTTGCACATTCTCAATTGCATCATCTATACTAATAGTAGTATGTATTCGATTAATTACTTGTTCTGCATCTTCCTTGGTGATTTTATTTTTAGCAACAAAAAACTTCTGTAAGTTTGAATCAATCAAATTATTGCTTTTGACTAATATATCTTCACTTATATCAACTAAATTCACATTGATTCCGTTTATTGCTAATAATTGGGTGATTCCTGACCCCATTATACCTGCTCCGATTACACATACGCTTTTTATATCCATTCTCACCACTATTTCCTAAATTTATTAAAATCAGGTTTACGTTTTTCTAAAAATGCATTTTTCCCTTCTACCGCTTCATCTGTACCATAATATAATGATAATCCCCCAACTCCTAACTGAGTAACTCCTGTTACTCCATCCGTTTCAGCTAAAAATGCATATTTCAGCATTTTTAACGCGTTAGGGCTTTTTTCTAGTAATTCATTACACCATTGCTCAACTTCTTCATCTAGTCTTTCCATGGGGACTACTGCATTCACAAGTCCCATCTCCAAAGCTTGTTGAGCAGTATAACGTCGACAGAGATACCATATTTCTTTCGCACGTTTTATACCTACAGCACGCATTAAATCTCCCGTTCCATAACCGGGGTCAAAAGATCCAACTCTCGGTCCAGCTTGTCCTAATTGGGCGTGTTCTGCTGCAATACTTAAATCACAATTAACATGCCATACATGACCACCCCCGATTGCATATCCATTCACTCTGGCTATAACGGGTTTGGGCAGTGTACGGATGAGATGGGTAACACGTTGCCAACCAACTTCGAGAGGTAACATTTGACTCCCTTTATACCCCCCCTTTTCTCGAGTACTCTGATCTCCACCGGTACAAAAAGCTTTTTCTCCAATCCCCGTAAATACAACGACACCTATTTCATTATCAAAGCATCTATTAAATGCATCCATTAACTCATGCACTGTTTTCTGTGTGCACGCATTGTAGACTGCAGGACGATTGATTGTGATTCGAACTATACGATCTTTCTTTTCAAATATTATATCTTCATAATCCAAAATTTTCAACTCAATTTTATAATTTTATCAAATTGAAATACATTCATTAAACATAATCTCATAACCTTTAAAACACCTTTCCAAATTTAATTTAAAATTTAAAGAGAGAAATACTACGTGAAACCCTAATTTCACGATCAGAATTTTAGTTTCAATAATACTGTTTTAAAAGAAAGAATGATAAAGTATGTAAACTTTTAGAAATGTGTGAATAAAAGGTTATAAAACCATCTTTTGCTTAATCTCTTGAACCATTTTATAACCGTTTTCATTTATTTCAGTGATAATATCTCTTAATATTTCATTTATAGCCATGCCGTGCAAATCACACGATACATACAAAAGAGAGATGATCTCTTTCGCTAATATTGATATATTCTTAATATCATTAATAGGGATTCTAATTCCAAGAGCTTTTAAATCCAAGTGGGTCTCTTTTTCCTGTTGACGGATTGTTAGTAAAATATCATTTTTTCTACCTTTCCATTCTTCAGTAATCGCTCTTATTGATAATAGATATCTTTTTGTAGGACTTCCAATACCCATAACATCTTTTGCAAAATCTAAAGATTCAGAATTTCTTATTGTTTTTAACCCAAATGTTCTATTAAGTTTATAATTCTTGTCTAACTTAAGTTTCATTTTAGAAATTTCATCAGTTAATTGTTCGACTTTTAACGCTAATTTCTCGAATTTTTCAAGAAATAATTCTTCCACATTGGATTCATAATTGCTTATTATAGACACCTCTAATGATTAAATATGATATCATTTGAATTATTCTTTGATAAAACTAATTATTAATCTATTAATCTATAGAGAATTTATAATTTACAAAAAAGAATAAAAACTTAAATTTAATTTAGATTCCAAGGAAGTTCTCTTTAATAATCTTGGTCTTGATTTAACTTATGAGTTTCTTTTTCCACTTCATCCTCATCGGTAATATCAACACTTTCCAACGATGTTATTGCATCTTGTTCATCTGTTTTTGAAGGAGGGAGAAAAATAGTCTCTTTCTCCTGATCTATTTTTGTCTTTGTTTGGCTCTTCAGTTTATAATATTTACAAATTTCATATGTTCCAATAGCTATTAATAACAATAAGAAAAATGCCAAGACGGCTACATTTTTAACGAGATTTATGAGATTATTGTTTAAATCTGCCAATTGATTAATAAATAGATAATCGATATCCTCAAATAAAGAATATGGGAAAAAGTGGATAAATTCAAATGCTACTTTTGAAAGTATTAACCAGATAATGACTGTATCAAGTTTGAATCTTTTAAATCTTTTGCTAAGTAATTCTGCCTGTGATCCCATGAGAGTACTCAGAGAGTAGAATATAATAAACATATCTGGAATGATCATACCGAGATATGCCCAGATAGTATTGATTTCTTCAGAAATAGATTCAAGGTTAACAATACCAAGATAGATTTTTAATACCAAGAAAAGCGTGTAAAAAGAAACTAAGAGAGCAAAAATACCAAACCATCCTGCAAATACTTTTTTGAACATAAAGATAATTGATATAGCTGTAAGTCCAAGTAATATTCCCCCAACGAGAATATAAACACCATTCAAGTACCATGGAACTTCAATTGGGTCTTCAATTACTATAGAAAAATCAAAAATTGTTGGTCCAATTACACACAGGAATAAAAATAGAATTGAACCAACAATACCGCCTATATAGATCAAAACTCTTATGAAAGATTTGGCTTTAGATACTTTATATAGTCTATTATCAATATTTCTACCAAGTAAATAAGCACCATAAAGAATAAACCAAGAAGAAAAGAAGAAATACGAAATTATAGAAATTGCGAAAAGAATAATGAGTAATATTGAAATTAAGAGCATTATTGGCAAAGAAATTAGCAAAAACAAGATAACTTTCCACGCGGGGTATTCAAAAATGTCTTTCTTTGATATCAGAGACAATAAGAATAAGAACATAAGAAATACTAAGAAAGGAAGGAATATGATTATACCTATGAAAGAAACTATAGGATCTGGGAAGGGTATTATTGCTATACCAACTAATAACCATATTACAATAACTAATAATCTCCAATTTTTACCTAATTTCTTAAAATTATCAATAATATCCATAAAAAATTAGTTATACTCCATATATTTAAACTTTCTGATTCAAATGAGCGATTTAAAAAGCCTATAGCATATTGTATTTAGGGTGTAGACTCGATTTGGATTATTTTATAAATTCTGTTAAGTCTTTTTGAGGATTATGGCTATGAAAGCTTATAGCAAATTTATTTCTGAGATTATTTACACTTTCAGGGGCTGATCCCTGAAAATGGTTATTCACAATGATAAAAATTTCAAATACTTCTGGGATTTTAAGTAATTTTTGAACATTCTTATACAGATTTTTTAAAATTTTTCCCTGATCCCTCTGAATTCTGTTAAAAACAGTTAATTCTCTATCCCCGATTAATCTAATATAATAATAATATTGATCTTCTAAGTAAAAAGGTTTAATTCCAGGCATATATGTTGTTCCTAGTATTATTTTATTCCCATCGATAAGCTTAGAAAGGATTACTGGATTAAACCAAGAATTATCTCTAAACTCGATAATATATCGATAACCTGAGGGAAGTTGATTAATTAGGCTTTTCATTTTACCGAAATGATTATCTGTGTATTTAAACCATGGCGGGAACTGCAAGAGGAATGCGATTGCTTTTTCCTTCAAGTGACTTAATATAGAGAAAAAATTTATTATGTTTAAGTCTAATTCAGGATCATCTAAATTATGAGTGATTTTTTGCCATACTTTTACAATAAAACGAAAATTTTCCGGAACTCGGTTTTCCCAATTTTTTACTATATCTATGGTTGGTATATTATAAAAAGTAGAATTTATCTCAACTAAATCAAAATTTTTTGAGAAAAATTCTAAACGGTGGGCTCTCTCTAATTTTTTTGGATAAAAAGATCCAACCCAATCATTATAATCCCATCCAGCAGTTCCTATCTCAATTTTAGCCATGGAAAGAATGCTTACATTAAATGTATCTTATACATTCAATGAATTTATATTAAAATAATTATTTTTTATGAAAAATTAATTTGAATTTAAAGATTTAAAATAGAAGTGAGTTTTAAAATATATAGAAAGAAAGATATAAATAATTCTGCTTGAAAATATAATTAGTGATTTAAAGTGAGTATAGATTGGACAAAAATAGAAGAAAATCCCAAAAAGAAGCATTCCATAGACGGTACTATTTTGTTAGACTTCAGAACGACTAATGAGGATTTAGAACTAAGAGTAAAACAATTGGTTAAAGAGTTAGAGAAAAAAGCAGAGAATTTAGAAAATGTAAAGAAGAAATTAGCTGGTCGAGAAAAAAGTCTAATTCAACTAACAGAAAAAAGATCAACAGCTAGAAAATCGCTTGACAATATAAAAGAAGAAAAATTGCATACAGATATAAAAGTGACACAATTAACAGCTGCAAAATCCGATCTAGAAAAAAAATTAAATGATTGTACAAAGAAAATCTCAACCTTAGAAAATCAATTTAAACATGTTGTGAAAAATTCAGAAGGATTTGAACAGAAGTTATTCCATAAAGAAAAAGAAATTCAAACCAAGGAAGAAGAGATGTTAAAGAAAACTAAAGAGATACTTGCTAAAGAGAAAGAAATTCAAAATTTAAAATCTCTTTTGGGCCAAAGAGATAAGGAAATTGATTTTCTCAAAAAGAATTTAGAGGTTGAGAAGGGAAAAACTTCCTATCAAATCAAACAAGTTGAAGCTCTTGAGGCGAATATGGCAAAATCAGAAAGTATTATAGGTATGATAAACAAAATTAAAGAATTACTTCATGTAAAAGGATTTCTATCAGATAAAGAATTTGAAGATCTATATTTAACTTTAAATATCTCGTAGGACATTTTAAGAAAATTTATTCATCTTGAAACAAAGTTTAATAACACCATCTTACATTATAGATTAATATCGAAATAAAATATTGCCTTAAGAATTATATTTTAATAAAAGATATAAATTTCCTAACCAGAATTAAATATAAGTTCATTTAATTTACAAAAATTAAAAAATTGTTAGGGTGGTTAAAAAATGTCGATTGATTGGGCAAAAGCGGAAGAAAGACCAGATAAAAAGTTAGCTATTGAAGGAAAGGTCTTATTAGACTTAAGATCAAAAATAAATAATTTGGAAAAGCAATTAGCTCAGAAAACAAAAGACCTAGATAAAACATCAAATGATCTTAAAGCGACAAAAGAAAAATTATCTGACGTCTCGAAAAAAGCAGAAGAGCACTCTAAAAACCTCGTGGAGACCAAAAAAAATTTTGAACGTGCTAAAGAAGAAAAACTTTATGCAGATGCTGAAATTAATAAAATTAAGGCCTCAAAGTCAGAACTAGAAGAAAAACTGTCAGAAACTAATTCAAAAATTACGGAATTTGAAAAAAAATTGAAAGAATCTTCATTAAAGGTAGAAACTCTAGAAAAAGAAAAAAATAGTGTATTAGAAAATTATGAGCACGAAAAATCAAGTGTTAAGGACGAATTACAGCAAAAAGTAAACGAAATTGAAGCTCTTAAAAAGGAATTACAGTCAACTAAATCAGATAAATATGTCGAAATTGAAACTCTAACTAATGAGAAAGATGCTCAAGCAAAAGAAGTAAATGCACTTAAATTAAAAATTGAATCTCTTAAACAATCAGTTGCTGAAGCTAAAGGTGCACCTCAACTTATAGCAGAGATAAAGGGAATCATGGTTCATAAGGGTTTCCTTTCAGATAAAGAATTTGATGATTTACTTGAGAAATTAGAAAGTACATAATAAATTCTTTTTATTGTATTAGAATGGTTAACTTAATTTGGAATACGAAAGTTGATATTAGTACCAATATAGATGAATTAAAAAATAAATTTTCCAATTTTTTTGAACTTTTAATTATTGATTCTTATGCTAAAGAGAAAGAATCCCACATTAATTTAAAATATGAAAATTGGAATAATAAGTTATTTTGGAGTGATAATTTTAAAGTTATATTATATCTACTTAATGATTTTGAGAATAAAATCGATTTAATTTATATAGATCCCCCTTTCTTTTCTGGTATTAATTATAAGATTCAAATTAAAGAAAAAGATAAGATCTTTGATTTAATTGCTTATTATGATCACTGGAAGAAGGATTTAGATTCATATTTACAAATGTTATATGAGAGAATAATCCTATTCAAAAAGTTGCTATCAGATACGGGTCTCTTGTTTATTCATTTAGATTGGCATGCGAGTCACTATATACGATTGATATTAGATGAAGTTTTCGGGAACGACCATTTCGTAAATAATATAATATGGTATTATTATAATAAGTACTCTGCAGGTAAGAAAAATTTACCACGTGCTCATGATGATATCCTTGTATATTCCAAGACAAACAATTATACTTTAAATGAGATTAGATTACCACGAAAAAGACCAAGAAAGCAATTAATGCGAGTCAATGTAAATGGGATCTTGAAAAATGTAAAAGATAAAGATGGTCATGTAAAATATCGTATGGTGTCTGATAAGAAATTAGATGATGTCTGGAAAATTCCATGTTTACAACCTGCTTCAAAGGAATGGACTGGTTTTCCTACTCAAAAACATCATGAATTACTTGAGAGAATTTTAAGATTGGGCTCTAATGAAGGAGATTTGGTGGCTGACTTCTTTTGTGGATCTGGTACAACTCTTTTAGCCGCAGAAAAGTTAAAAAGACGATGGATAGGGTGTGATATTTCTAATTATTCAATTTATATTACACGAAAGAGAATATTGAAATACCATAAAAAGAATCAGAACGAATATCCATTTGAAATTTTTACTCATATTGACGATAAAAAAGAGGAAATTATTAAATCAGGCTTTTTCCAAAAAGATCTTTCAATAGAAAGAAAAAAATAGAAATTTATAAAAAGATAACGATCTTTAACCGTTTCCCTCATGGAATTCTATATTATAACCGAGATATTTTGAAACTGCCTCATAGACTATATCTCCAACATGAGTTAGGGTAGCAGCAACGTGATGAGCAAAACCACCTAAACATAGTGCCTTTAATAAATTTTGCAAATTAGGAATTTCAACCACGCCAAAACCTCCAAATGTGTTTAGTGGATCTTCAGTATATCTACCTTCTGCTAATATTGCTTTGATTTTTCCGAACAAATCGTCAGTTTCAATTCGGAGTAATGTACAGGGTTTAGTTTTAATTCTACCTTGGATAGCCCCAAAACTTACATCACCTCCTTTTAAATCTGAAATTATAGGATGAATTGTCATTTTAGTATCTTGAAAAAAAGATTTTGGAAGGTTACTGCAATGAAACAGTATCATTTTATTTGGATCATCTCCATAATTATTATTCCAATCGAGGATTGCAGAAGGTGTATCTGTAGCTGTTTGTAAAATCAACATACCTATTAAACCAGGAATGTCCACCTCGCAAGCAGCAGGAACCAACCCCTCACTAAACATGCTCATCACGGCGCAAGGCACAATACCAAAATTATCTTGAATTGATGGCCAACATTGGAATGCAAAACCATCAAGTTCATTTTCTTCAACCCAATCCTCAATTACAATTGCCAATTTTGCTAATTTAAGAATTGCATCTTCTGGAAAAGATGTAGTTGAAGTGTAATTTCTAATAAATTCAATTTTATTTCTAATTCTTGGTTCATCGTCTCGTATTTGTTGAATTAAACCAAAAATTTCAGATAAATCAATTGGTTCAATACTTATACCGTTAAATTCTAAAATTTTTTCACTGTACCTAACTGTTTCAAAAGCGTTTGGTCGAGTTCCAATTTGACCTAACCTTGCATTTTGCAGTTTTTTAACAATTCTACAGATTTTTTCGAACTTTATGAGATCTTCTTTAAATATATCTGATTTTATAGGGCAAGTATGATGTTTTGTAAGAGTAAAGGGGATACCATATTGATATAATACACTTGTTACAGATATCTTTCCACAGAAAGCATCTCTTCGATGACGTCTATCCATTTTCTCAAGTTCATCCGAAGATGCATGAATCAAAACAGGGACATTAAGATTGGCTATCTTCAGGGTATTTGCTACACCTTTTTCATCACCAAAATTAGGAAGTATTACTATAATTCCACTTATTTTTTCCTTATTTACCTTAAATAATAAAGCTGATTTTTTAGCATCTTCATAAGTCTCTACACATCCAAATTTAGAATCCTCCTCACTTAAAATAATGTAAGCATAATCTAGCTCGTTCATAATATCTATAATTTCGAGCCTTCCTTCTTTTGCTAGATGATCCGGGAATACATCACGATTTCCTACAATGATTCCAAAAGTAGTCTTGGGGGATGTTTTTAATGTTAATCCCATCGTTTAAATCTCGCATGTAATTTTAAAAAATTTAATTAAGTAATTTAATTAAAGAATTTAAAACTAAAATAAAATTTGCTAAGAATTCAATGAATATTTTCCTTAGAATTAAAAATTTAATTAAACGTTTTTGGGAGCATAAGATATTTCGATTTGCTATACTTCTTCAATTATTTTACTTTTTTCTATCGATTATTTTATTTCTACTAGTTTATAGAGAAAAAAATGATTTTGTTATTTTTTACAATGTTGGTGATATATTTCTTAATGATGTTGAGAATCTATACAATCAAGCTTATTATTTATGGGATTTTAGATATTTTCCTTTATCTGCACTGTTTTTTCTCCCTTTTTCAATACTCCCTTTTGAATTAGCGTTTGTATGTTTTAATATATTTAATTTTTTGCTGAATATTTTAATTTCTGTAATCCTCTATAAAATCATTAAGCTTGTTAGGTTCAAAAACCATGAAAAAGATGATAAAAGAGTGATATTATACATATCAATATATTTAATGGGTTTACCTCATATATTGAATTATATATATGGACAAATTAATTTATTTATAACATTATTTATTTTAATTTCTCTTTATATTTTCCTTGAATATGAATCTCTTAAGTGGCAATTAATAGGAAGTATAATTTTAGGAATAAGTATTATAGTCAAGCCGACTAGCTTTTTTCTAATTCCTTTTTTGATAATTTTAACCATTGACTGGAGAAATAAGAAGATAAAGATTAATTTTATTACAAGCATGGTAAGATTAATAGGAGTTATTATCCCTGTATCACTTAATGCTATAATCTTTCTTATTTATCCTAGTCTTTTAAAAGGTTTTTTGGATACGAATTTCACAGGGACTAACCCTGTTGCGATGAACTTTTCTTTTAGTATTACTAAACTTATCACTAATTTCTGCTACTTTAATAACTTCCCTTTTAGTCAAATCTTAGTGCTGATTAGCGTAATTTGTATTGTTGGGGGTTTGGGTTATATTGTATTTGTTTTTAGAAGATTTAAAAAAAATTCAATTATTTATGGGTATGCATTTGGCATTATTATTATGCTACTTACGTATTATGATTCATGGGATCATCATCTTCTAAATTTGACCCCAATCCTTATTATAATAATGTTTAATCTTCCCCGAAAGTCGACAGTTTCAAATTCAATTAAAACTAGTCTATTTTTCTTTAGCTTTTTTGATTTAGCTTTTATAGGAATTTGGTATCTCATATATCCATTATTCCCATATAATTTTGAAGCTACATTTTTCTTGTTGCTCGTGTTTTATGCAGTTTCAAAGTATTGTTTGAAAAATAAAAAAAACTCCTCAGAGATGGTCTAAAAATGAAACATCGATTATTTTTATTTGGTTTTTTAGTTTTTTTCCTCCTCAGCAGCAATATGGTTGCACAAGTAAATGCAATTAAATACAAAGCTGGTATTAAAGAAAGTGACAAATTAATATGGAAATGTAAAGTGTGTAATCAAGCTGAGATGAACCTCATTTTTGGTGTTGAATGGAACACGAAGGGATTTTTTCAAAATCTTAGTAAGGGATCTAATATGAAATGGGAAATAAATAATATTGAAGTAAATGAAACATCGATAAGAATGAATTTTAGTATATGGTTTTGGACTGAAAATAGAAATTGGGGTGTAAAGGTTAATGATTCTCAAATTATTTATTATAAAGATCCAACATCTTATTCTGAAGATATAAACTTTACGAACCATGGTTTTTTCGTCCCATTCTGGTTTCCTATACCCGTAGGAGATTTTATGGGAAGTTTGAATTTTAATGCATGGTATGATGTGGATAACAGAGTCTTACCCACACTTAATGTGGATATTCCTAAAGATGCCATCTCACCTGGTTTCCCTAATAAAGGCGTAAAGATTATTGCTATTTATAATGATCAAGGGATTTTAAGTTCATACAAGCTTTATATAAAAGGAAATGTCGTTATTATCGATATTTCTCTTGATTTTTTACCATTTTATGTGTTACCTGTCATAATTGGATTATTCTCAATTATATCTATTATGGTTGTAGGTTATATTATTAGAAAATTAAAATTTACACAAACAACAACTCTCAAAAGAAAATGAAGATAGTAGATATCTTAATTTCATTAAAAAGTCGGTTTAAAGAGCTCTGGGATTATAAAATATTTAAAACTGCAGTCTTTGTTCATGGAGGATATTTCATATTCTCTATAATTTTAACGCTTATATTCTTTCCAAAACAGAATGATTTCCTCGTGTATTATAATGTAGGTGGAGTTGCTTTAAAAAATTTAAATAATCTTTATACTACTTCATACAATTGGCCTTTTAGGTATTTACCAATGGCAGCATTATTTTTTATTCCGTTCAATCTAATGGGATTTTATTTAGGATTTATTGTATTCAATTCACTCAATTTAATTATTAATATCTTAATTTCTGTGGTTCTGTACAAAATAATAATACTTATAAGAGCAAGTGATCATGAAAAAGAGGAAACGAGAGTTATACTCTATATATGTATATATTTAATGAGTCTGCCTAACCTTTTTAATTACATTTTGGGCCAAATCAATTTGTATGTAACATTATTAATTTTAATATCACTATTTATATTTTTGAAACATGAAGAACTGAAATGGGACTTAATAGCATGTTTTTTACTTGGAATTAGTATAATAGTAAAGCCAATCACAATTTTTATGATTCCATTTATTTTTATAATTCACTTTGATTTAACTACGAAAAAGCTTAAATTTAATTTCCAAAGAAGTTTGATAAGATTAATTGGAATTTTACTTCCTATTTCCGTAAATTTGATATTATTTTTTATGTTACCCGATTTATTAGATGGATTTATTACTGCAAACTTTACAAGCGCAGAACCTTCTCAAATTAATCATTCTTTTAGTATAACTAAACTTGTCTTAAATTCTTTATATTTTATGGGACTCACGGAACAACAAGTGCTAACTCTACAAATGCCCATTTTTTTTATTATTACTTTTATATTTAGTATAATAGGATTCATTTCATATGTTATAAGAAGAACTACAAATTATTCATTAATTTATGGTTATTGCTTTGGAATATTAATAATGTTTCTTTGCTATTTTGATACCTGGGATCATCATTTATTAAATTTAATCCCTCTTTTAATCATTATCTTATTTAATTTCCCAAGAAAATCCAGTTATACCAAAAAATTTATCAAACCTGGTTTGTTTTTCTTTTGTTTTTTTGATCTTGCTTTCATGGGATTATTTTTTCTAACCAAAGAATTTTTTCCTTTTAATTTTGCCAGTACTATTTTTCTTTTACTTATCTTTTATTTATTGGTCAGATACTGTACCACGAAAAAAATATAGGTCTAATAAGAATTATGGAGATAATACCAGCTATAGATATCAGCAATGGAAAGTGTGTAAGGTTGTATAAAGGACGGAAAGGATCTGAAAAAGTATACTTTGAGGATCCACTTGAAGCTCTTAATTTTTGGATTAGTAATGGTGCAAACCGTATCCATATTATAGATTTAGATGGTGCTTGGGGCTCTGACGTTAACAAACAATTGGTCAAAAACATTATTGAAAACACTAAAAATAAATTGAAGATTCAGATTGGAGGTGGTGTAAGAACTATTGAATCTGTGTTAAGTTTAATCGATATGGGGGTTGATCGTATTATATTAGGTACATTTGCCATTCAAAATCCAAAAATTGTGAGTAAATTAATTGAAAAAATTGGTTCTGACAAGTTAATAATTGCAATAGATTATCTAAATGAAAAAATTGCTATTCATGGATGGACAAAACTCACAAATAGAGACCCTTTCATATTTGGGAGAAAATTAGAAAAAATTGGTGTAAAACTTATACTATTTTCGTCAATTAATGCAGATGGAACCTTACAGGGCCCTGATTTTCAAAATATTCAAAAATTAGTAAAAACTTTAAATAAAGTTTCGGTATTTGTAGCTGGAGGCGTTCGAGATGTTGATGATCTTGATAAACTGAATAAAATCGGTGTTAAAGGAGTAATTATTGGAAAAGCATTTTATGAACAGAAAATTCCATTTTCAATAATCAAAAATTCTAAATATGATGATGAAAATATAATTAAAGGAGACTAAGAATTAGTATAAAAATATAATAGAATTCCAAAATTAATTTTATTACTAGAAGATGTTTCAAGAATTTTATCTACCACCATTATTAGTTGTTTTCGCTCCTGCGTTCACTTTAGGTATTCTTCATACAGCACTTCCGTGTGAAGATAAAGCAATCTTCTTTTTTTGGTCCTTTGGGATTTCTAAAACACCTCTACGTAGTGTTTTAATATTAGTTCTATATGGTCTAGGTTTAATGTCATCAAATTTACTATTAGCGTGTATAACAATTGTTATTAGTTTCCTTCCTCAGATATTTATTCCAGGTATTATTCCTAATGACTATACGATTAACTTTTTTGGAGCAGTTGTCTCTATGTTTGCAAGTATAATTTTATTATTTTTTATTACAAGAAGAAAATATATACCCCATTCTAAATATAAGGATGAATTGAGTGAATTAAATTGGGAAAAAAAGAAAACACCATATCTTTTTGGTATCCTAGCAGGGTTTGCTCCTTGTATTTTTGAATTACTTATCTATTCTCAATGCTTACAATATTCACTTAGTGGGATTTTTATAGATGGCATTTTTACTGTATTCTATTTTTCTTTAGGTACTTTTGTAGGACTTTTTCCATTAGCTTTGGCAAAGCATGGAACTTCACAAATATTAAAAACTAAAGAACCAAAAACCAATCGAGTTTTACTTATAATGATATTGATAATTATAATATTCAACACTATTGTAATGATTTTGTCATTTTTGCGCATCCCGGTTTTCCCAAAAGTAAAGTTTGATTAAATCTGGTAAGAACTTATTTGATATTAATGAAAAATTTAATTATCTTTAGATTATTCATATTATTTGAGATTGCCAAAATTTGGTCTATTAAAATATTTTAAGCTGTAATTTTTTTATAATAATATAGATTTCAAAAAACCTATAATAATAATAATAATAATGAAATGCCTATTCTGTGAGAGTCAAAATATCGATTATACTTGCGAAAAATGTAAATCGAGTTTCTGTATTAATCATATTGCCACAACAGAAATTCATGAGTGTAAAAAACATAGTCTTATCTATTCAAAAGCGAAAGCGCTTGAAAGGAATTTTAAATGTACTGTAGTTGAAGAAAGTGAATGTCCTTCATGCAAATCTCTCCTAAGATTAGAAAGATTATCTTCAGGTCAATATTATTTGGAATGCACTAATCCTCAATGTCCGGACTCTTGGAATTCTTATTTAAAAACTCCCGGATTATTCTTTCCAACAAAAGAAAAATTAGCAAGAGAAGCTTTACGGTATAATCTTATAAAAGGAAATAGATTGATTCTCTGCAGTAAAAAATTGAAACATATTATTGGAAAAGAAATATGTCCTAATTGTTTTTTGGATTTATTGAGAAGAGCCCCACTCATTAATTTCTCAACAATAATGAATTCGTTCAATATTTCTGCGGATCAAATGATAAAGTTTATCAATAAATATATGGATGAGGAACGAATTTATGGAATTATAGACCAGAAGAGTCAAATGTTTTACTATATCTCACCAGATTTACGAGAAAATTTATTATCCAAGTTTAATAATGAGGGAATAATTAAAGTAGAAGATATATCTACAATGTTAGATATGAGCAGTGAAATCGCTCGTAAAGTTATTTATAAATTAATCAATCAATTCCAAATAAAAGGTTCATTTTCACAAGATAAGAGTATATATTTCACTCAAAAATATATTTTAGATAATTTAATAGAATCAATTAATAAGAAAGGCAGAGTACCTATAAAAGAGTTGGCAAAAAATTTAGATTTACCACAGGAACTTGTAAAATCTTTCTGTGTTAATTTAATGAGAGCAAAAGCAGTTAATGGCTATTTTGCAGATCGGGGCAATGAAATAATCACTGCAAATCAAATCTTCAGAGAGATTAAAGTTTTTGCAAAAGACACAGGTTTATTCGAACTTAATAAACTAGCCACTAATTTAAAGATTGCTGTAGAATTAGCGAGAAAAAGTTTGCATGAATTAATTAAGACTGGTAAGATTAAAGGTTTGTTTACTCAAAGAAGAGAATTTATGACAAACAAGCATATGGAGATGAAGATAAAAGAAATTGCTCGGGCATATCGAACTATGCCTTTAAGAGAACTTTCAAATCGGTTAGGAGTGACTGAATCGAGTATAGAAGAAAATTTAGCACAAATTATTGCACGAGGGGATATTGATGGTTATATCGATATGTCAAAAAGAAACTTTACAGCTTATTCAGTACCAAGAGAAAAACCTCAAGAAGTTCAAGATATTCCAACTGCTACTGATGGTGGAAAAATTGAGGTTGTTCGTGACTATGATTTTGTAGGAGGGCAACTCCATTTTAAAGTTGCTGTACGTAATATAACTAATATGGCTATAAATTCTGTAAAGGTAATCTTAGATGTTCCCAGTTCATATAAAGTAAAAACACCATTAATCAACATCCCGGTTATTGAAGCAAAGAATTCAAGGGGAGTAGATTTTTACTTAGAACCAAAAGAATGTGGGATCTCTTCGATTGGGGGTGATGTTATATACAAAACAGCTGCAGGTGTAAAAAAGACTATTCATATCAAGAAACGCGAGGTTCAAATAAAATGTCCGTTGGTGGTATCGTGTTTATCAACTATAGAGGATGTTCAAATTACAATTCAAGATCTCCCAAACGATGCTCGAGCATTTTTAATAGCTGACTTGGATCCTAGATTAGCATATAGAGCAGCTGTTCGAACTCTAAAACGTTTTGAGGTAAGTACAGTAACATCTCATGAAGGGAAAGATACAAAAGGAAAATATGAAGCAGAATCTTGGCATTGTAGTGAGGCAAAAGTCACCGGTGGTAGAATTGTCACGAGAATTTATGTTTCTGAAACAAATCAATCTCTAGAGGTAAGGGTGTGGTGTGGGGAAGCTGGTCAACTAACAGGCTTCTTAGCTAAAATTATCGAACTTCTTTTTGAAGAGATTAATATTATTCGAAAGATTAAATCGGAAGAAAGGGAAAAAACGATTGATGTAATGGCAATTACACAAAATTTGGCTGAAATGTCTGATTATTGTATGTTAAGATGGAAAGCTCAGAATATTAGAAATAAATTACATGATACTTTTGTCCGTGTAAGAAAAATAATTGGAGATAATGAAGCGATCCTTGGAAGAATGGAGTTTTGGTTGACACAATTAAATAAATATGGAAAAGATGATAAAATCGATGATTCTGATGCAGATAAGCTTGTAAATGATCTTGAAAACTTCAAGTCTGTTATCGCTAGGGCTATTAAGATTAATTAAATAAACCCAAAAACACATAAAAAAAATTTATAAACCTTATATACTATATGTTATATTAAATAATTAGTATCTTTCCCTATAATTTTCATTCAATTAATAAAAAGTGAGAACCTAATGTCACCAATCATCTCGATCTCAATTAATGAGAACCTTAAAAAGTTCATAAATAAATTAGTTTCAAGGAATCAGTACGAAAACAAATCTAAATTAATCAGAGATGCGTTATTACGATTAATGTCAACAATAGATATTTCAAGCATGGATCTTGCCAGCGAATTAGCTCCAATTCCTAAAAGAATAGTAGGAAATCTTATCCTCATTGCTCCTAATGATTATTTAATACAAAAGAAGCTAAATAGAATAGAAAATGAATATAAAGATCAAATTATTAGTAAAAACGTTAATTTTGTGAATCAGAACTCTATTATATTCATGATCTTCGAAGGTCAAGTGCAGGATTTTCAGAAACTCGTTGTCGAAATCAACAGCATCGAAGAGATTAAAAATTTTAGATATTTAATTGTTAATTAATTTTGTTAGATTCTAAATTTCCTCCTTTTATTTACAGTATTAGAAAATAAGTGATCATACTATGGGTAAAAATAAATATGGTAAAGGATATCAAAAGAGCGTTAAATCTTCTACAAGACAGAGAGAGGGAGGAGATCCAATCCATGGAGGTAAAATGAAGGCGAGCCATATTTTAGTTGATAAGTTTAGTAAAGCACAAGAAATTTATGAAGATATTAATGCAGGAATAAATTTTGAGACTTTAGCACGACAGTATTCAAATTGTCCAAGTAAAAAAAAGGGAGGAAAATTAGGAGATTTTTCAAAAGGAGAAATGGTTAATGAATTCTGGAATGCTTGCAGTAAGTTGAAAGTAGGTGAAATCTCTCAACCAATAAAAACTCAATATGGTTATCATATTATTAAACGAACGGGATAAGTATAGTTTAGCCCAGCACGGATTCGAACCGTGGTCCAGGGGTTCAGAGCCCCCGATGCTTGACCTTTTTGCTATTGAGCAGATAAAATTGCCCAATTCTACACTACTGGGCTATCTAAGTTGTTTTCTAATTTTAATAATTTTATTTCTCTAAAAAATATTTGCTATCTTGATGATTTACCATCAAAAGCTTGTGAAACTTAAGCGATTAGGACTTCTAAATTCTGGACTAAATAAGTTAAATTTATAAATTTTTAAATTTATTAATTTACTTGGATTACATTCGATTTGGAGGATTCAAAAAGATATCAGTTTCAAAAACTATTTTCTATTTTAAACCCCGTGACTGAAAAAACCCCGTAAACTGAACAACTTTTTAACAAAAATTCCTCCTTAGTGTAATCCAACCTTTTATAGTTATATAAATAGTGTATTATTACCATATCATCTTAAAATTAAAAAAGATAGGATTTTCGAGCATTTAGTCTAGTTTATTGTGAAAATAATCGAAAATTTCACCAAAATACTTATCAGACATACCGGCAATATAATCTCTTACAATTAAAGTTAATTTATTACTATTTTTGAGAGGTTGATAGTAAGTTGCATAATTCTGATCATCAATATATTCAATATGGTCTTTAAATATAGGAGAATCATAGTTAGCTTCTTCTAAATCTTTTAAACACTCTATAAAGATTAGTTCAAATTTTTCTTTTAAATTATCTACAAAAGTCTTGTCAGATGCATTTTTTTTGAAAAGATCTCTACGTGTATAGATATTTTCATAGTTAAAGGCTTTTAATTCTTTTAACGCCTCGAAAATATCATCTGAATAACCAATTACATCGTTATCAAGGCTATAACTTAATAAATCTGTTATAAGAGTGTCAATAATCTTAGCATTTGTATTTCCTAAGACAGATTTACATATATTTGGAATTTGATTTCGAGTAATGAGTTTTAATAAAATTGCATCTTCAATATCTCTACCAACATAACTAATAGTATCAGCAAATCGTACTGCTATTCCTTCATAAGACATAGGGATTCTTTTAATTTTGTCTTTATTAAAGCAATCATTGTATTCTTTTAGGTGATCTTCCCATGTTTTTCCATTTCTTTTTATTGGTTTTAATTGTTGTTCATTAACCTCCCCGTCATGGCAGAGAATGCCATCTAATACTTGTAACGTTAAGTTGAGTCCTTTAGCGGGTTGATCTGGATATCTCTTCTCAAGAGAAGAAAGCCATCGAATCCCTTGGGCATTATGACTAAATGTCCCCATTTTATACTTTTCACTTATTTCATTTAAGATTTCTTCCCCAAGATGTCCGAATGGTGAGTGACCTATATCATGCCCTAAAGCAATAGCTTCTATTAGATCTGTGTTTAACCTCAAGACACGCCCTATTTGCCGACTAACTCGGGAAACTAAGGTGACGTGAAGCGATCTATGAGTAATATTCGCATTATTTACCGCAAAGAATACCTGAGTTTTATCTATGTACCGCGAATAAGCTTTTGAATGTACAATACGATCAACGTCTCTAAAAAAAGGAGGTCTAATATCTTCACTCTCATCTTCATAATATCTCGTTGCTTCAGCATCTAATACACCATGTATTCCAACATCTCTCATCATTCTCGTTTGCAAGTGTTCAATCGTCTTCTTATCCATTTCTCAAATCAACCTTTTCTAAAAGCTATATAAAAAAGATTAGTAGGGAAAAAATAAAGATTTTGTTTATCCAAGAAAGAAGTTTAAAAAAGTTTTATAACAGAGATTAGCCCATTTTCATATCAATTGCATTATAGGGGCATTTTTCTTTACATTTTAAGCAAAAATTGCATTCTCCTTTTCCTGTAAAGAATTCAAATGGTTCGTCTAGGATTCTAATTTGTTTTGGGCATACTTTCTCACAAATTCCACACTCTGTTCTTCCTACACATCTCACGGGATTTCTTGTCAATTTTAAAAAGGAATATTCCGAGATTGTTGAAGCTACCGCAGCAAAAGGGCATAAGTATCTGCAGTATACACGTGGATACCATACAGAAAGAATAATTATCGCTAAATAGAAGAAGAAGATAAAAAATGTTATAAAGTTTGAGAATAGTGGTTCTAGACTGCCTGTTTGAACCATATCTTTGATCATATTAGGAAAGAATACAAATATATATTCAGAAAGAGAAAAATAACCCATTGGTTTTTTTCCAAAATCTCCTAAATTAGCTCTATAATCTACATAAAAGTCATAATTAGTCGTAGCTGTTATTCCTAAAGGAATAATAAGAATGATAATTAGGATGACAAACGCATACTTAATTTTTAAGAAAGATTTATGGGTATTCATCTTTAAAGTTCTTTTTGGTGTTGGAATAGCTGCACAGGCATCTTGGATTGCACCAATTGGGCATATCCAACCACAAAAAATCCGGTTAGTAAATAAGATAATTATAACTAACACAGCTATCAATAATAATGGAAAAATTCCATCTACAATGGAATAAAATATCATCTCTAGAATTCCAGCTCCATTAGAAAGTGGATTTTGAGCAGCATTCAAAACGGGAAGAACTTTTATGAAAGCTTCTAAACTTATTAGATTTAACGTAAATAATTGTTCAAGAATAACATAATTTATTATGATAAAGGCTATAAATTGAGCAATATGTCTTGAAATCGTTGTTCTATTACTTTTTATTTTTGATTGAAAACCTTTAATATTCAAAAGTTACCACTGACCACTTCTTTAACAAACTTAATTAATACTATTTAAAAAAATTAATTCTTGTCTTAAGAAATTTCAAAAGAATAAGTAAATTTTCGCTAAGAGCGAAAGTTTTTTTGTAGTTCTTAATTAAACAAAAAGTGACTATTTAGTTATGAAATCAGGTTATTTAAGAAGTACAGTCTCCAAATTTGTTGGTGATTTTGTTTGCTTTCTAAGTTTTTTGTGGATCATTGTTGATAAACTAATACATTTCGTTGCTTCTCCATGGTTTACAATAATAGATTTAGGTCTTGGTTGAATTCGTCTTAAAAACTGAGAGATTTGGCTTCTTGATGAATGTCCTGAAAAACCTTCAAGAGTAAAAACTTTTAGATTAATTTTTACTAGTTGAGTACGACCTTTAGCATCAACATATGTAAACTCACGAAATCCTTTTTGCAATCTTGAACCTAATGTTCCGTTAACCTGATATGACACAAAAATGAGTGCATTTTTAGCATCATTCGCTAGTTCTCGTAAATATTGTACTGAAGGTCCACCTATAAGCATTCCACTAGTTGCTAAAATAATACAAGGTCCTCCTTTAATAATGTCTAACCGTTCTTCTTGAGCAGAAACTGTTTCGAAATAATCACTTAAAAAAGGATTTTTTCCTTGGTGCAATATCTTTTCTCTTAAATCACTACTTAAATAGTCCGGATTAGCTGTATGTATCGCTGTAGCTTCACTAATTAATCCATCTATAAAAATGGGAACTTTATCTATAAATCCTTTTGAAATATATTCCTCTAGAACTATTAATAGTTCTTGAGCTCGTCCCACAGCTAGTACGGGGACTAGAACTTTTCCCCCTCTTTTGAGTGTAGAATTTAAAATCTGTTTAAGTTCTTTTTCAGATTCTTGCCTGCTAGGAATTCGATCCTGAGGCCCACCATAAGTTGATTCTATTAATAGACTTTCGACTCGAGGAAACTTTACGGCTGCTTTTTCTAATAACCGTGTTTTTTGAAATTTAAAGTCTCCAGTGTACACAAAATTGTAATCTCCTTTCCCGAAATGTAAGTGAATCATTGATGATCCTAAAATATGTCCAGAATTATGAAGTGTTAATTTAATATCGGGTGCAATATCAGTTACTTTACCCCAAGAAAGGGGAATCGTATGAAGAACGGTTTGTTTTACATCTCTTTTTGAATAGGGTAAAGGAGTCCCTTCTTTTTCACAGATCTGAATGAAATCCAGTTGTAGCATTGTTGCTAAGTTTCTTGTAGGTAAGGTACAATAAACAGGACCACGATAACCATATTTATAGAGGAATGGTACAAGTCCACAATGATCTAGATGTGCGTGTGAAATTATTACAGCATCGAGATCTCTTAAAGAGAATTCTGGAACATCAAAAAAAGGGAATTTATCATTAGGATTTCCAACGTTTAATCCTACATCCAATAGTACACTACTATCTCTTGTTTGCATTAAAATACAGGATCTACCAACTTCACGAAAACCTCCTAATGCTGTTAATCTTATATTCAAATCCTTAAATAATGGTGGTCTATGAATTCTTTTACCAATATTTAGGAGAATATCTTTCTGAGTTTGCCTTTCTTTTTTTAACATACCTCTTATTAATTGAATGGTTCTTGATGTTAGTGGGGGTGTTCTTATAGTTTTAGGTTGCCAAAAAGTGTTTGATCTAATTTCCTTTAAATTAATTCCTTTTTTACCAATTACAAGTCCAGGCTTTCCAGATTCAATAATAACTTCTCCTCTGGTGTGATCGAAGGAAATATCTGAAATTTCTGCATCATTATTTACTAAATTTCTAATATATTCTTCAGTTTCCGCAGGATCCTTACGTTTATCTACATTCCATCGAAAAACAACACGTTTTCTCATAGTTTTGGCTAAATCTTTTAAAATTGTTGAACTTTCAATAGCATCCACATCCGAATTTTCTGAATAAACAGCTATTTCTGGTCCCTCAAATTCGATTTTATTGACTTTTATTTCAGGTGGTAGGTTTTGGATTATTTCATTTTTTATTCTTACTAGCTCTCCTTCATAACTCATAATATATCATCATTTTGACTAGTTGTTATTAATACTATAATTCTGTATACCGAGTTTAGAAATTTAATTTATTATTCATATAGTTTGTGTCTTCGGTAATCAACTCAATATGTTGAAATATTTATTAATAGCACTCGAAATTTTATTTATATATATAATCTAATATTTGATAAACACTATTTTGAATAAATAGAATATCTTTCTCTTACAATAAAATTCATTAATGAAGAGAATTATTTTTAGAATGAAATACTTCTAAATTTCTATGATAGATATAATTTAATCAAATAAAAACATTTTGATTATTAAAATAAAAACGATTCGGTTATTCAAAACTCTTTAACTGATATCTACACAGTTTTTTGAAGGAAATTAGATAAATTTTTTTAAAGATAGTAAATAGAGTCATTTATGAGTAAAATTAAAATTGGGGCTATTGCTTCTGGATCTGGATCTAATTTTGAAAGCATTGTTCAATCTTGTGAAGATGGCATTCTAAAAGAAAAAGCTTCAGTCGAAGTCTTAATTTGTAATAAAGCAGGAGTATTATGTATAGAACGAGCAATAAAGCATAAAATTCCATATATTTTGATTGAATCTGATAAACATAAAGGTACAAGAGAAGAGTTTGACCAAAAAATGATTGAAGTTCTTGACCAGTATGAATGTGAATTAATTACTTTAGTAGGATATATGCGTTTTGTCAGTGAACTATTCATAAATCACTTTAAGGGGAATGTAATGAACATACATCCTGCTCTTCTACCGAGTTTTAAGGGAATGCATGCCCATGAGGATGCTATAGCCTATGGTGTTAAGGTATCAGGTGTTACAGTTCATTTTGTTGATGTTCATGAAGATCATGGACCAATTATCATCCAGAAAGCAGTTCCTGTCTATGATACCGATAATAAAGATACTTTAGGCTCAAGAATCCTAAAATGGGAACATAAGGCTTTTCCAAAAGCAATTGAACTATTCTGTGATAGACGTTTACATGTTGAAGGCCGGATTGTAAAAATAGATGGAGAAGTTAAATTATAAAATTTACTTTATAATTAAGGGAAATGATTTTAATGCGCTTTCTGACCCAACGGATTAATATAGTTCTTATACTATTTTTAAAATGACGAAGATCTTGAGTAGCGAGAAATCATTTCCCACCTTTTACTAAATTAACTCTATTTATTTACAAACACTAAAGTTTTAATCCAAATAACAATAATTCCTAAATAATTATATAGAAATCGGATATTTTTAAGAATGCCACGTAGAAAAGAAATCACGGAAATACTAAATCTGATGGAAAAAACTCAAAATATAAGAAATATCGGATTTGTTGGACATATCGACCATGGTAAAACCACACTCTCTGATTCTCTTTTAAGTGAAGCTGGATTTTTATCACCAGAATTGGCAGGCGAAGCCCGAGCATTAGACTACTTAGAAGAAGAGCAACAACGTGGCATAACTATGAAATCAGCAAATATTTCACTATACTATGAAAAATCACTCGAAGATAAAGAGCCCTTCCTTATAAATTTAGTAGATACACCGGGTCACTTAGATTTTAGCGGTAAGGTAACTCGCGCTTTACGATTGGTTGATGGGGTTGTAGTGGTAGTTGATGCTGTAGAAGAAATAATAACACAATCAGAGACTGTAATCAAACAAGCCCTACAAGAAGGAGTTAAACCAATTCTTTTTATTAACAAGATCGATCGTTTAATAAGGGAATTAAAACTTTCAGATGAAGAAATTAAGAAAAAGTATATTCGAATTATAAAATCCTTCAATACTCTTTTGGATAGATATGCAGATCACCCATTTAACAAAAAATGGAAGGTATCACCTTTAGCGGGTAATGTTGCATTTGGATCAGCCCTTCATAAATGGGGTTTTACTCATAATATTCTTGAACAGAGTACTATAAAATTTAAGGATATTAGAGAGCGATATAAAAAGGAGACTTATACTAAAGATAGTTATGCAAACTTATCTAAGTATTTACCTATTCATAAGGCTATTCTTGAGATGGTTGTAAATCACTTACCAAATCCTATTGATGCTCAAAAATACAGAATTGGAAAAATTTGGGATGGTGATATAAATTCTAACTTAGGAAAAGCAATGATTAATTGTGATAGTGAAGGTCCACTAATTATTTGTTTAAGCAAAGTTCAAGCGGATAAGCACGGTCTTATTTCTACTGGAAGGATTTTTTCTGGAAGTTGTAGCAAAAAGAGCAAGATTTTTCTTTTAAATGAAAACAATTTTGAAACTATTCAAAGAGTCGCCATTTTCATGGGACAGAGAAGGGAACAAGTTGATAAAATCCCTGTAGGTAATATCGTTGCTATCGAAGACTTAAAAGGCGTAAGAAGTGGTGAAACTATTGTGGATAGTAATAATTTCAATAATATGGTCCCATTCGAAAGTGTCAAATATATAACAACACCTGTAGTAACAGTCTCGATTGAACCGGAATATCTTAGGGATCTAGATCTGATGAAAAAATTAATTGAAGATCTTTTAGTTGAAGATCCAAATCTAAAATTTGAAATAAATGAGGAAACAGGAGAATTTTTGTTAAGTGGAATGGGTCCGTTACATTTAGAAGTAACTGCTAACGAAATAAATAAGAGAGGAGTCAAAGTTTCTATATCCGACCCGAGAGCTGTTTTTAAAGAATCTTGTCGATATAATTCCTCCTCCATTACAGTGCAATCTTCTGATTCTAAAAATAGATTGAAACTTAGAATTGAAAGACTAGACGATAAAACAGTCAATTTTTTTCAAAATACAGATTATAGAAATATAAAACCCTTTGAGACGTTAAAAGAAGTATTAAACGAATATACAGATTTAACTCCTTATGAGATAGAGAATTTCTGGATTTGTGATGATGATCAAAATATAATCATCTATGAAGGAAGTTGGGACTTAGGGAAAGAGTATAAAGAAGAAATGATTGAAATTTTTGAGAAAATCCATTTAAATGGGCCATTATGCGGAGAAAAGCTTACAGAAATTAAAATTATTATTGAAGAATTGGAATTAGAAAATCTCTCGCAGGAAAATGTTTTTACTGAATTATCTACGTTATTTTACAATGCGATAAAAAAGGGATTACTACAAGGAGAGCTCATCTTATTGGAGCCTATTTATCATACAATCATACAACTACCTCCCGATCATATTAAAAATGTACTATCATTATTATCAAAATATTCTGCAAAGATAAAGAGTATAGATCAAGAAAAAGAATACCAAGCAGTGATAGAAATCTTATTATCAGTTCGTAATTCGTTAAAATTTGCAGATGATATACGAAGTACTACTTCAGGGAAAGCGTTTTGGCAGAATGAATTTTATGCATTTATGGAAGTTCCAGAGCATGAATCAAAAAAGTTAATTGAAGATTTAAAATTTCTTAAAGGAATCTCATGGTAAAATGAGTTCTAGCAATAGAGTTATTTTACTAAAATGTGAAAAATTGTTTAATATTTTTTACTAAATTTTATGATTTCGTCTTGAATCTGGTAATTAGGAAGAACCAAGTTAGCAAAGCCTTTTTCCGCTGCAAATTTTGGCATCGCATATAGAATTGATGTTTCTTCAGATTCGGCAATCGTCTTACCCCCCAATTTTTGGATCGCACCTAATCCCTCAACACCATCTGAGCCCATCCCTGTCAACAATATGCCCATCGCTCTATTCCTATAAATTTTGGCAGCAGAAAAAAATAATATATCTATTGACGGCATGCAGTAGTTTATAGGGGCACTTTTATAAATTTTTATACATGGATTATTATTTTTAGTTGTGATTTCAATGTGGTTATCTCCAGGAGCAATATATACTGTTCCATTTCGAATATATTCACCATCAGATGCAACTTTTATATCTAATTCACATTCTAAATTTAAATTATCAACAAATGCTTCTGTAAAGTGTGCAGATAAATGCTGAACTATTAAAATTGGTGAGGGGAATTTGCTTGGTAGTGCTTTTAATATGGAAGTTATGGTACGAGGCCCACCTACGCTAGCCCCAATCACTATAAGATTTGAAGTTAAGGTAACTCCCTTAATGGGTGTCAAATCTGGTGTAAAAGAAGATTTTTTAACTGTTTTGAATTGATATTCTGGTTTTTTTTGTTCCTCTAATGGTTTGAATCTCGGCGGTTTTATTTCCTGATTTTTCAATTTTCTGAGATTACTTGAAATTTTGTTCTCTCTATTCTTAGTTTTGCCAATATCGATAATTTGTTGGTCTTCCTCTGATTCTTGGATAGGTGTGAGTGTGTTTAAATATCGCCCAAATTTAAAGATCTCATCAATAATTTCTTGTCTGAGAGATATAGGTTTTTTATATTCTTCATTTTCTTTTTTAAATATTCTTTTTATTTGGGATTGAGATGCTAGAAGAACTTTCGAGAGTAATTCTTCCCGGAATTTTGGTAAATCTTTAGCACCTATACCTCCTGGTTTTATTATATAATCAAATGCCCCCATTAAAAGTGCCTGGATAGAAGAATCAAGGTTTTTGGGACTTATGGCGGAAAGTATAACAGTAGGTGTTGGACGTTCTTCCATGATCATTTTAAAAGCGTCTAACCCATTCATTTTTGGCATCAGTAAATCTAAAACCAAGACATCTGGGCTAAATTTCTTAACAAATTTAACAGCTTCCTCTCCATCCTTTGCATATTCTAAGATGTTTATCAAATCGTGACCTTTAAGAATTTGAGCAATATTTTTTCTTAAATACGCAGAATCATCAGCAATTATAACATCAATTGACAGCTAAATCTCCCATAGTAGCAAATTTGATTTAATAAATATTAGTGCACTCAAATTTATACTTATTTAAATACTAAAACAAGGTTGAAATTAAATATGTAAATAATTCATCTATTCCCTCACCTGTATATGCGGATGTTTCAAAAAAAGGAAAATGATATGCTTTTGCAAGCTTTTGAGCTCGTAACTTAAGTTCCTGACGATCCTTGGTTAAATCGATTTTATTCCCAACTAATATGATTGGAATGGATAGATCTTTGATAAAATGGCGAGATTCTTCGATCCAATTAGATATATTATTGAGAGTTTCTTGTTTGGAATAATCAAACAAAATAAGGATTGCATTTGAATAAGGATAGTAATACTTGCGAATTTTAGCAAATCCTCTTAATCCACCTAGGTCAAGGAGATATAAAAATAAACTATGCTCTTTAGATATTTGTAAAGTCTTATCTTTAATTGATATTCCTATAGTTGGTCTATAACTTTCTTGGAAATTTCCTCTACAATACATTTCAACCAAAGAACTCTTTCCAACTGATTCTGAACCAACGATTACTATTTTGTTAACATTATTGTTAGCATATTGAGCATTATGGTTAGGATTCAAAATTAGATCTCCAGTATTACTTAATTTTGGTAAATTAATTGAAGTTTCTTTATTATTGAGCAGTAATGAAATTTTTTCTGCCACAATATAAGCAAAAGGGATAAATTGATTTATATTAGAATATTGATCACCAACCAAAACAAAGATTGCAGGAGTTACTCTGCTTAATTCTATATAAAATAATTGAAATTCATTAGTCGCAAGGGTACCACTTCCAAATGAAGTTTCTGTATACTTCTTTATTCGGTTTATGGTCTGTTCGAGAATACCCATAATAGCACCAATTAATTCTTCATCAAACCCACCGATTGATTTTTTAGCAATAATTAGCCCATCTAAATCAACAACTAAAGCAGCTAAAAGATCTTGTGTTTCGCCTAACAGATTGGCAAGCAGTTCTTCCAATATTGTTATCTTTGACATTTGTTTTTATAGGTTTATATCATATTTTAAATTTAGAGTTTTAAATAAGGTTTTTAGAATATTGATACAAGGGATAGAGCACATAATGCAATTCAAATTAATTTCTGGTAGTGTAATTTTTGTTTGTATTATTATTAGAAAGTCTGAGGATCTAGAATATTTAGCAATTATTCCATTTAACATCGCTTGTAAAGTGTCAAGTGCTACAGTTGGGACATTAGGAATTAATTGAGTTGATAATAAATCAGCTAACGCAGTAGTATAATGTCCAGTTAGAATATTGCCTATTTCTTTAATGATACTAAGAGAAATATCGTCTAGATCTTCAACTTTTACTATTTCTTCATTAGGAATTTTTTGGTTAAAATTTAAAAGATTGATTAAATTAATGAGTGATTCTTTAGTGAATATTTGAATTATTGATAATTTTAAGTTGTAAGAAACCTCAGAATAAACCCCAAATACCTCAACTTGTGGTGTATCAAACACTTCAGGGACTTTCCAAAAGGGTATAATCTCCGCTGAAGTAAGAGATACTTCTATTTCACTATTAAGTAATTTTGAAAGAGCTGTGATTGCATGACCAGAACCAATATTTCCTAGTTCTTTTAGTGTATCTAATTGTTCTCTGGTTAATTTATATTCATTTAGACGTACTAAATTTTTATTATTTTTATTCATCTTTTATTTCTCTTTTCTATTTGATTACTATGAATAAACAAATTTACTAAAATCCTCTAATCCCGTTGATTTAAGATACAATGTAAGATCTTTAGAATCAAAGATTACGATTCTCCCTTTAGATCCCCCTGTATCTTCCTTTATAATTTCAATTTTCAATTTTTTCAATTCTTCTTTAATATATCCAATATTATCTATTCCTACTAAGTTATTATCTAAATCAAAAATTTTGGAGCCTCCTACAATTATTGCTTTTATTTGCTCATATTTGGCACCACAATCTATTAATTCTTGCATTAAGAGCCTGGCAGATAAATTGGCATACTTATGAGGATAATTTATTACTTTTTTTGTAGCTTTGGGGAGTAGAATATGAGACATACCACAAATCTTATTTTTATAATCACAAAGAATTAATGCTATACAAGAACCTAACCCGTAAATAGAGAGTTTTGGGGAAACCTTACTTAACTTATACTTACCATTAATAATAGCATAATGACCTATTGGTAAATTAATTACCCCATCTTTACCAACCTCCTCAATTTTTCCTTTTTGGCACCTATAGGTCAAAATATATATACCTCTCTTTAATTATTAATATCGTTTGTAAATTTTTGAGCAAAATCAATCATTTCCCGACCAATTAAATAATTAGGAAGCACAATTTTAGCTGCTCCTCTCTTAATAGCTGCTTTTGGCATACCATATACAATACAAGTTTCTTCGGATTCAACTATCGTTTTACCACCTGAATTTTTGATTGCATCTAATCCTGCAGCTCCATCATCCCCCAATCCTGTCAAAAGTATACCCATTGCAGATTGTTTATAAATTTCTGCTACAGAAGAAAATAAAACATCAACCGAGGGCATGCAAAAATTAACAGGTTTTCCTTTAAATATCTTAATAGATGGAGAATTATTTCTTAACACAACTTTCATGTGATTTCCACCAGGACTTAGGTATACCTTTCCAGATTCGATTTTTTCACCATCTACTGGGATTTTGATCTCAATATCACACACTTCATTCAATGATTTAGCAAACTGTTTCATAAAAAAGGCATCTAAATGTTGCACCATTAATATTGGGCAGGGGAAATTTCTTGGTATTGATCTTAAGATCGATTTTAGTGTTCTAGGTCCTCCGGTGCTGGTACCAATTACTATAACATTCGATTTCAACTTTTTATTGTCTGGAAGAGCCGCTTTTAAGGATTTAATTGCAATTGAGTTGACAGATTCTTCAAAAATGTTCTTTTTTTCTGCCAAATTCGAGTTTAATTGAAAATCAATTGATTTTTTGATTAGATTATTTCGTTTCTCATAAGTTTTTTTTATTTTTCCAGCATATAAAATGCTTGAAACCAACTTCTTTTTAAATTTAGGAAATTCCTCTTCCCATAAACCACTAGGTTTTATGATAAAATCAAATGCACCAAGAAGTAAAGCTTGAACAGAATTATCTAACGCTTCAAGTTGGAGTCCAGTAAAAACTATTGTTGGTATGGGATAGTGTTCTGAAAGGAACTTGAGAACAGACAAGCCATCAATTTCAGGCATTATAAGATCTAATACAATTACATCAGGGTTATGATCACCGATCTTTTGGATTGCTTCTCTACCATTTCTGGCGATATCTATAACTTCAATTTCTTCATTAGATGATACCATTTCAGCAATTACCTTTCTTTGATATGCTGAATCCTCGGCAAGTAATACTCTTATTGGCATTATCTGAAACTTATACTATTAATTTATTTTAAAATAAATTTAGTTTTGAGATGATAATTAATTCCTAAATATTCAGTTTGGAAGATAAAGCGTTCAACTATGTGAATATTTTTAATTTTAAACAATTTTTACTCACTATCTTTCTAATATCTTTTCAATTTCGTTAAATCTTTGTTGTATATGTTCAATTGAATATTTGATGTGACTTTGCATTTCCTTTATTTCCATTAGTATCTTTTTTATTCGAGATTTATCAGAATTTGATATTATCGTACTATCTTGAATTGAAGCTCTTGTATTAGATAGTGGTATTCTTGAATCGAATTCTAGTAAAGGTTCATTTTTGATTGAACTGTTTCTAGATTCTCCAGGATAAGTTAGATCAATCCTATTTTCTTTAATTTCTCGGTATATAACTCTGAAGTCAGATGGTTCTAAACCTTGTTTTATTACTTCATATTTGAAATTATAGAATTTTTTTTTTGTTTTGAGTTTCCCAGCCCAATTAGCCGCCATATACCTATGAAATAAACGAGAGTGACTGCCAGCCCAGATCCATATTAGTTTAATTTTCTTATCTATAATTAAGTATACTCCAGAAGGATCAAAAATCTTCTCTGGTTTTAATTTTATGGTCTCTCCATCAACTTTATATATATAATCATAATAAGTTGTTTTTAGCATTATTCATACATTCTTTTTTCTGGGCTTAATATTTTTTTTTCAATACCTTTCTTAAAATTGAAAAAAAAAATATAATAATTATATTTTTAGAAAAGAATAAATTTAAGAGTAGAAATTTAACAGCGCGTCTAAGAGATTATGTAGAGTATCTAGACTTGGTATAAATAGAAATGTACCAACAATTTCAATGTCTTTAATAATGACACTTGTGGTTATTACTAAAGATAATTTCTTTAAAAGTCCAATCTCTTCCTTTAAAATACTAAATAATCCGGTAGGCTTATCAACACTCATGTCAGGTGGTTCAGTCATTAAACGTATCCCTAATAAATCTCCTATAGCACTAACATAATGACTTCCCAAAATATGTCCCAGTTCTGAAATCGCACTTTTATATAACTCTGGAAAATCGTCTGCTTTATTAATACTTTTTCTTAAATCGATATTCTTTTTATCAGGATCATCAACTATTATTGAAGTTATGTTAATTGCGTCTTTGATATTAAACATGGTAAGAACTGTAGCTCTAGTTTTTCCAATAATATTACTCCAGGCAACTAGAAGCTTTTCATCTTTTGTACTTATTTTTTTAGCATAATCATCTAATTCTACCATCTCTACTGAAGGAATATTAATGTCAACTCTTTTATTAATCATTTGTGCTAATGCATTAGCTGCATTACCAGCACCTATATTTCCGACTTCTTGAAGTGCGTCCCTCTGGAGTTCTGTGAGTTTTAGTTTAGTAATATCTAAAATTTCTTGTTCTTGACTCTCTTCTAAACCACCAATTGAGAATTCTTGATCAATACCGAGTTTAGTAAAAAATATTTTTAATGTCTTAATATCTGGTATAAAGAAGAAAATCCCTTTTAATTTCAAATCCGAGACTTTCACTGAAGTTTTAATTATTATTATTACATCGGCAATTGATTTGAGTTCTTGAGAAAGAAATTCACCTAACTCACCAGCATTACTCATTGCAAACTCAGGTATATCAATCATCAATTTCGTCTCTAATAAATCTGCCAAGGCAGATGCATAATGACCTGCCATGATATTACCCATTTCAGTAATTGTTGAAACTGCAAAGTCATCAAGATCTTCTTTTGATGTTACCTTATTAGGATCTAATTTTGATTTTTTTCCTGCTAAGGATGCGATTAATTTCATTAAAGGTTTCATTTCGAAAATATTTAAGATTGTAGATTGAGAAGGCTCATCAATATGACAAAAAATACCGCATACTCTCTCTTTAGGTCCCCCGAACTGATCTGCTAATTGATCAAAAGAAATTATTCCTACATCTGTTAGAGTGACATCAATTTTCTTCTTAATTAACCTAGATAGGGCTGTAACTGCATTTCCTGTTCCAATATTTCCCATTTCTTTGAGGATATCCTTTTGATCAGCTGATAAAATTAAATTATCCGTATCAGGTATTTTTGATAAATGTGATTTTTTCACATGTGTTTGAGGGAGAATAACAGTAGACTCTGTATGACTTATTTCTTTTTTCTTAGGCTCACTCAGTGTTTTAGGCACAACTTTAGGTTTTTGAGGGATTATTGAAATTTTTTCAATCTTTTCTTCTTTTTTCCTTTCTGTAATTTTTGTATATGGTTGGATCAATGTGTTTAAATCTAATAGAATAAGTACTTCATCTTGAAAAACTCCTGTCAGTTTTATAAATTTAAAATCTATATTTGTTTTTATAATAGCCCCTTGTTGTTTAAAAATTGAAATTGGAAATTCTCTTACACCGATTACAGAATCTACTAATAAAGCAATACGAAGATCACCCCATTCCAAAAGTAATATCCTTGAATGATTATTTAAACCATAATCTATACTATCTGAACAAATATTATGTCTTAAAGAAATAATAGAATAAATTTCTCCCCTTATATTTATAACTCCAACAATAGATTTATCTGATAATGGTACGGGGATAATTGTATCTCCAGGCACATATATCTCTTTCACCTTTTCAACTTCAATGAGATATTTCTCACTTTTTATTTCTATTATAACAGCAGTTAAATTTTCTCCATATTCCAGATTTTCATATTCACTTTCTATCATAATTTTTACCTTTTTCTATTTCCTCCGTTTATTATTTCATCATAATTCCTTTCCAAACTAATTCTATCTCAGAATTATCTTCAGAAGCTTCAGTAAAAAAATCTGATTGTTTAAAAATTGAAATTTGACCCCCATTTGAATTTTGATATACATAATTTAATAAGTCCTCAGAGCTTGTAAAGTTAAATCCTGCTAATTTTAATTCTGAATTATTGATAATTAAAAGATCTTCTCTGTTAAAAGAAAGATTTTCTTCAATCCATTCAATCCACAACTCTGGAGTTATTTCTATATTATCAATCTTGATAGCTTCATCAATAGGTATATTTCTGAATGATTTACCTGCCGGAAAAATAATTCTATTTGGATTTAAATTTTCCTTCTTCACGTATTCGCTAATTTCTTTTAGTGAGTTTTTAAAACTATTCAATTCTAAAATATCATGACATGAAACAATTATTTTTTCTTTTTCCTCTGTATCAAGAATAAAATCAATTGAATTTGCAAATTGGTTATTAATACTGATAGTTTTAATATTAAGCCCTAAATGATATTTAAGGTATTGATAAAATCGCCATTTAACTGCTAATTTATCGTTTATTTCCCTGCTGATAAAGATTTGAAAGAGTATTTTTCTTTGAGGCTCATCCAATTTTGATAAATCTGCATATTTCTTACTGTCATTTCCTATTATATCAAATTTCATTGCAGATTTAGAGCTCGTTGCCTTAGATCCTTTATCTTTTTTATTAGATATAGTCTCTAAATCTCTTAAAAAATGATCGAATTCACTAACTGTGAATTTTGGCAGAATTTGTTCAATCAGATAGGTTATATATTCTTTTGATTTGTCTTGTATTGTTTCATAAAACTGTAAATTCATTATAATTCCTCCGATTTTTTTCTAGTAATTTTTGTTCTTTTTTTTTAATTTATCCAATAAAAAACGATTCTAATTCTGAAAATTTAATCTCTTTTCCGGTTATATTTTTTAAATAGTACATTATCTCTCTTTCTTGATATGGTTGTAGAGTTTCAAGATTGAAAGATATTTTCCGTTCTCCTGATTTATCAGGTTTACTAAGTTTATATTCTAAATTTGAAGAAACTAATTCAAATGAATCTGGAAATGCATCAGTAATATTCACATCAGTTAATTTTATGTTAGAACCATTTGTTACAGTTATGTAAATTGCAAATTCATTAATATCCCTCCCAGGGAAAATCTCCTTTCCCGTCATTAACTTTCGGCGTTTATGAGTAATTTTAAGGGAAGATTTGTCAATATTATCAACTGCATCATTTATAACATAGTAATCTTTAGAATCTGCGTCAAAGAATTTCATATAATAAGATTTAATCTCTATTGGAAAGTTATATTCTTTTTCATAATCTGGTGTTACTGCTGTTAAAGGGTATTTTACTTCTAAAAAGTCATCTACTCCAATCAAAACACTCCCATGATTAGTTTCTAAATTAAGATTCAATTCTAAAATATGATCATGAGCGGGATCATCATCATTGGGACTAATTTTTATTGAGATATCTTCAAGTTTTATTTCACCCGAAGAATTTAAAAATTGAAAATATGAAATTTCCTTTGGGGGTAAAAAATCTGCAGGTATTCTTTCTTGAGTAATAATACCTTTTATTGGTAGAGTACCTTGATTCTTTACTATAAATTCTGTTTTTACTTTTGCTTCTTCAAATGACTTTATTTCACGTTCTTCAATATTCTTCTTGATCAAGGCATTAACTACTTTAAATAAGTTATCTTCTACTAGCACAGTAATCATAGAATTTTTCTCAACTTTGTAATCCACTGAATATTCAACCTTTCTAGAGAAAGTTGGTTCTCTTTCATCTTGATAGTCAATATGTTCAGTCGTATAACTCTCATTGGGGACTATTTTTATCTCTCTTTCACTCAAATCTAATTCTAGCAACTTTTCTTTTTTGGATTTATCCATAATAAGAATTGAATTTAATTTCATCTTAAAATCACTATGATTTTCGAATACTAGAGAACAGTCCCAGTGATTAGGGTTATGTTCTTTTTCTGTTTTTCTAATTGCATGCATAGCGTGTGAATAAGCAGAGAAATGTTCAATTTCTACTTCTGATATGGTTTGATTCTTTAAATTGAATGAAATCTCTATTCTCCCTGTTCTAATATCTTCTTTCCTTTTCGGAAATATATTTGCATGAAGAATTAATTCTACATGCTCCCCAGGATTTAGGTTTTTGATAGGGATCTCGATATAATTATTAGTAATTTCAATATCTTTACTCAACCCTCCCTCAAATTCCAAATCATAGAAGTTATTTAAAAAATATTTCTTTAATTTCACATTTTCCAAAATTGTGGAAGAAACATTTTCAATATATATAGAAAATTTGACTTTATTTTCTCTTCCTAAAAGTAACATATAATTTTTTTGAGATGATTTATTTGATTCATCAAAACTATCAAGTTTCACATAATCGATATCTTTACTCAAATTTTCTATATCTTCATTTACGGATATTATATCAGGTAAGATTTCTGAATTTACGATTTCATATTTTAGAATTTTATTTGAATTAGGTTCAAAGATTCCTAAATGCATTCCTTTTTCAGAATCTTGTTTATCAAATTGAGTACCTGTAAATTTTATAAAAGTATCCCAGATTCTATCCTTTAGCGAGTTATTAAACACAACTATGTTCCCATAACCAGCTAATGTTTTCCTGGTCTTATTATTTTGATAATGATACTCTAAAAATTCTTCATTAAGTATTAGTATCTCTGACATGGAACCAAGTGAGCTTGAATCTATTTTCTTCTCTCTCTCTTTTATTTGTACCATTTTCCCTACTTCTCTTATTGGCATACCAAGAAAACTTGAGCTATTACTTAACTTTAATTTGTCTTGGTTAACCTTCTTAAAACCCATTTCATTTTCCTCCGAATTTTTATTAATTCTGTAAAATTTTTGATTATTTTTATAAAAAAACCTCTAATTAATTTTATTTATCATAGATATCTCGTATTCTGATGATTGTTCTGATATAATGTTCAACACATCTAAGATGAGACAAATTGAACCTTCACCTGTAATAGTAGATCCCAAAATATCTCGAGAGTCGGAATAACCTGAGGCAAATGGTTTAACAACTACATCTAATTGTTGAAGTTGTTTATCTGCAACCAGGATTGCCGACTGATTATCATCCTTTTGACACCATATTGCTACTCGTTTAAATGAATTTTCATCATTTAGTTCCACCATTCTTAGGTGTTGGTCTAGATTTATTACAGGTATTAATTTTGAATCTACTTTATAGTATTGTTTACCCTCAATGTATTCTACATTATTCTGATTGAAAAAGTATATCTGTTTTATATTCTCTGTTGGAATCGCAAATAAATCCTGTGAGACTTGTATTAGTTGAGCCCTTAGAATTGCCCTTGTAAATGGCACCACAAGAGTAAATTTGGTTCCACTATTTTCTTGTGATTCTATAAGGAAATCTCCACCTAATTCTTTTATTTTTTCTGCTACTATAGCTAATCCCATACCTCTTCCTGAAATAATATCAGCATCACTTAAGGTTGAGAATCCTGGCATTAGTATAAATTTATTCAGGGCTTCATTAGTAAACTCTTTAACTTCATTAGAATCATAATAGCCTTTATCAATAATCTTTTGTCTAACATTATCATAATCAATCCCACTTCCATCATCTTCTACTTCAATATATATGGATCCTGCTTTTCTATAAGTTTTCAGTCTCAAAATTCCTAATTCATTCTTACCTTTTTTCTTTCTCTCTTTTGGTAATTCAATTCCATGATATATAGCATTTCGTATTAAATGAACCAGCGGAGAATTTAGTTCTTCTAATATTTTTCTGTCAATCTCTACATTCGTCCCTTGTAATATTAGTCGTAATTTTTTCCCTGTTTCATTTGCTACATCTCGGACAAGTCTTTTATACTTTCTGAAAGTTGAATCGACTCTTACCAATTTCAAATTAAAAAGAATTTCTTGAATATCCAAAAAAGGTTTATCCATTTTATCAAAAAGCCTGTTAATTGCTCTATCTTGTCTATCTTTTAAAAGCTGGCTTATGTGATTTTTCATTATTACTAATTCCCCAAAATAATTCATTAGTTCCTCTAATTTTTCAATGTTAACTTTGACACTCGTTATCTTTACATTTTCATCAGAATAATCTTCTACAATATTAGTTACTCGGTCAAACCCTTCATCAATGACTTCTACTTCATATAAACTTTCTTCTTCAGATTCATGACTCGTAGTTTCTACTTGTTCCCTCTCCCATTTAGTCTTTAGATCAGCAATTATATCTCTAAATTCTTGTGGTTTCATTGTAGAAATAACAATATTCTCAATTTCCAAAATTTCATCTAAAATATGTGATATTTCGGACTTATTAGCTTGACTGATGTAAAAGATTTCAAATTCATTTTTCAAAATTGCTTTTTCTAAAGATTCTGGAGCGGGATTGGTCCAACATATCTGCCCTTTTCCATTCAAAGCCCGGAATATAATAAAAAGTCTTACTTTTTTAAATACACAGGTATCTTCTAAACGAATATAAATTTTATAGGGCTTCCTCTGATTATCCTCTAATATCTTTATAATTTCTTCAGTAGAAATTGGTTGGATAAAAGTTATATCATACTCTACTTCAAAAGTATCAAAACTTCCTTTTATATCATCAACAAATTTACTATCAATATCTGATAAATCTCCTGCTTTAACTTTTTTTAAGACATTCCGAAGTACATCTAAACTCTCAAAAAGCATATTAATAAAATCTGTACGCTTTTTTGGTGATACTTTTTTATCTTTTGTATTATCTAAAAAGGTTTCAAAGTGATGACAAAATTTTGAAAGATTTTCAAATCCTGCCATAGCAGTGAGTCCCTTTAGAGTGTGAAATGTAAAAAAAAGTTCCTGAATGGGTTTAGGATTTTCTGGATTTTCCTCTAAATTAAGAATCTCATCCTCTGTCTTCTGAATAAGATCTTCTGATTCACTTATGAAAAGTTTAATATCGTCGTTAGATGCCACATAATCACCCCATTATTTAACAAATTTATTATTTTTTATTAGCTGTCTTATTCTTTAGAATACGGTCCATTACCTCAAGAATTTGTTCAGACTTGAAGGGTTTCTGAATGAAGTCCTTTGCACCTTTTTTAGCTGCTTCCAAGACTAAGGCTTCTTGTCCTAATGCGGACACAACGACGATTAATGCACTAGGATTAATTTTTAAGATCTCTTCTGTTGCTTCAATACCACCTTTCTCGGGCATCACTAAATCCATGGTAACCAAATCAGGATTTAACTTTTTATATAAGGATATAGCTTCAACTCCATTAGCTGCCTCGCCAACTACCTCGATTTGTTCCATCTTGCTAATAATGGCTTTTAGCATATTCCTTGTAAAAGCTGCATCGTCTACTATCATAACCCTTTTTTTATCGTTTGTCATTTAATCAACTCCATTTTTATTTTAAATTTAATTTTTTGTCAATGATGTTTTATCCTGTTGGATTTGAAATTCTTCAATTTCAGTCAGAATCTTTCCTAACTCAAGCATAATCCTTGGTCTTTCATTGAAATTTATGACACCTTTAATATATTTCATAGCTACACTGGTTTGAAAAATAGGACTTAATGCTTTAATTTCATTGCTATCAATGTGATCTATATTTATAATGCGATCGACGTAAAACCCAACAAGGTTTTTATCCACTTTCAAAATAATTATATATTTTCTTGTGTTACTATTATTTTCTTCTTCCATAGAGGACTTTTTTGAGCGATACAACATATATTCATTTAAATTTAATTTTTTCTTCAAATTAACAATGTGTATGATTTCTCCTCTATAGTTATAAATTCCATCTATGTATTCCAAGCTTTTCGGCAATTTTCTTATTTGTCCCGCTTGTATTATTTCTTTAACATCAAGAAGGTCAATAACAAATTGCTCCCATCCAATTTGGAAAATAAGGATGGATACTTGATTTAACTTTTTATATTCTTGGTCTTGTATCATTTTCTTTTTACCTCTTTTCTATATTAAAAAATATTGATTGATTTTTTCTTCAAAACAATTAAAAGGGGTTATATCCCCGTTGAAATCCCTTAAGTGATCTTTGTATTGATAAAGAAACTCGTCAGCTAATAAATACATATATCTTTGTACTAAGGAGGTCATATTTTCTACTAAAAAGGCGAAGATTACATCGCTCTTTGAAATAACATAAAATTGTTGATTACCAAAGTTAATTTCTTTTAGCTTTGCTCCTGTTTCCTCTCCGATAATTGTATTTGAGAATGATAATAAGGCGGAAATAAAGCCACCAATGTGGACTTCATGATCTGCAATTTCTGATCTATCCTTATTGATTTTTGATATATATGGACTTCCCGCCACACCTATAATAAAAATTGCTATGATCCCGTCAGTTTTTGGAATTTCCACAGCATTATCAAAATCTTCGATTATTTGCAAGACAGGTTCGTTTAACTGAAATTTTCGATTAATTTTCCTGGAAAGGAAATATAATTTAGAAAAGTTTACTGAGCTGTCTTTCTTCTCCATATATATTATGACTAATATATCTTGATTATGATTTTCAAAATAATGGATGAAAAGCGTGAATTTTTCTAAGGGAATAATTGAATTTCCCTGTCTTTTATTTACAATTTCTTTTTTATATAATTCAATCACATTTTGAATAAGTGGTACTCCTATTCCTTTTTGAAATAAAACCTTAAATTTAGCTTCTATATCTGTTTGTGAAATCTTTACCAATCCGATCCCTAATATTTCCATAATTATTGGGTTGTCCTTAGAATTTTGATAGTTTTCCATGATTATCATTTCCTTCATTCCTAAGATTGTTTATATTATTCCAATAGCCTAGATTGCATTTCATCAGCTAATTTTCCTAATTTGTTTGCGGTTGTTGTAATTTCTTCCATTTGTGAGAAATAATATTTAGGAGTACCTGTCCTAACCTCTTTAAAGATTACAATGACTAGAAGGAAGTAGTATGAATTAATTTTGAAATTTATTCCTATTACTAATGCTTTTCCAATAATCATTTTTATTGTACCTGAGGTTATGTTAAATATACATTTTTGTAAATAATGGTCTTTTTGTGGTAAAATTAATTCCTAAAAATATTTTTATTGTGCGTCTATTTTTGATGAACTAAAGATTTTATAAAATTTGTATTATTTAAACTTATGTTGTTGTAAAATATTTTGTACTTATGGCATATATATTTTGATTCCAATTATTTGAATAACTAAATCTGAATCAAAGTATAACATTTTAGAGACAAAAATTTAAATAACACAAAAAAATTATATATTAAATGTTTTTTGAACACAAAGAACATTTACCATCATTTACCAAAAAAGTATACCGAAACTTGGAGGCATATAAAAAACTTCTTCTAATAACGAAGTGATATAACTTGACGTTACAAGATTCCGTAAATAATAAAACAGAAGATTTTTTCGAAGAAGTGTCAATAAGATGCCCTAAGTGTAAAACAGGTCAAAATCTTAAAATTCCTGTTAAAGTTATCAACCAAAGTAAACAATTAACTACTGTTTCAATACCTTCAGGTTTAAATTGTGAACACAGTTTTCAAGCCTTTGTAGATAAGAATTTTAAAGTAAGAGGATACCAAACAGTGGACTTTGAATTTTCACATTTAGAACTATATGAGAGTACCCTCTTAAAAGATGAAGAAGAAGAAACTACAAAAAGTACTGACTTCACTTCAATGCCTATTTTCCAAAAAATAATCCATTTACTAAGAGATTATGTTGATGATAAAGAAGTTATCGGGAGTGGGATATTTAGTGAAGAAGGAAAGGTCTTATATTCCTCGCTACCTCAAACAACTTTATTTAATACAATGAAGGAATTTGAGGTTAGAAATGAAAAGAATTTAATTAGCGTTAAAAAGATGTATTTAGAACTAGAAAATAATGAGAAATTTATATCTAAATTTATGGAAATAGATGGTGTAAGGTTCAATCTTGTGTTAATGTTTTCCTTCAGAACCAAGTTTGGAATGGGTAATTTAATTTTGAGGGATCTTTTAAGAAAACTTCAGAAGATAATCTAGACCTACTAGAAGCTCTAGTTCAAGCTTCCATTTACACTCAAAATGCTAATTACATTATGAAAATTTCATGCTTAATCTACCACCTCAAAAATTTAATTCGATAATAATTTTTCCCACAACTATGATTTCAAATCATGCCATGAGATTATTTTGTATACAAACGCATTTTTAGTAAAAGAAAAAGGAAAACATTTAAAAATTAAAGTATAATTATTATTCAAATATCGAATTAACGACTAAATCATTTGTGAATTTTAATGTCGATTATGGATGATAAAATTAATAGAAAAATAAACCTTGTTAAGAATATCTTGAAAAATGTTTACGAAATTTTAGAACTATTCAAACCATTGCTAGAAATAATGTTAAAAATGGAAGAATCTGAACGATTTAAGAAAAATGGTGTTTTTCAAAAAGCAGCGTCTCTATTTGGTGAAATTTCCGTATTGTGTAAAGAAATCGAAGATGATACTCCGGCACTAAACCTCTTTTTAGATAACCTTGGTAATTAGATTAAAAATTGTTTATTAGTAGATGCGCCCGCCGGGAATTGAACCCGGGACGCTGGCTTGGGAAGCCAGCATATTACCACTATACTACGAGCGCATGAATTATGAAATAAGAATATTTTATTATAATTAGAATTATTAATTAAAACTTTTTGAATTTTAAGAAAATCATACTTAAACCATATCTTTTAATTTAGAGTATCAAAGAAAATCTATAAAGCCATGCTTTATTAGAATGCCCACACCATTCCCATTCATAAAAATTCAAAAATTTGTCAGTAAACTGGTTTTACAAAGTAATTATGTTTCAATTCATAGAACAATTATGGTTTTCCTCAAAATTAAAACTATAATCCCTATTAAAAATATAGGAGTGTGGTAAGAAAACAATTTTATAAATTTCATTTGAAATCTTATGGAGATGATTTTCTAAACCTCCAAATTAAATTATCAAAGATCCATGGATAGTAAGGTTAATTGGCTATTTATAATATTAAACAACTTCATTATACAAGAGTGATTTCTATGCCACGTGAATTGAAAGATGAATCAATGGGTTTTACAGGTGAAAAAAAAAATCAGAAGTTTGTATCAGACGAAAAATATCGAAGTTTAATTAATAACCTTACTGATATTATTCTTGAAGGAGACTCAAAATCTATCGTATCCTATGTTAGTCCTCAGTGTTATGATATTATCGGATATAGACCAAAAGAAATAATTGGTAAGAGTGCTCTTGATTTCATTCATCCTGATGATGTTTTATTGATAGCAGAAGTTATTAAGATAGCTTTTAATACTGGGGAAATGATTTCAGTTCCGAAATATAGACTATTACATAAGAATGGGAGTTATATTTTCGTTTCAGCAAAAGGTAAATTCATTGGAAATGTTGAGGATAGAAAGTTTATTGTAGCTATAAGAGACATTACAGCTAGAATAGAAATTGAACAGAAATTATACGAATCTGAAGAGAAATATAAGCATTTGTTTCAAAATTCTCCCTATGGGATTATTCTACTAAACTTTAATGGGATAATATTTGATTTTAATTTAACTATTGAAAAGACTTTCGGATATTTAAAGAAGGATTTTATTGGAAGAGATTTTTTTAAAATTCCCGCTTTACCTTCTGATATATTACCTCTATTAAAACAGAGATTTGAATTATATAAAAAGAATAAGGAATTAGAACCAATTGAACTTCAGGTATATAGGAATGATGGGACTGCTATATGGGTCAATCCTCAGGTTTCATTAATTACTCTTGCAAATGAAACATTTATTCAAATCATAGTGCAGGATATTTCAGAAAAAAAGCAAGCAGAGCTAAAATTTATTGAGTCGGCAATTAAATATAAGTTAATTTCTGAAAATGCTAGTGATTTAATTTTAATTGTCAGTGAGAATTTGATAATTGAGTATATAAATGAAGAACCTCTTTTTCAACTGAGTGGTTATTCAATAGAAGAAGTTATAGGAAAAAGAGCTTTAAATTTCATACATTTTGATGATGCCAAGAATGCTTTAAAGCAATTTTCAGAGAATTTTGAGCAAAAGGGACGTGGTACAATAGAGGTAAGAATTATGCATAAGGAGGGTTATTCGGTTGATGTGGAAATAAAAGGAAGTCTATTTCATAATGAGAAAGGAGAACCAAAAGCACTTTTAATTACTAGAGATATCACAGAAAGAAAAAAAGCGGAGAAACAAATTCTTGAAGAAAATAAGAAATTACTTGAAATTAGCCAAATTAAGAGTGAATTGATTACAACAACTTCCCATGAACTCAAAACACCATTGAATTCTATATATACTGCTTCACAAATGCTTTTAAGTAATTTTAAAGATGAAATTGGTGAAGAATCTTTAAAATTTATTGAAATAATTCATAGAGGAGGTCAGAAACTAAAAATATTGATAGAAAATCTTCTTGATACTTCAAAAATTGAAGCTGAGAAATTTAGTCTACACTTACAAGAAGAAAATATAGTAAAACTTACTATTAATAGTATAAATGATGTAATGTATTGGGCTGATAGCCGAAATATTAATTTATTAGCAGATCATCCACAAGAGTTGATTGTTTTGGTTGATCGAATTAAAATTGAACAGGTATTAACAAATCTTCTTTCAAACGCAATTAAGTATACACCCCCTTTTGGTAAAATTTATGTAAAAATTAATGAAGAAGAAAATTGGAATAGGATATCTATACAAGATAATGGTATTGGTTTAACTAAGAAAGAAATTAAAAAGCTATTTAAAAAATTTGGAAATGTTGACCGATTTGGAGAAAATCCCGACATAGAGAGTTATGGAACAGGTCTTGGTTTATACATCTCAAAAGAAATAATAGATCTCCATAGCGGTGAGATATGGGTAGAGTCTGAAGGAAGAAATATGGGATCTACCTTTATTATTAGATTACCAAAATTATGATATAATTTACTTATGAAAATGGTATACTAGAAATTTTAAATCTTACTTCTTTTTTAATATAATATCATCAACAATCTCAGCAATCATAAATTCTAAAGTTTAGAATTATGTAACTAATTTGTAGTGAATTAATATAAACTCTTCAAAAAACAATAATAGGGATTTAAAGAATTTTTCCCCTTTTGGTGTTTATGGATTATTATCAATAACATTTGGATTTATGGGGGATATTTTAGCTTGCATTTTTTTCCCAGATTATAATTTTATGGAAAGGGCTGTAAGTTCATTATGTAAAGGAGGAGGAGGAATATTTTTTCAATTTGGGTCGGTACTTTCAGGGATATTTGCGATTCCCTTTGTCATATACCTTAATAAATCATTCAATATCAATTATGTAAATGAAAATTTAAAAAAAAAAGCAAAAGTAGTGGCAGTTATTTCTTGTACAGGTTTAATAATTTTAGGAGTTTTTTGTGGCTCTGATCCCATAATAGCAGTAATACATGGAGTTTCAGCAGTAATAAGTTGGTTATTCGGACTATTTTATATTACATTTTTCAATTTTTTTATGTTAAGAGATCCCAAATACTCTAGAACACTTTCGTTTTTTGGATTTTCCGCCACTCTCACTTTATCAACTCTGATGATATTATTTTTTTTAGCATTCATTCCATCTTTAAGTTTTTTAGTAGTGATATTACCTTTCGTTGAGTGGGTAAATACCATCATTATAATAATCTGGTATTTTATAGTTTCAATTTTCACCATCGTTAAAAAAATATAAAGTTCCAAAATCATAAATTTTTTTAAAGTATAAATAGTTGGGTAATTATTATGGGAAAGATTAATGATTTTTTTGATATTCTTTTTAGGCATTTACCTGGATATATATTTGGATTATTAACATTCATGATCGGTACTTCTGGATTTATTATAGCTATTTTATTATCCCCCGATTATATCTTATGGGAAAAATCTATAAGCGTATTGGGGCATCAACCTGGAGGTATTTTTTCAAGAATAGGTTTAATTATTTCCAATTTACTGGCAATACCATTTATAATCTATATCGCTAGAACTCTAAGAGATGACCATATGAATGAAAAGATTATAAAAAGCGCAGTGGGTATAGGTATTTTTATTTCAATAGTTGCAGCATTATCAGGGGTAATATCTGGGCGAGTTCAGTTCATAAAGGATTTGCATGGGTTATTAGCCCTTTTTAGTTGGATTGGGGCTCTTATCGTTTGTTTCCTCTTTGGATATCTAATGTTAAAGAATCAGAAATATTCGAAATCAGCAGTATATTTTAGTTTTATTATAGCTGCTATTTTCGCTTCTTTTCTTATCCCCTTTTTTATTACAAATTTTTGTAGTGCCAATCCAAATATATGTGGGACATTTGGTACACGTGTATATACTATCATGCCTACTTATGAATGGATTGTTATGTTTTCTATTCTTTTTTGGTACTTATTTAACTCAATTTACATATTAAGAAACAAAATAAATTTATCAAATTCTAAAATAAAAAGTGAGGTTTACCATGAATAACTTCAGTATAGTGGAAAATGTAGGTATTAACAGTAAATCTGCTTTGATTGTTGTTGATATGCAAAATGATTTTATACCAGGTGGTGCTTTACCTGTAGAAGAAGGAGATCTCATAATAGGAGATATCAACCAACTTGCTAAAGAATTTAAGAAAAAGGAAGCATTAGTTGTCCTTACTCAAGATTGGCATCCTCTGAATCATATGTCGTTCGCTAGTAATCACCCAGGAAGGAACCCTGGTGATGAATTTTCTTCTGATAATGGAGCTATCGGTCCCGTATTATGGCCAAATCATTGTGTCCAGAATACAAAAGGTGCTGAATTTCATAAGAATTTAAAAGTAAGATTAGCAGATGAAATTATCCAGAAGGGAATGAATCCTAATGTAGATAGTTATTCTGGATTTCAAGATAATGATAAAAAATCAGAAACAGGGCTTAATAAATATTTAAGTTCAAAAAATATTGCGCAAATCTTTATATGTGGATTAGCCCTAGATTATTGTTGTTATTTTACTGCAATGGATGGCGTTAATTTCGGGTATGATGTTTATTTCGTAGTGGACATGTCAAAAGGTATTGATTTACCTGAAGGAAATATAAAAAAAGCCTTGGAAAACATGAAAAATAAGGGTATCAAATTTGTAAATAAAGCAAGCTTTATCTAAATAATAAAGGTTATTTTACATCTTACTTTTCATTCAATTAATGCTACAAAAGTTTCCCTATAAGTCAATTCTAATTGTTTGCAGTGTAAATACTGCTCGAAGCCCTATGGCTGAAGGATATTTGAGAGATTTCTTCTCTAAGAAGAATATTGAAGTTGAAGTTAAATCAGGTGGGATCTCTTCTCATGCAAGAGATGGTATGCTAATATCTATGGATTCAAAACTAGCCATGAATGATATAGGGATAAAGCTATCAGACACATCAGTGTCTATTGATCTAAAGAAACATCGTAACCTAATAGAAGAAGCTGATTTAATCTTAACTTTAACAGAAAAACATAAACATGAAATAAAGAAATTTGTCAATACAAATAATAAGAAATTATTTACAATAAAAGAATTTGGGGGTCGTGGTGGAGATATTCAAGACCCTAGTATGAAAGAGGAGCTTTTTAGTGAAGTAAGAGATGAAATTATAGAGTGTTTATCTGAAGGTTTAAAAAAATATTCTTTTTAGATCATGATTGAATATATAGTAATTGCGTTAATCCAAGGATTGTTCGAATGGCTTCCTATCTCTTCATCTGGACAAGTAATGATTGTATCAACCAATTTTTTTAGTATTTCTCCAGATGATGCATTTAGTCTTTCAATATGGTTACATTTAGGCACTGCATTAGCAGTCTTGCTAAAATTTCGTGGAGATTTTTTAGGAATAATAAGAACAATTATACCAGGGAGAAAGAATTCTACTAGTGATTTTGATATCAAAAAGAGAAACTGGATAATTTATGCCACAATTGGAACCGCAATAACAGCAATTCCCCTTTATTTTACCTTTAAAATAATCTTATTAGATGTTTTTGAGGCAATCCAAGGAGATATCATTACTCTTTTCATTTCGGGTTTGTTAATTCTTACAGGGATAGTTATAATTAAGACTAAAAGGGTATATGGAGATACTAAATTACTTGATAGTCCACAAAATCAAATTCAGAAGGATAGTACAATATCTGGTCTAGTTCAAGGATTTTCTATACTACCTGGAATATCTCGTTCTGGAGTCACTGTTTCAACTATCCTACTTGAGAAATATACGCAAGATAATGCTCTTAGATTAAGCTTCTTGATGTCAGTGCCAGTTGTATTCGCTTCCATAATTGTAGATATTATTTTTGGTGAAGGTTCGATTTTTGGAACTTTAAATATGATAACGATTGTTACAATCACAATAGTTAGTTTTTTGGTAGGGTATCTTACCATAGAACTCTTATTAAAATTAGCAAGTAAAATTAATTTTGGTTATTTTTGCATACTTTATGGGATCGTTGCTTATTTTGTTATTATTCCTTTTCTATTAATCCCTTAAAGCTTCAGTATATAATCCTTTAAAAATTCCATTAAAACTTTTTCAACTTTAGGAATTCCCTTAAAACTTGGGAAATCATTCAAATCAATTATATACATTTTGTCTTGATTAATAGGTTTGACCAAATCAAATCCAAATATTTTAAGGTTTAACTCTTTTGATAAAATTTGAGATAAACTTATTGTTTCTTCTGTAATTTTTAACTCTTCTCTTTCAATTAGACTTACATCAATAGTCTCTGGTTTTTCTCGTAAGTATATATAGATTGGGTTTTCTCTTTTAATTCCAAAAACTTTTTCTCCAATTACATATATTTTTCGTTCATAGCCGTCACATTCAATGAATTCTTGAATATAAACATCATAGTATAAGAACTGATTATACATTTCACAAAATTTATCAATATCTTCAATTTTCTGAACTAGAAAATTAAAACGATTGTATTTATCATGTTGATAATGACTTTTAATAACTAAAGGTAATTTAGATAATGCCCATTCTTTAAATCTGTCGACATCTGATAAAGTATAATTCCATGATTTAGGAATTAAAAAGTTTTCTAACTCATTTTTATTATCTTCAAAGATTTTTCTTAATTTATAATCTAAAGCAATTTTATTTTTGCATAATAAAATAGTGTCAATATCATGTAGAGTTGGAATGTTATAAAGCTTAGCAAAATGTAATAAATCAATAGAGCATTCATTTCTTACTTTCACAATTAATAAATCTGCTTTTTTGAATGAAGAAGGCATTTCTGAAAGGCAGAAAAAATCTTGTTGAGGATCATGCAGAATTACATCAATTTCTTGTATTTGTTGTAAATCATTAATTAATTGAGAAATTACATCATGATCCTGTCGTGCGGATAATATTACCTTTCGTTTCATCATAATTGTAAAGTATTTAGAATAAACTTTCTTAGAACTAGTATTTTTTTAAAACTTTATTTTGAATTAAAACAAATTATATGTATAAATATCTATCGTGATAAATTTATGGAAAAAATTGAGAAGAAAAAGGCGTTTAACAGCTTCATAAAGAGCCAAATCATAATGATCGGGGTTCTCTTCATCGGAGATCAGCTTTTCGGCTTTTTTGAGCAAAACTTCTTTAATACTTACATTGAGCACATCCTTGAATTAAGGTACATATACATCGCAATAATGGTAAATTTGTCTGCTCTTATGGGATTGATCTTTAACCTCACATGGGGAACCATATCTGATAACACAAGAAGTAGATTTGGTAGAAGAAGACCATACCTTTTATTTGGAGGAGTAACTTCGGGAGTAGCTATGATTCTTTATAGTTTTTCACCAGATTATTTTTGGGTCATCATCTTTGATGTAATTATTATAGGAGTAGCATCTAATGCGTATTTTTCTTCTGAACGAGCATTGATTCCAGATACCGTAGATAAAGAGCACAGAGGACGAGCAAATGGAATGATAACTGTTTTTGGGAACCTTGGGATCTTAATTGCAGTAGCATTCTTTCTCCTTGTTTATGAATTATTTGCTGTTCCCGATCCAGGAGATCCAACAGAAAATATTTTAACAATTGAAGGATATTTTTTTATTTTAACCTCAGGAGGAATTTTCTTCATATTTACGGGATTTTTAGGTTTTTTCAAAATTAAAGAAAAACCTGTCGAAGAACTACCCCCAAGAAAGAAATTTGGTGAAGATTTAAAAGCATTATTCAACCGGCGAACAGTTTTTGAACATAAAGATTTCTTTAAATTGATTGGCGCTTATATTATTTTTAAAACTGGCATAAACTTAGTACTTCCATTCTTGTTTAACTTCTTATTTGATCTTGGGTTGTCAACACTTGAGTTATTAATGGGAATTGCTGTTGGGTTTCCAGTACTGGTAATAAGCACTCTATTCATGGGTAGAATTTCTGATAAATATGGGAGAAAGAAGTTCCTTCCAGTTTTCATATTAATTGCTAGTATAGGATTTTTTACAATGCTTTTTGTAAAAAATCCTGTTACGTCGGAGGTGAATTTAGGCATTTTCATCTTTTCTTTACCATTTATTTTGATAGGAATTCTTGGTTTAACAGCACCTTTAGATGCATGGAGTCAGGATTTACTTCCAGAAGACATGCGTGGGAAATTTGGTGGTATTTATAACTTAATGTGGGTTATTTCTCAATTTATTGGTAGTACTGCGGGAGGGATAATTGGAGATACTATTGGTTTAGTGTGGATATTTCTCTTTGGCCCTATAATATTAATTGTTTCAATCCCATTCTTCCTAAATGTGAAAGAGACCTTAGACACAATATAAAAAATATCTTATCTTTTATTTTAATTTTTAATATATTGAAAAATTATTTTCTTTGAGGTTCAACAATTATTTTAATCCATTAATTTAACTACCTAAGGTTCTGGGAATAATAGTGCTCTCATTTTTATAATCTTCTTAGAAAATATTTAGTTTATAATCCTTTTATTCCATCAATTAACATCATTAGTATGGTTTTTATGTCTATGTTTAATCCTTCTTTCAATTGTTCCTTTAGTGCAGATGGATCAAAATTCTTATTTACGTGTTTTACCCATTCTAAATAGTTCATCGAAATGATTTGATCGATATCAAATTCTTGTTTTAATTCTTCTCCTAAATTTAATATTTCTTTATGTGAAATTTGTATTTTTTCATTTTCCTTTAATAATATTAATGGGGGTAAACAATAATGATCCGCAAACGAGATCGTCTCAGAGGGAGGCATATCACCTATATATGGCGCTATGATTAAATTGAACTTTAAATTTTTACCACTATAACTTGGTGCAGCAGATTGATTATGGTTAGAAAATTTCTCCCCAAGAATAGCAGCATGTCCACATCCTTCGGTCCAATATTTAAGCATTTCCCCATGATAATTTCCAAAAGGATTAATTCTTACTTCTTGCCCACCCTTTCCAGAAAATCCATTCTTCTTGATTTTCAAAGGAGTAAAAGCAAAGTTAGCTGCTTTTAAGGCATTGTATCCAATTAATAATCCTTTTTTACGGTCAGTGAGTGCCAT